>NZ_BATR01000134.1 GCF_000739655.1 Verrucomicrobium sp. BvORR106 | reverse complement strand
CACCACCTTGAGGAGGTTTTTGCCGACAACCAAAGACGCGGCTTGGGAACGAACGTGACCCGCTCCTTGGGGGGCGTGCCCGTGCGGCGAAACGTGCGGGAAATGCAGATCGCCTGGCGGAACTACCGCTACCTGCGTAGCAACCCCTCTCTGCGCAGTGGCATCGCCAAGGTGGAAGGCCGGGTGTCGCGCCTGCCGGTGACCTATATTCCGAAAAACCGCGTGGCGGGCATCGAGTCCCGGCTCCAAGACGGAGACGTGCTGGCGATCGCCTCCAAGGATGACACGGGCTACACCTCCCATGTGGGGCTGGCTGTTCGCAATGGCAGCACCTGCCGCTTCATGCATGCCACGTCCAGCTATGACAAGGGACGCTGCTGCATTGTGGACACGAGAATTTCCGCGTACCTGGGCGAGAAGTCGGACAACATGGGGCTCATTGTCTTCCGGCCCGTGTAGTGAGCGAGTGTCTGGATGAGATAAGAATAGGTGACGAACCTGCCGGTTGCCTCTAGCATCCCGCCATGTTTGTGTGGTCTAAGTTGTCATCGGAAAAGTGGGCAGACGCCTGGGAAGAACGTTTCGCTGGGGAGCCTCGTGCTGTCATCACACGGATCGCGGGCCGCAGCACCATCCGTATCGAAGTCTATTGCGAAAAGAAGAAAGAGGCTGAGGCCATCTCTAAGCAGTTCGGCGGCAGCGTGCGCGAACTGAAGGCACAGAACTGGGCCGCGATGAGTCAGGAACAGCCGCCACCGGTGAAGGTGAGGGGACGTCTGCTAGTGGTGGCGGAGAAGGCCAAGACCAAGCTCAAGGAGATCGAGAAAGCGCATCCCAAACTCCAGGTCATTAGCATCCCTGCCGACATGGCGTTCGGCACCGGTCACCATGCCACGACGGCCACCGTTCTACGCATGATGGTGGACTATGCCAAAGCCCGGGAAGGGAAGCCCTGGACCATGCTCGACCTGGGAACTGGCAGCGGCGTGCTCGCCATTGCTGCGGAGAAGCTCGGGGCCAGCGAGGCCTGGGGTTGCGACTTCGACGACAAGGCCGTGCGCGTGGCGCAAGAGAATCTGGTGCGCAACCGGACCAAGAACGTGGTGATCGACGAAGCCGATGTCCTGAAGTGGAAGCCCAAGCGGCGGTGGGACTGTGTGGCGGCAAATCTCTTCTACGACATCCTGGAAGACGTGTTCCCCAAGATCGTGAAGTCCATGTCCAAGCAGAGCGTCGTTTTTGTCAGTGGCATCCTCCGGACTCAGGCGGATGACTGCCTCAAACTGGGAGTGAAGGCTGGACTGGTCTTTGATGAGGTGGTCACCCGCGGAAAGTGGGTCACTGCCCGGGGGCGTCTGGCTGGGGCAAAGTGAGCCGTTTGCACCCAAAATTGCCTTCACAGATGACCTCATCATTGCTTTACCGTGGTTGACAAAGCCGCCCGGCTCTCCTTTGTACCCCTCCCTCCAATTTTTAAACAGCACGCTCAAATGGACTTCATCTCCAAAAACGTATCTGAACTGGCTCCTTCTCTGACGCTTTCCATTACCAGCCAGGCCAAGGCGCTGAAGAAGCAGGGCGTGGACGTTTTGAGCTTTAGTGCTGGAGAGCCTGACTTCAACACTCCGGCTCACATCACTGAGGCAGCCATCAAGGCTCTCCAGGACGGCCAGACCCGTTATACGGAGAGTTCAGGTCTGCTCGAGCTGCGTGAGGCAATCTCCGCCAAGTTTGAAGTGGAGAACGGGCTCAAGTACGCACCGTCCCAGATCAGCGTGAACTGTGGTGCCAAGCATTCCTGTTACAATGCGATCCTCGCAGTGTGCAATCCAGGAGACGAGGTCATCATCCCTTCCCCCTACTGGACCAGCTACCCGGAAATGGTGCGCCTCGTGGGTGCCGTGCCGGTCATCGTTGAGACCAAGGCCGAAGACGGCTGGAAGATCACCCCTGAGCAGTTCGAAGAGGCGATGTCGCCCCTGACGAAGATGATCATCCTCAACAGCCCCGGCAACCCGACTGGGTCTGTGTACTCCAAGGATGAGCTTGAGAAGATCGCAGAGATCGCCGTGGGCGAAGACATCGTGATCCTCTCCGACGAGATCTACGAAAAGCTCGTGTATGATGGCCACAAGCACATCAGCATCGCCTCCCTGGGCAAGGAAGTTTCGGATCTGACGATCACCATCAACGGCTTCTCCAAAGCTTATGCCATGACTGGCTGGCGCCTTGGCTACACCGCTGCTCCGAAGGCCATCGCTGACGCGATCGACACCATTCAGAGCCACACCACCTCGAACCCCACCACTTTCGCCCAGTATGGCGCTATTGCCGCACTCAACGGCGACCAGCAGATCGTGGCGGACATGCGCGAGGAGTTCAACGTGCGTCGTGAGTTCATGCTGGCCCGCCTGCAGAACATCAAGAACATCCGCGCGGTGGAGCCCAAGGGCGCTTTCTACTTCCTCGTGAACATTGAGCCCATCGGCATCAAGTCCGTGAACTTCGCCGAGAAGCTCCTCAGCAAGCAGAAGGTGGCCGCCGTTCCCGGTATCGCCTTCGGTGAAGACTACACGATTCGCTTCAGCTACGCGACCAGCCTCGACGTGATCAACGCCGGCATGGACCGCTTCGAAGAGTTCTGCAACCAGCACTAAGAACGCTGAGTTGGGTTCGAGGATCTCGAGTTCGAGAGATTAAACAAAACGCGCCCTGTGACACGGGGCGCGTTTTTTGTTGGAATGGAGGGCGCGCCACAGAGTAAGGAGGCGTGGTCTCCGGCCCCGCGTGGGAGCGGAGGGAGGGGTGTGTGTTTGCTGATGCGCGGTGTGGCCGGATTGTTGCGTCAGGGGTGGCGCGTTCTGACCGCATAAATGCGGAACTCCAACCACGGTGCGGAGCGGAGGATGTAGTCCGGCTGTCCCTAGCTGGGTTGTGAGCGGAGGGCGTTGCGTGTGATCGCCGATGGACGATGTGGTCGAGATGCGGTGGTCAGGGGTGGCGCGTCCTGAGCCGCATAAATGCGGTACTCCAACCCCGGTGCGGAGCGGAGGATGTAGTCCGGCTGTCCCAGCCGGGTTGTGAGCGAAGGAGGTGGGGTGTGATCGTCGCGATGATGGCGTGGCCGGATGCCACGTCAGGGGCTGTGCACTATGGGGCGGCCATGCCGCACATCGTACCTCTCACACCTTCTCCACGCTCGCCACGGCCATGGCGGCCACACCTTCTTCTCTCCCCACGAAGCCCATGCGCTCATTGGTCGTGGCTTTCACCCCGACCAGATCTGGCGTGAGTCCGAGGGCGGCGGCGATCTTCTCTTTCATTGCTTCGCGATGAGGATTCACCTTGGGAGCCTCAGCCACCACGGTGCTGTCCACATTGACGATCTTCATGCCCTTGTCGGCCGCGATCTGGGCGACCTTCTCCAGGATCTTGAGGCTGCTGATGCCTTCGATACTAGCGTCTGTTGGTGGGAACCAATAGCCAATGTCCGGCTCACCCAGGGCACCGAGAACGGCATCTGCAATGGCATGGCTCAGCACATCGGCATCAGAGTGGCCCTTCAGGCCCCGATGGTGCGGGATCTCCACACCGCCGAGAATGAAGGCGCGGCCTTCTGCATACTGGTGGACATCGTAGCCTATGCCGACACGGGTGGACATTTCGGTAGATCAGTAAATCGGTGATTCAGTAACTCAGCGGATCAGTGCCTTGAGCTGGCACCTTAGAGGTATGGGTTCATGTCGATCTTGCCGTTGGTGGCGACGATGAACATCTTGCCCTCGTGAGTGCGGCTGGGCTGCTCGATGAACGTGCCACCGGCACCTTCCAGGATGAGGCGCCCTGCGGCCACGTCCCACTCGCTGATCTGCTCCTCCACATAGGCGTCCAGACGACCACACGCGATGTACGCCAGAGCCAGAGCGGCACTGCCGAGCATGCGGGTCTTTTTCACCGCCAGGGAGATGCGCTTGTACCGCTCAAAGCTAGCCAGGATAGCCTCCTCGCTTTTGGAGAATCCGCAGGTCACCACAGCGTCGCTGATCTTTGTCCGGGAACTGGTGCGGATCGCCTTGCCATTGAGCGTGGGGGCGGAGCCCTTTTCCACCGCCCAGGTCTCGTCCTGGTTCGGGTCGTAGATGACGCCGGCGACCAGTTCGCCATTCACCTTCACACCGATGGAGACGCAGAAGTGCGGGATGCCATAGAAGAAATTCACGGTGCCGTCGATGGGGTCCACGATCCACTGGGTGGTGCCATCAGGGTTGCCAGCGTCGCCTTCTTCACCCAGCACGGCATGGTCGGGGAAGTTCTTCAAGATGATATCCGTGATCAGGGTCTGACAGCGCACGTCAAGGTCGAGCTTGATGTCGTACTGCAGCATCTCATTCACGGCGAGGTCGGACCCCAGGTTCTCGCGTTGCAGCTGGCCGGCGGCGTGGGCGGCTTCAAGGGCGACACTCAGGAGGGAACTCGAACTCATGGAGGGAAGGGGACTACTGGGAAGCCAGCGCAACGACCCTTCGGATGATTTCGCGCGCCAGCGTTTGCTTGGACTGTTTGGGAATCAGCTCCGTTTCGCCCGAAGGGAGGCAGAGCATGACTTCGTTTTCCGTACTGTCAAACCCCGTGTCCTTGCGGCTCACGTCATTGGCAATGACGAGGTCGCACCCCTTGCGCTTCAGCTTCTCCTGGGCATTGGCCACCAGGTTCTGGGTCTCTGCCGCGAAACCAACGAGGTACCCCGTGAACCCAAAGGCTCCACGCATGGAGCCCAGCACATCAGGGTTGCGTTCCAACTCAAGAATCAGGGTGTCGGCCTGCTTCTTGATCTTCTGTTCCGCCACGACCTTTGGCCGATAGTCGGCTACCGCGGCGGCGTGGATGGCTAACTGCGGAGGTGGTTCTCCCAGAGTGAGTTGGCGCACCTTTTCCCACATTTGTTGGGCGGTTTCCACGAAGTGCATCTTCACGCCGTCGGTCGGGATCAGGCTCACCGGGCCGCTCACGAGGTCCACCAGATGCCCTTCAGCCACAGCGGCTTCGGCCAAGGCGTATCCCATCCTGCCGGAGGACCGGTTTGTCAGGTAGCGGACGGGGTCGAGTGGCTCGCGGGTAGGGCCAGCAGTGATGAGAATCTTCATGACGGCGGCAGGTTGATGCTTCCAGACAACGCTCCGTGTATTCTAGCCCAATACAGCTTCAAGCACCTCTGTGTACTCTGTGTCTCTGTGGTAAAATGCGAACTCCCTTAAACCACTCATACATCCAAATACTCGATCCGACTAAATCGGCTCATATACCATTCTACGAGTTGAGGCCCGTAGAAGAGCCAAATCATCGCGCCACCGGCCAGATACGGGCCAAAGGGGATCTTGCTGCTCCATTCCGTCTTGCCAAAAAGGCGTGGCACCACGCCGATGATGCTGCCGAGCACCGAGGCGGCCACGACTGTAAAAAGGACGGCCTGCCACCCGAGGAAGCTGCCGATCATGGCCAGCAGGTAGATGTCCCCGTAGCCCATCGCTTCGCGCGGGATCAGCACCTGAGTGCTTTGACCCTCCAGCTTTTTGATATCCTCCAGCGTGGTGTGCTGTACCTCGGCACCGGACTCCGGGCGGATTTTCATGGAGTTCTCCCGGATCTCCAGCTGGCAGGGGCCATAGCTGGTTTCGTTCACCTTGAGTTCCGTGCAGGCCATCACTAGACGATCTGATGGGCGGAAAAAGATGTCGTGCCAGGTGAAGGACTCCTTGGCGATCTGGAAGAGCGGGGGCTCGTCTTCCTTGGGCTGGGAGATCGTCCAGGCCTCCGGCTTCTCGAACTTCCTTTTGATGCGGCCGAAGGCCATCTTGCCCAGTTGAATGATCACCCAGATGAGCGTCGCACCGATACAGGCCCCTGCCAGCGAGGCGACCAAGCCCCGGCTGCGGATAAACTCACCCATGAGCTGGGGTTCGATCCAGCTACCGATCAGGCCCACGGCCAGGCCGCCGAAGGTGATCTCATGCGGCAGGATGTAATGATCAATATCGATGAAAGTGCCGGCGATGAGGAGCGCAGCAAAGATCCAGTAGAGGATCACCTTGTCACCCCAGTCCAGTCGGAAATCCCAGGAGCCTCGAAACTCGAGGAAGATCGCGTAGAAGATGATCCCGGTGAGCAGCTCCACAAAGAAGTAGCGAAAGGGGATCGGGGACTTGCAGGCGGCACACTTTCCCCGCAGCGAGAGCCAGCTGATGAGAGGCAGGTTCTGATACCAGGGGATCTGCTTCTTGCACTTCGGGCAGAAGGACCGCTTGGGATTGTTCACCGAGATGCCAAGCGGCAGCCGGTAGATGACCACGTTGAGGAATGAACCAATGCCTGCCCCCAAAAAGAAAATCAGCAGGTGAATGAGAAACTCGAGCACAGCAATCCGGGTCATGAGGCAGGGAAGAAGGGAGGGGAAATGTGGTCGCCAGCTTAGCGGAAGCCGCTGACGGGGAAAGTTAATTCATCGCCCGTCCGGAGCTTCCTGGCACCCCGGCTAGATCACAAAGAACGGAGTCAGGACATCGAGCAGCCAGGCGCGGAAGAACAGCCAGATGAGAGCTGCCGCAGCCAGATACGGGCCGAAGGGAATCTTGCTGCTCCATTCTTTGCTCCGGAAGATCGCCGCCCCCAGCAGAGGAATGGCAGACCCTAGAAAGGACCCTCCCACCAGCGTGAACAGTGCACCCTGCCAGCCCAGAAAACTGCCGATCATGGCCAGCAAAAAGAGGTCGCCGTACCCCATGGCCTCACGAGGGATGACGACCTTCGTGCATTGACCTTTCAAGATCGTCACGGACTCCAGGGACTGCTGGATGGTGTCCGGATGGTCTCGCGGCTGAACCTCCAGCCGGTCCCTCCAGATCTTCAGCTCGCACGGGCCATGGTGCTGGTCATTGATCGAGAGTTCCGCACATGTCAGGAGGAGCTGGTCGGTGGGGCGGAAGAAGATGTCTTCCCACGAAAGCGTCTCGTCACCCACAGCGAACTCGGGCGATTGGTCCTCAGTAGGTTGGGTGACGCTCCAGGCCTGGGGTTCCTTGAACTGCTTGCTCAGCCTGCCAAAGGCCAGCTTGCCCAGCTGGATGACCAGCCAGATGAGAAGGGCTCCCACACAAGCACCGGCGACCGAGGCGAGAAAGCCCCTTCCGCGGGCGGGCTCATGCAGCAGTTCAGGCAGCAGGGCGCTGCCTCCCAGCCCCACCGCCAGGCCGCCGAAGGTGATTTCATGCGGCAGCAGGAAATGGTCGAGATCGATGAAGGTGCCGGCGACGAGCAGCGTGATGAAGATCCACTGGAGCACCAAGAGCGAGCCCCAGGATGGCCAGGACGCCCACGGACCCCGGAACGATGCGAACGCAGCCAGGTAGAGGCTGGCAGTGATGAGGATGACGAGAGCCCGACGTCCTGCGCCTGAGGGGATGGTCGACTGGCCCAAACGGTAGAACGGGAAGGGGAATCGCTCCACCGTATGGAGGACTCCCACCCCTGCGATCAGCCCCAGGAGAAAAATCAGTGAGTGAGCAAGAATTTCAGTCACGAGATGAGCGAGATGGTGTAGGGAACGGTTCGCCCGACAAACGAACCCCGATCCGCAACGATTGTAAACTGCCCACGATGGTGAGGACCAAACTAATTGCCCTGGCCGCCCTTTCTGCCTGCTTCCTGACGCATTGCGGGAGCACGGCTCCAAAGTCGAAATACACCGGTAAGACAGACGGGAGGAAGGAAGTTTGGTTGGGGGCTGGTCAACTTCATGAGGTGATCTCTGCTGCGGCCCAGCGGGGGCTGGTGGATGTGCGCACAGTGATTCCTGACATCCAGTATGAACTGCCGTACCGCACCAAGAAGAATGTGTGCTGGCAACCCCTCTACCCCCAGGACATGCCCTGCCTGTTGCATGTGCGCACGGTGGAAAAGCTGCGAGTGGCCCAGGAGATCCTGCGCTCGAAAGGGTACGGACTGAAGATTTGGGACGCCTATCGTCCGCCTGAAGTTCAGCTCTCCCTGTTTGAGCACGGTGGGTATACGGGCATGTTCACCCCTCCCAGTCTGATGTGGTCCCGGCACTGTTCGGGCACGGCGGTGGACGTGACGCTGGTCGATGCCTCCGGTCGTGAGTTGGAGATGCCTACGGGCTTCGACGAAGCAGATGCCAAGACCGCCCATAATTCCCCGCTGCCCAGTGAGGAGGTGAAGTCTCGTCGTATGTCTCTTCAGCTGGCCATGACGGCAGCGGGATTCAGCATGCTGGACACTGAGTGGTGGCATTTCGACGATGCCGAGTTTGACAAGGGCGGGGTGCCGCCGGTCGTGTTCGCTGCGGACATCGGGCTCACGCTGCCTGAGATCAAAAAACGCCGTGCATCTTGAGGTGCAACGACTTGGGAGTATCTTGCGGGAGTATCTTGCGGGAGTATCCGCTTCATGACCCCCATGCACCAAATTGCCATCAGTCTCGTCAGCCGTCTTGTGGAGGCGGGCCATCAGGCCGTCTTTGCTGGCGGTTGCGTCCGTGACCAGTTGATGGGCAAGACGCCCAAGGACTACGACATTGCCACCAGCGCACGTCCCGAGGAGGTGCAACGTCTCTTCCCCAAGTCTTTCGCAGTCGGAGCCCATTTCGGAGTCATCCTGGTGCGGGAAGGGGAGCAGTCTTTCGAGATTGCCACCTTCCGCAACGACGGCGAGTACACGGACGGCCGTCGACCGGAGTCTGTCACCTTCACCAACGCGGAGCAGGACGCGCATCGTCGCGACTTTACAGTCAACGGACTGTTTTACGATCCGATCAAAGACGAAGTCCTCGACTACGTGGAGGGGCGCGCCGATCTGGACAAACGGGTGCTGAGGGCCATTGGTGATCCGCGCAAGCGGTTCGAAGAGGACCAGTTGCGTCTGATGCGGGCCGTCCGGTTTGCCACCGTGCTGGAATTCGAGATCGAGCCCGGCACTTGGGCGGCGATGGTGGAGATGGCCCCCAAGCTGAAAAGCATCAGTGCAGAGCGCATTCGCGAGGAGCTCTCCCGCATCCTGCTGCACCCCAATCGTGTGCGTGGATTCGACCTGCTGGTCGCGAGCGGCCTCATGGCCTCCGTGCTGCCAGAGATCCTTGTGCTGCAGGGCTGTGAGCAGCCCCCGCAGTTCCATCCGGAAGGGGATGTGTTTGTGCACACCCGCATCATGCTCGGTCTGCTGCCCGCGCAGGTTTCCCTGTCGCTGGTGTGGTCGGTGCTGCTGCATGATATTGCCAAGCCGGCGACGTTAACCCAGGACCCAGACGGGCGCATCCGCTTCAATGGTCACGACAAGATCGGGGCGGAGATGTCGGAAGAGATTCTTCGACGCCTGAAGTATCCCAATGACGTCATCGAACCGACCGTCGAGGCCGTGGCCAATCACATGGTCTTCAAGGACGTGCAGAAGATGAGGATTTCCCGCCTCAAGCGCTTCATGGCCCGCCCGGGTTTTGAAGATGAAATGGAGCTGCACCGCGTGGACTGCCAGAGCAGCAATGGCTTCTCAGACAACTACGATTTCATCCGCGAGAAGCAGCAGGAGTTTGGCAACGATCCTCTGCCGCTCATCCCCAAGCCGTTGCTTAATGGTCATGAGCTGATGGCCATGGGCATCCCCAAGGGGCGTCAGGTGGGAGAGTTGCTCACGGCTGTGCAGAATCTCCAGCTGGAGGGCGTGCTCACGACCTCCGAAGAAGCTTTTGCGTGGGTGAAGGAGAACTGGAAGGCGACCCCGTGAGATGGGGGGCAATTGCCGGGCAATTTTGGGGGACTTGTCTTGTGTGGACGCTCAGCCGAATCTCTTCCTCGAAGAGGATCCGGCAACAAGTCCCACGTTGGGTGGAGGAGACGAGAGCACTACTCCGAAGGAAGTTGCGGCGGTCTGTCTGCAAAATATGACTGATTGTGGGTTGGGGCTGCGACTCCGCGGCGCCTGAGCCGACGGGGACCGTCGGACTACACCTGTGGCGATGCTGCAGGGGCGTTTGACTCTCCCTTTCCTCCTGCACACTTTTCTGTGTCTCAGCAGGCATTCCGGCCCAGAATTTTTCTTATCCTGTCGAAAATTCCCCCAAATCCATCTTGTGCGCCTGATTCCCGCGTTGATAAGGTGGCGCGATGAAAAAATTCTTTCGACTCCTTGGTGCCCTGACGGCGTCGCTTTTCCTGGCGAGCTGTTTTGAGCTTTCTTCCGTCGTGACTGTGAACAAAGACGGCTCCGGCGTAGTGGAAGAGACCACGCTCGTCAGTGCCCAGCTGAAGGCCATGATGGCCGCAGGCGCAGGTGGCCAGGGCGGCGAAGGCGGTCCGAAGATGGACATCCTGCCCACCAAGGAAAAGGCGGGCGAGAAGGCCTCCAAGCTGGGTGAGGGCGTCACGCTGAAGGCCTACGAGGAGATCAAGTCTCCCGACGGACGTGAAGGCGTGAAGCTGACCTATGCTTTCGCGGATGTGCGCAAGCTCAAGTATGCTCCCGGCGATGTGAAGGATGGCGAGAAGTCCATCACCTTCGGTTTGGAGGGCGATACGCTCACTGTGAACCTGCCCCAGGACAAACCCAAAGAGGCTGACCCGAACGCACCAAAGCCTGAAGTGCCCAAGGACCTTGAGGCTCAGATGGCCATGATGAAGCCCATGTTCGCCGGCATGCGTTTTCACTTCGCTTTCAAGTCCGCCAGCGGCATCGCCAGCACGGACGCGACTCACGTGAGCGGTGACACCGTGACACTCATGGAGATGAACATGGACAAGCTCCTGGAAAAACCCGAGGGCTTCAAGAAGTTCGCCGAGCTCATGGACAAGAAGGACATGACCCCTCAGCAGGCTGCTGAAGAGTTCAAGGGCTTCGATGGCATCAAGATCGAAGGCAAAGAGAAGCTCACGATCAAGCTGAAGTAAGCGCCCGTGTGTCGATGATTCAGAGTTAGGTTTAAAGGCCGGAGCAGATTGCTCCGGCCTTTTTTTGGTTTGATGAGTTAGACCTGGCGTTCCGGTAAAGGCCGATGCAAACTTCTGTAGTCATTGAAGACAAAGCTGACACAAACTATCCTGTTCTTGCTAGGGGGCTGCCTCTTCACCGGTTGGGCCATTTACCTGTTAGTGGGGGGCTCGATCACCCATCCTTCCCGGGTGGCGCAAATCCTCGTGGTTCTGAGGGAATGGGCTGGGTCATTCTACTGCTCGGGGCTCTTGCCTGGTTCAGCTTCAGGGAGGCATGGTGCATGATAGTGCGAAAGCATATTGAGTCTCCGAATTTGAACGCGAAGACGCGATCTGATTCGAAGGTTCAGAGGCGGTCGCGTAGGAAGAAAAACAGGCGCAGGGGTTGAATGGAGTTGATGAGTCGGTGTGTGCGTGAACGCGTTGTTGAGGTTGAGTCTTTCGGCATCAAAGGCCGGCATTGTTTTCCGAGCCACCTCACAATCTTCAGCAGCTGATCCCGCGCAGCGGGATTTTGGGACTGCGGTGAGAATCACCGCTTTGGGGAGTCCTGTGTGGTGCGGGCGTAGTGTGGACCGGCAGCGGAGGGCACGATGGCCCCCTGCTGAAGGCGAAGGGTTCAAGAGTATCACAAGAGTCGCCAAAGCGGCAATTCTTGCCGCAATCCCAAAAGCGCTTCGCGCTCAGGTGTTGGGGGTAATGCAGTAGCCAGGAGGTGCGGGGGCTTTCGACGCAGGTCTCACGATTCGATGACCCATCGCGCAACTGTTGCTGAAATGGATAGTTGAAGACTGGTGATCGTGACTCGCATGGCTTCGCCGGAATTCTGGCGGATCCTGCGGCATCGCGTGGGACTCACCGTTCTTCACCACATGAAAGCCTTAACCGTTCGCGCGTTTTTCCTTCTGGTCGCCGCCGCTGCGTTTCCTCTCAGTGCTGAGTCTCCTGCGCTTCCCGCAGGCGTAACCCGGGTACCGGTGGTATTCTCCGGCGGGCATGAAACCGAAGGACAAGATCGCGGACGGCCTGTGAACCTGATTGCGGCAGCATTGGGGGTTCCGACCGAGGTGTTCCGTGAGGCCTTCAGCCATGTGAAACCCGCGCGGGCGGGCACCGCGCCGGAGCCCAATCAGGTCAGGGAAAACAAGGCCGCGCTGATGAACGCCCTGGGCAAGCACGGCATCACCAATGACCGCCTGGATACCGTCTCCAACTACTACCGCTATGCCCGGGGGCGCAATGAACTCTGGACGCATCGCGACGCGGTGGCTCATGCGCTGGTGAAGGATGGGAAGGTCACCGCTTTTGAGATTGTGGATGCCGGTGCGGGCTACAGCTCGGTGCCTCAAATCACCGTGGACGGGGTGAAAGATGCTCAGGCCAAGGTGGAACTTGCCTTTGGCAAGGATCTGGCCAAGAACGGCTCCATTGCTGTCCTTAAGGTGCAGGATGGCAAGTAAGTGGGGCAAAGACTGCCGCGGATTGGCTTTTTTCCAACGCTGGGTGGGGGATTTCTCACTATACAACGTCCCTGGATCAGGGAATTTGATCTTATGCGCACCACCCGCTTCCTCCTCTCTCTTGGCGCTGCTCTCGCGACTGCCCTGGGAACTCAGCCGGCTGCCAAGGCGGCTGACATCAGCAAGGTCCCGACGGCACCCGAGATCGCGGCCATCAAGTCCCTGGGGTGGAACACGGCGGCGTTCCAGTTGGGCGGCGTCCTGCGCACTGCGTACAAGTCCACCTCGGGCACGGATCCCGCGTTTGGCCGCTGGCGGCGCATCCAGCAATGGTGCGCGTTCCTTGATCAGGCGAAGTATACCAAGGACGGTACGGCGGAGATTCCCACGGCCATTGTGGACGAGTTCATGGGGGATGAATCGCTGAGCTACCAGCTGTTCGCCAATCTTCGTACCGAGGACGATGCCTCCAAGGTGCTGGGAACGCTGGCCGCCATTCGCCAGGCCAAGCCGGAGGCCTGGAAGGTGTACAAGGCGCTGGCCATTGCGGTGGCCGTGGTCTTTGACCGGAACCGCCCTGACTCATGGCCTCACCATCAGGTGAAATCGTCCGCAGTGCCGCTGGAGTCGGACAGCGTCACCAATGTGGACCGTTTCAACTTCTGGCTGGAGAGTGACACGGCGGGCAAGCTCATGCTGGATATCAAGAAGCTTGAGGTGGAGCAGATCAAGTTCATCGTGGATACCTGGATCAGCTTCGATGAACTGCGCTGGGCTCAGAAGAACGTGCGTTTTCCCCGGAATGATTTCGGCCGCGCCTTCTCGTGCATCAACTACGACACCCCGCGGTACGAAGAGGGTAAGCTTTCCTGGTTGGGTGAAAGCTACAAACTGGTCGATATCGAAAAGACCGGTGGCATCTGTATTGATCAAGCCTACTTCGCCTGGACCTCAGGCAAGGCGCGGGGGCTTCCCTCCATCCTCTTTGTGGGTGAGGGCAATCGCGGAGCTCATGCCTGGTTTGGTTACATGAAGTCTGACGATCATTGGGAGCTCAACGAGGGGCGCTATTCCTATGACAACTATGCGACTGGTTCTGCACGAGATCCGCAGACAGGGAAGAAGATGACCGATCACGATCTGCTGTACTTGGCCAGCCGCTTCCGCAACCGTCCGGAGTATCTGACGGCGCGTTTCCATGTGGAGATGGCGGACCTTTTCAAAGCGTCCAACGATCTGCCTCGGGAGAAAGCTGCCATTGAAACGGCGATCGGCATCTGCCCCAATGATGCGGATGCCTGGGACCGGCGGACGGACATCCTCAAAGGCACCGGGGCCGCGCCTGCGCAAATGACCCAGCATTATGAGGCAGCCATCCGCCAGTTCAGTCGCAATGCAGACCTGAAGGCCGAATACACCACGAAGTACGTGGCGCTGCTGCGGGAAACCGGGCAGACTGACATGGCGGACAAGCTGGAGCGCAGTGTGGTCTCCGCGAACTCCAAGGAGCGTACCGACCTCAGTCTGGACACTGCCAACCGGAAGATGAAAGAACTCATGAAAGAGGGCAAATGGGAGGAGGCCTACAAGCAACTCGACTGGGCCATGGGCAAGCTGGGCAAGGCCAGCAGCGGTCCGGTCTTCTCTGACATGCTGACGCCGTTTGTCCGGGAGTCCCAGAAGGCGAATCAGCTTGAGCTAGCCTGGAAAGCGCTTCGGACAGCGGGGCGGGCACTCACGCTCCAGAGTGACGACTATCGCGATGAATACGCTGCGATGGAAGAGAGCGTCAAGAAGGCGATGAAGGAGCAGAAGAAGGGGGCGTAGGCGTGCCCGTGCTTTGCGAGCAAACGCGAGGTGACTTGGCCGCGGAGTCAAGGAGGCGGGGTCTCCGGCCCCGCGATCTGTGGGGTGGGCGGAGCTGGAAGAGGATCAAGGGACGTTTGGGGAGTGAGCGGGGTTGAAAACCCCGACTCTTTTGAAATGCTGAACCCTCTGTGCCTTCGTGACTTTGTGTGAGACAATGCCTCCGGCGAATGATGCCGGCCAATCTGCGCTACGGGGTGGCATCGCCCCGAGCGTCAGGTCTTGCGTCTTGTGTCTTCTAGTCTAGTCTGGAGTCTCCCGCGCAGCGGGTCTCACACAAACCCCGGCACGCTGGCGGCGCTGCTGGTGCCGAAGGTGTCGCCTTCGATGCCCATCCTCTGGAGCATCTGCACATAGAGGTTGCAGAGCGGGGTGTTGTCCTTGGCGTCGCGTGCCACGTGCTGACCGTGTTGGAATCCGCCGCCGGCAAGGAGCACGGGCAAGTTGCGCCAGTCGTGGCTGTTGGCGTTGCCGAGGTTGCTGCCGAAGAGCACCATCGTGTTGTCCAGCAGGCACTTGTCGCCTTCTTTCTTCTGTTTGAGCGCGCCCAGCAGTTTGTTGCAGGCGTTCATCTCTGCCTTCTCTACCAGTTCAAGCTGGCGGATCTTTTCGGGATCCTGGCCGTGGTGGGAGAGGTTGTGGTGATCGATGCTCACGCCGGGCACAGGTGGGACATCGCCGCGTCCTTGCACCAAGATGGTGATGAGGCGGGTGCTGTCTGTCTGGAGGGCCAGGGGCACCAGTTCAAAGAGCAGCTGCATGCGGCCGATGATGTCGGCATTCTCAGCGATATCAGAGGGAGCCTTGGCGTCGATCACGGGCTTGGGCTTCTGCACCCATTCCTCCTGCTTGGCCAGACGCAGTTCCATCTCCCGCACAGAGGTGAAGTACTCGTCCAGCTTCTCGCGGTCTGAGGAGCCAACTCGGGAGCCGAACCGTTTGGCCTCTTCGCGGACGGTATCCATGATGCTGCGTCCGTCCTTGAGCTTGCGCATCTGCTGCTGGACTTCCCACTGGGAGCCGTTGGTGAAGAGCTTGGCGAAGACGACGGAGGGGCGCGTCTCTGCCGGGATCATCACGCCGCTGCGGGTGTAGCTCTGGCTGACGTTGTTCGTGCCCAGTGTGAGCGAGGGGTAGCGGGTTTCCACCCCGATCTTTTCCGCCACATACTGGTCCAGAGAGATGGTGTTGCGGAATCCGCCCAAGCCCGGGTGGCGGGCGGAGGTGAGCCAGGTCATCTCTGAGGAGTGGCCATCGGCACCGGACTGGTCCGGGTGGGAGAGACCGGAGAAGACGGTGAAGTCATTGCGGTGCTCCTTCATCAGCTCCAGGTACTCCGTGGCGACGTAGTCGCGTCCTGCGGCGGTGGGGAAGAAGGCGGGACCGTAGATGCCGAGGCTAGTGCAGACGGCCACCATCCGCTTGGGGGAGGCTGCCGCTGCCGCCGAGGCCTTGTGCGGCCACATGGCATCCAGGAAGGGCAGAGCCAAGGAGACGCCGGTGCCACGCAGGAAGGCGCGTCGGGAGAGAGGGGATGAAGGGCGGTTCATGGTGGCGTGATCAGTGACGTTTACTTGTTCTGGAAGAGGGGACTTTGCACAATTTCCTGAACCAGAGTGCGGAGTCCGCCGCCCTGTTCCTGCGTTTTGGCAACGATGGCGTCGATGGCGGGGCGATCGGAGAATCCGATGCCAGCGCCGGTGGAGTAGATGACGAGCTTCTCCGTCAGTGCCCGGACCACCGGTTGGGGATTGGCCATGAGCAGCTTTTTGAAGTCGGTGATTCCGGTGAAAGCCGATCCATCTGCCAGAGCTCCGCTGGCATCCACGCCCGGCCCGAGTTTGATGTAGAGGCGCTTCTTCTGCGTGTTCGGCACGGTGGTGGTGTCGCCTTTGTCCTGCGAGCGGTAACGCTCCCGGAATCCGCCGATGACGTCGAAGCTCTCCAGCGCGAAACCGGGAGGGTCGATCTTGCTATGGCAGCCCTTGCACGTTTCCGAGTTGCGATGCTTGTCCAGCTGCTCACGCACAGTGGTGGCTCCGCGAGTATCAGGCTCCAGAGAGCCCACGCCGGGGGGCGGGGGTGAGGGCGGCTGGCCCAGCAGCTTCTTCATGACCCAGGCTCCACGCAACACGGGCGAGGTGGTGGTGCCATTCGCCGTGACCTTGAGCACGCTGGCCTGCGTGATGATGCCGCCCCGCGGGCTATTGGCGGGCAGCGAGACCTTGCGAATCTGTTCACCGTCCACCCCTTCGATCTGATAATGCGCCGCCAGCCGGCTGTTGAGCATCGCAAAGTCAGACTGGATGATGTTGGTGACGGGGAGGTTCGAGGTAAGCAGTTCCGTGAAGAAGGCCTCGGTCTCGTCCACCATGGACACCCGCAGAAGCTCGTCCGCCTCGGGGTAGAGCTTCTTGTCCGGCGTGGTGGCGTCGATGTTGCGAAGGTCCAGCCACTGGCCGGTGAAATTGGTGACAAAGGCATTGGCCCGTTCGTTCTTGAGCATCCGCTCCACCTGGCCACGCAGCACTTGGGGATCACTGAGTTTCTTCTCGCTCGCCAGCTTGAGCAGTTCCTCATCCGGCATGGTGCTCCAGAGGAAGTAAGAGAGCCGGGAGGCCAGGGCGTGGTCGGTCAGCTTGCCAGTGTGCTCCTCCAGGAAGAGGAACTGCGGGGCGGTGAGGATGGCGCGGAAGCCGATGCGGATGGCGTCGAGATAGTTCAGTTGTTCGTCCAGCGCATCCGTCGTCAGCTTCACATAACGGTCTGCTTCGCCCGGTTCCAGCGGTCGGCGGAAGGCCTTGGTGGCAAAGCGTTCCAAGACCTGCTTGGCGCTGGCCTTGGGATCTTCCGGCTTGATTTCATAAGCCACCCGCTTGTCGCGGTTCTTGCGACCTTCCTCGATCTTGGTGATCGGCGTGTCGCCAAAAAGGGCCTCCATGCTGCGGGGCGGCCAGGTTTCTTTGAGGGGGCCTTCCACCTCCACCCACTGGATGGCCAGGCCATTTCCCCCGAACTCCTTGGCCCCGATGTTGTACACGTTCTGCCCCTTCTCATCCACGCCGGTGTTGGTCGGCTCGATACGCAGGTGTTCGTTGGCGCGAAGACGGCCCACGAACTCCACCACGCGAGGCTTGTCCGCGGGCATGTCGAACCAGCCCAGGAGCTGCTTGTCCTTGAAGTTGTCTCCGTAAACCCGCATGGGGATGCTCTCGCCCTTGCTCTGGAAGCCGTAGGCGCTTACGCGGATGCGGAACAGTCCGGCCGGATGGCGCTCCACCTGGCGAATCTGGGCCGCCGGGTAGCCCTGGTCAAAGAAGACGATGGCACCATCCGGGAGTTCGCGGAGCAACTGGCGGTGCTTGCTCTTGGGATCGTTGGGATTGGTCAGCGTGCCTTCCGGGGTGTCGATGTTCTTGCGCACGCCTTCCTCGTCCTTGACCAGCCAGTGGCCACTGATAGGCGCGGGTTCTGGTCCGAGATTGATCGCGGCATCAACGGCAGCGTCCGCGGCCTCCAGGTACTTCTCCATCTGGAGGGTGGAGAGTCGCAACCCTTCTGAAACGGTGTCGAAGCCATATAGCGGCGTGTCGGCCGGCAACATGGCAGTGAGCGGTAGCGTGATGCTCAGCAGATCCTGAACGGTCCGCTCATACTCCTCCCGGTTCAGCCGACGCAGGACGGTACGGCCGTTCGCCGCGACCTTCTGCTTGTCCACCGTGTTCAGGTTGTCCCCGAGGTTCGCGAGAAAGGCCTTGGAGGTATCGGCCGGGGGGCGCTCCTCTTTCTTGGGGGGCATCTCGCCCTTGTGCACCACATCGTACACCTTCACCCACTTGTCGTAGGTTCCTTTTTCATTGGGGGCCCAGAGCAGAGCCTCCAGGTCCACGCCGCCTTTTTTGGTTTCCGTGTCGTGGCACTCCAGGCAATGATTGCCGAAAAAAGCCTTGGTATCGGGCGCAGCCGGAAGCGGGGCGGCCGTGATCAACAGGGTGGCGGTGGCGAGGAGCGGCAGTCTTGGCATCTGGCGGGTGGCAAATGGGCAATCCACCATAAACGTACTGGAGCCCGACATATTTGTAGAAATCGGACATTTGCCAATCGGGCTTCTCCCGACGATTTCATCCTCCAATCGTAGACGTGGAGGTCACATAGTAGATCCCGTCCGCAATGCGGCGGGAGAATTTCGGAACGCGGGTGGACCCTGACGGGAGGATCAGGTAACCTGCGCGCCAGCCACCCATGCCTTCAGTGACGATGACGATTTCGCGCTCGTTCACCGCCACATAGGCTGCTCTGGCAGCGAGAGATCTCAGCCCGGAAGACAGGATCTCTCGTGGCACCTCGGTGCCAAACCAACGGACTTGGTCGGGATCCGCGTCGAAGGCTGGGCGGGTGTCGATTAGGTGCTGTACCTCGTCACGGAGCTTGGGAATTCCCACCGCCGCGAATTCGCGACGCTCGGCCATTGTGGCGGCACTTTGAATCAGGTTCGACGGATTGGCTACGACCGCAAATGCCGCAGCGCTGGTGAAAATCCCCGTCGTGACCCATCGCCATGAGGAATGGCGAAAGGAGATCAGGCTGCAAAATAAGGTTGAAAGGCCAAGACCCCCAAGACCCAAGGCCGCAACAAAGGCAACCAGTCCCACGAGAGAGGCGTTTGGGCGGCGACCCACTCCATGTGTCTGCCAGAAATAAACCCACACCAGCCCTGTCACTGCCAGGCAAAATAGCGTCAGTTGGATTAACTCGTACGGGGGGCGTTTGGTGAGGGATTTCACTTTCGCATGCAGTCTCACACGACGGCCTTCTCGTGAAAAGAAAAAGGGAACGGCGGAGCTGGTCCGCCGTTCCCTTCGATCGCTGAAACCAGGGGATGGCTTACTTCTTGTAGTCTTCGGGCTTGAGTCCCTTCACGTAACCCTTGAAGCCGTAGAAGCTGCCTTTGAAGTCACCGACGAAGCTCACATCCGCCTTGGCGGGCACTTCTAGGCCGGTGGTCCAGTAGGCACCGTTGATGATGAGGCGGCGCAGGTCGTCGTTCCGGAAGTCGGAGGAGGAGCCCATGGTCGTGGTCAGGATCTTGGCGTCCTTGCCGGAGTCCGTCTTCACCTCACGGGTCCAGACGACTGGCATCATGGGGCTGTTCACGCCCTGCTCGGCTTTGTCGCTGGCGCGCTTCTTGGGGTAGTTGGCGGCAGGGGACTCGGGGGTCATGCCATTGAGGACCTCCCCGCGGACCAGAATCTTGGCATCGGCCGGGGGATAGGCTTCATAGACATCGGTATCGCCGAAGATGTCCTTCACGCCGCGTAGCAGCGCATTCTGTTCCTGGCCGGGCTCGATGATGCCCTTGGTGGCTTCAGACTTGTGTTTGCCCCAGTGGCTGACCCACTGCTCGCCCAGCACGTTCTTGCCGAAGCTGTTGAAGGAGGCGTACAGGCCTTTCAGACCATTGAAGGCATGGGTGCTGGTGCGGATGCCGATGATGGGCTTGCCGGAGGCGGCGTAGGCGGCGAAGTGCTTCATCTGCTCGTCAGGCCAGGCGCGGAAGCGCAGCAGCATGATGCAGAGGTCTGCGGTGTCCAGGGCTTCGAGCCCAGGGTTGTTGTCCTTGGCTTCGGGATCCACCTCACCGCTGGCGGCGTTGATGGAGAAAACCACAGTGGTGTCAAAGCCATGCCGCTCGGACAGGATCTTCGCCAGCATGGGCATCACTTCTTCCGAGCGATACTCTTCGTCCCCGGCCAGCAGGACGATCTTCTTGCCCTTGCCGGGGCCTTCTTTGCCCTGGAAGGAGATTTGCGCGGAGGCCATGGTGGCCGTGAGCAGACAGAGGGAGAGACTGAGGAAGGTTCGCAGTTTCATGGGGTTGCAACAGGGAAGTAACACAATGGATCGCTACAAAACGCCGGATTGAGACAACAATTAGCCGCCAGTTGAAGGGGAATGTCAAAGAAACCGGACCGGATACGAAATTCACTTCCTCATTGCGTCCCCGGTCAATCCGTAGGAAGGAACCGATTCACCGCTGACTCACCCATGAGTGTCTGGACCCAAGCCAATCCCCAACTGAAAGACCTGGTCGCTTACAAGCCAGGCAAGCCGATTGAAGAACTGGCCCGCGAACGCGGTCTGCAACCCGGAGACATCATCAAGATGGCCTCCAATGAGAACCCGCTGGGGCCTTCGCCCAAGGCGGTGGCGGCCATGCAGAAAGCGCTGACGGAGGCTCACATCTACCCTGATGGCGCGGGCTACCGTCTCCGTGAGGCGCTGGCCAACAAGTTTGGCGTCTCTCTCGGTCAGATCGTGCTGGGCAACGGCTCCAACGAGATCATTGAACTCATCGGCCACGCCTTCCTGCGTGAGGGCGATCAGGTGGTGACGGCGGAGCACGCCTTCGTGGTGTATAAGCTCATGGCCACGCTCTTCGGCGCGGAGACCATTGAGGTGCCGGATCCGGGCCTCGTGCATGATCTGGATGCCATGCTGGCAGCCATCACCCCGCGGACGCGCGAGCTCTTCATCGCCAATCCCAACAATCCCACCGGTACCATCGTGAGCATGGAGGCGCTGGACCGCTTCATGGACAAGGTGCCCGACCATGTGGTGGTGGTGCTGGACGAGGCCTACTACGAGTTCCTCGACAACCCGCCGGACACGATGAAGTACGTGCGTGAGGGCCGTAACGTGATCCTGCTGCGCACCTTCTCCAAGATCCAGGGCTTGGCCGGTCTGCGCATCGGCTATGGGATCGGGCATGAGGACTTGATCACGGTGCTGCACAAGACCCGCCAGCCCTTCAATGCCAACGCCATCGCGCAAGCCGGTGCGGTGGCAGGTCTGGCCGACGAAGAGCACCAGAACCGCACCAAGCAGATCACCGACGAAGGTCGCGCCTATCTGCAGGGCGAGTTCGCCGCCATGGGCCTGGAGTTCGTGCCCAGCTACGCCAACTTCGTGCTCGTGAAGGTCGGAGACGGCAACTCGGTTTTCCAGAAGATGCTCGACAAGGGCGTCATCGTTCGCGCCATGGCCGAGTACAAGCTGCCCGACTGGGTTCGCATTTCCGTCGGCACCATGGAGCAGAATCAGCGTTGCATTGCCACCCTGAAGGGCATCCTGGGGGAGTGAAAGTCGCTTTCGAATCCCTGATTTCGCATTAAATCTATCTGACCCGGTTTGAGGGGCCCGTCTGGCTCAACTCAAGCCGGGTCATTCTGCTTAGTCCACTTCATGCACGATACGATCGCCGCGATCAGCACTGCCTTTGGTGAGGCCGCCATCAGCGTCCTGCGCCTGTCAGGGGAACATGCCCTCCAGGTGGCCCAACGGGTCTTCAAAGGGAAGAGGGTGCTGGAGGCGCTGGAGCCCCGCGTGCAGCACTTTGGCTCCATCGTGGACGGAGAGGGTGGGGTGGTAGACTCCGTCTTGCTGACGCATTTCCGCGCCCCGGCTAGCTACACCGGCGAAGACGTGGTGGAGATCTCCTGTCACGGCGGCATCCTGGTCACGCGGCGAATTTTTGAGCTGCTTTTGCACCACGGCGCACGCGCTGCTGAGGCGGGTGAGTTTACCCAACGCGCCTTCCTGAGCGGGAAGATGGATCTCACACAAGCCGAGGCGGTGATGGATCTTATTCACGCCCAGAGTGAATTGGCACTTAAAGCGGCCACGCAGCAGTTGGAAGGGCGTTTGGGCAAGGAATCCGAGCATTTGCGCGCGGAGTTGATCGAACTGTTGGCCCATGTGGAGGCCTATATCGACTTCCCGGATGAGGACATCGATCCTGATACTGGGGCTGCGATGCAGAAGCGTCTGGCATCGATCCAACTGCGGGTGGGATCGCTCCTCGATACCGCCCATCACGGACGCATTCTCCGGAGCGGGGCGCGCACCGTGATCTGCGGCGAGCCTAATGTGGGCAAGTCGTCGCTCCTCAATCTGCTGAGCGGCTTTGACCGCGCCATCGTCAGCGCCGAGGCCGGCACCACACGAGATACCATTGAGGAAGTGCTGCACATTCACGGGCTGCCCTTTGTGCTGGTGGACACTGCAGGGATCCGCGAAGGTGCAGGCAGCATCGAGCAGAGCGGGATCGAGCGGACCAATCGGGAAATGGCCCGGGCGGATGTGATTCTAGAGGTGGTGGATGGCAATCAGCCCCGCGAAGCCGCTGGCCGTGTGGCTGGCCTGGAAGACCGCCATGGCTATCTGCTGATCCTGAACAAGAGCGATCTCGGTCTCCATCCGAGCTGGTTGCCTGATGTGGAGCGTGGGGCGATTCTCCTTTCCTGTGAAAACCAGGAGGGCCTGGATCCTCTGCGTGCGGCCATGAGGGATGCTGTGTGGACTGGGGCAGGGGCGGGCAATTCCCACATGGTCGCCATCAACGCCCGGCATCAGGCCTGCTTCCAGCGTGCGGCGGAGGCTTTGGTGCACGGAGCTGCGGCGTTGAAGCGCAATGAGGCCCCGGAGTTTGTTGCAGTTTTTCTCCGTGAGGCGATGGAGGCCGTTGGTGAAGTGACCGGTCGGGTGGACGTCGAGGAAATCCTCGGAGCCATCTTCAGTCGATTCTGCATCGGGAAATGACAGAATGCCCCCGTCCGTCCACCATTTGTTTCCGTAAAGTTCACTTTCCAATCTGGCAAATTGTGTCCACAATCGGCGCTCTTTAGAGCCAGTCACCCCGCGCTAGTTCCCTACAATCCAGAAATGAGCAAGAAACTCCCCCCGTGGTCCATCGAGGAATCCGCCACCACTTACGGCATCCGCGACTGGGGCAATGGATACTTTGACGTCTCCGCCAAAGGCGAAGTCGTGGTGAATCTGAAGGATGGGACAAAGACGAAACCGGTCAGTCTGCCCGACATCGTCCGCGGCATGCGCGAGCGTGGCATGCAGCTTCCCGTGCTCATCCGTTTTGGTGATCTACTTCGCTGGCGGATTGAGGAGCTCAATGAGAGCTTCAACAACGCCATCCGCGAAGCCAACTACAAAGGCGTCTATCGCGGCGTGTACCCCATCAAGGTGAACCAGCAGCAGGAGGTGATTGAAGAAGTCACCCGCTATGGTCGCAAGTACCACTACGGTCTCGAGGCTGGCAGCAAGCCGGAACTCATCGCCGCCCTGGCGTACATGCAGGACCCAGAGGCCTACATCGTGTGCAACGGCTACAAGGATGAGGAGTTCATCGACCTCGCCCTGCGCGCGCAGAAGATGGGCCTGCAGGTCATCCTCGTGTTGGAGATGCCCAGCGAGCTTGATCTCATCCTGGAGCGCTCGAAGTTGCTTGGCATCACGCCGCAGCTCGGGGTGCGCATCCGACTTTCCACAGAGAGTGCCGGTCACTGGAGCGAGAGCGGTGGCGACCAGAGCGTCTTTGGTCTGAACATCAGCCAGGTGATGCGCACTGTGGATGTTCTGCGCGAGAAGGGCATGCTCGACTGCCTGCAGATGCTTCACTACCACCAGGGCTCCCAAATCCCGAGCATTCGCGCCATTCGTAACGCGGCGGTGGAAGCTGCCCGCGTCTATGTCGGCCTCGTGCAGGAAGGTGCCAAGATGGGCATCCTGGACCTCGGCGGTGGCCTGGCGATCAGCTACGACGGTCTCAAGTCCAACGAGACCAGCAGTGCCGACTACGGCATGAAGGAGTACTGCGCGGATGTTATCGAAGCCATCAGCGAAGTCACCGATGAGGCTGGCATCCCGCACCCGAACATCATTTCCGAGTCGGGTCGCGCCATCGTGGCCTACTACTCGGTGCTCGTCATCAACGTGTTGGACATCAACCGCTACGAAGCATCTGGCATCAAGAAGCTGCCGGCCAAGTCGCCGCCGCTGCTGAAGAATGTCTTCGAGCTCTGCGAGCGCGTGCGTAAGAACGGCCAGAAGCTCACCTCAGAGTTCCTTCAAGAGATCTACAACGATGCGGTGTACTACCGTGACAAGATCCGCTCGGAGTTTGGCTCCGGGAAGGTCAGCCTGCGTCAGCGTGCCCAAGGTGAGGAACTCTATTGGGAGATCCTTGCTTGGATCGCCCAGCACGTGAAATCGGGCAACTTTACGGACGAGCAGATGGCCCGGCTGGATGCGGTCCTCACCGATTTCTACTACGGTAACTTCAGTGTCTTCCAGTCCCTGCCTGACTTCTGGGCCATCGACCAGCTCTTCCCGGTGATGCCTATTCACCGGCTGAAGGAGAAGCCCACGCGCACGGTGGTGCTCAGTGACATCACCTGTGACTGCGATGGCAAGATTGACCGGTTCATCCATGACCGTGAGATCAAGTCCAGCCTGCCCCTGCACGACATCAAGGTGGAGGACGAGTACATGCTCGGCATCTTCCTCGTGGGTGCGTATCAGGAGACTCTGGGTGACCTGCACAACCTCCTGGGTGATACCAACGTGGTCAGCGTGCGCATGGAGAACGGCAAGCTGAAGTACACCCGCGAGCTCGAGGGTGACACGGTCAGTGAAGTGCTCAGCTACGTGGAGTACGATCCCAAGGAGATGGTGCGCCGCTTCCGTGTGCTTGCTGAAGACGCGGTGGTGAAAAAACGCATCACGGCCAAGGAGCGCTTCTCCATCATGGAAGCGTATGAAAACGGCCTGCGTGGCTACACCTACTTCGAGTCCTGATCGAATCAGGACGGGCGGCGGAGTGATCCGCCGCTGTGTATTCCTTTAACCTCTTTTTCTTTTTCCAATCATGTCCCACAGAGTCCTCATCATCGGTGCCGGCGGTGTCGGCCGTGTCGTCACTCACAAGTGTGCGCAGCTTCCGGAAGTGTTCGGCGAGATCATGCTCGCCAGCCGCACGAAGTCCAAGTGCGACGGCATTGCTGCCGAACTGAGCCGTCCCATCCAGACCGCGGGTGTGGATGCTGATAACGTGCCTGAGCTGGTGAAGCTGCTGAAGGAGTTCAAGCCTGAAGTGGTGATCAACGTCGCGCTGCCCTACCAGGATCTCACCATCATGGACGCCTGCCTTGAGGCGGGAGTGCACTACATCGACACCGCCAACTACGAGCCACCAGATGTGGCCAAGTTCGAGTACCACTGGCAGTGGGCCTACCAGCAGAAGTTCAAGGACGCGGGTCTGACCGCGCTGCTGGGCTGCGGCTTCGACCCCGGTGTGACCAACGTGTACACCGCGTACGCGCTGAAGCACCACTTCAGCCAGATCGACACGCTCGACATCATCGACTGCAACGCAGGTGACCACGGCAAGGCTTTCGCGACCAACTTCAACCCCGAGATCAACCTTCGCGAAGTGACCGCCAACGGTCGCTACTGGGAAGATGGCAAGTGGGTGGAGACTAAGCCGCTCGAGATCGGTGGTACCTTTGATTTCCCGGCGGGCATTGGCCCCAAGAAGATCTACTGCCTCTATCACGAAGAGCTGGAGAGCCTCACCAAGCACATCCCGATCCGCCGTGCGCGTTTCTGGATGACCTTCTCGGACAACTACATCAAGCACATGGAAGTGCTGGTGAACGTGGGCATGACGGGCATCAAGCCCATCAAGTACCAAGGCGTGGACATCGTGCCCATCCAGTTCCTCAAGGCATTGCTTCCTGAACCCGGTACGCTGGGTGCAGACACCAAGGGCAAGACCTGCATCGGCAACTGGATCGAAGGCACCGGCAAGGACGGCCAGCCGCTCCGCTACTACGTGTACAACATCTGTGACCACGAAGAGTGCTATGCCGAGACCAACTCCCAAGGGGTGAGCTACACCACCGGCGTCCCGGCCATGATCGCCGCCCGCCAGTTGCTCACGAACCCGGCAGAGTACCGCCAGCCCGGCGTGTGGAACGTGGAGCAGTTGAATCCTGATCCCTTCATGGAAGACCTGAACAAGTACGGTCTGCCCTGGTTGGAAACCTTCCCGACCGAGCCGCTCGCGGTGTAAGGGGCGGGTTTTTGCAGATAGAGCAAATTTGAGAAATGGAGGGCACGATGCCCTCCATTTTTTGTGGCGTGGCTGCGGAGTAAAGGATGCGGGGTCTCCGGCCCAGCGGTGTGGCGGGTGTGCGGAGCGGGAAGATGGTCGTGGGACGCTTGGGGCGTGAGCCGGTTGGGACAACCGGACTACGCATGCGGCGACCTCTTGTGCGAGAGCTCAGGTCTTGAGTCTTGTGTCTTATAGTCTGGCGTCTCCCGCGAAGCGGGAAGGGCGGGGTCTCCGGCCCAGCGGTCTGTGGGATGGGCGGAGCGGGGAGGGGATCGTGGGACGTTTGGGGCGTGAGCGGGCTGGGAACCCCCGCCTCCTGTATCCGCGAACATACGCGAGGTGGCTTGCCTAACCCTTTGTGCCTTCGTGCCTTTGTGTGAGCCAATCGCTCCGATTCCGTGACTGATGCTGATTGCCAATCTGCCCGACGCTTTCGCACGTCCCCGACTTCAGGTCTTGCGTCTTGTGTCTTGAAATCTTGTGTCTCCCCCGTAGCAGGTCCGCCCTCCTTTTTCCGTGTCATTTTGCCAGGATCGTCGAAGGTCCACTTTCCTCCGCACCTCATTCCCACGCCGATCCACTGTGTCTGCTCCTGCCCAATTCGTCTATTCCACCTGTCGTGAAGGTTCCGAACGTCTCTTGAAGGCGGAGGTGGCGCGGCGGCATGAGGGGCTGTTGACGCCCGCTTTCATGCGGCCTCAATTCGTAACGTGGAAGGCCACAAGAATACTGCCTCCGGGTTTTGAACTGGGCTGCGTGTTTGGCCGGGCGTCCGGGACTTCGGTGGGATTGTTCCCAGATGAGAAGGCTCTGGTCCAGAAGTTGGGGGAGATTGCCGATGGCCGCCCCTATCATCTGCATGTGTTCCCGAGAGATTGTCACGAGGATGGCGTGTCCAGCTTGCAGTGGGCGGATATGGATGCGCTCCGAGCCCGGTTGATTGGCCACGCCCGCGAGGCGGGATTGTCTGCTCCAACGGAGAGCCGGCCGAACCGAGGCGATCTCATTTTCGACGTCATAGTAGGAGACAAGGCCACGGAACCTCTCTTCCTTGGTCGCCATCTTCACAGTGCCAGTCATCACCCTCTCGCAGGCGGTCTGCCGCGATTGGAACTGCCTCTGGAGGCTCCCTCACGCGCTTGGCTGAAGATGGAGCAGGCTCTCGCTTGGTCGGGTCTGGACGGAAAGCAGTCTCTACAGGGTCAGGTCGTGCTGGAACTCGGCAGCGCGCCGGGCGGAGCCAGCTACTCTCTTCTCCAACACGGCGCTCAGGTTTATGGCGTCGATACTGGGGTGATGGATCCGGATGTGTTGTGTTTCCACGATGCCACGACGGGTGCGAGGTTCCAACACCTACGCATGGCGGTGGGCACCCTGGCCCCGCATCACCTGCCCCCGGAGGTGGACATCCTCGTGTCCGACATGAACCTCGCCCCTGGTGTGGTCATTCCGTATCTTGAGAACTTGTGCCGCCGCCATCGTCCTGCGCTTCTCATCCTCACCATGAAGCTGACCGAAGAGCGATTGGAAAGCAAAGTGGGAGAGATCTTGGGATCTCTCCGTCGCTTCGTGCCGACACCGTTGAGGGCGACTCAACTGCCTGCGAACCGCCGTGAAGTGTGCGTGGTGGCGGGTGGTCTGGGGGCGGTGTGAGGGGGGAGTTAGGGGTTAAGGGGAATGGGTTAGAGTTATGGGCTGCTTGCATTGGGGGGGGCGCACTGGCGGGAAGTAGGAGTTAAACGAGATTCGATGAGCTGGAGGGACTGTAGAAGAGCCGTCCCGGCTCTTGGTTGCGCGGGAGGATGTGGGTGACGATCGTGGGGGTGTTGATGACGATGGGGAGGAAGAGATGTGTGGTGGCCTCCACACCTGATGCTCTGCCCCGCACCAAACCCAGGGTGTGACTCGCTTAGGGCTCGTCCAACCCTGGGCTGAGGTAGATATCCCCTTCAGGGATAAGCTTCGACTGCGGACGAGGTTAGGGAAGCTCGGGGAGCGCACGCATCTTGCGTGCTGTTTCCGGCATCTTGCCGAGAATGCCATGGAGTGCGTAGTCGTGGCAGGTGGGTTATATGAAAGATTCGAGGGGTTGGAGGGACTGTAGAAGAGCCGTCCCGGCTCTTGGTTGCGCGGGAGGACGCGAGTGACGGTCGCGGAGGTGTTGATGGTGATGGGGAGGAAGAGATGGATGCCGGAGGCGACGTCGCTGGCATCCGCTCCGGGATGCAATACTGAATCTGAACTTCCGGAGGTATCAGTCGCTACGCTCCTTCAACCGTCCGGCTAATGGCTTTGATGCCTCCGGCATCGGGCAATCCGTGCGGGGCCACCATCAGATCATCAAAGTCGACAAGCCAACTTCCCGATGAGGGATAAGCTTCGACTATGCGGAGGAGGTCAAGGAAGCTTGGGGAGCGCATGCATCCTGCGTGCTGTTTCCGGCATCTTGCTGGGAACGTCAGTGACGTTGTATGTTGCCAAGACTTTGAGGCCGCATTCCGTGTCGCGACTGAGCATCGGGCAGGCCGCCTGCGCTCCCCAATGCAAAATGCATCGCAGCGCGGGAGTCAGGGGAGAGGAAATACGCAGTCTGCTTTGGTCGTGCGATCACCCGGCGCATGCCTTCCGCAGGATGCAGAAGGCTGCACGCAGGATGCGTGCGGTCCCCATGAATCTCGCGGCGGCGCTGCAAGGCGTTTCCTTGAACCCCCACAACCCATAACTCCTAACTCTTAACGCCCGCCCCCTTCCATCAACTCCCGATAGCAATCCTCCAGCACCTTGATATTCGCCGTGCGGTCAAACATCGCCTCGACGCGAGCTCTTGCTTGCAGCGCCATGGCGTGGCTCCTTTGAGGATCTTTGATCAACGCGAGCAATCCAGCCGAGAGACCCGCGCTGTCGTTCTCGTCCACGAGCCAGCCGCTTTCGCCGGACTCTATCGCCTCGGGAATGCCGCCGTGTTTGGTGGCGACTACCGTTGCTCCGCTGGCCATCGCTTCGAGCATGGCGTTGGGCACGCCTTCGCGATTGCCATCGCCTGTGGTCCGGCTGGGATGGAGGAAAAAGTGCGAGGTCGCGACTTCCCGCCTGAGATCTGCCTGATCCAGGAACCCGGCAAACTTGACGGCCTCAGCCACACCCAGACGGGCGGCTTGAGCTTGCAGTTCTTCTTTGAGGGGGCCGTCTCCAGCAATGGTCAGCGTGGCCTTGGGAAACTCCCGGTGCACGGCGGCAAAGGCATCCAGGGTCAGGTCCAGGCCCTTTTTGGCAATGAGACGACAGCTCTGGAAAAGTCGCCAGGCACCGTCCGCTGGAATCTCGCGCGGAGTGAAGGTCCACTCCTCCAGTGGGATGCTGGTGCGCTGTACGCGCACTTTCTCCGCGGGGCATCCCAGCTTGATCAGGTCATCCGCCAGGCTCTGCGACCGTGCCTGGATGAGATCGGCGGTGGCGAACACCTCACGCAAGGGGGCCAGGTGGTTGGGCTTGTTCACATCCACCCCGGCATCGGCTCCGTGAAAGGAGACCACCACAGGGTGGGGGCAGGCCTTGATCAGGGGCAGAAAATGGATGGCGGTGTGGCCAAAGTAGATGTGCAGCAGTTTGGCCTCAGCCCGCTCCAGTTCGAGCAGGGCGTGACGCACCTCCCAGGTGTAGAGATGCCAGGGGGCCTTCTTGATGTTCTTGTGCACCCAGCGCCGCCACCAGCGTAGTTTCGGCTTGGGTAGCACCACGAGCCGCTTCTTGGGGAAGGGGAAGCGGGCGTCGTTTTCTCGTTTATGGGTGAACACCCAGGGTTCCAGCGCCTGCAATCCGGTGACCTGCCGATACACATGCAGCATGTCCGCCTTGAGGAAGTCAGACACGTAACTGGCAATCACAGGCTTTTTCGGCATTGCGGGCGGGTGGGGATTCTCTAGTTTGGCGGGAGGCATCCCTAGTTGAATGCTGGCCCCTGTCACCATGAATTTTCCTGAGAAAGCACGTCGCGTCATCGAGCTGGAAATTGAAGAACTGAACCGGCTGCGGGACCGCGTGGGAGACAGTTTCACGGAGGCGGTGAACGTTCTGCTGGGCTGTCTCACCGCGACGCGGAAGATCGTGGTCTGCGGGGTGGGGAAGAGCGGAAACATCGGCCGCAAGCTCGTGGCCACGCTGAACAGCACGGGGGCCACCAGTGTGAATCTCAATGCCCAGGATGCCCTGCACGGGGATCTGGGGGTGCTGGATGACGGCGATGCCGTGGTCCTGCTCAGCTACAGCGGGGAGACGCAAGAGCTGGTGGACCTGCTGCCGCATCTGCGTCGCCACCGGGTAACGCTGATCGCGATCACCGGGGGGCTGAGCAGCACCTTGGCACGCAATGCCGATGTGGTGCTTGATGTTCACGTGCAGCGTGAAGCCTGCCCGCTGAATCTGGCCCCCACCTCCAGCACGACGGCGATGCTGGTGCTGTGCGATGCCCTGGCCATGGTGCTCCTGGAGGCCCGAGGCTTCCGTGAGGATGACTTTGCCAAGTATCACCCCAGTGGATCACTGGGGCGCGCCCTGCTCACCAAGGTGGGGGACGTCATGCGTGCGGGGCCTTCTCTGGCGCTGGCCACCGAGGAATCGACCATTCAGGAGGCCTTGCAGGCTATGACGCGGGCCCGCTGTGGCGCGGCGGTGATCGTCGATCCGGCGGGGAAGCTCGCCGGGGTGTTTACCCACGGAGATTTCGTGCGCGCCTTCCAGGCAGATCCCAACATTGCGGGCCGTCCTGTCGCTCACTTCATGACGCGAAATCCGGTGAGCATTGCGGAGACCAAACTGGCCGCTGAAGTGCTGGCGGTGCTGGAACATCACCGGGTGGATGACCTGGTGGTGCTCAATGAGGCGGGGCAACCCGTGGGCCTCGTGGACACCCAGGACCTCACCCGCATGAAGCTGGTATGAGGTCCAGGCGCCAGATGGTTCACTTGATGTAGGTATCCATATCGCAGCCAAACTTCCGGTTTGGCACCGTGGCAGTGACCTGACGATAGGCAGAGCCGTCCCAGATGATCAGCTCGAGAGGGGCATCTGCCTTCATGTTCCTGAGCAGAAGATACTGCTCCAGGGTCTGCACCCGATGGCCATCCAGTGCCACCACGATGTGGCCCAACTTTAATCCGCTGCGGACCAGCAACTGGCTGCTGGAGGTGAACTCGACGCCATCAGATGGAGCTTCCTTGAAGTCCGCCAGCGCGGCGTCCTGGATCCCTTCAGGGAAGACGGGTGCCAGGGCCTGCTTGTAGGCGTCGGCGATTTTCGGGTCGCGCTCTTGGTTGCGTTCCAGAAAGGCAATGAGAGGGGCGTTGTCGTTGTACCGTTCGCCGATGGCGGCAAGGTACTTGGCGGCCTCCTCCCACTTGTCCATGCGCTCCATGAGCTTGGCCATGGTTTCCAGCCCGCGGTAGGAGTACACCTCCGCTGCTGCGGTGGCGATCTTCACGGCATCGTCAGTACGTCCGTTGTCAAAATAGTGGGTGACCAGCCAGTCTGCGTGGTTCGCCCAGGACACGCGGTCGTTGGCCATCTCAAACGCCGCCTGGTAGGCGAAGGCGGCATCTTCCTTGAACCCTTTTTCCACCAGGTACTGGCCCAGTTCGATGAACTCATCCGGGTTGAGCTGGCAGATCCGGGTCATGTAGGCCATGTAGGCCTTGGGGTCCCCTTTGAGGGTTGCGCTGATGTGCTCCATCACCGGCAGGTGATACTCCTCCAGCTTCGTGTAGGCCTGGCGGAACTGCTCGATCGTAGGGGAGTTCCCGTGCTTCTTGTACAGGTAGGACCGGGCCACATCATATTGATAGGGGGCGGTGGCGGCCAGTTTGTCCCAGAACCCGATGCTGGCATTGTAGAGCGTGCCGAGATCGATGTAGCGGGATCGGAAGTCGTACGCGGTTCCGAGAGTCAACTCCTGGGTGAACCACGCCTGGGCCCGGGGCAGGGAGGTGGCTGGGGCGGTGAAGCGGCCCTTCTGACGCAGCGTGGCCCAGTTGCAGCAGGTGACGAGATCGGGCTGCTTCCGGCAGATGGCGCTGGCGTCTTCCACCGCGGTGCGATAGAGCTTCTCCGTGGTGGCGATCCGCTTCAATGCAAAGGGCAGCAGGCGCATGCCGGCGAAGTGTTGCAGCACCTGCCTTTCAAAACTCGCCGCAGCATCCGGTACGCCCCACATATCCCGCAGAAAGACCTGGGTGCGGTCCATGGCATGGCAGAGTTGCCGCTGATGGCTGGCGGCGACGAAGCCCCAGCCCAGCACCTCCAGCGCAGGCTTGCCGTTCTGATTCTTGCCCAGGCAACGGGTGGGGGGATCGTTGAGGATTACGACCAGATTGTCCGTCTTGAGATCCTTGCCGGACCAGGTCTTCCAGGATTTTGCCAGATCGGCGATCTCCCGTTCGATCCAGCCGTTGGTGAGGGCATGTCCCTCCCCCACGCTGAAGCCTTGCTCGGTGGCGATGCGGCTCCAGTCGGGCACTTCCGCAGGGGGATTCTGCTCGAAAGTCTTGATCAGTGCGCTCGCATCCCGGCAGGTGATGATTGCCCGCGCATGCTCCCGGCGTTCCAGCAGAGTGACTTCGCCCGGCTTCTCCACCAGACGCCAGTCGCTGGTGTTGCGGAGTTTCAACGCCCGCTGCCAGGCAGTGAGTTCTGCAGGGAGTTTTTCAATGCGGTCCAGGGCATCCGCCTGACGACAGGCCAGGGTGAGGAGGATGGCCTCGGCCAGTTCCCGTTCTGGGGTGGACTCCGGGGAAAGGCTCCGGGCCAATGCCAGGTGGGCCGTCATACGGCAGAGCGCAGGGCGGGCATCTGAGAAAGCGCCCGCAGCCTCCCGCAGGGCCAGCGATCCGACCAGCAGGGCGGATTGGTCGTGCAAGCCCGCATCCAGCGGTGCTTGATTCAGCTCCTTGGACAGGCGGTTGGACTCCTCCATCAGAACGGTGCTGGTGGGCTCCTGGAGCTTCTTGGCGAGCTCCAGGCCACTTGCTCCTGTTGATTTATCCTGTTTGGCCTTCTGCGGAGTGATCTTCCAGCCCTTCTGGAGGGCTTGAGCCCAGGGGACGAAGTTCTCTGGGGCCCAGAGGTAGCCGCTGAGGGGCAGGGAGGTGCTGGCCTTGTCTTTCTTGGCGCGTGGGGCAGAGGCTGAGACGAGGTAGTTGGTGTCCCCGTGCGAGACGGACTCGACCTTTACCTCAAGGGAGGCGAGCTCTTCCGCAGACGCTTTGGGATGGCTGGCAATGAGGCAGACCTCTGCAATGTCTCGCGCGACTTGATCCACCAGCCAGGCGGACTCCGAGCTCCACTTCCATGTCACATCCACCCCGGGAGTCGGTGGCTTGCGATTGGCGTTGCTGGACTCCACTCCCGGGAGGGACAGATTGTCGTCGATTCGAACAAATTTCCACCATGCCCATGCTCCCATGCCCGTGGCCCAGATCCCCAGAATCACCAAGTTACGCCCCATGCTCATCGAGGAAAATGACTCGCGTTTACACATTGTGTAAACCGGTGAAAGTCAGAATATCTTGGGTCTGAAATGAAAGAAATCGTGCAAAAGCCGACGCATCAACCGTTCAGCCATGTCCATGCTCGTTGACCTCTCCCATCCCATCCGTCAGGGCCAGCCGTCGTTTCCTGGAGATCCTGAACTTTCCGTGGAGGCGCACTTCACCACCGCCTCAGGTCCACGATGCAATCTGTCTCGCATCACCATGAGCTCTCATCACGGGACTCATCTGGATGCGATGTTCCACTTTGTGGAGGATGGGCGCACCCTGGACCAGATGCCGCTGGAGTGGTTCTACGGACCGGCCCGGGTCATCCGGGTGCCCAAGCAGGCGGGGGAGGAAATTACCTCCGACGACTTCCGCAGGCACGAGGCGGTGCTCACCCCTGGGGCCAGGATCCTCTTTGAGACAGGCTGGCATCGTGAGTACGGTACCCTGCGATACTATGAAGAGGCTCCCTCCATGACCCAGGAGGCCGCCGTGTATCTGGCATCCCGCCAGCTGCGCCTCATCGGCATGGACACCCCTACGCCGGGCAAGGACTACTATGAAATCCACCACACCCTTCTGGGGCATGGGGTGGAGATGGTGATCGTGGAAGGGCTGGCCAATTTGGACGCCCTGCCGGATGACCGCGAGTTCCAGTTCATCGGTTTTCCCTTGAACTTTGCGGGGCGGGACGGCTCGCCGATCCGGGCTGTGGCGGAGTGCTGAGGCGCTTTGTTCCAGTCTCTAGGGGCCTTTGAGCTCATCCCACGACTTCAGTCCCACCACGGGGAGCGCGAACTTGGCGGCTTCATCCCAGGCGGGCGTGTTTGCCTTCTGGAAGAGGTCGTAGAAGGGCCGCTTCCGGCCGGGCTCGGAGATGGTGCCGGGCTTGGTGGTCCAGAGTCCCAGCTTGAGCCCGCCTTCCTGAGTGTGGTCCACATGACGATGCCAGATGAGGGCATCGATGTCCGGCTGGCGGCGCACCTTCTCCCACACGTAGGCGAATCCGGCGGCCTGGAGTGTTTCTCCATCGGGAGTATCCGGGCAGTGCAGCCCTTGTTCACTGAGGATGATGCGGCGTGGTTTGCCCTGCCAGAGGAGGTCTGGGCGGGTCATGTGCCGGGTGGCCACCTCCAGGTTCTTGAAGGTGATGTGCGGCGAGTCTTCCGTGGGCCAGGCGTTCTTGTCCTCCCAGGTGCGTGGATTGCCCAGATCATCGGGGTAGGGGTGGTGCGCCACATGCCACTCGAAGTCGCCGTGCTCCCGCGCGGTGCGGGCGAAGTTGTCCAGGAACTCCTTCGTCTTATAGGCCTCCGTCGGGCTGATGCCGGGGACGGAGATGTTCCAATGATGATCAAAGGACAGGTAGCAACGGGCATGCAGGGAGTGCCGCCTCACGGCGTCGTGAGTGGAGCGGACTGCTTTCTCATACTCCACCGCCGCTTCGGCCACGGGCATCTGGCCAAGGTTGTACCAGGTGAACTGGGAGTTCACTTCATTGCCCACAATGTATCCCCAAACCTGACCGGAGGCTGAGCTGGCGCCGCTGTAGCGTGCGGCGAGGAATTCGATCAACGCCCGGTAGTGGCGCAGTCCGGTGTCATTCGCCGTGTTGAAGGCGGGGATGATGTACTTCCCGTCGGCCCGGGCCTTGGGATGAATCAAAATGGCGTCCTTCTCCGGGTTGCGGCTCGGGTACTGGATGAGGATCAGATAGACCAGCACGCCCGCGTCGGAGAGGGGCTTGATCTGGCGGTCGAGACTGCGGGCGTAGTCTTCGTTGATGAAGTACTCGCGGTCATCCGAGCGGAAGCTGACGCGGTGAGCGGTGCCTGCGTCTGCCAGGAGCGCGGCCAGATTCACGTTGATGCCGGCATGCCGGATGCCCAGGGTGAGGGCGTCGTCCACCATCTGCACCTGCAGGCCCTTCTTGGAGTCGGTCGTGGGGAAGGGGCGCTGGTCTTGGGCCAGACTCCACTGGGTAAAGAGAACAGCGAAGAGGAAGGGGGCGAACAGCTTGAGCATGTCTGGGTGAGGGGAAGTAAGTCTGAAGCAACTCCGGCAGCGTTACAGACTGGCGGGCGCGGGGGCTGATAGAACGATATCGCTGATCTGGCCGATAGTATCGAAGACCACGGTGGCCCCTGCCTCCCTCAACGCGGTGGCATGGCAGATCCCCCAGGACACGCCTCCAAAAGGGAGTCCCACGTCAAGTGACGCAGTCAGATCCCGCATTTCATCACCCACGCTCAGGATCGATTCTGCGGGGAGACCGCTCTTTCGGATCACTTTGCGGAGCTTGCGACTCTTGCCAAAAAACGAGGCACCGCACTCATACTGCTCCACGAGGCTGGCCAGACTCTCTCCCAAGATCTGCCGGATGTTGCTTTCTGAATTGGAACTCACGATCGCGATTCGCACTCCGTTCTCGGAGAGATGCCTGAGGAGGTCGGCTGCGCCGGGGTACAGTTGTATTTCGTGCAGTTTGGCCGCCATCATGCGGCGCCCGTCACGGGCGATGAGAACGAGTTTCCAGCGGGGAATCTTGAGGAGACGGGGAATGCTGGCGGCTTCGGGGCCTCGGATAGCTTCCCGATCAGCATCAGTGAGGCGAGGAAAATGGTGACGGTCCGCAATTTCGTCTGCTACGCCCATCATCCAAGGCACGGAGTCAGCCAGGGTCCCGTCGAAATCAAAAATAACCAGTCGATACTTCACGCGGCCACCTTATCCGCCGCTCATTGCTGGGGATCAAGCGGAGAAGGTGGAGTGTCGCCTTTTGGGATACCCGACGGGCGCGTTTGGCCGCGGGCCGTGCTTGCGTGGGTTTTGGTCACGGGCTTGCCCACCTCACAGACTCCGCAGGATTTCAACCAGGTGCCCGACGCGAACAAAAAGGCGGGCGGAAGGATGGAGGGCAAAGTAGTACTGGTCATGGCAGAGCGCGAGGGCGCAGACACCGTGCCTATTAACCAAAATTATTAAATGTGTCTGAAATTGAGAGTTTTGTGAATCCGCAGGCGTGTATGCGACAGTGCCGGACGATGCAAGATGCAAGGCTAAGCCCCTCCCCGATGGCAATTTGCAAGGCTATGGAAAAGCCGACGCCGCGAATTAGCCCCGGCGAGGGGAAAACTTGGAGGTGAGCAGGTCCCTCAACTCACGGTGCTCGTATTCCCGTTTCACCGGGACTCGCAGCAGCGGCACCGAGGCGGATTGCAGGGCCGAGTCAAAGAAGACGTCGCGGGCCTTGCGATCTGGGCGTCGATGGCTCCGGTCGTCCAGCTCAATCACACCCAGGATACGGAAGGTGGAGACCTCGCAGATCACAAAGTCCGCGTGCTTGGACTTGATCCGGTTGAACGCCCGACATTGGGATTTCCGGTTGGCACCCTGGCTGACCAGGAGGATGTCCGCGAGGCGCACCTTGCAGGCGACATAGCAGCCAGGAGGAATGACCTGCTGGAGAGATCGAAAAAAGTGCAACTCGGCACCGGTGAGGAGCACTCCCGCAGAGCAATAACCGGTCTTGTCCGCCCCAAAAACGGCGATCAACCGCGCCAAGACCAAAACAGCCACCAAGGCGGAGATAGCGAGCGCGAAGTTACCTTGAGTGACCCAATCCATCCCTTAACAAGTCCAAATTGTCAGGGATCGCAACCGAAACGCGAAACGATTTGGGTGGATTGGATGTCCGGCTCGCGAACGGCCGGAATCCTGAAGGATTGGAACTCTCTAGCGATTCCCCACCGACGAGGTCATCAAGATGTGGGGACCGTTCGCCGTGGGGGCAAGGAGCTTTTCCTTCTCCTTCAACTCAGGAGACAGGGAGCGCTTGCCGAACCAGACGCGGCCTTGTTCAAACACGACATGGGGTTCCCGTTCGCTCATGGTTGGGGCGAGCTTGGGAACGACGCTAGGGGCGTACATGGTGCCCATGGTGACGTTGTCACGGAGACCCAGCACATCGGTCACCGCCTTTTGCGCGAGACGGACAGCTTTGCTTTCGAGAGGCAGATCCTCCCGCTCAAGTTCATCGCGATTGCAGGTGACGCCTGCATACGTTTCCACGGTGCCGTATGAGTACTTGGCATCCACGGTGGCTTCGAACGAAACCCAGACTTTAAAGAGCTTTTCCATTTTTTCCTGAGGCTTTGGGGGGCGATGCTTTGGAAGGGTAATCTTTCCTGCGCAACAAGCGAAATCACATGGCTCTACTGTAGACCTCATCCAACGCTCTTAGTTCGAAGCGTTTCTGACCTGGTTGAGGATTTCCGACTTTACGAAAAAATATAACCATATGATGTCTGGTGGCAACGAAAAATTCACCTACTCGGAGTCGCCCCATATCGAACATCCCCGGAGTTATGGATGCAACAATTTACTTAATCTATTGGAACTACCCAAATGCCCAGATTATTGCTAAAATAGGTCATGATCGATGAGGTGACACAGCGGCGGATCGCCGCACTGCGAGAGTATGAGATCATGGACACGCCTCCGGAGGAGGAGTTCGACGAGATCACTCGGTTGACCAGTTTCATCTGTGGGACCCCCATCGCCTTGGTCACGCTGCTGGATCATCGTCGCCAGTGGTTCAAATCCAAGGTGGGCATTTCGGGCGAAGAAACACCGATTGAGCACGCCTTCTGTGCCCATGCGATCCGACAGGAAGGGGTGTTGCTGGTGAACGATGCCACGCAGGATGCCCGTTTCGCGGCCAATCCACTAGTGACCTCGGCCCCGAACATCCGCTTTTATGCCGGGGCACCGCTGGTCACCCAGGAGGGCGTGTCGCTCGGGACGCTGTGCGCAATTGATTGCACTCCGCGGGACTTTGGAGTGGAGAAACAAGAAGCGCTCATGGCCCTGGCGCATCAGGTGATCCGCTCACTGGAACTGCGCAAGACCGTCAAGGCCCTGGAGTTGGCCTTGCTGGCGAAGGAAAGGGCGCAACAGGAAGTGCTCGCCTTGCAGGCGTTGCTGCCGATGTGCTCGTGGTGTCGCAAGATCCGGGATGACTCCAACTACTGGTGCAAGGTGGAGGATTACTTCAGCCAAAACTCGCAGATCAGATTTTCTCATGGTGTGTGCCCGGACTGTTTCGACCGGTTACAGAAAGAGCTCGAAGGAGGCGCGGAACCGCGCGGCTGAGGGTGAAGGTTCTTCCGTCAGCAGTCTGGGTGGTGGGGATGCTGGTTTTGCGGCTGGGGGTGGCGGTTTCCACAGCGGCAGAAGTTAGGATTTTGGAATGGGAAAGTCGGTTCACCGCAGCGCCGGTGACAGGGTTGGGACGTGAGGCGGAAGCCTGGTTGCCGACCTTCATGCTGGCCCTGGAAACATTGCCAGAGAGCGCCATCGTGGCCTTGGCGCTGTCTCAACCCGCCGTGCTTGGTTTGCCCCCGGATCAGGCCAGTGGTCTTCTGCCTCTCGTGACCAGGAGATATGAGGCGATGGCGGTCGATCCTGTGTATGCCCGGGTTCCCAGCGCGCTTCCCTACTGTTTCGCTGCGACTCGGCCAATGAAGGGAAGGGCGACGGTGTATGTGCCGGATCGCCTGGCGCCTGCCACGAAGCTGCTGGTGTTTCTTCACGGCTATGGCGGCAGTTTCCTTTGGTATCAGCACTATCTTTCAGAGCGATTTCCGGATCGGGTCGTCCTATGTCCGGCGTTTGGAATCAGCGGGGGAGCGATGTCGGTAAACTATGTGCGTGAGGCTATCCGTGCGGCCGAGGCCGAGCTGGGTTGGAGGCCAACTGAGCCGCCCGATTTGGTGGGGTTGTCTGCCGGGGGCTTTGGGGCGTCCGTCATCTTTGCCAGCAGCCTGTCCGATTTTAGCTCGCTGTTGGTGCTGGCGGCCTATCCGCCCCCCGCCGTGGAGACTTCAGTTCTGGAGAGGTCCAATGCAGCGTTTCTGGCGGGCGATCAGGAGTCCTTCGTTCTGGACGGACGTTGGCGACGTTGGCAGGAAGTCCAGAGGAAGAGATCCAAGGGTGGAGCCGGGTTCTCTCTGATCGCGGGAGGAGGGCATTTTTTCATGCTGAGCCATCCCGATGAAACCACCGCCTGGCTGCGGGAGAAGCTCAAGTGATGGGCAGGTTGAACGCATTCGGGAAAAACGGTCTGAGATCTCCGGTACAAACTGACAACCCCGCACCGCATTCATGACTGCACCTGCGATCACCGTTCCCAAAAGCCCGAAAGAGAAAACCGGAGGATTGACGTACTTCCCCCGCATGCTGGACAAAATCCGCCTGCAGGCGGCTGGAAAGCTGGGGGCCGGTTATCAGGAAAACTACGGCAAGGGTGTGGACGGCTGGTGCACGGATTTTCTCCGCGTGTCCCATGCAGAGCTGGAGAAGCGGGTCGCGGAAGGCGGTACGGATGAGGAAATATTCGAGTGGTGCCAGACCCACGGGAGAGGGCTCAACCGCACCGATATTTTTGTCTGGAACCAGTTTGTCTTGAAACTCGGCTGGAATGACGTCGCCACACGCGTGCTGGATCGCCAGAAATCCGAGGCTGGGTTGTCGGAAAGGGTGGATATTTTGACCCTTGCCGATTTTATGGACGTGGATGAGGGGCGTGGGGTGTGAGCCCGTAGGGGAGACACAAGACGCAAGACTGGAAGACCCAAGACCTGGGCTCACGCATGGGCGGGGGCGCTGATCGGAGCGGTCAGTAAATGGAGGGAGGGACATTCCTGTCCCGGTCCCGTGCAAGCGTCCCATGAGGTCGTGTTGGGATCTCGTGTCCGAGTAACTTGGGTTGTAGGGCGACCGCTTCGGTTGCCTCAGTCGGGGGGGCGCTCGCCCTACGGGAGTGGGATCAAGGTTATTGAGATTGGTTCGCGTCACACCATCAACACCCTTTTTGTAGGTTACGCCAAACAGCCCTCCTCTCCTATTTCAGCCAGCGGAAGGCCTCGCGAGGTTCAACCAAACATCCGAGCGATAAAGATGGTGAGAGGAATAGGGTCTGTCGTCGGCCTTCCCACCTGAGTCTCATCGTGGAACTGCACCCAACGCAGACTCGCTGAAAGCTCGCCAACATTGGGCTTGTAGCCTTATCCTCTTCGAGAAAGAATTTCGACTGAGCACTTGGAAGGCGTCGGTTCCTTGGAGGCAACCTCAAAACCCGCGCGGTTGGGATAGGCACCAAGGAGCCGACTCCGGCTCAGCCTTCGGTAAGTGCCCTCAGAGGTTTCAGACCACTTTGAACTTTCACTAATGTCCTCATGAATCCAATCCGATCAACGTTCATCGGCATCGCGATGCTGGCATGTGGACTGTCGCCCTCCTTCTCCGCGGAATTTTCAAAGGTCCAAGAAGCGATTGCGGTCTTTCAGGACGAATCCCTCGACGACTGGATGCTCAAAAACAAGGCGGAAGAATATCTGCTGCAACACCAAAAAGAATCCCTGCCAATCCTGATGCGCATCGTGACCAACCAGGAACCAGGATGGATCTATTCTGCCTACGCCCTGGCAAACTCTAAAAGTCCCGAAGTTGTCCCGTTCTTCATCCGGGTGTGTAAGGACAACTTTTTCCTGAAGGACGCTGACGGGCGCCGCAAAGTGTTTGGCTTTGGATCCAAGAATGGATGCGAGGTGATGCCCAATCACTACGGCTCAGTGCTTGCCTCTCTGCTAGGCTCCCTGGGAGATAAGCGTGCGATTCCCGTGCTGCAGGAAGCATCCGCACAGGGCGATTCGGCGGTGCAGAAAAGCAGTTATGCAGCCCTGCACGAGCTTGACGCCATCACTCTGGACGAGCTCTTCAGGGTGGCGAAGAGTTCGTCCGACCCCGGCATGGGAGTGAATGACGCAATTCTGGAAATCATTCAGGGGCTGGAAGATGCTGCACTCGCTGTCACACTCTACGACCGCGTCATCGCTGAGTACCCAGCGGACAGCTACGCAGTCGCTAGTGCCCACTACTGGAAAGTCGGGCGTTACAAGCAGCTCAAGCAATATGACAAGGCTCTAGAACAGTGTGCCCTGGTCTCGACACTTACCAAGTATCCGAATCTCGTCGAACAGATGCCGGCCTATCAAAACGAGATCAGACAACTTGCATTGAAGAAGGATGTGCCTCAAGCAAAGTAGCGTCCAGGGGCGGTTGCCGTTTTGCGCCAACCTGTCCCGGTCCTGTGCAAGTGTCCCATGAGGTCGTGTCGGGAGTTCGCGCGGTTGTAAGGTGACCGCTTCAGTTGCCGCAGTCAGGGGATGTGCGTGGCAATCGACAGGGAGGGAAGGAGTGTGTGGAGGCGAATGAATCTGTTGTCCTCTCTCCATAACACCCTCAACACCCTTTTTGTAAGTTACGCCAAACAGCCCTCCTCTCCTATTTTCTGTGAACCTGGAAAAAGGGTGTTGATGGTGTGACGCGAATGAATCTCAACACCGCGGAGGCAGGCTCCCTCACGGCGGAGTTGACAAGCCCGACCTCTCTTGTTGAGCATACGGCATGACTGATCGACGCCAGTTCCTTTCCATGGGGGCGCTTGCCGCCATATCCTCTGTCGCTCCGGCTCAAACGGCGCCGCTCCCGGCCGCACCAGCGGTGGCCAGGAAGGGGTGGCCCACCGGGGTGTCGAAGGTGGAGATCCCTTCCAGCGATGGAGCCCTGCAGCTTGCGATGTGGTTCGCTCCGACAACGAGCGGTCCCAAGCCCCTGCTGGTGGGGCTGCACACCTGGAGCAGCCACTATGCGTCTGCCGGGGGCGATGCGGTGTATGCAGAGTGGTGCATCGCCCAGGGCTGGGCCTTTGTGCATCCGCACTTCCGGGGGCCGAACAATACGCCCCAGGCCATGGGTTCCGACCGGGCGGTCGCGGATGTGGTGGAGGCAGTGGCATGGGCGAGGAAACAGACGACGGTGGACCCGGAGCGCATCTATCTCATCGGGGTCAGCGGAGGCGGACACATGGCGTTGCAGATGGCGGGGAAACATCCCGAACTGTGGGCGGCCGTCAGCGCCTGGTGTGGCATCAGCGACATTGCCCAATGGCATACTGACCATCTGAAGAACGGCGTGCCTGACACCTACGGCAAGCACATCGAGGCGGCACTGGGCGGGAGCCCGGCGTCGAGTGAGGCCTTGAAAGCGGAGGCCTGGAAGCGGTCCCCGTTGAGTTCGCTCGCGGCGGCCAAAGGGCTCCCTCTGGACATCAATCACGGCATTCATGATGGTCGCAAGGGTAGCGTGCCGTTTTCGCACTCGCTGAAGGCGTTCAACGCAGTGGTGGGCGCGGGGCAGGCGGCTCTGGCTCCGGGCAAGATCGAGGAATATTACAACACGCAAAAGCTGCCCGCGGGATGGAGCGCGCCAGCGGCGGATGCGGTGTACGGTGCGTGGGAACCGCGTTTCCGCCAGACTGCTGGAAATACACGCGTCACCGTCTTCGAAGGTGGGCACGAGATCGTGCATCAGGCGGCTCTGAACTGGCTCTCTGCCCAACGCAAGGGGAAGCCTGCCGTGTGGGAGCTCAAGGACTTCATCAAACTCGAGGTGGGGGGTGGCGAGAGCGGGAAGTAGTCCGAGCCACCTTCAACGAAAACAAAAAGCCCGGAGTGCGGGAAGCAACTCCGGGCTTGGGATCTAAATCTCGAGTCCTGTAGCGGACCGAACTTCTTCTAGAAGAGCAGGGGGATCACGAGGATGGCAACGATGTTGACCACCTTGATCATGGGGTTGATGGCAGGGCCGCTGGTGTCCTTGTAGGGGTCGCCGACGGTGTCACCCGTCACGGCTGCTTTGTGGGCGTCGCTGCCCTTGCCACCGTGGTTGCCTTCTTCGATGTATTTCTTGGCGTTGTCCCAAGCGCCACCGGCGCTGGTCATGGAAAGACCGAGGAACAGACCGGTGACGATCGTTCCCATGAGGACGCCGCCGAGGGCCTTGTAACCGAGGAGAGGCGTGCAGCCAACCAGCAGCACCACGGCCACCGGCAGGAGGGCGGGCAGAATCATTTCGCGAAGGGCCGCCTTGGTCACGATGTCCACGCAGGTGGCGTACTCAGGCGTGTCTTTGCCCGTGAGGATGCCCGGCTTGGCAGCGATCTGGCGACGCACTTCCTTCACGACGGCACCGGCGGTTTTGCCGACCGCGTTCATGCTCATGGCAGTGAAGAGGAAGGGGATCAAGCCACCGATGAAGAGGCCGATGATGACGTAGGGATCCTTCAGGGAGAAGTCCACGGTGTCGGTGGCGAGCTTGAGCACGCCCGTGTGGTGCAGGTGCTTGTCCAGCTCCAGGTAATAGGAGCCAAACAGCACCAGGGCAGCCACCCCGGCGGAGGCGATGGCGTAACCCTTGGTCACGGCCTTCATGGTGTTGCCCACGGCGTCCAGGCCGTCGGTCACGGCGCGCACTTCCTTGGGCAGCTCGCTCATCACGGCGATGCCGCCGGCGTTGTCGGTGATGGGGCCGAAGGCGTCGAGGGAGACGATGATGCCAGCCATGCTGAGCATGGACATGACCGCGATGGCGATGCCGTAGAGGCCAGCCAGCACGTAGCCGCCCGCGATGGAGGCGCAGATCAGGATGACAGGAAGGGCGGTGGCGTAGTTGCCGATAGCGATGCCTGCGATGATGTTGGTGGCGTGGCCGGTCTCACTGGCCTTCGCGATCTTGCGCACCGGGCTGTACTCGGTGGCGGTGTAGTAGTTGGTGATGAGCACCACCATCCAGGTGAGGACGAGGCCGATCAAGGCTGCGCCGTAGAGACCAGCCGGGCTGAAGGGGAGTTCAGCGTGGCCGCTGAAGAGCGCATTGGTGACGGGCCAGCCGAGGATGGCGGTCACAAGAGCGGAGATGGCGACGCCCTGCATGAGGAGGGCCGTGGCACCACCCTGGCGGATGTTCACCCAGAGAATCCCGAGCACCGCACCCACGATGGAGATGCCACCAATGAGGAAGGGATAGATGATGGCAGCGCCGACACCCTGAAGGGTGAGGGAGGCGATGAGGAGCGCGCCGATGAGGGTCACAGCATAGGTCTCGAAGACGTCTGCAGCCATGCCTGCGCAGTCACCGACGTTGTCGCCCACGTTGTCGGCGATAGTAGCCGGGTTGCGGGGATCATCTTCGTCCAGGGCGTTTTCGTTTTTGCCCACGAGGTCAGCACCCACGTCAGCAGCCTTTGTGTAGATGCCACCGCCGAGACGGGCAAACACGCTGATCAGCGAGGCGCCCAGTGCGAGGCCTACCAGGGAATCGATGGCAGCCGCAGAACTGTGAAGCGCGGTCATCACCATGTAGAAGACGGCGACGGAGACGAGTGCCAGACCCACGACGAGGAGACCGGTGACGGCGCCGCCGTTAAAGGCGATGCGCAGAGCAGGAGTGGGGCCCTCAGTGGCAGCCTGGGTGGTGCGGACGTTTGCCACCACCGCGATGCGCATGCCGATATAACCCGCGATCATGGAGCAGACGGCGCCGATGAGGAAACCAGCGGGGACGGGGAGGCTCTTCTTCCACCAGAACAGCAGGGCGGTGAGGATGATGGCGATGATGCTCACCGTGCGCACCTGCCGGCTGAGATACGCTTTGGCCCCCTCTTGAATGGCACCCGCGACGCGCCTCATGGCTTCATTCCCGGGTGAGGCGCTGACGATCTTTTTGATCAGCAGCACGGCGTAGACTAGGCCAAGCGCGCCTAATATGATGGAGAGCAAGATGCCTTGATTGAGAAGGAAACTGGACATGCGACGAAGTGAATGGAGGCGGTGCTAATTAACGGGAAAACCCATTTTGCCGGGGCAAAAGAGGGGGCGATTGTAACGACAATGTTGCGCGAGGCAAGAGGGGAATAACAGCAAGCTGTGACTCCTCCCGCCCCGGTGACACGGAGGGGAGTCTTCAACGCAGAGAGGCAGCTTCTTTTTCTGCCCAAGACTGATATTTTTGAGCCGGAAACGGCCTATCCCCGAGCTTTGCTAAAATAGGCCCGTTGTTTATCACTGATGGGCAGCCCCACCTGTTCCATGACTTTCATCATGTCCTCCCACACCAGTCTTTTTTCGGCGATGCCGCCACCGTCCTCCTGCTCCCGGCGCAACAGGTAGGAGGGGTGATAGGTAACCATGATGGGAGTGCCCCTAAAATCGTGGAACTTGCCGCGCAGTTTGCCCACGGTGCCTTCGATGCCCAGCCCTGTCGCGGCCGTGGAGCCCAAGGCGACGATGACTTTTGGTTTGATGATTTCGAGTTCTGCGAGGACGAACTGCTGGCAGGAGAGCATCTCGCCGATGGTGGGGGCACGATTTTTTGAGTTTTGGAACCGGCCGTCATCGATCTTGGGGCGGAATTTGCAGATGTTGGTGATGTACACCTCATTGCGGCGCAGCCCCATTGCCTGAATGATCTTGGTCAGCAGCTGGCCCGCGGGGCCTACAAACGGCTCCCGCAATTTCTCCTCTTCTGCACCGGGTGCTTCGCCTACAAACACAATTTCGGCATCGGGCGTGCCGGTGGCGAAAACCATGATGTCTCGCAATGTGCCCAGGCTGCGGGCTTTCTCGCTGTTCTCCGCTTCAAGCGCCAAACGTGCGAGATGCTCTGCACGCGATTGGGGTGCGGGTGCCAGCGGGGATGGGCTGCTCAAGGAGATGCGCTCCGGCATCGGTCGGCTCACCGGCGGCTGAGCCGGGGTGGGGGCGGCAGGCTGGGCGAAGTATTCCGTCCGGCGGACCGGGGTAGGGGGCGCTGGCGTAGGGACGGCAGGGGGAGTGGCTGGGGCCTGGGGCCTGACTGCTGGCGCTGACCTGCCACCGCGCAGTTGGGCCTGTGCACCCCGGGTGAGGGCCACGTGCGTGACTCCGCGCGCGGCTTGCTGGGCGAGGTGGAGCTTGAGCAGGTCAATTGCAGTGGACATAGGCCGGAAATATCGAGAGTCAGGTGACGCAATCAGAGTGGAGAGCAGAAGACAATTCGCAAGAGCGAAGCAGGCGTTAAGGTGGTGATGTGGAGTAAATAGCCCCGCGGTTGAGGGGGTGAATTTTGGGTTGACCAGCCCCCTTTCGTCCCCCAAAATACCACAAACTTCGGAGAGCTTAACTAATCTGCCATGCTGAACCCTAAGATCCTCGGACTGGCCACGCTGTGCTGCGTGTCAGTTATCTCTTGCGAGACGACCACCAAACCAAGTAATCGCGGTCAGAAGATCAGCGGAGTTCGTACGACAGCTTATACTCATACCGAGTCAGATCACATCAAGTACGGTCCCAAGGCGGCTACCGGAGACACTCTGAAGTACGGTCGGGTGCGCAGTGCCGCGACGGACTGGTCGGTTTATCCCGTGGGAACCGTGTTCCAGATCGAAGGCGAGCCTTTCCTCTACGAGGTGGATGACTACGGCTCTGCCCTGGTGGGAACCAATACGATCGATCTCTATCGCCCCGACAAGACTGCCATGAAGCAGTGGGGAGCCAAGAACGTGAACATCAAGGTGGTCAAATGGGGCTCTTTTACCAAGAGTCTGGCCATCATGCGCCCGCGTGAGAAGAAGAACCCGCATGTGCAGGCGATGGTGAAGCGCATCGAGCGCAGTTCCTAGACCTGAGGCGAACGCTCATCCACGTGCCGGAGGCGGGATTGTGACAAAGAAGCAGCGGGCAGATCATGTCTTGGTGAGGCTTGCTGGATTGTATCCGGATCCTCCCATTCCATTGGATCACAAGGATCCCTACACCCTCCTCGTGGCGGTGCTGCTTTCGGCCCAGTGCACGGACGCCAGGGTGAACTTGGTCACGCCTCACCTCTTCGCTCTTGCAGACGCGCCGGCGGGAATGTCTGAAGTCCCGGTGGAGAGGATTTTGGGCGTTGTGAAGCCATGCGGCCTGGGGCCGCAGAAGGCGAAAGCCATTTCGGAGCTCTCCAAGATCATTGTGCGAGAGCATGGGGGGCAGGTGCCAAACACGTTGGAGGCGCTGGAGAAGCTGCCTGGCGTGGGGCACAAGACGGCTCAGGTGGTGATGGCTCAGGCTTTCGGGGTGCCCAGTTTTCCGGTGGATACCCATATCCACCGGCTGGCCCAGCGGTGGGGGCTGACTTCTGGGAGTTCAGTGACGCAAACGGAGCGGGATCTGAAGACGCTCTTCCCGGAGTCCTCCTGGAACAAGCTGCACCTGCAGATCATCTATTATGGGCGGGAGCATTGCAGTGCCCGGGCTTGCGACGGCCTGAGCTGCATGCTGTGTACCGAGCTCTACCCTGACCGGAAGAAGAGTGTGAAGACTCGCAAGGCCTAACTTGGAAATGAGGAGGCCGTGGAAGACTCATCGTCCGTCCACGGCCTTGAAGAAATTGGGCTGACAAGCCTAGGAGGCTACCAGCGCCAGCGTCCACCCAGGTGGAACGAGTTGATCTCATCGCCAAAGTCGATCCCGGCGGAGACATCAAGCCAGGAGAGCATGGCATAGTAGGCGTTTAGCTCGATCACGCGCTCGTTCAGGTTGTCCGTATTGGTGAACAGGAGGCTGAGGGCGAGCTCCAACTTGTCCGTGACGGCGAACCGGACGCCGGGGCGGATGTAGAGGTAGAAATCATCTGTGCTGACGTTTTCCAGCTCTTCGGACACGTAGTCATACCGGGCTCCCACTTCGCCAAAGATGTGGAAACGATTGCCAATCGGGATGAAGGCACCGCCGGCCACTGAGAAGGTGGTAAGGTCCAGGTCTTCTGCGTCTGGAGTTTTGCTAGTGATTCGCTCCAGGCCAAAGCGCAGGTAGAGCGGCTTCATCAACTCCAGTTTCAGATCCACCCCAAACCCGCTGTCTCCTTCGAGGCGGTCATCGCCTTTGAAGTCGTTGTAAACGTAGCGAACTTCCAGGGACTGATAGCCGAGCAGGCTGTTGCTGCTGCCGTAGCTGGACCCGGTAGAGGAGTAGGTCTGGTAGCTTTGCTGCTGCTGAGGGGCTGGGTTGTAGGGATCGTACGGATATTGCGGCTGATACCCCTGTGATTTGGCAGAAGCCACCATGCAGCAGGAAAGAGCGAGGACCGAGAGGATGGTTTTCATGAGCCGCTAGTATGGACTTTGGGATATTTTGGGTGTCTAAAGTATTTTCTCAAAACCCTCGTGAGTGCAAGCTTTTCTTTGGGCGACATGACCGCTCAGACGTGATTGGGGCGGAAGTGTTTGTCGCGAGGGGGTTGACTCGGGAACTCTCTGGCCCTAAACGAAGTGGCCATGGCAGAAGTTCCCTCCACGCGCAGTTTGAGTCTTGGCAGTCCTGCTCCAGCCTTTTCCCTGCCCAATGGCAGAGGCGAAGTGCTCACGTTGCAGGATGTCCGGGGGCCCCGTGGTTTGGTGGTGGCGTTCGTGTGCAATCACTGCCCCTTCGTCCTGCATTTGGCGAATGAGTTGGGGATCTTTGCTGCCACCTGTGAGGCCAAAGGGGTGGGATTCGTCGGCATCAGTTCCAATGACGTGGAGCGCTACCCGGCTGACAGTCCGGAGAAGATGTTGGACATGTCGGCCAAATACGGCTGGACCTTTCCCTACCTCTACGATGAGTCCCAGGAAGTGGCGCAAGCCTACTTCGCGGCCTGCACGCCGGATTTTTATGTGTTCAATGATCGTCTGGAGCTGACCTACGCAGGTCAGTATGATGCCTCTCGACCCAAGAACGGATTGCCGGTGACGGGCGAAGACCTGCGCGGCGCGGTGGATGCGGTGCTGAAAGGGGAGCCTCCGGTGGCTACCCAGCGGCCCAGCACGGGCTGCAACATCAAGTGGAAGCCGGGTGTTGAGCCTGCGTGGTTCGCGAAACCGTAGGGTTGCCGCAAGCGAGTGCTCTGACGCCAAGGGCGTCATACAAAGTAGCCCAGGGTAAGGCGAGGCACGAGCCGTCACCCTGGGTACATGGGCAGATGAGCTAGAACTCCGAAGTGAGTTCTACAAACCGTGGCTGCATCCCTGAGGTGTTTGCCGCATGCGGGAGGGGCGTCTCCGGGTGATTTGGACGGTCTGTAGAACTCCCTTGGAGTTCCATTGCTATCCTGTCGATACCCGGGGTGGCGACCGCTTCGCAGTCTGACCCCGGGCTATTTTGTATCACGCCGTTGGCGTGGGGTTTGCCCTATGAAAACACGGCATCCCGTTATCACCGGTTTTTTGGATCCAGCTCACCTGTCACCCATGTGCCGACCGTGATTGACACATTGTGAGCTGTCGTGGAGACTTGCGTTTATTCCACGCCAAACCCTACTTCTGCCATGATCCAGCGATGCCGATTCTCCTCACTCTGTCTCGCAGCGGGGCTGCTGATGGGGTCTTTCACGCAGGTGTACTCCCAGTCCAGCGGTACTGGTGGCAGTGCAGGAGCGACGGAACCGGGACGTGCTCTGGACGAGTTGGCGGGCGGAGATCAGCTCTGGGAGCTGACGCCTGATCAGTTCGAAGCGAAGTTTAAGGTGCTCCGTTTCGACTGGCTTTCCACCAGCAAGGAGCAGGCAAGATTTTTTGGCTCCACCTACATGCTCTGGGGACCGCAGTTGCGGGTGGCGGAAGCGGTGGCTGAATTTCAGACTGGGAAGCTGGCGCGGGTGAACTTCTCCATCTTCAACCGCGGAGACAGCAGCTCGCTGGCGGGAAACCGGGAGCAGTTTGAGAAGCAGGTAGAGGACGCCAAGACCTTCATCTCCTCCAAGCTGGGCGTTCAGCCGGTGGAGCGGGGCAAGGATTCCCAGAGCGCCGTCAAGGCCATGGGGTGGATGTGGATGAAGCCGCCCACGGCCTACTTGCTGGAGTACTCCTACCAGAAAGAGATGAAGTCCCGCGGGCAGGAATTTCGCCCGGAATTCATCCGGCTTCGGGTCGCGGAGGTGCCGCGGCAGCAGGGCCTGCTTGCAAATGGTGCCGCTGGCGCGTCCGCTGCGACTCGCTCAGGCTTGGCCGCCAACATCACCCGTGAAACCAGCGGTGATGTGGTGATCAAGAATGTGCCGATGGTGGATCAGGGGCCCAAGGGGTACTGTGCTGTTGCCACGACCGAGCGCGTGTTTCGCTACTACGGTATCCCGGTGGATCAGCACGAGATCGCCCAAGTGGCCAATACCGGGCAGGGTGGCGGCACCAGCCCGAGTGAGATGCTGGAGGCTCTGGAGAAGCTTGAAGCGCGGCTCCGCGTGCGCGTCCGTGCGCTGGAGAAGTGGGACTACAAAGAGTTCAGCAACATGATCTCGGACTACAACCGCGAGGCCAAACGCCGGGACAAGCGTGAGATCAATCTGAACAACATGGCGGTCATCGATATCGGCGACATCTATGCCTCAATGGATGCGGACTCGCTCAAGGTGAGCCGGACGGAGAAGAACAAGGCGGGCTACAGCAAGTTCCAGCGGGCCGTGGCTGACACGATTGAAAAAGGAGTGCCTCTCATGTGGGGGGTTCAACTTGGTCTCTACAAGGAGGCGGACCTGCCTCAGAGCTTTGGAGGACATATGCGCCTCATCATCGGCTACAATGCGAAGACCAGTGAGATCCTCTATTCTGACTCCTGGGGCGCTGAGCATGCGCTGAAGCGGATGCCGATGGACAATGCCTGCGCGATGACGACCGGTTTGTATTACATTGAACCGATGGCGAAGTGAGGGGTGGGGTTCTTGGTTCCTAGTGCTTGGTGAGTCCGGAGGTCAACCGCATGGAGGACGGTCGACTCCGCGTGATTTGGTCGGTTTGTAGAACTCCCTTGGAGTTCCAGCGCTTCCGCCTTTGACCCGGGGTGGCGACCGCTTTGCGGTCTGAACCCGGGCTGTTTTGTATCACGCCGTTGGCGTGAGCCTGCGGCTATGCAAACACGAATTACGAGATCACCTGCTGGCCGGGTTTTGCATCATGTTAAACCCGACCGATGCGCGTGCGGGACTGCCTTGTGTCACACACTTGGCATTGGGGGGTTCCGCTATGAAAACTCGGGGGATCAACCTCCGCTCGGTAAACGGCTGGGAGTTGTTTAAGGCCGCAGAACCTCTGCGGCCAGCACCAAAACCTATCGCCGGTTCAGCTTGTAGAACATCCGGGAGCCAACGCCGATGAAGATCAGGTTGGGCACCCACATGAGCAGGTGGGGGTAAACACTCGGGCGTTCGTTGAGGCCGTTGACGAAGATGACGAACACCATGTAGGAGACGGCGACGATGAGGCTCAAGGCGAAGCCGATGGAGGTCTCACGACGCTGGGCGGTGATGCCCAAGGGGATTCCCACCAGGGTGAAAACGATCGCAGCGAGGGAGAAGCTGTAGCGCATGCTCAGCTCTGTGCGGGAGACAGAGATGAGTTTCTCACTCAGTGGCTGGCCATCCACGCTGCTGATGCCGGTGTTGACCTCGCTCCAGAGAGCGGAAGTGTCCTTCATGCTGCTGGTGACGCGTTCCGTCTTCTCCTTGAGCTTGCTGAGCGGGAAGGTGATGGCGGTGTCCCCCATGTAGAGGAACTGAAGGTCGTTCATGATGTTGACCTCGGCTCCAGCAGAGGCGGCATCGGCTTCACCACCCCCTGTTTCCACGGTGGCATTGCGCAGGTGCAGTTGGAAGTCAGTCACGCCCGGGGTCACCACCACTTCGGCCCGCTTGGCGCGGATGTAGCGTTCGGCGCGGCCCAGGTTGGTCTGGATGATCTCGACGTTCTTCAGTTTGTTGCCTTCGCGCTCCTGGGTGAAGATGCGGTATCCGGGGAACCGGTCGAGCACCTTGCCGGGCTGGAAGAGCACGGCGGGATCATCCAGGGCGAGATCGTAGAAGAGGCGTTTGATCTTGGTCTTGGCCAGCGGGGCCAGCTCCACGTTCACGAGGTAGCAGACGCCGGACATGAAGACGGACAGTACGAACACGGCCGAGCAGATGCGGGGCATGGACATGCCGGTCATGCGCAGGGCGGTCATCTCGTTGTCGGCGCTCATGCGCCCGAACACGAGCAGGATGGCGGTGAGCAAAGCCCACGGGATCGTGAAGATCAGGGAGTAGGGGATGACGTAGGTGATGAACTGCGCCACCGCCAGGAGCGGGAGGGACGCGGTGTCACCCAGAAGTCGCTCCATTTCCTTGAACACGTTTCCCAGGACCATCACCCCGGTAAGGACGAGGACACCCGTAAGGGTCGAGGAGGAAACCTGGCGCCAGATGTAACGGTCAAAAATGCGGAGGGGCATGCCTTGACGAAATGACAATGGGGGTAGGGAGGAGCGGGGCGGACTGCGGCGTTGCGGTGAGGCTAGTCCTCGAACCGCAGAATGATTTCACCGTCCTTTTGCAGGTTCAGACGGTCTCTCGCCATGCTTTCTAAATACTCGGGATCAGTCTTGATCAGTTCCAGCTTGCGCTGGAGGCGTTCAGCATCGGCTTTGAGCCCATCACGTCGGGTGGTGAGTTCAGCCAGCTTGGCGCGGGCGGCTTCCTGTTCCTTCAGGGGCGGTCGGAAATACAAGACCGCGGCGGGGATGACCAGAAGGGCGAGCAGGTAGCGATTCAGCCTCACCAGCCTTGCGAGGAAATTCGGCCGGTCCGTTTCCGGGCCGTCGAATTCTTGTTCCTCGCGAGACATGGTGAGGCGTCGAAGGGGAGGTTGACTAGACCTTCATGCGACCGCCGTAGATGGCGAAGTCGCCCAGCTCTTCTTCGATGCGAAGGAGCTGGTTGTATTTTGCAATCCGGTCGGAGCGGCTAAGGGAGCCGGTCTTGATCTGGCCGCAGTTCGTGGCGACAGCCAGGTCAGCGATCGTGGAGTCTTCGGTCTCACCGGAGCGGTGGCTCAGCACGGAGGTGTAACCGTGACGGTGAGCGAGCTCAACGGCGTCGAAGGTCTCGGTGAGGGAACCGATCTGGTTCACCTTCACGAGGATGGAGTTGGCCACGCCCTGGTCGATGCCCTTCTGGAGGAACTCAACGTTCGTCACGAAGAGGTCGTCACCCACAAGCTGGGTGTTGGCACCCATGGCGTCGGTCAGCTGCTTCCAGCCGGCCCAGTCGTTCTCGGCGCAACCGTCTTCGATGGAGATGATCGGGTACTTCTTCTGAAGCTCCTGGTAGTAGGCCACGATGCCAGCGGCGTCGCGCTCGGACTTGTCGCTCTTCTTGAAGACGTACTTGCTGCTGTCCTTCACGAAGAACTCGCTGGAGGCGACGTCGAGGGCGATGAAGATGTCTTCACCGAGCTTGTAGCCAGCCTTGTCCACCGCCTGGGCGATCACCGCGAGGGCGTCGTCAGCGCTGTTCAGGGTGGGGGCGAAACCGCCTTCGTCACCCACAGCGGTGCTGAGGCCACGGTCATGAAGGATCTTCTTCAGAGCGTGGAACACTTCTGCGCCATAGCGAAGGGCCTCACGGAACGTGGGGGCACCTTTCGGCATGATCATGAATTCCTGGAAGTCGATCGGTGCGTCGGAGTGGGCACCGCCGTTGATGATGTTCATCATCGGCACGGGAAGGACCTTGGCGTTCGGGCCGCCGAGGTACTTGTAGAGGGGCTGGCCCAGAGCGCTGGCGGCGGCTTTGGCCACGGCCATGGAGACACCGAGGATGGCGTTTGCACCGAGCTTGCTCTTGGTGCTGGTGCCGTCGAGGGCGAGCATCGCCTTGTCCACGCCGACCTGGTCGGTCGCGATGAGACCTTCGATGTGCTCTGCGATGATGTCATTCACGTTGGCGACTGCCTTCGTGGTGCCCTTGCCCAGATAGCGACTCTTGTCGCCGTCACGCAGCTCGAGGGCCTCATGCTCACCGGTGCTGGCTCCGCTCGGCACTGCGGCACGGCCGAATGCGCCGCCTTCAAGGTACACGTCCACTTCCACGGTGGGATTGCCGCGCGAGTCAAGAACCTCGCGTCCGATGATCTGGGAGATGATAAGGTCGTCCATTGAGTGTCGTTGGTAGTTAAGGTAAGCAAAGGAATCTTCGCTTCGCAAGATGCGCCTTGTTAGTCGCGCAGGAAAAACGCCATGTCCACCGCGAATATGGAGACGCGGCGGGGGAATGCGGGACAATTTTGTCAGACCGCTGTGAGGGATGTCGGAGCCTGGGACTTGGACAGGGCGGCCCGGACCATGAGCATCTCACCCACGTTTTCCGCCGTGAGAAGGCCGACCAGGCTGCCGTCCACGGGGTGGATGACGGGGAGGGCGGGGCAGTTGCTGGCGCGCAGGTGATCCATCGCCTCGGGAAGAGGGTGGCGGGGATCCAGGGAGATCGGGCAGGTCTCCATGACGTCCAAGACGGCGCGCTGAGGTCCGAACTGGTCCAGCGATTCTATGAGCCGGGTGCGGCTGAGCATGCCGATGTATGCGCCTTGCCAATCCACCACTGGGAAGTCCTGCTGAGATCCAGAAAGTAGCAGTTTTACCGCATCCTTCAGCACCGCATCCTGCCGCAGGTGGCTGAACTGGGTGATCATCGCCTCCTTGACCGAGAGCCCGCGAATGGCTTCCTGCTCACTGACATAAGTCGCCTCCTGGCCAGCGCTCATGAAGATGAACACAGCGATGAGAATGAGGAGGGGATTGTGAGCGACAAACAGTGCCACCATGGCGCCGAAGATGGCGATGGCCTGACCGATGCCAGCCGCCAGACGGGTGGCCTTGCCATAGTCCAGAAACATGGCCAGCGCTGCCCGCAAGACCCGGCCGCCGTCCATCGGGAAGGCGGGGATCATGTTGAAAAGGACCATGATCAGGTTCCAGACCATAAGCCGGACGGCGAAGGGGCCGTCCACCATGTTGAAATGGAGGCTGGGAGCGGGCAGGACTTGCAGGGCGATGAAGAGCAGGGCGGCGATGGCGACATTCACCGCCGGACCTGCCAGAGCCACAATCAGCTCCTCCTGTGGTTTCCGGGGCATGCGCTCAAGCCGCGCCAGACCTCCGATGGGGAGCAGGGTGATATCTGGCGTATGAATGCCGTAGCGTCGCGCCGCCACCACGTGGCCGAACTCATGCAAGAGCACGCAGACGAACATCGCCACGAGGAACAAGATGGCCTCCCAGGCCGCGGCCGGGCCGCCCTTGCCCAGGACCATCAGGCCTATCCAGGCCAGTAAAAGGAGGAAGGTGGCGTGGATACGTACTTCCGTACCTCCAAAGGTGGCGACATGCAGGGACCAGCGTTTCATAATTACCGTACTCAGGAAGAGGAGCGAAGAGGTCGTGCTTAATGAGCATACGCGACGAACCCCTGCTGGGCGCTGATTTAATGGCGGGCTTTGAGTCGACGGACTCTTGGACTCGTGTGTGACATCGGGCAGCGATGCCGCATTTTTCCTAAGACAGGTGTAAATTTTCCAGTAGCATGTGACGTCATGCCCATCATTGCCGCGTTCGCTGCTGCCCAAGCGTCATCCGTGACTGCACCTGCAGGGCTTGAAGCGCATTTGAAGGCCATGAACCTGCCGGCTCTGACTGCTTGTGGGGTGATCATTCTGTGGGCCTTCATCTGCTGGATCAGGATGCTGGTGACCGCCGCGCAGCTGCGTCGATGCCGGAAGGCGGACGATGCCTTTTTGAAGGCGCATCAGGATGCCTCTCACAGCCTTGAAGTGTTTCAAGACGGCCTGACCTTTGAGGGGGCCCCCAGACATGCGGTGTACTTGACTTCCGCACGAGAAGTTGCCTTCCACCTGATGGGCACGGATTTTGTGGACAAGAACTTCTCGATCCGGCTGAGAGCGGCGGGGCGCATTTCGCCCTCGCAAATGGACTCCGTACGGAAGGTTCAGGAGCGCACGGCGGATTTTACCTCACGGGAGCTGGGAGATGGGTTGGGGGATGGATCGGTGGACATCCTGCCATTTCTAGGACTCGTGGCCGCACTGGTGAGTGTTCTGGTGGATGTTTCAGCCGGAGTGACCGGCTCGCAGTTGGTGGTGTCTGCGGTTACTCCCATGGCGCTGGGGGCGCTTGTTTTCATTCCGCTGATGTTGTGGCACAACGCCCTGGTGCAGCGGGTGCAGGATCTGGCCGGGGAACTGGGAGACTTTGCCGTGGAGCTGGCCACCCAGTTTGACCGGGCGTTTGTCGATCATCGCAAGCCCTTGGAGTCGCTGCCGAGTCTGGGCTCCATGGTGCCCTTCGATGGGCCTACCTTCGCGCTTCCGCCATCGGACACCTCCCGTTCCATTCCAGTGATGTCGGCTCCGTGAGCTGAATCAGAACGCCCGGCCTGTTGCCATGTTGGACCTGCGAACCCCCAGTCATCTCCGTCTGCGTCCCGTGACGTTTCGTCCGTTGGCGGTGGCGGTATCGCTTTTTGCCTTGATCGCCTGGGTCGTGGCTTTCTCGGTTCAGGGAGGGGGGCTTGCTCAGCGGTCGCATCTGCCAGCGCCTGCGGCGGTGGTCGATCTCACGCTTGAAGGGGACGGCTATGCCGTGCTGAAGGGCATCACCTTTCCGATCGATGAGTTGAAGGACCAGCTGACACAGCTGAACAGTGAGGATGGGATGCCCGCGGTGCGGGTAAAGGTGCCACGGGATCTGGATCTGGAGGTGCTGCTGGATGTCATGAACGTCCTGAAGACGTGTGCCGTGCCGCAGACATCGGTGGATGTGCGGTCAGAGCCATGAGCCGCGCAGGTCCCAGTCCTGGCGTGCAGCTGCTCCTTGGCGTGCTGACCGCGAATCTCGCGATGGCTCTGGCCTGGGTGGGCTACCGCATGGTGGAGACCCGGGAGAGCGGAGGCAATGTGCAGGATGCTCAATGGCTTCCCCCTGGTGACTTCGCTTCGTCCATGCTGCCACTGGCGGCGGGGATGGGCAGGGAGCGGAAACGGGTGACGGTCCAGCGTGTGTCTCCAGTCCTGCTCTCTGACCACGAGCGCACCTTGGGCATGTTTCAGCTGCCGGGGTACACCCTGGGTGAGCGGGGAGGCCGGGCTCTCACTGAAGAGTTGGAGCGGGTGCTGAATGCGGTGGATCACCGCGTGCGGACGGTGCTGACAGAGGAATGGGTGCCTCCCGTGACGCGACTGCCTGCCTCTCAAAAAGAAGCGGTGCTGAGCGTCGTCCTGAGCCGTGATGGCCGGGTGGCGCGTCGGTTTTTTGTACGGCCGTCGGGGAGTGACGCCCTGGACTCCTCCATCGTGGCCGCTGCGAGCAGGGTGGGCCAGGTCCTGCCTCTGCCACAGGCCTACGGCGGTGCTGAGTATGAGCTGAATGTGACGTTTCGACTGGAGTGATGCGTTGAAGTTCCCGCCAGGCTGGGTAAGCTGGCCGGATGCCTCCAACCCTTGCACCCCTAATCCTGCCCTATGCCTGCGTGGCAGTGTTGTGGGTCGGAGGGGCTGCTTTGGGCGTCGCGGCACCGCCGGCCCCGTCCGCTGCGGCCAAGATCGAGCTGGCGGCTCGGGATGAGTATCAGGCCGCGCTAAAAGACTCGAGCGAAGGTCTGCACGAGGCGGCGGCCCTCAAGTATGAGCGGCTGCTCAAGGACAAATCGCTGACAAAAAAGGATGAAGCTCAGGTGGGGGAGCGGATGGTAGATGCACTGGTGCGAGCCCGCAATTCCACCAAAGCCCTGCTGGCGCTTTCTCTCTTCAAGGTGCCGGAGGCAAACTTCTGGAAAGGGCAGTGCCTGATCCTGGATCACAAATTTCGCGAGGCAGAAGAGGCGCTCAAAACCTGCCTGAAAGAGGGCACCCGTTATGAGGCAGAGGCCCGGCTCGCTCTTGGGCAGGTGCTGGTGGCCCAGGGCAGGGAGATCCCAGGTCGCAAGGAGTTCAAGGAAGTGATGGAGGGCCCCAATGCCGGGATCGCGCGGATTGCAGGATTGTATTGGAACGAGTCAGAGATCATTGCCTCCCGTGCGCCGAACGTGCTCCGCCGTTTTGGCCAGGAGCGCAAGGATGTGGAGACTGAGTTCCTCAAGGCTTGTGCCTGGCTGAAAACCGGCGATGGCAAGCAGGGGGAGATTCTGCTGCGCCGCATCCTGCCCCTTACCACTCTTAACAAAGATTTGCAGGATGCAGCCACGGTGCGCCTGGCGGAGGCCTATGCGCTACAAGGTCGCCAGCGGACCGCGGAGCGTGAGTTGGTGCGTTTCCTAGAACACGCCCCGGAGAGCCGCTACTATGAGCAGGCATTCGCTTTGCTTCTGGACGTGACCGCTCCGGAGGAGACGGATGCGCGAGACCGGCTCATTGCCTGGGCCGCCATCGCCCAGCCCCGTGGACGACATGCTCTGGCGTTGTTCTACCTTGGACAATGGCTGGCGGATCACGGTCAGCCTGCCCATGCGGTCGGGTTCTTGGAAACCTTTTTGACCTTGCATCCCGGGCATGTGCGGGAGGCTGAGGCCTTGAGGGCCCTCATGAGCCTGTACGGCACGATGGGGGCCGACCGTCGGGTTCTGGAGCTGGCCAACGTCTGGCGCAGCCGGTTTGGCACCGGCGGGGAGGACACGGTGGACTATCTGACCGCGATGATCCGGTTTGCGCGGAAGGAGTATCGCGAAGCTTCCGTGTTGTTTGAGAAATCAGGACTGGCGGCGGTGGATTCGACGCAGGGCCAGAGAGCCCTCTACAACGCCGCTGCTGCGGCATTTCTGGGAGGGGACAAGGTGCGCTACCAGATGTGCCTGAAGCAACTGGCCACCGCCCAGATTCGCGAGGATGACGAGGATGCGTCTTTTGGACCCGAGGCAACGAGCACCGGACCGCAGATGAAGGAAGCTCTGGACGCGGCCGCGCGTGATTCTGCCTCCCTCCTGCTGCTGGAGAAGGCGCTGCATCTGGCCGCCAAGCATGACCCGACCGCGGAGGCGGCCCTGCAGGACTTTGTGAGGGAACATCCGACCCATCCCAGGGCTGTGGAAGCCCATCTGGCACTGGCTGAGTTGTGCCTGCTCGACATTCCTGTGCGGGCCAAGGCTGCGGCGCAGGCGCTTGACGTGGCGCTGGCAATCCCGGACCTGGCCGATGGGTGGAAAGAGAAGATCGACTACACCCGCGTGTGGTTGCACGAGGCGGCTCAGGACTTTCCATCACTGACTTCAGCGGGACTAAAGTATCTGGAGACCTGGCGCATGTCTCAGCGTCGGGACCAGGTGCGGATGAAGGTCGCACAGGCCTACTATCGCATGGACGACTTTACCCACGCCGGGACTCAGTTCGAGGAATTGGTGGAGGAGCAGACGGAGTCTCCCTATGCGGAGGTTGCGCAGTATTATGCGGGAAAGGCGGCCATGGCCGTGCTGACTCCGGCGGGCATGGAGAAGGCGATTTCTCTCTGGGAGGAAGTAGTGAACCGCAGTGGACCCCTGGCGCGGGAGGCCCAGCGCCAGCAGGCCTTGGCCAAGCGAAGACAGGGCAACGAGGTGGACGCGCTTCTGGTCGTGAACAGTCTGCTCACCAGCAAGCCTGCACCTGCGGGAGATGAGCTCTTTTCCCTGCTGATTGAGAAAGGGGAGCTAAGCATGCTTCTCGCCAGAAAGGATGCGAAGCACCTGGAACAGGCCAAGGAAGTCTTCACTTATATCACGCAGGACACCACGGCCACTCGCGCCTGGCGGGGGCAAGCGGGCTACCTGTTGGCCCAGTGCCAGCTTCAGGCGGGCCGTTCCGCGGAGGCTCTGGAAGCCTGCAACGATGTGGTGGAATCTTGTTTGAACCCGACCATCTCCCGCGCGCTGACCTCGCAGGAGTACGTCTGGCTCTATCGCGCTGGCTTTGCCGCGCTGGAGGTGCTCAAGGAGCGCCAGGAGTGGGAAGCCGCCGCCCGGTTGGCTGATCGCCTAGCTTCTGCCGGTGGAGACCGGTCCGAGTCTGCCAAGCAAGAAGGGACGAGGATCCGGTTGGAGCATTTTATTTGGGACAAGTGAGGGAGGAGATGGAAGCTGCTCAGGACTTGGGCAGCTCACAGAGTTCCACGGTGCCGCCATGAAGGACCACGGGATGTTGGTTGACCAGGGCTAGCAGCTTCTCTTGGTCATCGGAATCGAACCGCATATAGGCCACCACGTGATCGGTCGATTGAGCCGTCGTGGAGTTTCCTAGACGTGTTCGGCCCCCAATCTCACTGCCGCCTTTGAAGAGGCCGCTGCTGCGCACGGCGGAGAAGAAGGTGTCCCATTCCTCGGTGGTGGTGGGGCTCGTGAGGTTGCCCTGGATGAGGAGGATGTATTGGGTCATGTCGAGCAAATATGGGTGCGGTTGGTTTTTTGTAAATCCTTGGACTTGGCGAGGCATCGCAGATCTCCGGGTATTCTTGAACCGCCAACACCTGGCGGCGGAGCCGCTTTGGGACTGCGGTGAGAATCACCGCTTTCGGGAGTCCTGTGTTGCGGGAGCGTCGATTGAGCCGCAGCGGAGCAGGGGATTGGGCACGGTGGGCGCTGCTGGGGCGCGAAGGGTTCAAGCTTGTCACAAGGGGTGCCAAAGCGGCGATGCTCGCCGCAGTCCCAAAAGCGCTGCGCGCTCAGGTGTAGGTGTTTGTTCGTTGGAGGTTGTGTTCTGAGCCTGCGATGTCGCAAGCTGGTACCAACTTCCGAGCACCCTTGAGCTGCCAACACCTGGCGGCGGAGCCGCTTTGGGACTGCGGTGAGAATCACCGCTTTCGGGAGTCCTGTGTTGTGGGAGCGTCGATTGAGCCGCAGCGGAGCAGGGGATTGGGCACGGTGGGCGCTGCTGGGGCGCGAAGGGTTCAAGCTTGTCACAAGGGGTGCCAAAGCGGCGATGCTCGCCGCAGTCCCAAAAGCGCTGCGCGCTCAGGTGCTGGATGTGAATCTGGCAGATTGAAGGGGAGAGAGCTTTCGAAATTCACTGCACCTGGAAGAGCGGGTAATGTGCGTAAACCGCTGGAATCCAGTCGCTAACGGGCCATTTACACTCCGGCGTCTGCCTCCTCTGCCCCGCAACCGCAGATCAGAAATGAACGATTCCCAATCCAAATAGCTCTGGCCAACGCCTCATTTCTACCTATGGTCGCCCTCCCTCACTTATGCGCGACCACGTCAAACTCTTCATTCCCGGACCCGTAGAAGTCTCTCCCGACACCTACGCGGCCATGTCCGCTCCGATGATTGGTCATCGCAGCAAGGACTTCCAAAATCTGTATGCTGAGATCCATGAGAAGCTGCAGGTCCTCTTTGGTACCAAGCAACTGGTGTTCCTGAGCACCTCCTCCGCTTTCGGCGTCATGGAAGGCGCGGTGCGGAACTTGGTGAAGAAGAAGGTGCTGAACTGCTGCTGCGGCGCGTTCTCCGACAAGTGGCATGATGTCTCCCTCCGTTGTGGCAAGCAGGCCGAGGCGCTGAAAGTGCCGTGGGGCCAGGCCATCCTTGCCTCCCAGGTCGAAGAAAAGCTCGCCACCGGCGAGTTCGACACCGTGACCCTGGTGCACAGCGAAACCTCCACGGGCGTTCTCAGCCCGGTGGAAGAGATTGCCAAGCTCAAGGCGAAGTTCCCGGATGTGCTCTTCATTGTGGACACGGTTTCGTCCTTCACGACGGTGCCGATGAACTTCGACGATCTGGGCATCGATGTGCTGCTCACGGGCAGCCAGAAAGCCTTCGCGATGCCGCCCGGGCTCGGTCTCTTCACAGTGAGCGAGGCCGCCTATGAGCGCGCTGCTACGGTGGCCGATCGCGGCTACTACTTCGACTTCCTCGAGTTCAAAGCCAACGGCGAGAAGAGCATGACGCCCAGCACGCCGTGCATCTCCCTCATCTACGGCCTGCGTCACCAGCTCAACAAGTTCTTTGCCGAAGGGCTTGAGAACCGTTATGCCCGCCACGCCCGCCTCAACGGCCAGGTGCATGATTGGGTCGCCAAGCACGGGTTCGAGCACTTCGCCGCTGAAGGCTACCGCACCAAGGGCCTGACCTGCGTGAAGAATAACAAGGAGATCGACGTCGCAGCCTTCACCAGCAACCTCAAGAAGAAGCACAAGCTCATCATTGACGGCGGCTACGGCAAGATCAAGGGCACCACGTTCCGCATCTCCAACATGGGTGACGAAACCGATGAGTCCATCGGCGAGTTGCTCGCAGCGTTGGACGACACGCT
>NZ_BATR01000135.1 GCF_000739655.1 Verrucomicrobium sp. BvORR106 | reverse complement strand
GGCATTGGCAGGATCGGTGGTGAAGGCGTTGTCCACGATGTACACGTCGCCACGGCGGGTGCCGACGGCGAGCTTGTGCTCGGGGAGCAGCTCGATCGCGCCCACCTCCGCCACGATGTCCGTGGGGAAGGAGAAGGGCTCGATCTTGTAGAAATCAGACTCCTGTGGGGCAGGGGACTGGGCGCGGAGGGCGCCGGGCACGAGGGGCAGCAGGGCTGCGAGGGCAAAGGCAAAGGATTTCATGAAGGACTCGAAAAGGGTTCGATGAAGAAACGGATGGCGGCGCAGGGGTTACTTCCCGCCCCAGGCGTAGGTCAGGGTGAACTCGGCTCGGCCGTCCTTGAACTCCACGGGCAGCAGCACTTCCGTGCGCCCGCCGTCCTTGCGCACCAGCGGCTCCCCGCCGGCCACGCTGACCTTCACCACCTTGTCCACCAGGAAGTCCGGGCCCTTGGCTTCCACATTGCCGGAGAGGGCGAGGAAATAAAGGCCGTTCTTGCCGCCGGGGTTGCTCAGTTTCACCGTGCGCTTGAGCAGGGCGCTGCTCTCCTTGGAGCTGCCGGAGGGCGTGTAGGACTCCTCCACCTGCACCCCTTGATATTCCCACTTGAAGGTGGGCTGGCGCTTGGCGTCCAGCTCATACCCGTGGAACCGGTAGTCGGCATTGCGGAACTCCTCTTTTTTGTAGGCTGCTACCCAAGGGGCGGAGCCTGAATCAAGGGTGCCCAGAGCGCGCTGCTGGCCCAGGCTGGCCACATCGTAGCCCAGCGGCGGCTGGTCGCCGGCACCGCGGCCCGTCCAGTGGCGCTTGGCGTCCATAAAGGCACCCTGCCACACCAGGGCCAGGTTCATCTGATCGGCATCCCAGCAGAGGTTGACCCCGCCCGGGTAGCCCACGGCAATGCCACGCGGGCCGGAGCCCTTGATGAAGTTGCGGTAGATGAGGGCTTCATCCTTCACCACGAGAGGGAGGCCCTGGTACTTCTGCTCGTCGGTTTCGCGACGATCCGTGTTGGGCACCCACTCGGAGAGAGCAGCCTCCTTGAAGCCCGGGCCGGACCAACCGAGGTAGAACTCCGCCTCGCCTCCGCCTTGGAAGTAGTGGGCCAGGATCTTGTGCTCGCCTTTGGTGAGTTTGATTTTCTTCTCCTTGATGCCGAAGGGGTGGATACCGTCCGCCTCGATCACTTCTTTGTCGTCGATATAAATGCGGATGCCGTCATCCCCACCGGAGACGAACTTGTACTCCCCGTCCTTGGGGCAGTCGATCATGCCCTCGAATTCGTAGGCGAACTTGTTCTTCTCCTTGTTGATGCTGATGTCGCACTTCCCGGCGGGCAGGGGACCGCCTGCCAGAGGGGTGAGGGTGCTGAAATCCGGCAGCTTGTTGAAGCTGCCCGTGTAGTAGCGGAAGTGGAGATTCCGGATCGGCGGCACGGCCTTAGCCACGGTGAGTAGGCCGTTCATGACCATGGCGTGACCGGGGAAGGTGCAGACGTAGGGGTACTCGCCCTCTTTCTCCGGTGCCGTGAAGCTGATGCTGCCCTTCTGGTGCGGATCCACCATTTTGGTGTGGGCGATGATGCGCTTGTGCTCCGGGATCCACTGCTTCACCATCCCGGCTTCGCCCAGGTTCCAGGCCACCTGCGCCACTTCCATGCCTTTGTCGTTGCCGCCGCCGTCCTTCGGCAGGCAGACCACGACGTTGTGCGGGAGGTCGTCCAGGTTGTCCAGGGTGATGGTCACCTTGGCACCGGGTTCGGCAATGATCGCCTCCGTGTCATACCGCATCTGGGCCGGCAGAGTCTTGATGGTGACGTTGACGTCCTTGGGCGCAGCGGCCGAAAGCGGAAGAGCCACGGCGCAGGCCGTCAGCAGGGTGAGTACAGGTGGGCGGAAATGCATGGGTGCTGTGAAACGTGTCGAGATGATGCTATTTCTGCTTGTGCGGAGAAAAAGCGGTGGATTAAAACGCACGTGCAGGCTGGTGTCTTAACGGTTGGACTGACATAATTTGTTGGTTTTAAGACATGAAAGTATCGGTTGGAGGGTGGATCCGGCCGAAATCTACAGACGGGTCTTGTGCGGGGGGGCAGGGGTGAGGTGACCGCGGTAGCCGAGGCGGGAGCGCAGAGGGCAGTCGTGGCTGCATTCGCTAGAATGCGGAAGGGGGCGGCATATGGCCGGGTGACGTGCTTTGTCCACTCGTCGCGTCCTTTGTTTGCGCGCGAACTGCTCATTCTTGCCGCCTTGCTGTCTTGCACTTTCCAGGGGCAAGACTCGCCAAGCTCGTCTGGCCCCTGGCTACCGTCTGGGATGCCTTCGGCATGGGGGCAGGTGTAGCGGCATTTGTGATGATGCTGAGGTGCGGCCGGACTGTGAAGCACTTGTCTTTCTGTGCCATGCTGTGAATTCCTGAACCGCGTTTTCACGAACACAGCTCCAAACCCCTTCCCCCCATGCCGAAGGCATTCCAGACGGTAGCCAGGGATAGGGCGAGTTCTACGAGCCCTATCCCTGGATTGATGAAGCAGAATTGCACCCTGAAAGTGGTGCCAGAAAGGTAGTTTCCTTGATCAATTCACCTCTAACCTTTCCTTTGGTTTCACTTTCACCTACTCTTCCCGAATTCCTTTCATGATCTGCGCGAAGGTGATGTCGGTGCGCGGCTTGGCGGTGCCATCGGTACCGAGACGGTAGCCGAGATTGTCCTCATAGAGCGCCTTCATGGCTGGCGTCATCTCTCGCATGTACCCGGTGGGGTTTTTCCTCAGCTTGTCCTTAAGGGCATCCACATTCATGGCGGGTACGCCGGTTTCTTCGGCCAGGAGTTCATCCAGAGTTACCAGCCATTCAGCCGTGACACGGCCCCAGCGGGCATCGTCGTCAATGGGACCCTTGGTCCCGACGATCAGGAGAGCTACCAGTTGAGCGTTGGACTGTATCTCACGCTGAAGTTTCAGCATGTCATCCTTGGAGAGATTGCCCGACTTGATGGCCTCGGCGAGGTAGTGTCGGCGGACAGCCACGTTAAGATCCGGATCCGCAAAGCTGCCCAGCAGATCCACCCGGGATCCTTTGTGATAGTAGTGACCGAACTTCTCATTGCTGGAGAGCCCCATAGCCGTCTCCACGCTGCTGTTGCGCAGATCGGTGAGGCCGAGAATGCCTTTCATCAAGCCACCGAAGTCGCCGGAGATTCCTGCACGGATGCCGGGGGAGAGCTTTTTCTGGAAGCTGTCTTCCAGTTCTTTCCTGCGCCCCGTCTGGGTGCCGGTGATGGCATTGTCTAGCACGGTGATGCCGAGTTCCTTCAGCGCCTTTTCCAGGTGGGGAATCTGCTCGGAGGGGAAGCCTTCTAGCGGACTGTCCACTTTCGCCAGATCAATGGCCAGTTCCACCAGACGGTCGCGGACGGCCTCCTTGAGTTGGGCGAAACCTTCAGGGATGGCGGTGCCAAACTGGTTGGTTGCCCGCTCGTATTCGTCCACCATGGCCTGATATCGGACGAGGTGGGAGAGAACTTCCAGCTTGTGTGTGGCAGGCTTCTTGGGGGCGTCATCCACGAAGTCATCTTCACCAAAATCTGTCATCAGACTGGTGCGCAGCTCAGTCAGTTGCGTGTGGAGCTTGGTGGCGTAGCTCGTGGTTGACTCGCTGAACCGTGCCTGTGCCTTGACGGCGGTGCCCTCAGGGTCCAGCACGGTTGGATACGCTCTCGCATCCAGCGCCATCTTCATCAGTGGGAGCGGGGAGCCTTTCGGAGTGTGCTCCATGAGCCCTTCCAGCAGGATTTTCCGTCCGTCCGTTCCTAGTCCGCCTACGACGCGGGCGATCATGGCCCGGGCTTTGTCGGGATCAGGATCGCTCATCATGGCGCGATTGAAGCACTGGACGAGGCCACGGAACGCGCCAGACACAGAGTCTCGGCTGTCCGTGATCGTATAGCTCCGTTGATCGCGGTCTTTCACCACGCTGTCGCTCCGTCCTTCATGCACGGCGAGTGCCTGATGCAGCGTGTCCGTCCAAGCTCGCACCTCTTTTTCAAAGTCAACCTGGCGGGACTTGATCTCCTTGTGAATGATGCCGGCCAGTTCCTTCATGGATTCAGCATGAGGACTGCCTTCCACTCCGTCGGAGAAAGCCTCGGCCAGGCTCGCCAGTTCCCTGGAGTTGAGTGATTTGACCTGCTTGGTAAAGGCGTCCTGCGTGATCTGGTTCAGATCCATGCCGCGCTTCACTGCTGGTGCGGCGGCCTGGGCGATGTTGCTCATGTATGCGCTGAACGCGGGATGTTTGGTGGCAGTGACCACGGAACCCTTGGGCAGGGTCGTGAGCATTTTCACCAGTTCCTTAGTCGTCTTGTCCACCTCTTGAAGGGCGGCTTCGGTTTTCTCCTTGGTGCGTGTCTCCTTCGGTGTGGTCAGGTCGGAGAACATTTTCGACATGCCAGTCTTGCCTGCCGGGGGCTGCCAGGTGGGCGGGGGCACGATGACGGGGGGAGGAGGCAGATCCCTGGGGGCTTCTGGGGCAGAGTCGTGAACTTGTGGAGGTACGACTTCGGGGGCGTCGTGAGTTTCGATCTCGTCGACGTGACCGATGTCATGCTGGAACCTGGCGAGGAACTCGTCGCCAAAGGTGATGGACTCGTGATCCAGGTTCTGAACGGTGTCTTGCCGGTGCTCGGTGCCCTCGGTATCCTTGAGGCGGCTCACTCCGCCCCCGGTCACAGAGACCTTGAGATTGGAGATGTCGTGGTCGCTCTCGCCATGAAACAGGGTGACATCGTACGGTCCGTCCGTGCGATCTCCGAGGCGCGCATAGGTGCCATTTCCCAGATCCACGCCTTGGAACCTTTCCCCATTGACCTCGAGCTCGGCGAAGGTGCGGACTTCGCCATCCACCTTGAGGGTGGGCATGGCCTGGAAGGAGAGGGTGGCTTCAGCAACTTTCATGTGACGGGGGCGGCGGCGTGACGAGTCGTTGTAGTGAACTTCTAGCCGCACCCCTGTTCCCAGTTACCTGAAACTTGGTGACGAGGTCGCCAGAATGGTCAGGATGAGGCTACACGGCTCGATTCAAAAGCTCCTGGGCAATGACCCCGTCCAGCTGCGGGATCTGCAGATAAGCAAGCGCCTCTTGAAGAAGAGGGATCTGGCCTGTGGGCACATCCGCGATCGGTGCGAGGAGATTGTCCAGATCTTGAGTCAGCTCCGCCAGGCGATCTCGCACGGTGGCTTTGCGCCCTGCAAAGTCGCCCGTTGGCGGGATGCCAAACTCACTGGTCGCCCGTTCGTATTCCGCTGCCAGGGCATGGAATCGCACGATGAACGAGAAGAACTCCAGCGCGTTGTGGCTGGGGTGCTTGGCCGGGTGATCCCTGTGCTCGTGGTCAGCGAAGTTAGAGTACAGCTCGGCTTCCAGGCTGGTCAGTTGTGAGTAGATCTCGCCAACGTGCGCCTTCCCGGTGGACTGCAGTTGTTCCTGAGCCTTGGTGATGCTTCCGTCGTGGTCGAGGATGGTTGCGGGAGGCTCGTCTCGCAGCGCCATCTTCATGAAGGGGAGGTCTTGTCCCTTGGGAGTGTGCTCCGCCAGAGCTTGGAGAAAGACCTTTCTGCCATCGCTCCCGAGGCCGCCCACTACCCGGGTTGCCAGGGCGCTGGAGTAATCGGTGTCGGTCAAATTCATCATGGCCGTGTTGAAACTTTCCACGAGTTTCGCGAAGGCCTTGGATGCTGTTGCCCGATCTTCCGTGACCTGGTGGGTGTTGCCCTGGTGATCGGTGAATGAGCCGGTGAGTTCGCCCTCGTGCACCGCCAGCGCCTTGTTAAGGGAGTCGGTCCAGAGGTGGACCTCGGTATCCAGTTTGTCCTGACGGGCCGTGATCTCGGTTTTCACGATGTCGGACAACTCCGCCAGTGCTGCTGCGTTGGAATCGTTACCCACGGCGCTGGTGAAGGCTGCTGAGAGGGCGGTGAGTTCCTTGGTGGTGAGCGTTTTGATCTGGTCGGTGAAGGGTTGATACACCGCTTTCTCAGTGACCCCTCCTGGCACGCCAGAGGGGCCTCCGTCTTGTTTGACCTTCGCCAGATGAGTGGCGAAGTTTTGGAGTTTGAGCGCCTGAGCGGAATCGTCCGTCGGCGAGATCGACAGGGCGTTTAGAAACAAGCCAGTGGACCTGCCCAATTCCTCCACGGAAGGAGGTGTCCGGTCCCGCGGACCGCTTTCAATCACGATGCTGATGTCCGGATCATCTTGAACCAGGTCCGTGGGCGGTAGGGAGGAGGGGATGCTTGATGTTAAAGGCGGGAGCAGTTGAGGCGGAGGTCCTGGGGAGAGGGGTGAGGTCGAACCCTGGACGTCAGGCAGCTCGTGCACTCCACGCTGGCCGAGAAACTGGTCGAAGAAGGCTTCGGTCAGGGTGATCGCTTCATGGTCCATCTGGCGCACGTCATCCGTCCCATGCGCGTGGCCCTCCGTATCCTGCAGTCGGCTCACCCCGCCGCCTGTGATGGAGACCTGCATGTTGGAGAGGTCGTGATCCGATGATTCGTGAAAGAGCGTGACGTCGAAGCGTCCCTGGGTGCGATCCGACAGACGGGCATAGGTGCCGTTGCCCAGGTCAACACCTTTGAAGGTCTCACCATTGACCTGGATGTCGGCAAACGTGCGAACCTCGCCATCCACCTTGAGGGTGGGCATGGCTTCAAAGGCAAAGGTGGCTTCGGCAACTTTCATGAGGGTATGCAGGAAACGAAGATGGCAGCGTGACAATGAAGTCTCTTCCTGCCGCCACCCGTGCAGTTACTGATGAGGTCTCAGAATCCCAAGGAAGTTCCGGTCCGGCCGGTGACGTGGCCACGCTAGGCGCGGATGAAGCCTGATGGCGGCTCGCTCAGCGAAATTTCTGCGGGCACATCCTGCCGGGCGAGGAGCTCTGGGAGACGGCGACGCCAGATGACGAGCACGCTCACCAGATCCTTGAGGTGCTGGTAGAGAGCCTGCGGTTCAGCCTGATTGAGGTCGATGATTCTCCCGAGCAGTACTTCCTGCTGGGGCTCATCGATGGAAAAGAAGGCTCCCGCCGTGCCCCGGCCGAAGGCATTGGCAATGAGGAGTGGCTCGAGCAACGCGCTGCGGGTGGCAGCGTTCAGCTTGCAGAGGGGTGAGTAGAGATGGGCCGTCGGGGCTTTGGGGTCCGGTTCCAGATGCACCGTGATGTCATCGCCGAACTTGAGGCTGACCACGCCGTTCTCGTTGAGCGACAGGGTGTCGAGGCCGAGTTGCTTCCCCAGGTAGTCTAACAGCAATTGGAACTCCATGTCGCAACCTCCCCGGATGTTCTGTGATGGCAACTGGATTGATGGATTTCGCCAAAGGTGTCACGCGGACGGATCCCGTCGGGAAGAAAAATGAAAAGCGTGAAAGAGTGCTTGGCCTGCTGAAGTACTGTTGGTATATCTCTGGTATACCAGTAGTGCACCATGACGGATTCCCTCAGCGAAAAGGCCTATCACCACATCCAGCGCAAACTCCTCTCCGGGGAGTGGGCCGCTGGGGATGTGCTCTCCGAGCTCAGCGTGGCGCAGGAGATGGGCATTAGCCGCACGCCGGTGCGTGAAGCTTTCCGGAACCTCGAGCAGGAGGGGGTGCTGGAGCAGGTGCCCCGCTTTGGCACCCGGGTGAAAGCGCTGGACCGACGGGACTTGGTGGAGCTCTATGAACTCCGTGAAGCGCTGGAGCCCTATGCTGTCGCTCAGGCCGCCGGGAAACTGTTGCCGGAGGACCGCGACCGGCTTCGCGCCCTGTGCGCTGAGTTCAAGACCATTGCCGGGGAGCTTCGCCAAAAAGGCAAGACCCAGCCGGACGCGGCTATGATGAAGCGGCTCATGTCTGCGGACATGGCGTACCATCAGCTCCTCATCCGCGCAGCAGGCAACCGGCGCATGATGAAGATCGTGGCGGACAGCCGGGTGCTGGCGCGCATTTTTACCACCTCCCGCCAGGAGCACGACCTCAAGGTCATCGAGCAGACCTACCGCTACCACGTGGAGATTCTCCAGGCGGTGGAGACTGGCAAGGGCGAGGAGGCTCGCCGGCTGATGAGCGAGCATATCCGCGCCAGCATGGTGGAGGCGCTGGAGCACTATGACACCCGGAACGCTGCGATCGGCACCCAGGATATGTCGCTGGGTTTGCCGGATGAATTGCTCACCGAGTTTCACCGCATCGAAAAGCAGGCCAAGCCCGGTGCGACTCGTCGCCGGAGCCGCTCCGCCTGATGCCCCATTTTCATTTTTCAAGTTTCCTAAAACCAATCCATGAACCTGAGACACGTATCCTCACGTCTTCCCGTGCTCGCGGCCGGGCTTTCCTTGCTCTGTGCCGGGGCCGCTTCCGGCCTGGAGCGCATCAAGTACAACAACCCGGGTCTCAAGGTGGACCTGGGTGTCGGCCTGTGGGCCTGGCCGCTGCCGATGGACTTCGACGGCGATGGTGACCTCGACCTGGTGGTGAACTGCCCGGACAAGCCCTACAATGGTACGTACTTCTTTGAGAACGCGACAGGGGACACGGCCAAGAACAAGCTGCCAGTGTTCAAGCCGGGGCGGCGCATCAGCAAGGGCATACAGAACGTCCAGGTCTCCTACGTGGATGGCAAGCCGGTGGTGATGAGCCCGGGGCTGGTGTATCCCGACTTCCTCAAGACCGGCATTGACCAGGGAGTTAAGATTGACCTGCCTGCCAACGTGCACCCCAACAAGGTACGCGGAAATATGTGGCGCTCGGTGGACTATGATGGCGATGGCCTGCAGGACATCGTGGTCGGTGCCGATGACTGGACCGAGTATGGCTGGGACAACGCCTACGATGAAAACGGCCGCTGGTGCAATGGGCCTCTGAAGGGCTTTGTTTATGTGGCCCGCAATGAGGGCACGAATGACCAGCCCAAATACGCCAAGCCGGTGAAGGTGATGGCCCTTGACCGCCCGGTGGAAACTTTTGGCTGGCCCTCACCCAACTTCGCGGACTTTGACGGGGACGGCGATCTGGATCTGCTTTGCGGCGAGTTTCTGGATGGTTTTACCTATTTCCAGAACACCGGCACCCGGGACAAGCCCAAGTACGCCTATGGGAAGAAGGTGAAAACGGCGGAGGGCAAGTACCTCAAAATGGATCTGGAGATGATCACCCCTACGGCGATCGACTGGGACAAGGACGGAGACCTGGATCTGATTGTGGGAGATGAGGACGGTCGCGTGGCCTTCGTTGAGAACACCGGCAAGTTCGATGAAAAGGACAAGACACCGCTTTTCCTGGCCCCGCGTTACTTCCAGCAGGAGGCGGATGATGTGAAGTTCGGCTCCCTGGCCACGCCGGTCGGCTTTGACTGGGATGGGGACGGCGATACGGACATCATCAGCGGCAACACGGCGGGGAACATCGCTTTCATCGAGAACCTCAGCGGCAAGGGTGTGGAAAAGCCCAAGTGGAACAAGCCGCAGCTCCTCAAGGCTGGTGGCAAGGTGCTCCGCATCATGGCCGGGCCGAATGGCAGCATTCAAGGCCCCTGTGAGGCCAAGTGGGGCTATACCACCCAGACCGTGGTGGACTGGGATCTGGACGGCCTGCCGGACCTGCTGGTGAACTCCATCTGGGGCAAGGTGCTCTTCTACAAGAACACCGGCACCCGCACTGCCCCCAAGCTCGCTGCGGCCAAGCCCGTGGCCGTGGAGTGGAAGGGGAAACAACCTGAACTGGCCTACGGCTGGCTGCGCCCGCAGGGCAAGGCTCTCCTCACCCAGTGGCGTACCACCCCGGTGGGGGTGGACTGGAACAAGGACGGTCTGCCGGATCTGGTGATGCTGGATCAGGAAGGCTACCTGGCCTTCTTCCAGCGGGCCAAGGTGAATGGCGAACTCAAGCTCCTGGCTCCCCAGCGCGTCCTGCTGGCTGACCAGCTCAATGCAGGCGAAGAGGGGCCAAAGTTCTTCCAGGCCTCGGCAGGCGAACCGCTGTGGATGAACAAGAAGATCGCCGGTGGCAGTGGCCGTCGCAAACTCTGCGCCACGGACTGGGATGGCGATGGCAAGCTGGACCTGCTGGTGAATGCGGCCAATGCCAGCTTCGTGCAGCAGACCTCAGCGTCAGATGGCAAGTGGCACTTCAAAGATCGCGGCCTGATTTCGCCCATGAACATCGAGGGTCACGATGTGAGCCCTGCGGTGGTGGACTTCAACGGCGACGGCGTACCAGACTTCCTGGGCGGAGCCGAGGATGGTTATTTCTACTACCTGAAGAATCCTGGCCCGACAGTCTCGGCTCAGAAGGCTCTTGTTCCCCAGGCCGGACTGACATCGAGTGAGTTCATCTATGAGACGGCGCCGTTCCCGTCCTGTCACGCCTCCACCATCGCCCAGGCGGCGGATGGCACGCTTCTGACTTCCTGGTTCGGCGGCACCGCTGAAGGCAAGGCTGATGTGGGGATCTGGGTGTCCCGTCAGGTCGGTGGCAAGTGGAGCGAGCCGGTGGAAGTGGCCAATGGTGTGCAGGCAGATGGTCTGCGTCATCCCTGCTGGAACCCCGTGCTCTTCCAGCCCAAGGAAGGCCCGCTCTGGCTCTTCTACAAGGTGGGACCTTCTCCGCAGACCTGGTGGGGCATGCTCCGCACCAGCACGGACGGCGGCAAGACCTGGGGGGATGCCGTGCGTCTCCCAGACGGCATCCTGGGACCGATCAAGAACAAGCCGGTGCAACTGGCCAACGGGGACATCCTCTGCCCGACCAGCACGGAATCTCCCACCAAGCCCAGCAAATGGGCCGTCCACTTTGAGCGGACCACTGACATGGGCAAGACCTGGACCGCGACACCGGCCCTTCACGACGGGGTGGCCATTCGCGCCATTCAGCCCAGCGTCCTTCTTGCTGGGGGTGACAAGCTCATCGCGCTGGGGCGCTCTACCCAGGGGAAGATCTTTGTAATCGAATCCAACGATCTAGGAAAAACCTGGGGCACCATCCGCCTCGGCTCGCTGCCCAACCCCAACTCCGGCACCGATGCGGTGACGCTCAAGGACGGCCGGCATCTGCTGATCTACAACCACACGCCCAAGGGGCGCTCGCCGCTGAATCTGGCGATCTCCAAGGACGGGGTGACCTGGCAGGCCGCCCTGGTGCTGGAGAGTGAGAAGGGCGAGTATTCCTACCCGGCCATCATCCAGACGCCCGATGGCAAGGTGCATGTCACCTACACCTGGAAGCGCGAGAAGGTAAAACACGCCGTGATTGATCCGGCAAAGCTTGAGCCAAAAGACTTGGTTGACGGCAACTGGCCTCAATGAGCAGACTGGGCGCTGTGAAATTACCTACTACCATGCCCCGATCCTCCTTCTTTGCCGCTGTTGTCTGCCTCGGTGCCTTGCTCACCGGATCCCTGTCCGCTGCTGATGACGCCGCACTCGCGGCGGTCAAGGCAGCTGACGCCGCCCGCGTGAAAGCCATGCAAGCCCCCACCAAGGAGGCGCTGGAAGCTGTGCTGTCTGATGACCTGAACTATGCCCACTCCAGCGGGGTGGTGGATACCAAGGCCTCCCTCATTGACCTGGTGCTCAGCGGCAAGACGAAGTACCTCGGCTTCTCGTATGAGAGCCAGAACTTCTCGTTCCCGGCTCCGGGCATCGCCCTTATGCATGGTCGCGTGAATCTGAAGGTGGGCAAAGGGTCTGAAGTTTCAGACCTCGCCATGAGCTACCTCGCCGTTTGGAAAGAGGAAAAGGGGCAGTGGAAGTTCCTCGCCTGGCAGTCCTGCAAGCTGCCTCCAGCGGAAGCTCCGGCGAAGTAATCGTCAGCATCGACAGACGTCCATGCATCTGGCCTTCATCCAAGACATTATGCGTCTCCCTGTCCTTCCTCGAAGGTTGGGCATGGCATTGCTGCCATGGGTGATGGCCGGTGCCGCAATGGCAGAGCCCGGTCCCTCGGGCCTGCCGCCCATGCTTGATCTGGCGGGGACTGGCACCGATCCCGCCAAGATCGACTACACCCTTCTGCCGGAGCTTTCCGGCACTTGTACTCTGGTGACTCAAGGGGATGCCACGTGGCAGTTCCGCCTGCACAACTACCTGGCCTTTTTTGACGGCAAGTATTGGTGCATGTGGAGCCACGGCCCCCGCATTGAAGATCATCCCACCCAGCACGTGCGTTATGCCACCAGCACGGATGGCGTGAAGTGGAGTGAGCCCCAGGAAATCATGCCCTCCTCGTCAAAAGAGGGTTTTCGTTACATCGCGCGCGGATTCTGGGTGCGTGATGGCAAACTGCTCGCGCTGGCCAGTCATGATGAGGCTTACAACGAGAAGGGAAAGGTGCACTTCTTTGGCAAAAGCTTGCAGCTTCTCGCCTTCGAATGGCTGCCTGATTCCGGTACGTGGCGGCCTCTTGGCGTGGTGTTTGACGACGCCATCAACAACTTCCCTCCGCAGAAGTTGGCCACTGGCGAGTGGGCCATGATGCGGCGGGATCATCTGAACAATGTCTCCATGCTCATTGGCGGGGTGGAGTCTCCCTTGAAGTGGGAGTCCCGTCCGGTGTTCGACCGTACCCCGAGCAATGCCTTCAAGCCTGATGAACCGGAGTGGTGGCAGCTGCCGGATGGCCGGTCGCTGGGCATCATCCGCGACAATGGCGGGTCCAAACGACTGTTCCGCTCCCTCTCCAGCGACAACGGGCGCACTTGGAGCACCCCGGAGCTGACGAACTTCCCGGACGCGACCTCCAAGTTTTTTGGCCTGCGCACCTCGCGGGGCTCCTATGTGTTGGTCTCCAATGCCAATCCGGCCAAGCGTTATCCGCTCTGCCTTTCGGTTTCCAGAGACGGCATCACCTTCACCCGGATGGGGCGACTGCCCGTGCCGGTGGCAGAGGTGCCTTCCCTACAGTACCCCCATGTCATCGAGCACGATGGGAGTTTGCTGATCGCCTACTCCCGGGACAAGCGGGGCATCGAGGTCGTCGCCATCCAGTTGGATGAAATTGACCGCCTGGAGCGGGGCGAAATCGTGGTGCTAGCCCCCTGATCTGAACTTGTCAGATTTTATGACATGCAAGAGGCGGAAGATCCTCCGCCGTTAGAACGAGTCCATGAGCCATCCCGACACTCTAAAGCCTTCCACCGCCATGACCACCAGTCGCTATGCCTGGACGGTGGTGGCTCTGTTGTTTCCTGTGGCCCTGTTGAACTACCTGGACCGGCAGATGATCGCCTCCATGAAAGTTTCGGTCATGCGGGACATTCCCAGTGTGGGTTCCGAGGCGAACTGGGGGCACATGCTGGCGCAGTTCAAGTGGGTGTATGCTGTCTTCAGCGTGGTGGGCGGGTACATTGCGGACCGCTTCAGCAAGCGATACGCCATCTGCGCGAGCCTCTTTGTTTGGTCGGCCATCACTTGGTGGACCGGGCATGTCCAGACCTTCGAGGAGCTGATCTGGGCCCGTTCCTTGATGGGCATCAGTGAGGCTTTCTACATCCCTGCGGCGCTGGCACTCATTGCGGACTATCACGGCTCCCTTACCCGGTCGAAGGCGGTCAGCATTCACCAGATGGGCATTTACTGCGGGGTCATCGTTGGTGGATTTTCTGGCTACATCGCCGACTCGCCGACCTTGGGCTGGCGTTTGGCCTTCGATATCACGGGGATCGTCGGCCTGCTCTATGCCTTGCCGCTTTTGATCCTGCTCAAGGACAAGCCCGCCGTACCGGCTGCTGTACCGGCACCCGCCACCTCTTCAGGAGAGCTGGGCAAGTTGGGGAAAGCGCTTGGTGCCCTGTTCAGCAATGGCTCGTACATTCTACTCGTGCTCTATTTCACCCTGCCCGCCATTGCGGCCTGGGTGGTGCGGGACTGGATGCCGGCCATCTTGCAGAAGGAGTTTAACATCAGCCAAGGGCATGCGGGCGTCTCCGCCGCACTCTACTGGCAGGCTGCGGCGCTGGTGGCGGCGGTGGGGGCAGGGGTGCTCGCAGACCGGCTCATGCGGCGCACTCAGCGGGGGCGGATCTACGTGAGCGCCATGGGCATGATGCTCATCGTGCCAGCGCTCTTCAGCGTTGGCAACGCCCCAGGGCAACACTCGTTTGGCCTTGCCATCTTTGGTCTGATCCTCTTCGGCATTGGCTGGGGATTCTTTGACTGCAACAACATGCCCATCCTCTCCCAGATCGTGGGCCCCCAGCAACGGGCCACGGGCTATGGGTTCATGAACTTCGTGAGCATGACCGCAGGCGGCATGGCGGACTGGATCTTTGGCATCATGCGGGATCGCGGCGTGGGCCTCAACATCATCTTCTCCACTTTTGCCGGCATCTGCGTGCTTTCCACCGTGCTGGTGCTGCTGATCCGCCCCCGCGACACAGAACGCGACGGTGGCGCTGCCCTCTGAATCTCGACATGAAGACATCATCTGCACCCGCCTACCACGGCATCATTCCTCCCATCATCACTCCGCTCAAAGACCGCGACACGCTGGATGTGGCGGGGCTGGAAAATCTGATCGAGCACCTATTGGCGGGGGGCGTCCACGGTATCTTTGCCCTCGGCACCACCGGTGAGGCCCCCAGCTTGAGTTATCGACTGCGGCGGGAGATGGTGGAGCGCACCTGCAAACAGGTGGCGGGGCGGGTGCCGGTGTTGGTCGGCATCACGGACACCTCCTTTGTGGAATCGGTGAACCTAGCTCAGCACTCGGCTGAGCAGGGGGCTGCTGCGGTGGTGCTTTCGGCTCCCTATTACTTTCCTGTGGGCCAGCCGGAGTTGACCGAGTACGTGGAGGACCTAGTGCCGGAGCTTCCTCTACCGGTCTTCCTCTACAACATGCCCAGCCATACCAAGGTGACCTTTGAGCTGAGCACAGTCCGCCGTGCCATGGACCTGCCCGGGGTGGTGGGGATGAAGGACAGCTCGGGCAACATGGTCTATTTCCACCAACTCGTGCGCGAGCTGGAGCATCGCCCTGACTGGAGCCTGCTCGTGGGACCGGAGGAGTTGCTGGGCGAGAGCGTGCTCCTGGGCGGGCACGGTGGTGTGTGTGGTGGAGCCAATCTTTGCCCGAAGCTCTACGTGGCCCTGTATGAGGCGGCGCAGAAGCGGGATGTGCCGCGGGTGATGGAGCTGCACGCTCAAGTGATGCGGATCTCCAGCAGCATCTACAAGGTGGGCCGCCACGGCTCAGCCTTCATCAAAAGCGTGAAGTGTGCGCTGAGCGTGTTGGGTGTTTGTGATGACTTCCTGGCGGAACCGTTTCACCGTTTCCGGGACGAAGAGCGCCTGCGGGTGGGGGCGTACTTGGAGGAGTTCGAGATCACGCGGGAGCGGGCATGGCCGGCCGCGGTGGAAGTGTAGGAGGGAATGAGGAATTAACCACAAAGGCACAGGGGACACTGCGGGTGGCACTGGGCCTGAACTTAAGCTAGACTGTTTTGATCATGAAGAAGGCGTTGAACAAGGATGAGGTGAAGGTGGTGCAACTGGTGGCCAGCGGGGATCTGCGGCTCTCTGCCAACCAGACGTGCTGGGCTGCGCAGGATGCGATGGAGAAGGCCCTGGCAGCGGCGGTGGCGGCAGAAGGCTACGACCTGGTGCGCTCGCATCCCTACAAGGAGGATGAGGGGCATGGGTTCATTGCGTCACAACGGGAGGGGATTGAGGTGTTCCGCAATGTGGACCCGGATGCACCGCTCATCGTGGCGGAGGCCGTCTGGCAGTACTCCCATCATGTGCTGGCGGGGCTGACCACGCATCGCGGCCCCATTCTCACGGTGGCCAACTGGTCCGGTCAGTGGCCGGGGCTGGTGGGCATGCTGAACCTCAACGGTTCTCTGACCAAGGCGGGCGTTGAGTACTCCACCTTGTGGAGCGAAGACTTCACGGACGAGTTCTTCCGCACCGAACTTCGTCGATGGCTGAAGACGGGCAAGGTGAAGCAGGATCTCTCTCACGTGCGACCGCTCGAAGATGTGACCGTGCCGCCGAAGTCAGCGCAACTGGGCGGACAACTGGCAGCTGAGCTCCGGCTACAGAAGGCGATCATGGGCGTGTTCGATGAAGGGTGCATGGGCATGTTCAATGCCATCATTCCAGATCATGCGCTGCACGCGTGTGGTGTCTTCAAAGAGCGGCTCAGCCAGTCCAGTCTCTATCACGAGACGACCCAGACTTCCGAGACCGAGGCCCGCGAGGTGTACCAGTGGCTCGTGAAAAAGGGGATGAAGTTTCACCTCGGCAAGGACCACGCCACGGAGCTGACCGAGGCCCAGGTGCTGAAGCAGTGCCAGATGTACATCGCCGCCGTGCGACTCGCAGATGACTTCGGCTGTGACACCATCGGCATCCAGTACCAGCAGGGCTTGAAGGATCTGCTTCCCGCGAGTGATCTGGTGGAAGGCATCCTGAACAACAGCGATCGCCCGCCGGTGAAATCGCGCGATGGCAAGCGAGTGCTCTACAAGGGCGAGCCGCTTGTGCATTTCAATGAGGTGGACGAATGCGCGGGGCTGGATGCGCTGATGACCTGTCGCGTCCATCAGGCCCTGGGCCAGCCGGTTGAAAGTACGCTGCATGATGTGCGCTGGGGTGAGGCCTTTGGCGGTGACTATGTCTGGGTGCTGTTGATCAGCGGAGCCGCGCCGCCGGCGCATTTCATCAAGGGTTGGAAGGGGGCCGAGGGCTTCCGCCAGCCGCCGATGTATTTCCCGAATGGCGGCAGCACGCTGCGTGGTGTTTCCAAGCCGGGTGAGATCGTCTGGTCCCGCATCTATGTAGAAGACGAGTCCCTGCACATGGACATCGGTCGTGGCGCGGTGGTGGAATTGCCGAAGGAGGAGACCGAGCGACGCTGGCAGAACACCACGCCACAGTGGCCCATCATGCACGCCGTGACTTATGGCGTGTCTCGCGACCAGTTGATGGCCAAGCACCAGGCCAATCACATTCAGGTGGCCTATGCCGACGACGCCAAGTCAGCCGACGCCTGCCTGCTGGCCAAGGCCGCGTTCGCCAATGAGCTCGGCATGAAGGTGAACGTCTGTGGCGGGCGGACCCGGAAGAAAGGATGGTAGTTCGGTGATTCAGTAGTCCGGTAATTCGGCAAGCCAGTGGTTCCGTGCGCCGGTCTTGATGCGTTGCATCATAGGCCGGCCTTCTTGATGGTCGGTGGTATTGTCCATAAAAATGAGCGTTGCCAAGCGTAAGTTTTTGGGCAATTTGGCGAACGTATGAGTGATGCCGCCACCGATCTCAAGAAGCAGGTAACGGACTATCTGGCTACGGTGTTCCCGGAGACGCAGGGGAATGAGGGCTGGTCCTTGCGAGTGAGCATGCCTTTCCCGCAGAGCTGGAACGGCCAGCCCACACCCATCGTCTGGTATGCGTACGCAGATCGGAGCAGTCCCCAGTCGCCGAATGGCGTGGAGGTTTCTCAAGCCTGGGCCACAGTGACTCAAGAAGCGGATCCGTCCCGACCGTTGCAACTTGCCTGGTTGCAGGAAGGGATTGTCCCGCTGGGCTTCCAGGGAGCCCCGCCCCTCAGTCAGGCAGATCTCCAGGTGGCGAGGAGCAGTGTGGGGAACTGGCCTGCCCTGACGGAGGGGCAGCCCACCGATGGCATCAAGGCCTCGGCCCAGTTCTTCCGCAAGATCCAGGGCGTGTTCTTCAATTCAGTGGCCCCCAACCATCCAGAGTTTGTCAGCTGGTTGAGTGAGCCTTGAGCCGGCCCGGACCATTCGCTGAATATCCTTGAGCCACCTGCTCCGCTGCGTAGCGTGGGTGCCTTCCCCATGCTCAAGATCTACACCTACTCTGGATGCTCCACCTGCAAAAACGCGGTGAAGTGGCTCAAGCAAAACGACGTCGCTTTCGATGAGAAGCCCATCCGCGAGACGCCGCCCACGGTGGCGGAACTGAAGGTCGTGCTGAAAGCGAAGGGCGGGGATCTTCGGCCGCTCTTCAACACTTCTGGCCAGGACTATCGGTCCATGGGGATCAAAGACAAGCTTCCGGGATTGAGCGAAGAGGAAGCGCTGCAACTCCTGGCCAGTCACGGGAACCTGGTGAAGCGTCCGTTCGCCCTGAACAAGAGTGCGGGCGTGGCCCTCGTGGGATTCAAAGAGGACGAGTGGGCAAAAGCCCTGGCCTGAGCTCTTGTGTTTCCCGGCGGATTTGAGCAAGATGCGCCATGCATCTTTCCTCATTCCGTGCTTTTGGCTGTATGGCTCTTCTGGGGCTGGGGGGCGGCATCGCTGTCGCCCAGAGTGCGACCGCTCCGGGACAACCGGGGTGGTTTCCGTTTACCATCAGCACGCAGGATGCTTCACCCAGTCCCATCGATCTCTCTGCCCTGAATGAAAAGCCAGCGGGGGCTTCAGGCATTCTGAAGGTGGATGGGGAGTGGCTGGTCGACGGTAAGGGGCGCAAGGTGCGCCTCTTTGGAACAAACTTCTGCGGTACCGCGTGTTTCCCGCCCGAGGAGTTGGCTCCTCAGATTGCCGCGCATCTGGCGAAGAACGGTGTGAACGTCGTGCGGCTCCACCACATGGACAACGACTGGGGGAAGGGGAGTTCCATTATCGGTGACAATGAAGCGACCACGCTGAACGAGCAGAACCTTGCTCGCCTGGACAAGCTGGCGGCGGAGTTGATCGCTCACGGCGTTTACCTCAACATCAACCTGCACGTCAGCCGGACTTATCCCGGCACGCCGAAGGGAGCACCCAGCTACAGCAAGGGGCTGGACCACTACCACCGGCCGTTCATTGCGCAGTTTCAGGCCTTCGCCAAGACGCTGCTCAATCACGTGAATCCGCACACCGGCCGGGCCTACAAGGACGAACCGGGCGTGGCGATCATTGAGATGAACAATGAAAACTCGATCCTGCTCAATCCCTGGTGGACGGCCAGCCTGCCCGAGCCTTTCAAAGGAGAGATACAAGGGATGTTTCTCAAGTACCTGAAGGGACAGTACAAGGACACGGCAGCGCTCCAGGCAGTCTGGGGCGTGAACGACGGCAGCACGGGGCCGGACCTGATTAAGAACGGTTCTTTCACGGACGGTGCCAAGGAGTGGTTCGTGGAAGCTACCAATGGCGCCCAGGCCACTGCGAAGGCCATCGGTGATGGGGCGGTGCGCTGGACGAGTACTGCGATCGGCAGTGTGCCGTGGAGCCTCCAGTTCTACCAGGTCGGGCTGAATCTGGATGAAAAGGCCAGCTATCGACTCACCTTCAAGGCGCGGTCCGAGGACAAGAGTACCATCAGCGTCACTGCGATGAACTCCGCCGCCCCGTGGGCCCAGCTTGGGCTCAGTGAAAACGTGACGCTCACCCCCGAGTGGCAGGAGTATCACCTCGATTTCGCCCCGCACTCTGTGCTGCCGGACGGGAAGAACCGGGTGGGCTTCGGGTTGCTCAACAAGATCACCACCGTCGAGCTCAAGGACATCCGCCTGCACACGGTGCCCAACGGTTTCCTGAAACCAGATCAGACACTGGAGGCGGGCACCATCCCCATTCCGGAACGCAGTGCCAATGTGGCGGTGCGCCGGGATTTTATCGCTTTCCTGGCGGATCTGGAAATCGAACACGCGCTGGAGATGAAGAAGTTCATCCGCGAGGAGATCGGCGCCAAGCAGATGATCACGCATTCTCAGTTGCTCTTCGGCGGCATTGCCGGGGCGCGTCGTGAGTTTGCGGTGAGCGACCTGGTGGACACGCATGGCTACTGGCACCATCCGTCTTTCCCACACAAATCCTGGGACATGAACGACTGGTATGTGAACAACGTGTCCCAGGTCGTGGAGAAGAGCGGGGGCACCCTGGCCGAGATCGCCATGCAGCGTCCTGTGGGCAAGCCGTACAGCTTGAGCGAGTACGATGTGCCGGCACCGAACGACTACGCTGCCGAGACCTTCCCTTTGCTTTCCGCCATGGCCTCCCTGCAGGATTGGAGCGCGGTGTATCACTTCGCTTTCAAGCACAACACTCCCTATGATAGCGATCGTATCACGAGCTTCTTCGATCTGCCTGGTCACCCGGCCAAACAGGCGATGATGCCGATCGCCGCGCTGGTCTATCGCAAAGCGTTGATCACTCCTTTCAGCCGCGGGCAGATCCTCAAGCTGGGGAAAGGTCCAATCCTCGACTACGCCGGTGAGAAGGCAGGTGATGTGTGGGGGAGCTGGCGTCCCGTGTGGGATAAAGTGGGCAAGTCCGGGGCCGTCGCCTGGACCGAGCGGGTGGGTCTGAAGTTGAGCGAAGACAACGCCTGGGAACTGGCTCCCTCTATGGGCGTGCTGAGAAAGGGAGGGGACACCGTGAAGGTGAACTGGGTGGCGGAGGGCAAGGCTCCCGCATTGAGCGTGGTGGACCGTAAGGCGTTGGTGTTTAGCGGCACCCTGGGATCAGCCAAACAAGAGCTCGGGGGCATCTCCGTGGTGCTGGAGACCGACTCTCCGGCCAGCAATGTGACCTTGATGGCCGCATCTTTGGACGACAATGCTTTGGCTGACTCCAAGCGCATCTGGCTGGCGGTGGTGAGCCGGGCAGAAAACGTCGGCATGGGCTGGGATGCCAATCGCACGACCGTGGGAACGAAGTGGGGCAAAGGGCCTGCGGAAGTCCTGGGGGTGAAGGCCGTGGTGAGCTTACCCGATGGGGGCAAGTGGAAGGTGCAGGCTCTGGATGCGAAGGGAAATCCGCAGCAGGAGGTGCCGACGGAAGGGGGGAGCTTCAAGCTGTCTCCTGATCAGAAGACGGTGTGGTGGTTGTTGACGAGGCAGTAGAGGAGAGACGTATGAGCGCTGCGGAACTCGTTGTTTGTACAGGTCTCGCCTATGTTTGCTGCTGCCTGGTCTATACCGGGACTCAATGGCTGGCACTTCGTCTCGCGGGAGTGCCAGTCACGAAGGTTCAGCTCTTTTTTGGGAACGAGTTGTTCAGTTTTAGCAAAGGTGACCTGACCTTGGCGGTAGGTTACATTCCGTTTGGGAGTTTTCTCGTGCAAGACCGGACGGTGTACAATGCCCGGCCCCTGTGGCAGCGTGTGACGCTTCCCTTCGCGGGTTCGTTGGCTCTATGTGCTTTCGCCATGCTGACACTTGGTCGGAACTCGTGGGGTCACCAAGTTCTGACTGGGTATTGGCAGTTGCCATGGGGAGCGTTGCATCCCAAAACAGGAGCGCAGGCACTGATCGCGGCCTTGCACCACCTTGCTGACCAGTCCGTTCAGTCGTTCGTCGGAGTGATCGTTGCGAAGACACTGGCCATGAACTTGCTTCCCACCGCCTTTACCCCGGTGGGCGGGATCTTCCTTGAGCCATTCAAGCCTGAAGAAGATCGCCAGTTGCCTCGAGTGGTGAATACTTACGTAGTGGTCAGCGCTTTGGCGTCCTATGCGATGATGGGTATGTGGATTTATGCCGTGGGTGCGTACGTTTGGAAAGCGGGCCAATAGGATGGGTTTTGCCTCGAATTGAGCAAATGCCCTCCGCGTCTGTCCACCAGTGATTCGCCGCATTCTTGCGGCTGGCATCCATCTTTCCGAGGCCTCCCAGCCCCAACCTATCCAGCTGCTTCCTACGGCACCTCTCAACCGCGCAAGCTCTCTCACGATGTCCTCTTTCGACCGCCGCGATTTCTGCACCCTTGTTGCTGTCAACTTCTCTGCTCTACTGCTCTCGCAGTGCGCCTCTCCGCCGCCACCGCCTCCGACGCCGATCGTTCCGGTGACGTCCGTCCCGCCAGGCGGCGTTCCCGCGCCTCAGCCGGCCCCGGTGTACAACGGGCGACTGCCCTGGAACACGGTCTTCAAAGGTGAAGACAAGTTCTACGTGCTCACGGCCCGGGCCCAGCGGGAAAACTGGGCCGCGCTGCCGCTGGGGCGTCGCACGGCCACGGTCGGTCGGGCGCTCACGGGCACCCGATACGGCAACTACACCCTGGAAATCGACAACCGTATCGAATCTCCCTCGGTGAATCTCTACGCTCTGGACTGCTGGACCTTCTACGAGGTGTCCTTGGCGTTCGCCCGCATGATCGGCACG
>NZ_BATR01000136.1 GCF_000739655.1 Verrucomicrobium sp. BvORR106 | reverse complement strand
GGCGGTGAGGGGATTGTTCCGGTTCGCCACCCATTCCGCGAGCTGCCTGCGGCCGCTCTCTGCGTCTGGGATCTCGGGGGCTGGCCCGTGTTGCGCCACCGTCAGGAAGCCGCGGGGCACCTCCGCCCCCAGATTGCGGATGCTGCCGCGGACGTGAATCTTGCAGTCCTCCGGCTCGCTGTCGTCCTGCACCGTCATGGCCTCGGGCCGGGCCAGAGGGGAGGCCTGGAGTTGCTTCAACTCCTTCTCCATATCCTTGAGCTGGGCCTGGGCGGCCTGGAGTTGGGTATTGCCGTCAGTTGCCGCGTCAGGCGAGGTGCTGGCAATTTGCAGTCGGGAGAGTTCATCCAGCGGAACGAAGACCACGGCATCGGCTGTGACGATGCCGTTGGTGCCATCGTTCGAGACCAGCACATAACCTTCGCCACCAGCCACAAAGCGGAACTGACCGAGCGACACGAAGCGGCCGTTGATGGTCGGGTCAGCACGTTGGTCCACGCGCAGGGTCTCCTCCCCATCGGCGTGTAGGATGGTCACTGGCACATTGTCCGCGCGGTCGTTAAGGGCTGTGTAGGAGAGCCAGACCTCATAGCGGCCGTCTTTGGGCACCTTGGGGGTGAAGGTCAGGGTTTTGGCTCCTTTATCCTCGTTCTGGTCATGCAGGTAGCCTTCACCTACATAGGTGGGGTACCGGGTGGAGGACTTCCAGGTGCCCACCACGGTGGCCTGACTGTCGTCCACCACCACGCCGGGGAGCTCGTCAGGAGTCACGGGGCGGGCCTTGGCATCTTTGGCCTCCACTTTTGGGGACAGCTTTTTGATGCGCTTCTTGGCGGCGGCCACATCCGCGGTGAGCTTTTCCAATCGGGCTTCATGTGCCTGAAGCCGTGTCTCCACCTCGCCCTCCATGGGCAGGGGGGTATCGATCCAGTGGGCGACGTTGTCCTTGTAGTTCTTCAGCGTTCGGGTGCTGCGGAAGATGCCAGCCAGCGCGTAGTAGTCACTGGCTGGAATGGGGTCGAACTTGTGATCATGGCAGCGCGCACAGCTCAGGGTCATGCCCAGGAAGGCGCGGCCCATCGTATCCATCTGCTCATCCACGATGTCCATGCGCAGGAGCTGCTTGTCCTGCTCCTCATAGTTGGTGGGGCCCAGCACGAGGAATCCGGTGGCGGTGAGCTGACGGCGGCGCTCGGCCGGCGTGGTGGCGGGCAGCAGATCCCCGGCCAGCTGTTCCGAGATGAAGCGGTCCAGAGGCATGTCCTGGTTGAGGCTCTCGATCACATAGTCACGGTAGCGCCAGGCATCCTTGAAGGGAAGGGTGCGGCCTCCGCCGCTGCTTTCCGCGAACCGCGCGAGATCCAGCCAGTGACGGCCCCAGCGTTCGCCAAAGCGGGGTGAGGAGAGGAGGCGGTCCACAATGGCTCCGTAGGAGGCAAGCGCGGCCTCCCGCGTCTGTCCGGCCATTTGCTGAAACTCGTGCAACTCTGTCGTCGTGGGCGGCATGCCGGTGAGGTCAAAGTAGAGTCGGCGTGCCAGCACTTCCAGCGGGGCGTCCTCGGCGTGTTCTAGTCCTGCGGACTCCAATCCCGCCAGCACAAAGCGATCCGCGCCTGTGGTCGGCCAGGCGGAGTCCTTCACGGCAGGCAGTGGAGGATTGACCGGAGGGACGAAGGCCCAGAACTTCCGGCCATCCTCCATGCTCATGGCCTTGCTCGTCGTCTTGACGGCCTCCGGCGCCCCCGTCCTCGGATCCGGGGCACCCATGGCAATCCAATCCCGGAACACCGCTATTTCCTCTTCCGAAAGCTTCTGCTTTGGGGGCATCTTCAGGTCGCGGTTCGTGTAGCCAACGGCGGACATGAAGAGGCTGGTCTCCGGCTGGTGGGGCAGCAGGGCCGGACCGGAATCGCCGCCGGTCACCCAGCCCTCCCGCGTGTCCAGGCGCAGGCCGCCCTTCACCTTGTGCTCGGGGCTGTGGCAGCTGTAGCACTTGTCCACGAGGAGGGGGCGTACCTTCTTTTCGAAGAACTCCATCTGCTCGGTGGGACTGGCTCCGAAGGCGGCCCCGCCCGTGAGGGCCAGGGCGGCTCCCGCCAGTAAAAGGTGGGGTCGGGTGGTCGCGGTACGAGTCTGGAGTACCTCAGAGGTGCGACCAGCAGAAGGATGGAGGGTGCGTTTTGCCATCTGCAGAAAGGGAACTTACGTAGGGAAGGTCCTCTTTCGTTTTTTTGGACATTGGAAAATTTGTCCATTTTTTCGAAGGCCGGACTACCCTATATGGAATGAACATGCCCGAGCCCGCTGAGGAATTCGTCTTCTTGCTAGCCCGCCACGAGCGGATGCTGCGTGCGTACGTGCATGCGTTGGTGCCTCACGTGCAGGATGCCGATGACATTTTGCAGGAGGCCAAGGTGCGCATGTGGCGCAGTTTCTCCCAGTTCGAATCCGGCACGAACTTCTCCGCCTGGGCGCGAAAGGTCGCCTTTCACCAAGTGCTCTCCTACCGGAAGCGGCGGAAACGTGACCGTCTGGACTTCAGCGATGAGTTCCTGAATACGGTGGCCAGTGAATACGACAACTCTGCGGAGGACCTCGAACACCGCGAGCGCGCCCTGCATGGCTGCATTGCCAAGCTCCCAGACGATCATCGGGAGGTGCTCCAGTTGCGCTACCAAGAGGGCTTCTCCTTGGAGGCGATGGCGGACAAGCTCCAGCGTACCGTGACCGCGCTCTACCGGCAGCTGAGCCGGGTGCGGCATGTGCTGCATGAATGCGTGACCCGCCAGCTCAGCCACACAGAGGAGGGGGCCAACTGAAGCGCTCTGTCCCGACTTTTCTCCTTTTTCCTGCTCTGTTTTTGTTTTGATCCCGCCTGACCCCACATGAATCCCGCCTCCCCCAGTCCCAAAGAAGAAGTCATCCAGCTCTGCGATCGCATGCTGGATGATGCCAGCTTTGACGTGAAGGATCGCGAACATCTCGAGCGCCTGGTGATTAATGACCCGGCGGCACGGCGCGCCTATGTGGAGTACATGCAGCTGCAGTCCCTGCTGGGCGACGTTCGCTTCAAGGACTCGCCGCTGGCCGAGGTGGTGAATTTCCCAGTGTCTCCGCCGACGAAAAGCGTTCGGCGTCATTGGTCCAGCCGGTGGGGGCAGGGGATGGCCGCAGCTGCTGCCGTGGTCATTCTGGCAGCGGGCTGGGGCATGGGGCGCTGGCAGGGCCAGAAGGCCGTGACCGCCCTCTCTGGGCCCGCAGTGGCCAAGCTGGTGGATGTGAAGGGAGCCCGCTGGGATGGGGGCAGTCTGCCCACCGAGGTGGGGGCGGTCTTGTCTACTGGTAGGCTTCGTCTCGCGGCAGGTCTGGCGACATTGGAATTTGAAAAAGGGGCTCGCCTTACTTTGGAAGGGCCGGCGGATCTGGAACTACTGAGCGCGGAGCGTTGCTATCTGCACAGCGGCGCTTTGGTGGCCCATGTTCCGCCACCCGCGGTGGGATTCATGGTGGAGACCGCCCACGCCCGCCTCATCGATCACGGCACCGACTTCGGTGTCAGCACCGGGGCCGATGGACAGGCGCAAGTGCAAGTCTTCCAAGGTGAGGTGGAACTGCAGCACCATCGCAGCGGGGAGAAGGTGAACTTGCTCACCCGGCAGGCTGCGCGCATCACGGAGGAAGACCTGAGCCGTAGCGGCGGCGATCTCGAATCCGAGCGCCCGGACACCCGACGCGTCGTGCCGGAGGAGGCAGATGTGGTGACCCTCACCACGAACTCCGGTCGCGGTCAGGCAGCGTATGTGTGGTCACCGGACACGAAGACGCATTTCTCCGATACCTTGCTGCTGCTCAAACACACCACTCAGATAGCTTGCCGGCGGAAAGCGTGGCTCGGCTTTGACCTTTCCCTGCTTCAGGGCCGGGAAGTTCGCTCTGCTTCCCTGACGCTGCAATTTGAGTCCACCGGCTGGGGTTATGCCTCGCTGCTGCCCGACTGCGAGTTCAGCGTGTACGGTGTGACTGATGATACCCTGGACGCGTGGACGGAGGAGACCGTGAACTGGGAGAATGCTCCTGGCAACGATCCCAAGTCCGCGGGAGCCGACCTCTCCAAGGCCGTCAAACTGGGCAGCTTCACGATCCCGCGCGGTGATGTGGCCGGGGCCTTCTCGATCCGCGGCGAAGAGTTGGCCCGCTTCCTGACCAACGACAAGAACCTCTACGCCACGCTGGTGGTGGTGCGCGAAACGCCCGAGAATGTGGGCGGCGGTCTGGTGCACGGTTTTGCTGGGAATCACCATCCCACGCTCAAACCGCCAACACTGCGTCTCGTGCTGGATTGAGGCTGAAGGTAGAAGAGCCGTCTCGGCTCTTGGGGGCGCTGGGGTGTGAGGGAACAAGAACCGAGACGGTTCTTCTACATTGTCGTCGTGTTGGCGAAGAAAAGGGGTGCGAACCCGTGTAGCCGCCACATCGGCCGCTGACAAACGAGCTAGGTAAGCGCTATGACGGCAGGGTTGGAGTTCCGCCTTTAGGCGGTTCAGTCGAGTAACCCCTGACGTCGCGTCCGGTGACGGCCTGCTTTCTCCACAGTACCCAAACCCCTCCGTTCACCCGCGGGACCGGAGATCCCGCCTCCCTTACCGGGTGGCGGATGGCATAGAGAAGGTAGAAGAGCCGTCCCGGCTCTTGGGGGGCGCTGGGTGGTGTGGGAACAAGAACCGAGACGGTTCTTCTACATTGTGGCCGTGCAGGCGACGGTTCTTTTACCTTCTACTCTATCTGACTATGCTTCTCCACGCCCAGCCAGCTGTCGCTTCCCGCTGAGACTGCTGTCAAGCGTTCGCTCGCTGTGAATAACTTCGGGTTTTGTTCGCAACTTCTGCTGCTGAGGCAGCAATTTGGGCAACTTTCCACTTGCCAAAGTTTTGCCCGGAACGGCTGGCATACGGATTGTGCATGGCTGGTCCCATCATGCCCCCCAAAATATAAATGTGAAGTTCGCGACACCTTTCACCGTTGGGATCAAACAATGCGAACCCTCAACGCAAACCGTCCAAACCCTCTGCAACTGGTTGAGCAAGAGGCAAAAAGGATTTTTGCGACATTTTGTAGAATTCTACAAGATGTTGATACAGAGTGCTTTAGAAAGAATGGTGTCGAAAAATCACCAAAATGGGTATTTGACAGTCGAAATTCAGCGAGTGTGACGACCGTGTCACTAAGGTTGTTTGAATGTGATTTTTCCGTTCCACGCAATTAATTCGGGCGTTCCACGCGATCAGGGTTCAAGCGTGGAACGGACCTTTCAGGGTGGGCAACAGCAAAGGTGCTCAACACTGGGTTGGGGACCGTGTGAGGAAGATGTGAATAACTTGTGGGTAATTCGTTAAGAACCTTGTGGGGCGGGGCTCTGGGGAGAGGCTGGCTCCAAAAGCCACAACCGCTTGAACTGTGCCGGAGCTGTCAGGAACTTCCCTTGTTATGGGAAGTATGGCTCACAAGGCGCAGCGATGCCGATACGCCAAAAGCAAAAGGGAGTCCTCATCGGACTCCCTTTGCGAAACTGAAGGAGGGTAATTGCTGCCCGCTGAGCGGCCTTAAAGGCCGGAGATCCGCTGGGCCTGACGAACTCCGTGGATGAACTTGGCGCGTTCTCCTTGGGGATCGGCACCCTTGGTGCCTTCGGCGATGTCGAGCACGAGTTTGTAGTTCAGTGCGCCGATGTTCTCCGTGCCCTGGAGGAGGAGGCCGAAGCCCACCATGGCTGTCTCAAACACGAAGTCCTCTCTGGAATCCTGCCAGGTCTGGCCACGATCAAGGATCTTGAGCGGGGTGGGATTGGCGACATTGGCGGTGCGAGGCTGCGTCAGCTCGATCGTGCCGAGCGTCACTGGACGATCCAGCGTGGCAGCGAAGTTCCGGGACGGAATGATCTCATACCAGGCAAAGCGGGTGGCCAACGTGGCACCGGCGGTGGGGGGCATGTGCTTCTCCGCAACGAGGCGATAGCCCTGAACGTGGAAGGGATCAAACTTCGCCAAGAGCTGGTAGTTGGCCTCATTGACCTCTACCCCCGGTTGGTCCACGGGAACGCGGGCGACGAAGCGCAGCAGGCGCCGGCTGGAGTCCCACGGGCATGAGGCGATCTCGGCCTTCCAGGAGTGGATGTTCAGCGCGGGTTGCGGATCGGGCTTGCGCAGGGGCTCCGGACCTGGCTTTTGACCGCCTGGCAGCGGGGAGGCCAGCTTGACGCCAGCAAACTCATCTGGAACAGGAAGCTTGGCGGGGCGAAGGAGCTTGGGCTGGAGCGAGATGGCATCCTGCTGCGCCTTGTGAGCCAGAGCAAAGGCCTTCATCGAGAAAGCTGGCGCGGCCGGGCGGGTAGCGGGATTGCCACCGGCAGGAGACTCCGCCACGGCAGCGAGCTGTGCGGAGGCTCGCACCTCAGGAGTCAGCACCACGCCATCCACGGCAGCTTCCACGTGCATCGCCACTGGGGCGGAGGATTCATGCGCGACCACCACCGGTGGAGCCATGACTGGAACGAAATCCAGAGGTTCCACCTTCGTGGAAGTGGCGACCAGGTTTTCGGCGGCGGTTGCCTGAGCGGATTGAGCGGTTGTGGCTTCGTTGCTCGAAGCCAAGGTGGGTGAGGCAGGTGAGTGTCCACCTGTTGCGGCGGACTTCTGCCCTACCACGAACGCTCCTACCGCAAGGCTGGCGGCGGCGGCGTACTTCACCGCATTCCACATGGGGCGGCGGTAAGGCTGGGCTGGCGTGGCAAAGGGGATGACCGCGGCATCGCGTGCTGGGGCGCTGGCCATGGCCAACACGGTCTCGCGTTGGCGAGGATTAAGCGTGCGCCGTGGAATGGAGGGAGCCTCCTGCAGCACGGAAAGGGTTTCCTGAATGAGCTCAAGCTCGGCCCTGGCTTCGGGGGAGCTGGCTAGCCACTGACATACCCGCGTGGTTTGCGCGGCGTTCAACTCGCCCATGGCATAGGCGGTGAGGTCAGGGTGATCTTCGTAGTTCATGTGATGGGGCGGAGTCGGGGAAAGTTTTTGTGGGGAGCGGGCTTCAGATTTCGCTGTAGGTGCGATGCATCAGCTTTCGCAGTCGCTTGATGCCGGTATGCAGGAGGAAGCCCACATTCGTGACGCTGAGGCCGGTGACAGATGAGATTTCTTTGTAGCTGAGTCCGTGCTGGAACTTGAGGCGGATGACCTCGCGTTGGTTGAGGGGAAGCTGCTCCATGCACTGCCAGACGTGCTCAAGCATTTCCTCCTTGCTGGCGTCCTCACTGGGATCGGGCTGCCATTCATCCAGCCAGTCGAGGTGGTCGTCATTGTCCGTGAGGACGAGACGGTGCTCCTTGCGGAGGACGTCGAAGGCGCGATTCCGGCAGACGGCGTAAAGCCATGCCTTGAGATTCTCGCGCACCCGGATGGGGTCGGCGAGGTAGAGTTTGAGGAGAGTGTCCTGAACGACATCCCGGGCACGTTCCTCATCCCCTCCCAAGATGCTGCACGCGTACGCAATGAGGCTGCTCTCATGCTGGGCGAGGGCTTCCCGCACCAGCCCGCTGGCTGTTGGATCACTAGGCTGTGGAGGCATGAAGGCATTGCTCACAGCAGGAACGATCTAGGGATGGTATTATTAGGCCTCCTTAAGATTTCTTAAGAAAATCGGCGTCGTCCTCAGGAGGTACGTCTGGATACTCTCACTTGCGTGGGCACAATGGCAAGCCCGAACAAAAAGAGAGTGGATCGAAAACAAAGAAAAACCCGCTCCGAGAGCCTCGGAACGGGTTTTGAGGAAGAGGGGGTGCTAGTCGCGCCAGCCAGCGCTGAGGGCTAGGACTTGGGGATCTCGTTGAGTGTGTAGTAGCCCACGGGGTGTAGCACTGCCTGGCCATCCTTGGATTTCACGCCAGGGATGTCCAGCTGGTGGACGTGGCCCTTGGTCAGCGGGGTGACCTTGAGCTTCACCGTGGTGCCGTCGTCAGAGACGGAGGCAACTTCCACCTTGGGGAGGACTTCATCCACCTCAGGGCTGCCGTAGCTGGACTGCCAGATGTACGTCCAGGCGCGCATCTTGTAGTTGTTGGCGTCCTTGGCCGTGGCGTCATCCACCGGCTGGGTGAATTTCACCTCGAACCCTTCCGGGGTGGCTTTGATCTCATGCATCTCAAACGGGACCTTGCCCGTCCAAGTGATGCGCTCCAGGTCGAAAGGCTTGCCGCCTCTCGCGCCCCAGCCGCGGTCTGAGCCGCCCACGAAGAGCACGCCATCAGGCGACATGCGCACGCCGATGGGGCCGCTCTGCAGACCTTTCAGGAAGGGGAACACGCAGCCCTGCTTTACTCCGTTCACCGTCTCCAACGTCACGCGGTTCACCACGGAGAAGGACTGGTCGGTGATGAAGAGCTGCTTGGTGAAGGGGCCAAACTTGCCGCTTTCATCCCAGTCCCAGGCTGTGGGGGAGTTCCCGACTTTGGCATGGGGCAGGATCACTGCCGGAGGGGCGAATTTGGGGTTGCGCTCACGCTCTTGGGTGATGCGGGTGCCGGTCACACTTTCCAGGGGCTTTTCACCCATGGCGTTGTCCCACCACTTCAGTGTTTCCGGGTGCCCGTGGAAGGAGCCCACCAGCAGCGGCTTGAGTGAGCTGGAACCGTTCCACACGCCCTGGTTGTCGTCATAATAGGCGGTGCCATCTGGCGAGAAACCCACGCCGCCTGGAGAGCGGAGCCCGGCCGCGGTCGGGATGGATTTGCCATCGGGCGTGATGCGCAGGCACCAGCCACGGTAGGGGGCATTGGAGTGGAACGAACCCGTGAGACAAAGCGTGACCCAGAGGTTGCCTTTGGGGTCGAAACGAGACCCAAAGGCGTACTCGTGATAGTCACCGGTGATGTTCCAGTCGGCGTTCACCGTCTCGAAGATGTCGGCGCGGCCATCGCCGTCTTTGTCCTTGAGGCGGGACACCTCCGGCCGCTGGGTGACGTAGAGCCAGCCGTCCTTATACGCGAGGCCCAGCACCTCGTGCAGACCGGAGGCAAAGAGCTTGTACTTGGCATTGGCAGGATCGGTGGTGAAGGCGTTGTCCACGATGTACACGTCGCCACGGC
>NZ_BATR01000137.1 GCF_000739655.1 Verrucomicrobium sp. BvORR106 | reverse complement strand
CATGATGCTGGTGCAGAAGCTCCTCCTGGCGCTTTTCCCTTGCGACGTGCTCTGCCAGCCCTGTGGCATCGGTAATCGTGTCCGTTTTCATATTGGCGTATGGGTGGGGGGGTTAAGATTGCAAGCAGGCAAGTCCGAGCAGGACCGCCAGTCGCCCGCCTGCGACCTCAAGAACGGTCCTGAAGGGTGGAGTGGCCGTTCTTAAAGATGGACGACGCCGTGCTCCTCACCTTCCTCGATGCGGGGCTGTCGTCCGGCGACATAGGCTGCGGCCGACTCCATGAAGGACTTGATCTTGCGAAAACCGGAATTGTCCCAGAACTCTCCGTCCTCGGGAATGACGGAGATCAGCACGAGATCGGGGTCCTCAACACCATCGGGGAACCAGACGCGGAAGGGCTCCTTCCAAATGGCTTCCGTCTTGGCGCGATTCTCCACCAGGGTGGCGCGCCCGCTGAGGGTGAGGTAGGCATCGTGCTCCCGCTGGCAGATCACCAGCACGCGGGTATCCGTCTGGATCTCGTGCGCCTTGGCAGACTCCCGGTGGGTGAGGAACCAGATGCGACAATCGGGCTCGATCTGGGCGATGGCCATCGGGCGTGCATGAAAGGAATCCGCCTGCCCATGAGTCACCAGCATGGCTGTGGAGAATCTGCTCAGCAGCCGACGGAAATGCTCCTGCTGCTCTTCCAGGGAGGGAAGCGTTTTCATAACTTGAAATCGGATCTCAATCCGCCTTCGGCCGTCTGGCTTCAGGGTTGGGGCAGGCTGAACTCTAGATCAGGGAAGCGGGGTCCTCCGTGCTGTCGTCACGCCGTGGGGCGGGAGGGGGCGCTTTGGCCGACTTTTCCTCCTCGTCCTCTTCCTCCAGTTGCTGTCGCCATTGACGGGAGATCCAGGGCCGCACCAGCCCGTAGGCCAGATAGGAGACAAAGAGCACCATGGGCATCCACTGCCAGTACCGCACGGTGAAAAAGAGGACCAGGATGCTCACCAGCACCCAGTGGAAGGAGCGGCGCGTGCGGAAGTTCACCGCCTTGAACGAGGGGTACTCCACATTGCTCACCATGAGGTAGGAGAGTGCCATCATCAGCACGGGCAGGGCATAGCGCCAGCGCCCGATCTCGCGATTGGAGCCGTCCAACCAGAGCAAGAAAAGGGTGAGGGACACGATCACCCCCGCGGCGACGGGAATAGGACAGCCCCGGAAATGGGTGGAGCCTCCCTGGTGGGGCATGGCGGCGAGGCAGTTGAATCGCGCGAGTCGCATGGCACCGCAGACGAGATAGATACAGGCGATCAACCAGCCCAGACCGGCCATCGATTGCTCAAACTCGGCCAGCACGATGTCGTGCATCAGCAGGGCCGGGGCCACGCCGAAGCTCACCACGTCCGCCAGTGAGTCGAACTCCCGACCAAAGGAGGATGACTGTCCCGTCATGCGCGCCAGGCGACCGTCCAGGAGATCGAAAAAGCAGGCCAGCAGGATGAGGCCGATGGCCCAGATGTAGCGCTGGTGCCCGTCGTCTGGCTGGAACCTGCCCACAATGTGCAGCGAGGCGAGGAAGCCACACAAGAGGTTGCCCGCCGTCATCAAATTGGGCAGGACGAATATCCGGGGCTCGCGTTCAGCGGTGTCTGACATGGATGGGTGCCTCAGGAAGGTTGGTGGGGGTAGGACGCCCGCTGTTCATTCAAGCGGATCAGGAATTTAGCCCGGGGCTAGTCTCCAGTGTATCGCTGGAAAAAGCGATCACGGATGCTGGAAAGATGGAGGAGGGGGCTGCGAGCATGGCCTTTGAGGAAGGATGTTTTTGCAATGGGAAGTGTGACGGATATGGATGCGAGTCATGGACGACAAGAAAATCTTCCGTCATGTCTGGGTAACAGCTGGGACCAGCGAGCTCTGGTGCGACCCAGGTGATGCCCACAGCACCTACCGGTCCATAGAGGGACCTCTGCTCCCAGAAATTGGTGTGGAAAATTTGCAACAGCATGGGCCGTGGGTGTGGCCTATTTCTGAACACGAATCTGCATTGGTAGAGGATGGTTGTGTGCTGCAGATGAGTGAGCACGGCTCCGCTGATCTGACCGTCGTGCGCAACACTGTGGCCAAGCTGGGATTGAGAGGGTCGGAGACCTTGGCGCGTCTTTTTGAAGACTCCGCTTTCCAGTCGAGAATCCTCACCTGCACCGGGTGTTACCTTGAGCTCTCAGAGCAGTTGGTACCCATCCCCACCCGCGGTGATTCAGGCTCCGATGGATACTTGTTAAGATTTCTTCATGACTCGCAGTGCTGCTACATTTGGTATCTGTGGTTGAGCCCCAGGGAACCCGCCGGTGTGGTGGCTGCACCGTACTTCTACGAGAAGGAATATTTCGATGCCCTCCAGGACGAAGAGGCACCGGTGGAGTATGACAAGGCCTTCAAAGAAGCAGTGCTGTGTGCCCACTCCCTGGAGGAGTTTCTCTACCGGTTCTGGATCGAGAACCAGATCTGGTATGCCCAATACAGAAAGCTGTCTCTGTCACCCTTGATGGCCGGCTATCTTGCCACGGCGCAGGCGAACCGTCGTGCAGATGTGGGAGGCGATACAGAGCGGGGGTTCGAGGTGTAATTTGACGCCGGGCCTCGGGTGCTGGCAGAGAGCCTGGAGGCGGTCGCCACCCGCGCCCCAACCCCCGGAGCCATGAGTAAAAACTTTCAATAAAACTAAACCGATACTTTATTGACGGAGCGTGGCGCTGCTGTCTTTATCAGCGCCGTGAGTCCGGAATCTATCAACCTGTTGTCACTCTCCCTTGGGGCGGTTGCCGTGCTGATCTTGCTGATCGCCTGGCTGCGTCTGAACGCGTTTTTGGCCCTGTTGTTCGCCGCCCTCCTCATGGGCCTGGGCGCGGGGATGACCCCGGCCAAGGTGGCCACCGCGTTTCAAGACGGGATGGGGGCTACTCTGGGCGGCATTGCCGGGGTGCTCGGTCTGGGCACGATTCTGGGCGGCATGCTGGCCGTGTCGGGCGGGGCCGAGGTGTTGGCCGTGCGATTGGTCAAGATCTTCGGGCCCAAGCGTGTGCACTGGTGTCTCATGATCCTGGCACTGGCCGTGGGCCTCACCACCTGGTTTGCCGTGGGCTTGGTCATGCTGGCCCCCATTCTCCTGACCCTGGCAAAGGAGACCAAGGAGCCTTTCCTCAAGCTCGCCATCCCCATGCTGGCGGTGCTCTCCATCATGCACGGCGTCATGCCGCCGCACCCTGGCCCGCTGGTGGCCATCGAGGCCCTGCATGCGAACCTCGGCAAGGTCATGCTCTGGGGCCTGGTGGCGGCCATTCCCGTGGCGGCCATCTCCGGACCCATCTTCGCCAAGTGGGCGGTGAAGAACGTGGAGGCCTCCGCGCCCCCACCGGTGGCGGCACCCTCCACCGAGAATGAACGCCCCAAGCCCTCTCTTCGTGCCACGGTGGCCGTGCTGAGCCTTCCGGTGATCCTCCTTCTCAGCCAGACGGCCGTCGAGCTCTGGCCAAAAGCACCTGAAGCACTCAAGAACATCGCTGGGGTGATCGGCAATCCCACGGTGGCACTTGGCTTGTCAGTCATCTTTGCCTCGATCCTCTTCCGATTTAAGCGTGAGGAATCCCTGAAAGTGGGAGAAAAGGCCATCGCCACGGTGGGCATGACCCTGCTCGTCGTCGGTGGTGGTGGTGGCTTCAACCGCGTGCTGCGTGAGAGCGGTGCGGCCAATGCGATCGGTGAGATGGCCATGGCCTTCCACCTGCCCACGCTGGTGTTTGGCTGGCTTTGCGCCGCCCTTATTCGCGTGGCCACCGGCTCCGCCACCGTGGCCATCACGGCCGCCTGCGGTCTCGTGGCTCCGCTCATGGTCAACTCCCCGGGCGTCAATCCGGAGCTGCTCGTTGTAGGCATCGGCTGTGGCTCGCTGTTCCTCTCCCACCTGAACGACGCCGGCTTCTGGATCGTGAAGGAGACGCTCGGCCTCTCCGTCTCTCAGACCCTCCGCACGTGGACCCTGACCGAGACCCTCGTCGGCATCAGCGGTCTGCTCGTGACCCTGGCGTTGGACGCGGTGTTTTAAGTCTGAGACAGCTCCCATAGAACGTGGTCAGTAAAGGGAGTGAGGGACATTCCTGTCCCGGTCCGCCCCAAGCGTCCCAACACATCGCCTTGCATCCCCGAGGCCAAACCATCAGGGGCTGTAGGGCAAGCGCTTCGCTTGCGGCGAATGTCCCCTGGGACAGGGTAACCGAAGCGGTCGCCCTACAGCCCAGGGCGAATGGGAGGCGTGGGTGAGAGGGCGACTTCCTGGGACGTTTGTTGCGGTCCGGGACAGAAATGTCCCTGCCTCCTTTTACTGAACTTCGCGTGCAGCATGCGCGTCGATGCACCAGCTCAGTTCTTGTGTCATCCTTACGGCGTACAGATTTTTGCTGATTGACTGGCAAAACGGTCGTGCCGTAACATCCGTTCCAATCTACACACTCCATATGAAAAAACTCCTCACCTGCTTCGCCGCCTTTGCCCTCATTCACGCCACCACCCTGCGCGGTGCGGATCTTGATGCTCTGCAGAAGTTCCCGGCCATTGTCGGCGTGCTGAACATGAAACCCGTCACTCTGCAGGTGGGGGAGGGGAAAGACACCTGGTCCCGGGTGCCGGACCAGCTGACCAATCGGAAGGCCATCATCTTCAAGCCTGATGGAGGGGTGAACGGGGTCGCGGACATCACCGTCGTGGAAGAGGGGTGGGTGCTAATCGCGGTGAACTACGACTACCAGGGCAACAGCGGCGGTGACTGGGACAAGGAAATCTGGACCGCCCGCAACTTCAAAAGCAAGGGATGGACTCAACTCTCTGCCAAGGAACTCGGCGGAGAGCTCGTCAAGTCGGACGGCCGAGCCCAAACCATCTTCGCCAAACGCCTCAAGAAGGGCACCAAGGAGCGCATCCGGTGCAACAAGTACGATCCTCCGTTTGTGATCATCCTGGACAAGGCGGGGAAGCCGATTTGATTCCTTGAACTGGTGGTGTGGAGTTGGTTGGTCGGGGGGGCAATTGATGAGATCTGGGACAAGATTGTCCTCGTTCCCTCTACTGATGTCCACGCCCAACACGACTTCGGAGTGGCGAGCCCTGCGTTTGCCGCGAGCGTTCCCTGATGTGGCAACTGGCAACTTCTCAAAACGACCTTTGCCGGATGAGTTTGGGGAACGCACGCATCTTGCGTGTTGTTCGCGGCATCTTGCCGGGAACGTCAGTCAGCGTGGGGCCTCGCGAGGTGCAACCAAGCATCCATGCCACATCGCCATTTGAGCGGGCGTTGAAGATGGTGGGAGGGAAAGCGGATGCTGTCGGCCTTCTCACCTGAGTATCATCGTTGGACGGCACCCAACGTAGACTCGCTGGAAGCTCGCCAACGTTGGGCTTTTAGCCGCATCCTCTTCGAGGAAGAACTCCGACTGAGCGCGTGGAAGACGTCGGTTCAGCCCGTCTGCAGTTTATCCCTGAAGGGGATATCTGGCACAGCCCAGTGGCTGGACGAGCCTCAAGGGTACTTCCGGGGAGGATGATCAGGTGGGGAGGCCGACAGCATCCGCTTTCTCCCCACCGCCATCAATGCCTCCACGTCAGATGGACGCGATGTCATCTGTTGCCTGCCGTTCGCGGCAAGATGCCGCAAACAGCACGCAGGGATACGTGCGCTCCCCGAGTTTCCTCCGCCCCACACCCCACTCAAGGATCCATCAGCTCCCGTTGCTCCCGCAGCCAGGCATCCAGCTCCGCTCGCAACGTGTTCAACCGATCGGCCTGCGCGGGATCTTGCGGACCGGTTCATTTCGATTTCATCGCCCTTTTTTTCAAGTTTTCCAGATGTTCGGAATGTAGCGGGCGTCCATCCGCCCCCTTGGCGACGTTGCTGAACTCGATAAAGACAAACCTCCAGGTGCCGTCGAATTCGGATGGCACCTTGGTATCGAGGAAACGCGTGCTCTGGGTGAACAGTTCGGGGTTTGGCGAGACCGCCAGCGCATTCATCAAAGTGATGAAGAACCCTTCCGTGATCCGGTTGATAGTCTGATCTTTTTCGGTCGGCCTTTTATCGCCTTTCGCCCAATCTTCCGACCACGCTTCGTATTCGGCCATGATCCCTTGGGCCGATTTGTCGATGGATATCAATAGCGGTTCTTTTTTCCAATCCGCCTCACTTCTAGCGGGTGGGGATCCGCAGGCTGCGGCAAGAAGCAGTTGCCACAAAATGATCGAATATGGTAGATGCGCTTTCATGCCTGTAGCTTTCCTGTGTAGATGAATTGAACGGTCATGGTTTGGGCTCCATCCACGCTGCCTCCGGTTCAATGGAATGTCATAGTATCCGCGTTCCTCACCTCCACTCAGGGCCTCATCAACTCCCGCTGGTCGCGTCTCCAATCATCCAGCTCCGCCCGCAACGTTTTGACGCGCTCAGCTTGCGCCGGGTCTGCGGCGAGGTTGTTCAACTCAAACGGGTCATTGACCAGATCGTATAGCTCGACGGCGGGACGATGATGGTAGCGATTGACCTTGGCGGCGATGGCGGGATCCGTCTCCGCGGCCTTCTCCCAGGTCTCCCAAAAACCGCCCCAATAGCCGGTGCCATTTCCTTTGGGGGCGAGGTCGATGTGAGTCGTGTAGTTGGCTTCTGGCGTAAGGTTCTGGATCAGTTTCCACTCTTGCGTGCGGATGCTGCGCATAGGGTAGTTGTTCATCTTGCCGTCCGCACTGTGGGTGGTGAGAATGCGGTCGCGCGCCACCTTGGTCTGGCCGCGCAGGACTGGTGCAAAGGATCGGCCGTCGATGCCCTCAACGTCCGTCGCGAGTTCCCAGTTCGCCATGTTGCGGACCGGCGGCGGCTTCCCGCCCCCCAGATCCACGAGAGTGGGCAGGATATCCACCCAGCTGACCATGGCGTCCACCCGCGATCCCGGGGCAATCACGCCAGGCCAGGACACGACCATAGGAACCCTGATGCCTGCGTCATAGCAGTTCCACTTGCCAAAAGGGAACTGGGCACCGTGATCGCTGGTCATCATGAAGGCCACCTGGGTACCCAGTGTCTCTTTCACCGTCGTCATCACCTGTCCGAGTTCATCGTCCATACGCTTCACCGCTGTAGCGTAGGCGAACCGGGCGCGACGGGTCTCCGGGGTATCGGCTTGGGAAGGGGGGAGCTCAGCCTTGCTCAGATCCGCATCCGCCGGTGGCGCGGGCCAGGGGACATGAGGCCAGTTCGAGCCGACAAAGATGCACAACGGCTTTTCACTCTTGCGCTGCTTCAGCCACCGGATAGCCGATGGGATGCCCTCAGGATCGTGAAATGTGTCGTGCTCGAAATGATCGAACCCATAGTCGGCCGTGTGCTTGTAGTGGGACACCTTGCCAAAGGACACGACCTCGTACCCAATCTCCTTTAGATAGGCTGGGAGCTTCTTGATCGCCGATCCCGGCTTTGAGTGGTTCACCTGGGCCCCATTGTGCGCCGGCGTCAATCCGGTCAGCAATGCGGCCCGGCTCGGGGCGCAACTGGGTGAGGCGACAAAGGCATGCGAGAACGTCATCCCTGCCGCGGCCAGTTTAGTGAGGTTCGGGGTGCTAACGTCTTTTGCCCCCTCGGATTCGGAATCGAGGAAACTATAGTCGTCCGCCAGGAAGACGACGAGATGAGGCGGGTGCCCAGATTCCACAGCGGTTTTTGGCTCCTGGGCGTGACTCGTGGCGGTACTGAGCAGGGTTGCGGCGCCTACTACGAATGCCAGTGCCAACAACTTCAATGAGCGTGAGGTTTGAGATCCAAGCCGCAAGAAGGAACTTGGAATCATGCCTGCTGTCCACTGAAAACGAGAGTCGCTTCGCTGCATGGCGTGATCCCAGCAGGAAACAAGTGGCCGCGCAAGTCATGACGTGTGGCCCACCTCGCGGACCTGGCACCGGACAAGGGATGTCTAGCTTCATTTAGACCCTCCCAACTCTCACACGATCAACGGGAATCTACTGTGAATCATCCTGTCTCAATGACCCGAGCATGTGGATTCGAGATAGGAGTTGGTGCGGACTGAGTATCTGCTTCGCTCAAACCAGCGGTGGATTGCTGCCCGGGAAAATTGTTTCAGCGAACGGGGCTGCACACATGTGGCATGCTAATCCCTGGCGGCAGAATGTGTCCCTCGAAGTATTTCCTCAATTCTAGTTTGAAGGAAAAAGTGCGTGGGCTGGGGATCGAACCCAGGACCAATTGGTTAAAAGCCAACTGCTCTACCGCTGAGCTACCCACGCGTTTTGGAAGGGGAGTTTTAGATATGCATTTCTGAGCTTGGTGCAAGTATCAAATTCACTTTTTCGCATTTTCTTTTTCATCGTCTCGGGTGGGCTTGGTGTTGGCGCCGAGTTCTGTCACCAGAGTGAGCAGGGTGGTGCCGGGGCGGTCCACGAGTCGCGAGTGCATACCGGCCTGTTGTGCGCCTTTGAGGTCGCACTTCCGATCGTCACCCAGATGGAGGCATTCACTGGCGGGGACGCCGGCGGCAGCGAGAGCTTGATGGAAGATGCGCGGGTGGGGCTTGCTGGCTCCGACCTCGCTGGAGACAAGGATGCGCTCGAAGCGGGAGGCGATGTCGAGGTCCTCCAGAATGGTGAAAAGGCGGCGGTCGAAATTCGAGAGAACGAAGAGCCGGTGGGAATCGCGGAGCTGGTCCAGGGCGGGGAGGGTGTCCTCGTACAGTTCCCAAACGCCGGGCTGGGCAAAGTGAGCGTACAGTTCCTCAAAAAGCGGACTCAGCGTCTCATCCGGTAAAGGGGCGCCGGTGACGGTGGCGAAGGTTTGGGAGACCAAGGCGCGCCACCAGGAGGCATCGTCATCGGCAGGAGGCTGGTCCTCGGGGTGGAGGAGGGGAGGCGTCGCCTTCCAGGCCTGGCGGAAGGCGGTCTCAACCGACTGCGGTTCGACTCGAATCCCGTGCTGGGCAGCGATCCTGGCATAGGACTCGCCCACGGGTTCTCGCAGGCGGATTAGGGTTCCGGCCGCGTCGAAGAAGACACACGAAACAGGGGGCATGCGCCGCTTGTCGCACGCGCTATTTCGTTCTGCCAGAGAAAGCTACGGCAGAGTTTGGTACATGAAGCCATTTTAGAGAAAACACTTGCCACATCCTCACAATCGAGTACTTTTATCGTTCCTTTCCGGGGCGAAGACTTGAGAGCGAATCTCCTGACGCAAGAGTGGGACGAGTCCCGCTCTTTTTCGTCCAGGACAGGCAGCCCTCAAAGTTTTATGGTCAGCGAACTCAAAGCCCTGTTTGAATATTACGAGAAGGAGAAGGGAATCGACCGTTCCAAAATGGTTGATGCCCTTCAGAGCGCCTTGCTGGCCGCCTCGAAGAAGAGCATCGGTCCTGCCCGGGAACTGCGCATCGAGATTGATCCCGACAAGGGTTCCATCCGCGCGTTTGCGCGTTTGCTGGTTTCAGAGACCGTTGAGAACCCCTTCGAGCAGCTTTCCGTCAAGCATGCCCGCAAGCTGAAGGCCGACGCCCAGCCAGGCGACGAAGTGGACATCGAAGTCACACCCAAGGACTTCGGTCGCATCGCCGCTCAGACTGCCAAGCAGACCTGGATGCAGCGCCTGCGGGAGGCCGAGAAGGCCAACCTGTATGACGAGTTCAAGGATCGCACCGGTGACGTGGTCAGCGGCACGATCCGTCGTTTCGACAAATCTGACGTCGTCGTGGACCTCGGCAAGTTCGAGGGCATCATGACCTCCCGTGAGCGAGTGCCCACGGAGGACTACACGTCTGGTGATCGCATGCGTTTCTACGTCAAGGCGGTGGAGAAGAGTACTTCCCGGGGTCCGGAAATTATTCTTTCCCGCAGCCACCCGAACTTCGTGCGCCGGTTGTTTGAATTTGAGGTCAGCGAAATCGCCGACCGCACCGTGGAGATCGTGAGCATCGCCCGTGAGGCGGGCTACCGTACCAAGGTGGCCGTGCATAGCGCAGACGACAAGGTGGACCCGGTGGGTGCCTGCGTCGGCCTGCGTGGCGCGCGCGTAAAGAACATTGTCCGTGAGCTCAACAACGAGAAAGTGGATATCATCCGCTGGAGCAAAGACGTTGCCGAGTTCACCAAGGAGGCGCTCAAGCCCATTAAGATCCTCTCCATCAAGGTGGATGAAGATCATAAGCGGGTGCTGCTCACTGTCAGTGAGGAGGAGCTCTCCAAGGCCATCGGCCGCAAGGGGCAAAACGCCCGTCTGACGTCCCGTCTCATCGGTTACGATCTCGTAATCGAGAAGGACGAGCACGCAGCCAAGGTGTTTGAATCCCATGTGGAGGAGGCGGTGCATCGCATCGCTGCTGACCTCGACATCGACAGAAACATCGCCCGCAAACTGGTGGGTGAGGGCTTCTCTGACCTTTCCAACTTTGCCGGTGCAGACGCCGACGATATCGCCCCCATGCTGGACGGCGACACGGAGCTTGCACAGCAAATCGTGGACAAGGTGGCCGCCTTCACTTCTGGTTCGTAATCGTTATTTCACCGATCTTTCGCCAATTTTCTTCAGCATCGCTCGTTCCTCTTTCAGTTTTTGAACTTTTCCAACTCTCGCATGGCAAACAAGCCCCCGTCATCCTCCAAGTCCGTCAAGCGCACCTCTTCCACCGAGGAGGCGCAGGGAGCGTCTGCGCCCGCGGCAAAGAGTTCCGGCAAACCCGGGGCGGTTTCGCTCATCGACGACGACGGCAGTCCCCGGAAAAAGCGTACGGGCGAGCTTAAGACTGGCTCTGCCTTTGCCCCCCTGGGCTCCCGCCCCCAGCAACCGGTGGTGCCTGTGGGCAAGCCTGCCTCCGCCACGCCAGAGCCTCCGAAAAAGACGCTGGATCAGGTGAAGGCTGAGGCGTTGTCCTTGTTTGACGAGGTGGAAAAGAAGGAAGCCCGCCGTGTGCGTCGTGCGGAGGAGGGGCCGAGCGAGGCTCCTGTCCGCCCGTTCCAGGTGACGTCTTCCAAAGTGTTGCCGCCCATTTCCCTCCTCCGTCATGAGGAGCCGCCGGAGCCGCCAGCGCCCGTCAAGGCTCCTGAGCCTGAGGCTCCCGTTGCGGAAGCGCCTGCCAAGCCTGCGGAGGACAATGCGGAGTCCAAAATCATCCACCTGAAGCCGCCGATCATCGTCAAGGAACTGTGCGAACGCATGGGCCTGAAGGTGTTCCACGTCATCAAGGATCTCATCGAGTTCAAGGTGTTCGCCAAGGCGGATACCGCCATCGAGCCTGACATCGCCGCCAAGGTGTGTGAGAAACACGGCTTTGTCTTCGAGAAGGAGAAGCGCGAAAAAGGCGCTGGCATCCACAAGGTCGAAGAGAAGATTGAAGAGCCGCCACCACCGCCGCCTCCCAAGGCTGAGGAGAAGGATGTGTTCGAGCTTCGTGCTCCCATCATCACCTTCATGGGTCACGTGGACCACGGCAAAACCTCGCTCTTGGATGCGGTCCGCAAGACCAGCGTCACAGCAGGGGAAGCTGGTGGGATCACGCAGCACATCGGTGCCTACAGCGTCAGCTACAACGATCGGCCCATCACTTTCATCGATACCCCGGGTCACGCCGCCTTCTCAGAGATGCGCGCCCGTGGTGCCAACGTCACGGACATCGTCGTGCTCGTGGTGGCAGCGGACGACGGCTTCATGCCGCAGACCGTGGAGGCTCTCAACCACGCCAAGGCGGCTGGTGTCACCATCATGGTGGCGATCAACAAGTGCGACCTGCCCGCTGCGAACTCCATGCGAGTGAAGCAGCAACTCCAGGAAGCCGGTCTCATGCCGGTGGAGTGGGGGGGCGAAACGGAAGTGCTGGAAGTTTCCGCAACGAAGGGCATCGGCATCGACAACCTGCTGGAGACCATGTCTCTGCAGGCTGAAGTGCTCGACCTGCGTGCCAACGCCAAGGCTCCGATGCGGGCTACGGTCATCGAATCCCGCATGGAAGCCGGTCGTGGCCCCATGGCGACGGTCATCGTGCAGAACGGCACCCTCAAGGTGGGTGAGCCCTTCATTTGCGGCCCTTACTGGGGCAAGGTGAAGAGCCTCATCAACGATCGTGGCCAGACCATCAAGGAAGTGAAGCCCGGCATGCCTGCCGAGGTGGTGGGCTTCAGCGGTCTGCCCAACGTGGGCGACGAAGTGGTGGAGATGGACAACGAGCGTACCGCCAAGCGCCTGAGCGAAGAGCGGCAGGAAGAGATCCGCCAGAAGAAGCTCGCCGCTCCGCGTCGCAGCACCCTGGAGGCCCTCTTTGCCAACCTCGAAGCAGGTGCGAAGAAGACGCTCAAGATCATTCTCAAGACGGACGTGCAGGGCTCTATGGAGGCCATCTCGAAGTCTCTTATGGAGATCAAGAGTGACAAGGCGAAGGTGCAGATCCTGCACAGCGCCGCCGGCCCCATCTCTGAGAGCGACATCCTCCTTGCCAGTGCCTCTGACGCCATTGTCATCGGCTTCAACGTGAAGGTGGAATCCACTGCAGTGGCGGTCGCCCGACGTGAAGGCGTGCAGGTGAAGCTCTTCAGCATCATCTATGAACTGCTCGATCAGATCAAGGAGGCCCTCCTCGGCCTGCTTGATCCGGAGACTCGCGAGAAGGTCCTTGGCCATGCCAAGGTGAAGGTCGTCTTCAAGCTGACCCGTGGTCGTGTCGCTGGTTGTGTGGTCACGGACGGACGTCTGGACCGCAAGGCCCGCGCTCGCGTCATTCGTGGCAACCAGCCCGTGTACGACGGCTCCATGGACACACTGCGCCGCTTCCACGAGGAAGTGCCGGAAGTTCGCAACGGTCTCGAGTGCGGTGTCCGCCTTGGCGGCTACCAGGAGTATGAAGAGGACGACGTCATCGAGTGCTACGAGCTCGAGAAGATCCAGCAGACGCTCTAAACGGTCGCCCTCACGATTACGATCCATCCCGGGGTTCGGGATTGTCCATGGGCTTCAGGCCCGGGAATGTCCGACCCCACAAACTTCTTTTCAAATACCGACATGAACCACCGCCTCTCGCGCGTCCGTGAGCTCATCAAGCGCGAGTTGGGGCCCATCCTGGACCGCAACTTCACTTTTGCGGGCTCTGTGGTGACCATTCACGAAGTCGATGTCACCCCGGACTTGAAGCAGTGCTTCATCTACGTGGGGATCCTCGGCAGGGAACACGCTGCGCCCAATATCGTGCGCAAGCTCAATGAGAACCGCGGCCTGGTCCAACGGGAGCTCTTCAAGCGAGTGATCCTCAAGAACTCTCCGTCGCTCACCTTCAAGTACGACACCTCCATCGAGCGTGGCGTGCGGGTGCTGACTCTCATTGAGAATCTCCCCGAGCCGCTTCCTGACGAAGAGCCCGTGGCTGAAGACGAATCCAAAAAGGATGACGTCAAAAAAGGAGATGGGGAGATTGAAGCGGGTGCTGAAGAGGAGGGGGACCACGGCGACGCCGCGGCTTCCCGCCCTGGCAAGTCCCGCTGATCACCGTTGCTTTTTGGTCCGTCCCGGCCAGAGCTGAACCGTCTTCACTGTACGGTGGGCAAGGCTGCCCCTTGATCCCGCGGGCTTCCTGAGTTCTGTGCGTGTCGGTCTTCCTGCTTCTTCCCCCTCACTTCTCCAGCTATGAATGACAGCCTGTCCCATTTGGGTGCCCTGCTTCGCGATGCGTCGAGGATTGGCATAGCTTGTCATGTGCGGCCAGATGGGGATGCCATCGGCAGCATTGTGGCACTGGGGCGTAGTCTGCAGCTGATGGGCAAGGCGGTCTCGATCCTGTCTGAGGATGGCGTGCCGCCCAACCTGACCTTTCTGTCTGGCTCGGATCTTGTGCAGGTCTCTCAGGCCGTGCCTCTGGAGCTGGATGTGGCGGTCGCCTTGGACACCGCTGCGAAAGACCGCCTGGGCGAACGGACGCTGACCGCGTTTCAAAACGCACCCGTGCTGATCAATGTGGACCACCACGGCACGAATCCGCGCTACGGCCATTTCAATCACATCGACAGTGCCTCGCCTGCGGCGGGACAGCTGGTTTATGAACTGTTGCAAGTCAGCCAGTTCCCCATGGATGCGATGGTGAGGGAGAATCTCTTCGCCGCCATCAGCACGGACACTGGCTCCTTTCAATACAGCAGCACCAATCCCCGCACGCATCGCATCGTGGCGGAGATGATGGAGGCAGGGCTGGACACTGCCGCCCTGGCCACCCAGCTCTACCAGACGAATCCCTTGCGTCGCGTGCTCTTGCAGAAGGCGCTGCTCAACGAGATGAAGTTCACCTGCGGGGAGCGGGTGGCAAGTTGGGTGCTGAGCCAGGCCCTGCAGCAGGAGATTCAGATCCTGCCGGGGGATACCGAGGGGCTCATCGACATCATGCGCTCTATCGAGGGCGTGGTGGCCGCTGTTATCTTTGAAGAATTGCCTGACGGACGCATACGGGTGAGTTCCCGGTCCAAAGATTCACGCGTCAATGTCTCACGGGTATGCAGTGAGTTTGGCGGTGGAGGCCATGTCATGGCTGCCGGGGCACGCCTGCCCGGGCCGGTGGCAGACGCAGAATTACGTTTCCTTGAAGCACTAAAGAATGAAATCGAACGAACCGATTAGTGGAGTCCTCCTGGTAGACAAGTCACCTGACATGACGTCGCACGACGTGGTGGCAGTGGCCCGCCGATGCCTGAACATCAAAAAGATCGGCCACTGCGGTACGCTCGACCCCATGGCCACCGGGATGCTCATCCTGGTCATTGGCAATGCCACGCGCATCCAGGACCTCCTCATGAGTGAGGACAAGGAGTACACCGGTACCGCGAGGCTGGGTGCCACCACCTCGACCCAGGATCGGGAAGGGGAGATCATTGAGGAGAAGGAAGTGGCTGCGTTCACGACCGAGCAGATCAAGGGCGCCTTCGACACCATGCGGGGTGATTTTTACCAGATCCCGCCCATGGTCTCCGCGATCAAGAAAGACGGCGTGCCGCTCTACAAGCTGGCTCGTCAAGGCCAGGTGATCGAGCGCGAGCCCCGGCTGGTGCACGTGTTTGACTACGAACTCACCCGCGTGGAGGTCCCAGAGATCGACTTCCGCGTGGTCTGCAGCAAGGGGTTCTACGTTCGCACGTATGCGCATGACGTGGGCCAGCACCTCGGTTGCGGCGCTCACCTGAGCGCCCTGCGCCGCACCCGCTCCGGCCACTTCACCTTCCAGCCCGGCAAGTTCACCACCTTTGACGTGCTCAAAGAAGGTCGCCGTGATGAAGCTCTGGCGGCCATGTATTCCTTGTACGATGTGTCGAAGCTGAGGGGGGCGTAGGATTTGGTAAGTGGTTAAAGGTAAGTGGTAAATGGTTCAGGATCTCAAGCGTGACCGCGCTTCTTTTCTGATTGCGTCCAACGGTTGAACCGTTCTGATTGACCCCATGCGGACTCACCCCTCCATCGGCGACCTCCGGGCTCTTCGCGGCCCGGTGGCGTTGGCCATTGGGGTGTTTGACGGGGTGCATCTCGGCCATCAGGAGGTGATTCGGGCGGCCATGGACCATGCGGCCACCCATCATGGGACGGCGGTGGTCATGACGTTTGATCCCCATCCGCTGCGGGTGTTGCGTCCAGAGTCGGCTCCCCGGCTCCTGTGCAGCACCCGGCACAAGCTTCAAATCCTGGAGCAGCTCGGCGTGACGGATGTGCTCATTTGCAAGTTCACGCCGGACTTTGCCAAGACGGATGCCGCCACTTTCGTTGGCGCGCTGAGCCAGAGCTGCCAGCCGCTGGGTTTCATCTCTGTGGGGTACACCTGGAGCTTTGGGAAAGGCCGAGGAGGCAACATTCACCAGCTCATGGAGCTGGGGCGGGATCTGGGCTTTGGCGTCTATGGGGTGCCGGAGGTGAAGCTTGGTGAAGAGGTCGTCAGCAGCACGCTCATCCGTGAAGCTGTGCGTGGGGCGGACTTCTCCCGGGCTACTGAGCTGCTCGGGCGCCCCTACACGGTGCTGGGGGAGGTGGTGGTGGGGCGTCAGCTTGGCCGCACCTTGGGCTTTCCCACGGCCAACGTCCGGGTGGAGAATGAAGAGCTGCCGCCCACTGGTGTCTATGCCGTGCGGGCCCGGCTGGATGGTCGGGACCTGCCTGGCGTGGCGAATCTGGGGGTGAGACCGACGGTGGACTCCAGTGGAGAGCGCTCGCTGGAGGTGCATCTCTTTGACCAGAGTGGCGACTTCTACGGGCACCAGATGGAGGTGACCTTCGTCCAAAAGCTCCGGGATGAACGGAAGTTCGACGGACTGGACGCGCTGAAAGCGCAGATCTCCCAGGATGCGGTTCAGGCGCGAGAAGTGCTGCGGGCCATGGCTTGAGGCACTGGGGTTGACTGTCCTCCCGGTCAGAGGGTGGCAACTCCCCTTGACCCATGGGCATTCCCGTTTAAGTCCAGCGCGTGGTTTTTAGTTCGCACATCTTCATTTTCTATTTCCTGCCCCTGGTAGTTTCCGGCTACTACCTGCTGCTGGGCCTGAAGACCAACACGACCCTGCGGCACCTGTATCTGACCATCGCGGGGATGATCTTCTACGGCTGGTGGAACCCGTGGTTCGTGCTGCTCATGCTGGGCACTACGGCGCTCGACTACAACCTGGGCCTGATGATCGCGAATGCGGACAAGCTCAAGGAGCGAGGGGGGACGGATGAGGATGTGCAGCGGCGGAAGAAGCTGGGAGTGGTGCTTTCCGTCACCTCGAACCTCGCCGCACTGGCCTTCTTCAAGTACACCGCGTTCGCCGTGGATTCCGTCCAGGGCATCTCCTCCGCTATGGGGTGGGGCAGTGTGGCTGTGCCCGCCTTTTTCCAGAACATCATCCTGCCGGCGGGGATCTCCTTCTACGTCTTCCAGAGTCTGAGCTATTGTGTGGACCTCTACCGTGGCCATGCCAAGCCGGCGCACTCCTTCCTGGACTTCACCTGCTTCGTCTCGCTCTTCCCGCACCTCGTGGCGGGGCCCATTGTGCGTTACGGCATCATCGATCACCAGATGCGCCACCGCGTGCACACGGTGGAGGGCTTTGCCCTGGGGCTTACCCGCTTCAGTTTCGGTCTCGCGAAGAAGATCCTGCTGGCTGATCCCATGGGGGCCATCGCTGACAGTGCCTTTGGCAGCGGGGCGGGCTCTCTCACCACCCTGGCGGCCTGGATCGGTATCGTGGCCTACGCCTTCCAGATCTACTTTGACTTCAGCGCGTACTCGGACATGGCCGTCGGTCTGGCCCGGTTGCTCGGCTTCTATTTCATCGAGAACTTCAACTCGCCGTACAAGAGCGTCAGCATCACGGACTTCTGGCGGCGCTGGCACATCTCCCTCTCCACCTTCCTGCGAGACTACCTCTACATTCCGCTGGGGGGCAACCGGAAGGGGCGGGCGCGCACTTACGTCAACCTCATGCTCACCATGATCATCGGTGGTCTCTGGCATGGGGCCTCATGGAACTTCGTCATCTGGGGGGGCATTCACGGCGGCATGCTGGCGCTGGAGCGCCTCATGGGGAAGAACTCCTTCTATGGCAAGGCGCCTGCCGTGGTGAAGATCCCGCTGACCTTCTTCATCCTGCTGATCACTTGGGTGTTCTTCCGTGCGGAGAACTTTGATGTCGCCTGGCGCTACCTCGGCACCATGTTTGGTCAGGGCAATGCCGTGGCCACCTCGCTGCTGCTGGAGTCTGAACTGCTTCGTGGGTTCAATCTGTTCCAGTTCTGCATCTGCGCCTTCGCCGTCTGGTTTATGCCCAATACGCAGACCATGCTGCAGCGATTCACCTTGTGGAAGGCGCTCATCGGCGTGCCGCTCTTCCTGCTTGCCGTCACGATCATGGTCACCCGTGGCCACAGTCCGTTTCTGTACTTCCAGTTCTAGTCTCGTCGGAGTTTTTCCGGGTTCGATTTTTCCTTCAGCCCCACTTCTGCCATGTCCCAGATGCACAACCCCTTCGCGGAGGAACGCTGCCGCACGGTCTTTGAGATCGGCAAAGGCGTCGCCACGATCTTCATAGCGGGCTTCATGCTCATGCTCATCCTCCCTGCGCTGGGCTGGCATGTGTACCTTGCCAGTCAGGGGCAGTGGAAGGAGTCCCCCGCAGCCCGCTTGCTGAGCTGGCGTCCTGGGCAGCAGGACATCGTCCACCATCTGCGTGAGGTGGAAAAAGTGACCGATAAAGCCGGCTACAGCGTGGCCCTGCGGCAGAAGGCCCAGAGCATGCTCTTGGAGTACGCTGACGAAGGCAACCTCAAGACCTATCTGGGTTGGGAGGGGTGGCTCTTCTACCACCCGGATTTGAAAGCGCTCACTGGCTATGGCCCGATCAAGCCAGAGCCCTTCAGCGTGATGAAGGATCCCGAACTGGGCAAGGTGCCGGAGACCCGCGAGCTCATCATTGAGTACGCCGCCCAGCTGAAGGAGCGGGGCATCGACCTCCTCCTGGTGCCGGTGCCGCTGAAGCCGATGATCTACAACGAGCAGGTGGCTCCGCTGTCCCAGCCCTCCTGGTTAACCCACCCGGATGCCCCGGCTTTCTACAGTCTGCTCCGCAAGAACGGGGTGGATGTGCTGGACCTCACGCAGGACCTCTCGAAGCTGCGCGGCGAGCGCAAGCGGGTGTTTTACCTCGAAGCCAATTCGCAGAATCGTGAGATCGCCAAGGAGAGCGAAGAGGCGCTCAAGCTGAAGAAGGACGCCTTCTTGAAGCAGGACACTCACTGGACGCCAGAAGCGATGCGCCTGGCCGCTGAGAAGGTGGCAGACCATGTGAAGAGCAAGTACCCGCAGGCACTGGGCCCTGGCTTCCGCACCATTCGTGCGGTGGATGGCGTGCATCGCAGCAGCCTGGGTGACCTCGTGAAGCTGCTGGATCTCAAGGATCCCTACCGGTTCTTTGATGAGGAAGAAGTGTTCCTGAATGTCATTGGTGAAGGCACGCAGAACACCCGCTCGCCCTTGGTCCTGCTGGGGGACAGCTTCGTGAACATCTATGACGACCCCACCCTGGGTTTCGAAAATCCGGACAAGCCCGATGAGCCCATCCGCTCCGGATTTGCCCAGCACCTCAGCCTGCTCCTCCAGCGTCCTCTGGATGTGATCGCCAAAAACGGCCAGGGCTCCACCGAGGTGCGGCGTGAACTGGCCCGTCGCCCCGACGATGAAGTGCGGGAGAAGAAGCTCGTCATCTGGGTGATCGCGGCTCGCGATGTGTTGCTTTCCACCAACGCCGCACGTGCCGCCAACATCACTTGGGCCCGTGTGAAGTTCAACGAGAAGACCTCGTCAGGCGCTGCTGGCGGGGTGTCGCAAGATCCCGCCGCCCCAGTTGGCGATGTGGTGGTAGAGGCCACGTTGACCGAGAAGTCCGCCAACCAGGACCCCAACGGTACCCCTTATACCAACGCCCTTCATACCGCCACCTATGAAGTGGGCAAGGTGGTGACCGGCGAGATGGAGGCCAAGCAGATCCTCGGCGTGCAGTGGACCTTTAAAGAAAAACAGATGCAACCCACCGCCGCCTTCGCCCAGGGCAAACGCTACCGACTGACGCTGGTGCCGTGGGATGTAAAAAAGGAGAAAGAGCCTGCCATTGGGAATTTCAACCTCAGCGATGACAGCACCGCGTTTGACGCCGAACGCTGGTTCGTGGAAAAGGCCGAGGAGATTCCGTAGGGGGGCGTTTGCATGAGCCTTCGGTGTCGGAGGTCACATGGCGTACGATGTTGCATGATGCATCCATCACCTGGATGCGAAGCATCTTTGGGACTGCGGCGAGAATCGCCGCTTTTGTGGCCCTTGTGAGTTCCTGAAACCGTGGGGGGTGAGCAGGGGTGGTGGCGGATGAGGTGCAACCGCCCTGCTCGACCGCGATCGTGGAGTGGGCCTCACAAGCTCCGCAAAAGCGGCGGTTCCCGCGCGCACTCCAAAGCGACTTCGTCGCCAGGTGTTGAGCGTACGGTGGTGGAGTGGGAATCTGCCTGGCTTGCGATGTCGGAGGGGCAGATGGCGTGCAGGGGACGCCCGAGCGTCAATGTACGCCTGGATCTATGGACTCGTTTGCATGCGGCTCACCAACTTTGGGATCGTCAGCAATTCGGGCCGATCATAAGTGTCGCAGGTTTCGTCTTTAAAGGTCGCTTGGGAAACCGTCTTGGTGCCAGACTTGACCTGCAGGCTGATCGTGTCGCTGGTGGTGCAGCCCCCTGCGCGTACGTGGCGGTAGAACTCGAAGAGTCGATCCAGTTTGACCGCATCGCTTTGCGTCAGCCTGATGTCATGGAGTTTGGATGCCTTCGCGCGCTCGTTTTTGGGTTGGCGCGGGCTTGAAGTGAGAGGGCTGGTGCCGGTCACAAGATAGCCGTCACCTTGAGGAACGATCTTGAGGTGATGTTTAACGTAGTGGAAACAGCCGGACGATTGGAATTGCACTTCGATCGACTGCCCGGGTGTCAACTTGCTCACCATCGGAGTGGGATTCTTGTCCTCGTTCTTGTTCTTGGAGGTTGATGTGGCGAGGCTGGAGCAGGAGGCAACCAGGAGCGGAAGTGCCAGAGAAATGCAAAAGGCGAGGGAGGGGAGAGCGATGGGCTTCATGGGCTTTGGGTATTTGATCGGGCGGGGAAGTTTTTGTCAATGGGTTGTTGTGGTGGGTCGGGAATCTGCATCCCTTGCGACATCGGAGGCCTGTTGGGCGTACAGATTATTGATCGGAAGCAACCCCTGGATGCGAAGCATCTTTGGAAGTGCGGCTAGAATCGCCGCTTTCATGCCCCTTGTGACTTCCTGGAACCTTGGGGTGTGAGCAGGGGCTGGCGGCGGTTGGGGGGCAACGGCCCTGCTCAGCCTCTATCGTGGTGGTGCCTCACAAACTCCACCAAAGCGGCGGTTCCCGCACGCACTCCACAGCGACTTCGTCGCCAGACGGAGGGGGAGAGGTCGCAGTGGAAATCGCCAAACCCTTCAATCTGGGAGGCCAGTTTCGGGTGAGATGAAGCATGCGCACTCTTGACCTGGATGCGAAGCATCTTTGGGACTGCGGCGAGAATCGCCGCTTTTGCGGATCTTGTAAGTTCCTGAAACCTGGAAATAGGAGCAAGGTGGGTGACTCGGCGATTGTCGCATCGCTCTGTCACACACAAACTCCGACCAAGCGACAAGCCCCTACCGCAACGGGTTCTCCGGCCTCATGCTGTAAACAAGTGCCGGGATGGACAAAAGCTCGGGCATATAGAGGTTGTCACAAGGGTCGCAGGAGTTGTCCATGAAGTACTCCTGATAGAGGGTCCGGGACCCGGATTTGAGCGTCACGTGCGTGGTGTCGACGGTGAGGCATCCACCGCAGGAAATGCTGCGGTAGTATTCGAACAGACGGTCCAGCCTGGCGCCGTCTTCGTGGGTCAAGTCCACCGGCAGGAGGGGCTTGTGGTTGAAGACCACCTTGGTATCTGTGACGGTGCGGGAAGGGGAGCGCTCCACTCCCGTGACGCGGTAGCCTCCGCGACGAGGGGTGATGGTCAGATCATAGACCACATAGTGGTAGCGGCTGGAGGACTGGAAGTTCAGATCCAGCTTTTGTCCCGGTGCCAGTCGAGTCACCACCGGGTAGGGGACCTGAGAGGGGGTGTAGTTGCAGCAACAGCTGGAGAGCAATGCCAAAGATGCGAGAGCCAGGCAAAAGACAGAGAGATGTTGTTTCATGGTAGTCGTTCTGGTTGGCGGCGCGGTGAATGAGTGAATGGACGGGGATTGCGGGATCAACACTTTGCGCTCTTCCTTTTCTTCCCGGTGGCTCCGCGCTCCTCCACCTTGCGGATGTAGTCCGGCGCGGAGAACACCTGGCATTGATTGTTTCCCAAGTCCGCGGTGACGGGACCGATGGCCTCGGCATGGCGGAGAGCTATGTCCTTGAGTGGTGCGACGAAGCTGCCCACGGCGATGACAAACTGGTTCATCTGATAGCGCGGCAGATCGGGTGCCTGATGGATCTCCCTTTCTACCCGCTCGAGTAGCGACCTCAGTTCGTCGAGGTCCAACTGGTCGTCGGGGGTGATGGAGACGATCGCACTCAGCGTGGCCCAGCCTGCGGCGGTGATGAGAGGCGCGTTGGACTCGATCCAACGCAACGCCATCGCATGTCCATGCGGACTGCCGGCGGCTACGGAGGGTACGGTTGTGCCGTACAGGCCTCCGCCATAAGCCTGCTCCACCCAGTGTTGGAGATCCGCCTGCGTCATGCGAGAGTCATCGGCGATGAGACCCGCCAGATACATCGCATCGTAGTTCCCGGTATCGTAGAGGTCCTTGGCGAGCTGATAGTCTTTCTTGATGCGTTTGCGGATCTTTTGCAGTTCGGAGATCGCCACCCCATAGCAGGGTTCCTTCACGCCATGGTTTTTCATCAGCGTGCGCTTGTAGCTCTCCTTGCCCAGAGGGCTGAGCTCTTTCAGGATTTGTGAGGCGTTCATGGGAACTCGGCTCGACCAACTGATTCTTTTAGAATCTCGACAAAAAGACAAGGCTCTTCGCGAAAGTCCTGCTATTCGCTGATCAGCGGATTGTTTCTTCCTCGCGGCACCCGGCGTACTGCCTTCCGACCTTCACCCACACGCTCTCGCCTCCCATGCCCCGCAACGCCGCGCTCTTTGTCTGGTTCCGCCTGTTGTTCAACTGCCGGTTCTACTACCCGGTGTACACCATTCTATTCCTCGACTTCGGGTTGAACCTCTCGCAGTTCGCGGCGTTGAACGTGATCTGGGCCTTGAGCATCGTGCTGCTGGAGGTGCCCAGCGGGGCCATGGCAGACGTCATTGGGCGGCGGAATCTGGTCGTGCTCTCTGCTGTCCTCATGGTGGTGGAGATGACGGTGTTCGCCCTGCTGCCGGTGGGAGGGCCGTGGGTCTTCTGGGTCTTTGCTGTGAATCGGGTGCTCAGCGGGGCGGCGGAGGCGTTTTCCAGCGGGGCCGATGAAGCGCTGGCCTATGACAGCATTCCTGAGGCGGATCGCTCCACCATCTGGCCGGCGGTCATTGGCAGGCTGAGCCGCTGGATGGCTTTGGGGTTCATTGTGACATCCCTGCTAGGTGCGTATGTCTATGACGTGCACCAGATGAACCGCCTGCTGGGCTGGCTGGGGGTAGGGGCGGGCGTCTTGGCCAAGGCGGACACGATCAAGTTCCCGATTTACTTGTGTGTCCTCACTGCCCTGGCCTGTCTGGCCGTCACCCTCGCGATGAAGGAGCCGGCCTCGGAGCGTCCCAAGGAGGCCTTTTGGGTCACCGTCCGGCAGAGCTGGCAGGGGATCCGGCACGCCGGAGCCTGGATCTGGAGCACTCCAGCGCCCTTTCTGCTGGTGGTGCTGGGTTTCCTTCTGGACAGCACCATCCGGCTGTTCCTTACCGTCTCCAGCAACTACTACCGGCTCATCGGCATTGCCGAGGCCTCGTTTGGCGTGATCTCGGTGGCCGGGTCGGTGGTGGCCTTCTTCACCACGAGCTGGATGGAGTGGCTGGTGAAGCATCGCTCATCGGCCTTCAACTTCGGTGTCGTCATTGCCATGACCCTCTGGGGATTGGTGGTTCTGGCGATCCAGATTCCGGGATGGTGGGGCGTGCTGGCCTTGGGGCCGCTCATTCTCGCCATCCGGTTCCTGCAGTTCTTCCAGTCCCACTATCTGAACGAAGTCACACCGTCGTCGCATCGGGCCACCGTCCTGAGCTTCAAGGGCATGACCATCAACCTGGCCTACGGTGGTGTGACCCTCCTCTTTGGCTGGCAGATGGCCTGGCTTGCCGGGAGGCTCCGACAGCCGAATGAAGCGCCTCCGGTTTTCGAGGCGGCGCTCACCTGGTGGCCATGGTATTTTGGGGCGACCTTGCTGGCCTATGTGCTGATTAGAAAGTGGCGTTTGGGCTCCTTAAAGGGGGCCGCCTCGGCTGGCTCGCAATTCTGAGTGTCACCAGTGACCCCCTAGGGGTTGTGTTGCACCACTGTTCAAATGAGGATATATGGTGTCCGAGAGGGCGTGCGAGGCAAAAATGAGTGTCCTAAATTAGTTAGAATATCTTGATTTTTAACGTGCTGGCTTTACACTCGGACCATAATTCCCAGCATTTAACCCACAATACTGACCGGCGCGATTCCCATGGCTCTAGCAAATCACAAAATCGCAGTCTTGAAAGGCGGACCAGGCTCTGAGAGGGCAGTGTCGCTGAAGTCTGCCGAGAGTGTGGTTGAGGCGTTGAAATCCCTTGGTGCAGAAGTGGTTGAGATCGATATCACCTCGACGGACTTCACAGTGCCTGGTGATGTGGTGGTTGCGGTGAATATGATTCACGGCACCTTCGGCGAAGATGGTCAATTGCAGACTCTTCTGGAGAAACAGGGCGTGGCCTACACCGGTGCCGGTGTGGAAACCAGCCGTGTGGCCTTCGACAAAAATCTCAGCAAAGACAAATTTGTGGCCGGTGGGGTGCCCACGCCGCAGAGTCAGGTGCTCAAGCTTGATGGCGTGGATCAGCTCCGCCTTTCCCTCCCTGTGGTGGTGAAGCCGCCGCGGGAAGGCTCCAGTGTGGGCGTGCACATCGTCCACACGGAGGAGGAGCTCGTCGCAGCGCTGGCCGATGCGAAGCAGTACGGCGCGGACACGCTGGTGGAAGAATTTGTAGATGGCAAGGAACTCACCGTGGGAGTGATTGGCGGCGAAGCGCTGCCCATCATTCACATTGAGCCTGTGAGCGGGTTCTATGACATCAACAACAAGTATCCGTGGATGTCAGGCACGGGCAAGACCAACTACCATTGCCCGGCTGATCTGGACATCGAGACAACCCAACGGGTTCAGGAAGCTGCGCTGGCCGCGATGAAAGCGGTGGGCGTGGAAGTGTACGGTCGCGTGGATGTGATGCTGCGGAAGGACGGCCAGCCGTTCGTTCTGGAGATCAACACCATCCCCGGTATGACTGTGAGCAGTCTTTTGCCCAAGGCCGCACGCGTGGCCGGGCTGGAGTTTCCGCAATTGATGGAGCGCATTATCGAGCTTTCGCTTGAGGTGCGGAGGGCAGGTTAACCACCGACTTTCATCAACATGTTCTTTGCCAAAAACACCCGACGCAAGCCTGGGGCGGCGAAAGGTAATTACGCGTTCCGTCGCCGCCGCAAGGTGGTGCGACTGGAAGTGCATCGCCTGGAACTGAATCCAGAGACTGCTGCCACCCGCCGTGAATCCCGCCGCAAGACGGCCCGCCTTGGCTTCAAGCTGGCTGTGGGTTTGCTTGCTGCCATGGGAATCTTCAGTGCCGGCAAGATCGTGGTCAAGGAAGCGTTCGTGGACAACTCCCGCTTCCATCTGCAGCACTTCTCCGTGGTGACGGATGGTGAAATTACCCCTTCACAGATTGTTGCCGCCACCGGCTTGCATGAAGGCATGAACATGCTGGGCATTTCGCTCGTGCAGGTGAAGGAGCGTCTTGAGGCCATGCCTCAGGTGCGTAGCGCAAAGGTCACCCGCGGTTATCCCGGCATGATGTTCCTGGACGTGGAGCAGCGTCACCCTGTGGCCTGGCTGGAATCTCCGGAGCAGAAGCTTGAGGCCAAGGTCTCCGGCTATGGCTGCCTGCTGGATGCGGAAGGCGTCGTGATTCCCAGTGGGGAGCTGACGGAGTCCCGTCGCAAGCTGCCCGTCATTCGTGTGGGTCGCGTCCATCGTCTGGTCCCTGGCCAGAAGATTGAATCCGCTCCTGCGCTCGCGGCGCTGTCGATGCTGAAGATGCATGACAACACCCTCGCCTCCCGCACGCTGGGGGTGAAGTGGGTGGATGCCACCCGTGCTCATGTGCTGGGTGTCACCTATGATTCCCGCATCCATGTGACCCTCCCTGTGGATGGCATGGAAAAAGAGCTTGCCCGATTCGACCGGGTTCTTGCAGAATCAGAGCGTCAGAAATGGCAACTGGCCACCGTTGACTTGCTGGTTGCCCAAAACGTACCCGTGACCCTTCGTGGAACGGCGATTGCTCCAGAGAATCTCGCACCCGAGCCCCCTTCTACTCCCGCCAAGCGCACTCCCGCCGGACGACGTACACTCGCCCGGGCGCAATAACACCCAAGATCATTTCCTACAACCTCAACACTTTCACCACCATGGCCAAGAGCACCATCTATGCAGGACTAGAGATCGGCACGTCCAAGATCTGCGTCGTTGTCGGCGAGGTGAAGAAGGACGGTGCCATCAAGATTCTCGGCGTAGGTCAGGCTCCCGCCCGTGGGATTCGCAAGGGCGAGATCACGGATTTCGACATCGCCCAGACCTGCCTCAATGACGCCCTCCTGCGGGCAGAAGACCGCAGTGATGTGATGATCCGCAACGTCTTCCTCGGCGTGAGCGGCACGCACATTGAGAGCTTGAACCACGCTGGTGTGTATCGCCTGCCCTCCGATCAGAACACCATCACGGAAGATGATCTTGAGGACGTGCGCGAGATCGCCTGCAACGTGGATATCGCTCAGAATCACGTGTTTCTGCACCGCATCGCGCGCAAGTACAGCGTGGATGGTCAGGAGCAGGTGCGCTCCTTGATCGGCCGTCCCGCAGAGAAGTTGGAGGCTGAGTTTCACATCATCCACGGCGTACGCAGCCGTGTGCAGAATTCCATCCGCTTGGTTCGTCAGATCCCGCTGGAGGTGGAGGACGTGGTGTTCCTGCCGCTCGCAGCAGCGCAGGTGGTCCTCAATAAAGAGGCCAAGCAGCACGGGGCTCTCATGATCGACTTTGGCGGCGGTACCGCCGACTACGTCCTCTATATCGACGGCATGCTCACCGCATCGGGTTGTGTGCCGCTGGGTGGTGATCACATCACGAACGACATCTCCCTTTGCTTCCAGATCCCACACGGCCGTGCGGAGCGTCTGAAGGTTGAGGAGGGGAGTGCTGTCTATGAAGACGTGGCTCCTGGCGAGATGATCCGTGTGGAGGATGAGAACGGCATGTTCGTCGGCGAGGTGGAGCGCGCCCTGCTGAATGAAGTCATCAGCCTGCGCACGCAGGAGATTCTGGGTCAGATTCGTGACCGGTGTGAGGAGCATGTGGGCCGCCTTGGTGCGGGCGTGTACCTCACGGGCGGCGTGAGCATGATGCGTGGCATTGAGCACGTTGCGAAGGAGATCTTTGGCGTCCGCGTCACTCGCGCGGGATCGTCCCAGATGGGCGGGGTCACCGCCACTTATGAAAACCCCTGCTACTCGGCTCCGATCGGATTGATCCGGTATGCGCAGCTCATGGATGCGGAGAAACCCTGGCTTTCACCTCTGGCAAAACTGGGCCGCCGGATGGCGGAAGTGTTCAGCACCTGGACTATTTAAGAAATTGCTCCTTGGGAGCGTGGAATTAGGCCCGGTATTTTTAAAATAACATCCCTGCGTAACCCGCTGGGATTCAACTTTCTTTCCAGACTCGATTCGTCTTGGAGTTTTGCCCGGTTTGTGGTTTATGTAATCACGGCCCATAACCCCGTTTTCCAACCCAATTTTTAACCACTCCGGCTTATGGTAGAATTTGAACGCACCGACGAACGCGAACTGGCTCCCAGTATGCGCATGAAGATCTGTGTGGCTGGCGTGGGTGGCGGCGGCTTGAATGTGCTCGACCGCATCTCGCTGGATCGTATGATGGACGCAACGCTGGTCTCCATGCACACCGATGTGCGTGTGCTTGGCCACGCGATGACGCCGGTGAAGATTCAGCTTGGCTCTGATCGCATGCGCGGCATTGGCAGCGGTGGTGATCCAGAGAACGGCTACGCTGCGGCGATTGATACGCGCGAGCAGATCCGCACGGCATTGCAGGGGCATGACATGGTTTTTGTTTGTTGCGGCCTCGGCGGCGGCACCGGTTCCGGTGCAGCTCCGGTGGTGGCAGAGGTGGCCAAGGAGATTGGTGCCATGGTGTTTGTGTTTGCCACGATGCCGTTCTCCTTTGAAGGACGTCGTCGCATCCAGCAGGCCGAGGTGGCGCTGGAGCATCTGGGCCAGGTGGCGGATGCGCTCATCCTCTTTGAAAATAACCGCATGGGCGAGCTCACGCTGCCCAAGGAGGGCATTCAAAAAGCCTTCAGCCAGGCGGATCAGCTGATTGGCCACAGTGTGCGTGCGATCGCCACCATGGTCATGCAGCCCGGCATTGTCCGTATGGGCATTGCAGACCTCCTCACCGCATTGCGTGGTCCCAACTCCCGCTGCTTGTTTGGCTTTGGCGAAGCACGTGGCACGAACCGCGTGGCGGATGCCCTCAAGCGTGCGCTCAAGAGCCCGCTGGTAAACCAGGGCATGCTGCTGCAGAATGCCCGCAACCTGCTGGTGCATGTGGCTGGCGGCGAGAGCCTGACGCTGGCCGAGGTGGAAAGTTTGATGAAACAACTCGGCAAGTATGTGCCCGAGGAGACGCAGATCATGTTCGGCCTCGCGGTCGAGCCCAAGCTGGGCGACATGATCTCCGTCACGCTCGTCAGCTCGCTGAGTGTGCATGAGATGTCTCCGGACTCCGTGCTGGGTCGCACGGAACGTTCCGCTCCCGTGGAGTCGCTCCCCGCTATTCCTGCGGTGGAGGTGCCCGTGGCCGAGACCTACATTGCTCCGCAACCTCAATACCAGCCGCAGCCCGCTCCCGTGCCGGTGCATGCTGCTGAGCCCGTTTACTATCAGAACGGCCAGAATGGTCATGCCCCGCAGCCTGTCGTGCAGGCCGCAGTAACCGCGGCACCCGCTCCTGCGCCGGTCCAGGCACCAGCGCCTGCTCCTGTGGCAGAGGTGGCTCCTCAACCCGTTTTCACAGCACCGGTGCAGGTTCAGGCACCGGCCCCGCAGCCCGCTCCCCAGCCTGAGCCTCAGCTTTTCCAACTGGAGTCTCCCGGTGTGGTTGAGCCTGATTTGTTCTTCATGGATGCACCCGCACCGGTCCAGAATCTGGCACCGGCCCCTGTGCCTGCACCTGTAGTCACCTCCCAGCCACAGCAGGCTCCTCAGCCTCAGTCGCAACCTGAGCCGATCAAGTCATCCTTCTTCATCGCGGACGATACGCCGGATGAAGAGGAGGTGGAGGCCCAGGCTCCGGAGCCTCAGAACTTCTACTCCGCTCCCGCCGAAGTGCCGGCTGAGGAGAATGAAGACGTGCTCCGTGCAGAGGAACAGCTTTACCAACAGCAGCCCCAGGCTCCTGTGGAGGCTCCAGCCCCCGCACCGGCTCCTGCCAAGTCTTCCATCTTCTCCATCATCGAAGATGAGGAAGACGAAGGGGGCAGCGCTCCCGCGAGTTATCCTGATGTCCCCGGTGGTCATTGGGCGGACAAATATGCCAACCAGTCCTCGTCACGTCCGGAGGCCGCTACCGCAGCTGTCGCTTCGACGGTGGTCGCAGCCGCTCCTCAGCAGGCAGCTGCCCCGGGTACTCCTGGCAAACCGGGTTCTGACTTCAAGCAGAGCACCTTTGACCTGAGTCAGGAAGAAGTTGCCCGCTTCAAGGGCACCGACAAGACCATCGTGGAAGGGGAGGACCTCGACGTCCCGACCTGGATGCGGATGCGTCAAAAGCTCAAGCGATAGAATCGGCTTAAATTGAACATTTCGGCAGTGGAGGTCTCTCATTTGTAGCGTATCTTCTCTAGTTGAAATGAATCTTCGCGCTCTGGCACTGCTGCTTCTCCTCCTGCTCACGCAGGCTGGGTCTGCTGTAGCCGGACCCTGCGAGAAAGCGGCACCCGCCCAGAAGTGCCCGCATGAGTGCTGCGCCCCGGCGGTCAGCACGCCTTCAATTCAAGAGACCGGATGTGCGTGCATCCAGAGTTCGCAGGAGAGTCAGTCCCCGGCGCAAGCTCCAGTGGTGCCAGCCTCTTCCAGCCGGGATCTTGCATCCCAGCAGGCTGTCTGGCTCTACATGGCATTGGCCGATCTCTGGCTGAGCCAGTCCCCGCGTGAGTTTCATCCGGTGGAAGCGGGTCGTATGGAGGTGGTGAAGCCTCTTTATGCCGTGCCTGTGCAGGTGTTGCACTGTGCCTTTTTGATCTGAGTTGTCCTCCTTCCAGGATGGATTGTGCCCTGATGCCACCTTGATGGCTTTCACAGGGACGTGTGGGAACCTCCGCCCACCAGCAGCGTGCTTCGCGAAATCTCGCGCAACGCAACTCAACTCAGATTCAGCTCATGCTCTCTTTCTCCCGTCGTCTGGCGGCGTGCCTTAGTGCAGCCGTGTTCATATCCTCCAGTCTGCAGGCCGCGCCGCTCGCCGCCCTGTGTGATTCATGCAAGTCGGCCCGCCCTCTGGCGACTGACAAGGTGGTCGAGTACGACCTCTACATTACCGAACAGAAAATCAGCCCCGCCGGCAAGCCGGTGCGGGCGCTGATGATCAATGGAACTTTGCCCGGGCCCACCCTGCGATTTCGCGAAGGCGAGTGGGCGCGTATCCGCGTGCACAATCAGTTGAAGTCCGAGGAGACCTCCACGCACTGGCACGGACTGTTGCTGCCCAATGAGCAAGATGGGGTGCCGCATATCACGACCCCGCCCATCAAGCCAGGGACCACGCATACTTTTGAATTCAAACTCCGGCATGCCGGGACCTACTGGTACCATTCGCACACGCATCTGCAGGAGCAGATCGGCGTGATTGGCTCCATCGTCGTCACACCCAAAGGAGGCGAACGCGAGAAGGTGGATCGCGACCAAGTCCTGGTCCTCTCTGACTGGACCAATGAGAAGCCCGAAGAGGTGCATCGCACCTTGGCACGCGGCAGTGACTACTACGCGCTCAAGCGCGGCAATGCGCAGTCCATCGTAGGGGCATGGAAGCACGGCGCATCGAAGGAATACTGGGAGCGGGAATGGGGACGCATGAGCCCCATGGACGTGTCCGATGTGGGCTATGACGCCTTCTTGATCAATGGCCGGAAGGAGTCGCAGATCGAAGGCAAACCCGGTGAACGGGTGCGCCTGCGGTTGATCAACGCTGCGGCGGCCACCTACTTCTACGTCACCTCTTCCACCGGGCCCATGACGATCGTGGCTGCGGACGGCCCCGCTGTGCAGCCTGTGAAGGTGGACCGGCTCTTTGTGGCAATCGCGGAGACGTATGACGTGATCGTCACCATCCCCAAGTCAGGACGCTGGGAAGTGCGGGCCACGGCCCAGGACGGCACAGGTCATGCCTCGGCGTACCTCGGGGCAGGGGAGGATCATCCGGCAAGCGATCCTCCGCGGCCGAATGTGTACACCATGGACGAGATGCTGAACCTCACCCTGGAGGAGCAGGAGGATGATCCGCGTGCTTCCTTGAACCTGCCCCGTCCCGGCTCGCCGTACCGCCTGCTGAAGGCGGTGGAGGACACCACGCTGCCCAAGGGGCGGCCGCAACGCAAGATCACCATGCGCCTGACGGGCGACATGACCCGGTACGTCTGGTCCTTCGACGACAAGACGATGGCGGAGGATCCCTATGTGCGCCTGCATCATGGCGAGGTGATCCAGCTTGAGCTGGTGAATGACACCATGATGCACCACCCCATTCACCTTCACGGGCACTTTGTGCGTTTGATCAATGGGCAGGGGCAGCGTTCACCACTCAAGCACACGGTGGATGTGCCACCCATGAGTCGTCGCACGGTCGAGTTCGAGGCCAATGAGGAAAAGGACTGGATGTTCCACTGCCACATCCTCTATCACATGATGTCCGGAATGGCCCGGGTGTTCAGCTATGACAAGCCCGCGAATCCTGCTGAAGGCAGTGCCGCGGAGCCTCAGATGGTTCATGCCTCTCACACGGCCTCCTCGGCGGCTGCCGGATCGTCAAGTGGTCACCATGGCGGGAGCTTGGGCGAGCATGCTCATGACATGTGGTTCCTCTTCGGCGCGGCCTCGGCCCAGTCTCATATGAGCGAGGGGAACATCACCCTCATGAATGCCCGCAACGACCTCATCCTCGGCTGGGAGGTCGGCTGGCAGGATGTGGATGATACCCAGTACGAGATCGAAGCGCTCTACCAGCGCTATCTCTCACCCGACTGGCAGGTCTTCGTCGGGGCGCGTCTCACCAATGACGAGGATGCCGAAAACCGGGCGGTGGCCGGGGTGAACTATCGCCTGCCGCTGATCACCTGGGCCAGTGCCAGCGTGGACAGTGAGGGCGACTTCCGGCTCGCGTTGGCAAAGCGCTTCCAGATCACCTCCCGGCTCGGCGCCTTTGGCGAGGTGGAATACGACACCAACACCGAGTGGGAATGGACCGCCGGGGTGGACTACACCCTGACCAAGGAATTCTCCCTCATCGGCCAGTACCACTCCGAGTACGGCCTGGGCGGAGGTCTGCAAATTCGATTTTGAGGGTGAACACCCTCCCTAAAACACCACACAAACCTAATAGAACAGAAAGAACCCAAGACTATGAAAACGAAGCTTACTCTTATCAGTACCCTCGCTGCAGTGGCTCTGGCGCTGACCATGGGCGTTCCCGCCGCCTCAGCGGCCCCTGCCAAACCTTATCCGTCGAAGGAGTGCATCGTCAGCGGCAATGAGTTGGGCAGCATGGGGAAAGTCGTCACCAAGTCCCATGAGGGACAGGAGGTGAAATTCTGCTGCAAACCTTGTGTGAAGAAGTTCGACAAGGCCCCTGCCAAGTACCTCGGCAAGCTCAAGTAAGTTGGGCTTCTGAGGCCTGACCCTTTGGTGCCAGCCGGATCAACGGCTGGCACCCAGAGGCCGTGGGTTATTTGAGATCCGACAGAGCCGCTCCAAAGTTGATGTGGAACGGCTGACCGGACAGCACGAGGGCGGGCACGGATTGCACCCCGGCCTGTTCAGCCTCGGGGATCCTGCCTTTGGCCTCACCCAGATGCACCACCTCCACGTCATAGCGGGAGGGATCGAGAGCCTGGGCGACGGTTTGTTCCGCAGCAACACAGACAGGACAACCGGCGTGGAAGAAGATGGCTTTGGATTTCATGGCAGTAGTCGTTGTTCGAGTTGGTTTGTTTTGATTTGGTTTCACCGGATTGATGACCGGTGCTTGTAGAGGAAACGACTCCTGTGCCAGACCCGCGAGTGGGTACTATTTGGGAGGGAGGGTACCGAAAAGTACCCACATGACACCCGGCGGCCGATCTGCCATGGTGGGAAAACCTCATCATGCCTGCCAAGCCCAAAAAGTTTCTCACGTTGAGCGAGCGTTCGGCCTACCACAGTCTGGAGGACGTGGTGGGCTGCAAATGGAGCGCGGGAGTGGTTGCCGCGCTTTCCCAAGGCGTGCACCGGCCCGGAGCGCTGGAGCGCTACATTCCCGGCATCTCCACGAAGGTGCTCAACGAACGACTGCGCAAGCTGCTCGCCTACGGGCTCATCATCCGGGAAGAAAGCACCGGACTGCCCGCGCATGTGGAGTATCACCTCACTCCCTCCGGAGTTCGGCTGGCAGAGATTCTGGGGCAGCTTCGCGTGCTCAACGGGGAACATCAGGCCACCTTGGCCGACAAGGAGGGCGCGCCGTGAAGGTTCTCGCGTTGCACACTGGCGCGGCCAGGGAGATCGCAGCGACAGGCACGGGAGAATGGTGGGACAAGGACTGGCGTTCCGGATTTGTGAAGTCCGCTCAGTCAGGCTCCGTCTGGCTGGGGTACGAGGGCTTCAGCGGAGATGAGCAGGCGGATCGCAAGCATCACGGTGGAGTGGAAAAAGCCGTCTGCGTGTACCCGGTGGAGCACTACGACTACTGGCATGAGCATCTGCCGGAACTGGCGCTGCCTCATGGGGCCTTTGGCGAAAACCTGACCACCAGCGGCCTATTGGAATCCGGGGTTTCGGTTGGGGACGTGTATGAACTGGGAGAAGCCATCGTGCAGGTGTCCCAACCCCGACAGCCGTGCTGGAAACTGGCTCGCCGTTGGAAGATGAAGGATCTGAGTGCCCAAGTGGAGCGCACGGGATTCACGGGATTTTACTTTCGGGTGCTGCGGCACGGTCATGTCGCGGTCGGGAATGAGCTGGTGCTGAAGGATCGTCCCTGGCCTCAGTGGACCCTGCAACGCTGCAACGAGATCATGCACCACCAGCGTCAGGACGCAGAGAGCGCCCGGCAGCTGGCGGAGTGTCCAGCCTTGTCCGGCAGCTGGAAAGACAACCTCTGGCGGAGAGGGCAGGCGGCAGGGGCGGGGGAAGCGGCTGCCGAGGCGGCCCGTAGGGCAGCGAGGCTGGAGGGGGGAGGGGTAGCTTGAAGCTTGGGGAGTGTGCCCAACACCTTGCCACCTCGACCGTGATTTTTGCCCTTTGTCATTCGTGCATTCCATTGTAATGCACGGCACAAAGCATGAATCACGCCGTCGTCAGTTTGTTGAAGGAAGGTCGCCACAAGATGCACGTGCACCTCATTGGGGTGGCGGGCTCTGGCATGAGCGGACTCGCCCTGTTGCTCATGGAGCTTGGGCACAAGGTCAGCGGCTCAGACAAAGTGACGACTCTGGAGACAGAGCGGATGGAGAAGAAGGGGCTGATCTTCCACTGCCCGCAGAGCGAGCGCGAGGTGGAGGGGGCCGACATGGTCATCTACTCCAGCGCGGTGAAGCCGGGGAACCCTGCCTATGAGGCGGCGTACCGGCACGGCATCCCGCTCGTCCGCCGGGCGGAAGCTCTCGCGGCCATCATGGCACGCAAACACGGCGTGGTAGTGGCCGGCACCCACGGAAAGACGACGACCTCCTCCATGGCGGCGCACGTGCTGCGAGTGGGCGGAGCCAAGCCTTCGCACTACGTCGGAGCGGAGATCCCCATCCTGGGGAGCAATGCCCACTGGGATGACGCCGGCGAGCTCTTCGTGGCTGAGGGGGATGAAAGCGACGGCACTCTCGTCAAGTTCGAGCCGCGGCACGCCATCATCCTGAACATCGAGGCCGAGCACCTCGACTACTATGAAGATCTGAACGAGATCAAGCTTGTCTTCCGCCAGCTCCTGGAGAAGACCAGCGGCTACAGCGTGTACTGCGCGGAGGATCCAGTCGCCACGGAACTCTGCCAAGGCCGGAAGAATGGCATCAGCTACGGCTGGAGCCTCGATCACGACTTCTCGGCGAACATCTTGGAGCTGCGTCCGGCTCAGACCCGCTATGAGGTTTTCCAAAAAGGGGAACTCATCGGGGAGGTGTTGCTGGGCATTCCCGGGCGGCACAACGTTTTGAACTCCCTGGCCGCCATCAGTCTGGCCACCAGCGTGGGCGTGCCATTTGCCAGCATCAAGCAGGCGCTGGAGTCCTTCCGCGGGGCCCGCCGGCGTTTTGAGGTCAAGTACTCCGGTGCCCACTACCAGATCATCGACGACTACGGTCACCATCCCACGGAGATCAAGGCCACCCTGGCGACGGCGAAGGCGCTCAATCCCAAGCGCATTGTCTGCCTCTTCCAGCCGCACCGCTACTCCCGCACCCAGTTGCTGAAGCAGGAGTTTGGCGGGGCCTTTAACGATGTGGATGTGCTCTGCGTGACGGATGTGTATGCCGCCAGCGAGAAACCGCTGCCTGGTGTCTCTGGCGAGACCATCCTGGAGGAAGTGAAGCTCCAGGCACCAAGCGTGGAGTGCCACAGCACGCCGAAGTTGCTGGACGCCCGTGACCTCATCGGCAGTAAGCTGCGCCCTGGTGATCTCCTCATCACCCTCGGTGCAGGGAACGTCCACGAAGTGGGCGGTGCCCTGGCCAAAGATCTCAAGGTGGCCGAGCAACTCACGACGGTGCTCAACCGTGAGGGCGGTGGCACGGTGAAGCTCTATGAGCCGATGGCCAACCACACCACCATCCGATTGGGGGGACCCGCGCAGTATTGGATCGAACCCATGACCATCCAGGGCTTTGCCGAGGTGGTGAAGGCGCTGCGTGCGGCTTTGATCCCGATCCGTGTCATCGGTCGGGGCTCGAACCTGCTCGTGCGCGATGGCGGCATCAAGGGGGCGGTCCTGCACCCCAGCAAGGGCGAGTTCGATGAAGTACGCGTAGAGGGCAACTTCATCTTTGCGGCCACCGGTGTCCGTCTCAAGAAGATCGCCAGCGCGGCACGTGCGGCCGGGCTGGGTGGCTTCGAATGGATGGAAGGCATCCCTGGAAATCTCGGCGGCGCCTTGCGCATGAATGCCGGGGCCATGGGCCTGCAGACCTTTGACCAGGTGGTGAGTGTCCGTTTCCTGGATGGCAACGGCGAGCTGCGGGAGAAGATGAAACATGAGATCGACCACCAGTATCGGAGTGTTCCGGAATTGGACCGGCACTTCGCCGTGAGCGCGGTGCTGCAGGGGCGGCCTGCGGAAGCGGCAGAGATTGACGAGAAGCTGGCGGCCTCCCATCAGAAGCGCCGCGGCTCACAGCCCATCGGGGCCAGCGCGGGTTGCATCTTCAAGAATCCTGGGCCGGTGCCAGCGGGCAAGCTGGTGGACGAGCTGGGCCTGAAGGGGCGCTCGTTTGGCAAGGCCATCGTCTCGGATGTGCATGGAAACTTCATCCTGAACTCCGGTGGCGGCACCGCCCGGGAGGTGCAGGATCTCATTGCCGATATCAAGCAGGTGGCGCTGCAGGAGCGGGGCATCATGCTGGAGACAGAAGTCCAGATCATTGGTGAAGAGGAGCCGATTCCGCTATAGCCGCATGCCGTCAAGGGGGCGTGGGCAGGGTTGATGTGGCCGGACCTCCGGCCCACTTGATTGCAATCCATAATGTCGATTGGCAATCAACTTGCTAGTGGCGGAGTGGAATCTCACTTCGCCGATGGAATCGTCCTCTACCCACCTGATTAAAGATTTTTTTGCCAGAAGCTTCCCGGCGGAGGCCGGATGCTCTAGGGTGTGATTTGCAAATGTAAATCATGCCTTACGGACGCCCGAACTTGATCGGCAACGATCCCGCGCCATCTGGCGTGGATCGGTACCGGAGCGTCTTCAATCTCCAGCACCAGTTTCTGGCGGTGCTCTCTCCAGACGGCATCGTGCTGGAGATCAATGACCTGCCTCTCAGGGTGGGAGGCGTATGCCGGGAGGCGGTGGTGGGCAGACCCCTGTGGGAAGGCGGCTGGTGGCGGGATCACCCGGAGATGCGCGCGGCGTGGCCAGTGCGTCTGAAGGCTGCCGCTGCTGAGGAGGGCCCGGTGCATCATGAGGGGCCTTTCAAGACGGGGTCGGGAGACTTGCGTTATGCCCTAGATACCATCACGGCGGTGCGCGATGCTGTGGGACAGCTGGATTATTTCATCGTCCAAGGGCATGACATTACCGATCGTGTCCGGGTTGAACTGGCGCTGCGGGAGAAGGATGCCCTGCTGGAGATGGCGGGGCAGATGGCCCACATGGGAGCGTGGACGGTGGACTTCCCCGGGGCGCAACTCACCTGGTCGGATGAGGTTTGCCGCATCCATGACATGCCGCTGGGGAGCCGCCCCACGCCAGATGAGGCGCTGGAGTTTTACCATCCTGACGCCCGACCGGAGATTGTGGCCGCCATCCAGGCGTGTCATGAGCAGGGTACGCCGTTCGACAAGGAACTGCAGATCACCACCCGCAAGGGCTGCGCCATCTGGGTGCGAGTGATGGGGGAGGCGGTGCGGGCGCTGGACGGCACGGTGAAGCGCATCCAGGGCGCCATTCAGGACATCACCCTGCCCAAGCTGGCGCGGGATGCGGTGATCGCGGGCGAGGAGCGCTTCAAGTTTGTGGCTCAGGCGACTAATGATGCGATCTGGGACTGGGATGTGGTGCAGAACAAACTGTGGTGGAGTGAGGGCTTCACACGTCTCTTTGGGTTCGAGCCCCACGAGGTCGCGGAGGGCATCGAGTCCTGGACGGGGCTGATTCATCCTGATGATCGCACGACGGTGGTGCGGGACTTTTACCGCGCGGTGGAAGGGGATGGGGACACTTGGGTCTCCGAGTATCGATTCCTCTGCAAAGATGGTCATGTGGCCCAGGTGCTGGACCGCGGGCGGATCATTCGCGACTCTGCCGGTCGGTGTGTGCGCATGGTCGGCGGGATGACGGACTTCACCGCCTACAAGCAGGCGGAGCTGGAGCTGGCTCGCTCCAACCGCGCGCTCAAGATGCTCTCGGACTGCAACGAGAGATTGATCCATGCCGCAGATGAACACGAACTGGTGGCAGAGATCTGCCGGCTGGCCGTGGAGAAGGGAGGCTACCGCATGGCCTGGGTGGGCTATGCGCAGAACGATGCGGAGAAGACCATCAAGCCCATGGCGCATGCGGGCGCTGAGCTGGGGTATCTGAAGGAGATCATCCTCACTTGGTCGGACCTCGAACCGCGCGGTCTCGGGCCGGCCGGTCAGGCCATTCGCAGCGGCACAGCGGTGGTGGCCAAGAACATTCAGGACGCGGGCACGGGTTTCCACTGGCTGGGACCGGCCTTGAGCCGTGGCTATCAGAGCGTCATCTGCCTGCCGCTCAAGGAGGAGACTCGCACCTTCGGCATCCTCGCCCTCTACTCAGGGGAGGTGCAGCCGTTTGCTCCGGAGGAGGTGCATCTGCTCCAGGAGCTGGCGGATGATCTCGCGTTCGGCATTCACCACCTGCGCTCACAAGGGGAGCGTCGTCAGCTGGAAGCCACCGTGCTGAAGGTGGCCTCCAGTATCTCCTCCAGCACGGGCCGGGAGTTCTTCGAGCAACTGGCGCGCAACATGGCGGAAGCCCTCGGGGCCCATGCGGGGTTTGTTGCAAGGCTGCTCCCGGGAGAATCCCAGCGAGTGCGCACCATCGCAGCAGTGGTGGGTGGCGAGGTGTTGCCCAACTTTGAGTACTCACTGGCTGGCACTCCCTGTGAGAAGCTCACCGATCAGGAGGAATGGGTGGTGCCCTCGGGCATGGCCCGGCAGTTCCCCAGTGTGCGGATGTTGCAGGAGATGCGCGCGGAGGGGTATGTGGGCTGCCGCCTTGCCAATGCAGCGGACCAGTTCGTGGGATTGTTGTTTGTGATCTTCCAGCAGCCGCTGGAGAAGACGGAGTTTGTCACCACCACGCTCAAGATCTTCGCCACGCGGGCGGCGGCGGAGCTGGAGCGCCAGGAGTCCGACCGCCGCATTCGTCAACAGGCCTCTCTGCTGGATCATGCCCGGGATGCCATCGTGGTTCGAGACCTGGACAACAAGATCATCTACTGGAACAAAGGGGCGGAGCGCATCTATGGATGGACTCAGGAAGAAGTCCTGGGGCGTGATGTGGCTGGCGTGCTCTATCGCGACACCTTCGCGCTAAACCAGGCCATGAAGTCCGTGTTGGAATCTGGCGACTGGTCCGGCGAGCTTCATCACGTGGGCAAGGACGGCCGCCAGCTGATCATGGAGGGGCGCTGGACGCTCATGCGGGACAAGACGGGGCAGCCGCTCAGCATTCTGGCGATCAATACAGACGTCACTGAGAAGAAGAAGCTGGAGCAGCAGTTCCTGCGAGCCCAGCGAATGGAGAGCATCGGCACCCTGGCCGGAGGCATCGCGCACGATCTCAACAACGTGCTCTCGCCGATCACGATGGCGATCGACTTGCTCAAGATGAGCAATGACAACCCGGAGAATCAGGAGCTCTATGCCACCATCGCGGACAGTGCCCGGCGCGGTGCCGACATGGTGCGGCAGGTGCTTTCGTTTGCCCGGGGCATGGAGGGGCAGCGCATTCAGATTCAGGTGAAGCATCTGATCAGGGAGATTGAGAAGATCACCCGTGACACTTTCCCGAAGAGCATCCGCGTCCGCACGAAGGTCGCACCGGATCTCCTGGCCTTGCATGGCGATCCCACCCAGCTTCATCAGGTGCTGCTGAACCTGTGCGTGAATGCCCGGGATGCCCTGCCCGATGGTGGGGATATCACCATCTCGGCCCGAAACATCATGGTGCACCGGGAGGACATTACGGCCGACTTTGACGCTCATGCCGGGCCGCACGTGCTCATCGAGGTGGTGGACACTGGCACCGGCATTCCCCAGTCCATCATTGAGAAGGTGTTCGACCCGTTCTTCACCACCAAAGAGATCGGCAAGGGGACCGGGCTGGGCCTCTCCACCTCGCTTGCCATTGTGAAGAGCCATGAGGGCTTCATGCGGCTGGAGAGTCTGCCGGGTGTGGGCACTCACTTCAGCATCTTTCTCCCGGCCTGGGCTGAAGATGGCCGCCCCCTGCTGGATCCCACGGAAGGGAAGGCACCCCGGGGCGCGGGCGAGTGGATCTTGGTGGTGGATGACGAGGAGTTGATCCGCCAGATTGCCCGCCAGACGCTGCAGGCCTACGGTTACCATGTACTGGTAGCCTGTGACGGGGTCGAGGCACTGGCCCTGTATCGGCAGAATCGCGACCGAATCGCGGCGGTGGTGACAGACATGATGATGCCCGTCATGGACGGGGCAACGACCATCCGGCGGCTCATGGAGATGAATTCAGGGGTGAAAATCATCGCCGCCAGCGGCATCGCCACGAATGACCAGCTTGCCCGCAATTCGGGGACGGGCGTGAAACGTTTCCTGGCCAAGCCGTATAGTGTGGAGGCTCTGCTGGCCGCACTGCGGGAGACTTTGGACTCCGAGTGAGCGGCTTTGCACTTGCCCGCGCCCGGTTGGTCCCGCTACCATGAGCGCGGTTTTTGCATTTGTTTCCTCCATGAAAGCCACACGCCCTGATACCACCGCCTCCACCACGTCTCGTCGTCGGTTCCTTTTCCAGAGTGCTGCGGCACTCGGATTTCCCGCCATCATTCCCGCTAGCGCGCTGGGGAAAGCCGGACGCCCGGCCCCGTCGGAGCGCATCACGGTCGCCGTGCTGGGCTGGGGCACCATCGCCACGCACTGGACTCCCAGCTTTCTGAACAACGAGAAGTGCCAGGTGGTGGCCGTGGCCGACCCCATGAAAGAGGGCTCGAACTATGGGTACAGTGGTGAACTCAAAGGGGGCCGCGAAGTGGGTCGCCAGTTCATCGACAAGTTCTACTCCGAGAACGCCAAGACCAAGGTCAAAGCCTGTGCGGCCTACACCGACTTCCGCGAGCTGCTGGAGAAGGAAGACATCGATGCCGTGCAGATCTGCACGCCTGATCACTGGCACGGCTACCAGACGATCTACAGCGCGCGCAAAGGCAAGCACCTCTACGGCCAGAAGCCGCTCTCGCTGAACATCGGCGAAGGCCGTCAGATGGTGAACGCCATCAACGAGGCTGGCATTACCTGGCAGACCGGCAGCCAGCAGCGCAGTGACGCTTACTTCCGCATGGCGTGCGAGTTCGTCCGCAACGGCCGCATCGGCAAGGTCAAGCGCGTGCGTATCGGCCTGCCCGGCGGTCACAAAAACTGGAGCAAGCTGGGGGACAAGACGGATCCCGCCCCCGTGCCGGCCGATTTTGACTATGACATGTGGCTGGGCCCAGCCGAGCAGATGGAGTATCGCCCTGCGTTGCTGCCGCTGAACTGGCGTCACAACTTCAACTTCTCCGGCGGCATGATCACCGACTTCGGCGCGCACCATATCGACATCGCCCAGTGGGCGATGGACCTGGAGAGCACTGGCCCGGTGGAGATCAACAACATCCGCGGCGAACTCCCTGACAAGAAGGCGCTCTACAACACGGCCTCCAAGTTCCACTATGAGTGCACCTTCGAGAACGGCACCCAGTACATCATCGCGGACGAAAGCGAGAAGCTGATGCCGGAGCTCGAAGCTCTGCAGAAGGACAAGAGCAAACCCGCGGATCAAACGGGCATCTTCTTCGAAGGTGAAGGTGGCAAGTGGATCTGGGTGAACCGCGGCAAGCTGCTGGCGAGCGATCCCAACCTCTTCCGCGACAAGATCCGCCCTGAGGAAGTGCATCTCTACGAGAGCAAGGATCACACCGACAACTTCCTGGACTGCGTGTACTCCGGCAAGCCGCCAGTGGCTCCGGTCGAGACGGCGCACCGCACGATCAGCATCTCCCACCTGGGCAACATCGGCCTGCGTCTGGGGCGCACTTCCCTGAAGTGGGATCCCAAGGCGGAATCCTTTGCGGGTGATGAGGATGCGAACGGCCTGCGCAGTCGGGAGTGGCGCAAGCCCTGGGTGCTGGCATAATCAGCACGGTGAGAGGAAAAACTCAGCATCAGGAAACTACCGGATCCGGCAGGGGCTGGATCCGGTGGATTGTGGGTACGTGGCTGGCGCTGGCGTTGGCGGCAACCACCTTGGCTCATCCCTTTGACGGGGACGGGGCGGGGGAGGCGGCCGATGCCAGCCGGAACACGCAGGTGTACCTGTATCTGGAGCCCGGCCTGGCCCGGGTGGAGTGTCTGATGTGGCTGCCCGCCGCGCTGGAGCGGCTCGGGCATCCGGCAGTGCAGGATCTGCTGCTGCCGGATGAGGCGCGGGCGCGATTGATCGCGGCCGCCCGGGAGACCGCCCCGTCCTGGTGTCGCCTGCGGGTGAATCGGGTGAACCAACAGGGGGGCATCGTCTCCGCCACCGTGCTCAAGGGCATGCCGGGGCGCAGTGAGACGATCGGGGCCAAGGATGCCACTCCGGTGATTGAGGGGATGATGGGGTTGATATGGCATTTTGACCTGCCTCCCCACGTGGAGAGTGTGGAGCTAGAGTGGGCAGGCTTCGACGGCACCGTTACCAAGGTGCCAGTCACGATTTTCTTTGGATCGCAGGCAGAATCAGGGCAGGAGCTCACACCGGACGGACCCGCGTTGTCGTGGAAGAACGATGGCCTTTTGCCCGATCCACCGCCGCTGGCTGCAGTTCCTCTGGTCGCGGGGAAAGCCTCCTATCCTCTGCCTGCCGGGGCGATGGTGTGGATGGTGCTGGGTGTGGTCTCGGTGATTGTTGCAGGGCGTCCTTTGCGACAGAAGCCGGTCGTCTTGGGCGGGGTGTTGCTCATGGTGGTGGCCGGCACCTGGCTGCTCTGGCCGGTCTGGCAGGTGCCGGTGGCGGTTCCAGGAGCCAAAGCCCCGGAAGTCACCACCGCCCAGGCGACGGGCATTCTCTCCAGCTTGGTGGAGAATGTTTACCGGTCGTTTGATCAGAACAGTGAGTCCGCGGTGTACGATGTGCTGAAGCGGAGCGTGAACGGCCCACTGTTGCAGAATCTCTATTTGCAGACCTCCCAAGCCCTCACGCTGGATGGGCAGGATGGCACCCGGGTGAAGGTGAACGACCTCTACGTGCACGTGGAAAATGTGACTCCTCTGCAAGGTCGCGAGGGCTTTGTGGCGGATTGCCAGTGGACCGCGCGCGGCACGGTCGGCCACTGGGGGCACTTGCATCAGCGTTTGAATCGCTACACGGCCAAGATTGATGTCGAACCCGTGGATGGTGCCTGGAAGATGACCGGGCTCGAGGTCCTGGAAGAGCGGAGATTGTAGGCGGTGGGGTGATAGGGCAGTTGTTCCAGGGGCGTATGGTCTCGTCCATGCTCACGAGAAACACGCTCCTCTTACCCTTCATTGCTGTTTGTGCCTTTACCGGTTTTGGTGGCGGTCTTTTTGCTGTGGAGTCCAAGTTGTTGCCTGCGGCCTGGGATGCCAAGGCAGAGGCGGATAAGGTGATGGGGCGACTGGTCAATGTGACCAAGCCTCAAGTAAAGGGGGCGCACGATGCGGAGTTCGTGATCGTGGGGGACAAGGCGTACATTGTGGCCGAGGCCAATGACGAAAAGCCGGGTGAAGCTGCGGCATGGCCCTTTGTCTATGTCACGCTGACGGTCGTGGATGTGCCCAGCATGAAGGTGGAGGCGCAGCATGACTTCGCCCGGGGTGGGCAGGCCTTTGGCAATGTGACGCTGCCTGTGGGAGCCTGCTTTGTGCCGCGGATCTTGAAACTCAACGAGAGCACCCTGCGGATCTACTTCGCGAGCGAGGAACCTGGGAAACGGCAATCGGTGACCTGGTACCTGGACTATGATGTGAAGACCGGGAAGTTGGCGAATGAGCTTCACAAAACGAAGATCAAGACCGCGGCCGGGACCTTTGACATGGAGCCCCAGTACTTCCATGCGGATGCCGTCACGGCAGGCTTCACGCGGAAGCCCGTGGATTTCGGTCTCTACATCTTTGATTCATTCAAGTGGATCGACGGCCAGTGGCATGTGACGCTGAACAACTATCCCGGCGGACAGAACGCCTTGGGTCGGCTCAATGCGGCAGGCGATACCTTTGAGGTCTTGGGACACTACAATCAGCCGACGGAACTGAAGCTCACGGAATCTTCCGCGAACCGCCTGCCCGATGGAAGCTGGCTGGCCATTTGCCGACAGGAGGGAGGCAATGGAAACTACACCTTCAGCACCAGCCCGGATGGAAAGGCGTGGAGTGTGAATGAGCACCGGACGCTGGTGCCGAACGGCTCCAGTTCGAAACCGACCTTGGACAAGTTCAGGGACGTTTACTACCTCGGCTGGCAGGAGAGCACCCGGATCAACAACGTGTCCCGCAGTGTTTTCAACGTGGAGGTGTCCAAGGACGGCAAAGCCTGGGAGAGGAAGTACCGGTTTGAAACCGAGAAATCGTTCCAGTACCCGGCATTCCATGACGATGGAGCAGGCGAGATCTATGTGACCGTGACGCAGGGCGATCACGACGCGAGCCGCAAGGAGCGGATTATGTTTGGGAGATTGGAGTAAGGGGGGGAGTCGGTGCGTCCGGTGCGTCCGGTGCGTCGGTGCGTCGGTGCGTCGGTGCGTCGGTGCGTCGGTGCGTCGGTGCGTCGGTGCGTCGGTGCGTCGGTGCGTCGGTGCGTCGGTGCGTCGGTGCGTCGGTGCGTCGGTGCGTCGGTGCGTCGGTGCGTCGGTGCGTCGGTGCGTCGGTGCGTCCGGTGCGTCGGTGCGTCCGGTGCGGGCAGTGAGAGGGGCGCGCGGCGTAGGGCGCCAGGCGAGGCGGCGTGCGGCGTAGGGCGCCAGGCGAGGCGGCGTGCGGGCAGTCGGCTTGCGTTATCTCATGAACCCGGAGGGTTCGCCATGCATAGCCATGGGTCGGCCGAGCGGAGCGAGGACTACCCATGGTGTGACGGGGTGTGAATTCTACCGCGGAGCGGTAGGCCCATGGGGTCCGATGGATCTGCCGGATGCATCGCGGAAATGTCGTCGGGAGTTGATGGGGGAGGGAACCTGCTTCGAAGGAGGTGTTGAGGTCTGGCGGGCTTGCGGACCACTCTGGCATCCCTTCAGGATGCATGCACTTTTCTGCCTGTTCCAGGGATAGGGCTCGTCAAACTCGCCCGATCCCTGGCTACCGTCTGGGATGCCTTCGGCATGGCCGGATAGTCGGGCCACGAACAAAATTGAGCGGGCGATGCTCTAGGTTGCGTTCGTGAGAACGCGATCAGCAGGGCGACTTGGTCGGGTGATGTCCAAGCGGTGAATCATTTGGCATGGGCCCGACCGCGTTTTTTGCAAAAGCAGCCGCCGCTTACTGGCCTGCTCACGGGATGGCGGCATTCATCAACTGCTCGAACCGCATCTCAATGGCGGGCTCGTTGCCTGACCGCACCAACTCATATAGCGCCATGACCTCGGCATCGTTGGCGGTTTCCATGAACTTGTCGATGCAGAAGCCGGGGAGTTCGAAGAATCCCTTGGGGCGTCCGCATGAGTAGGTGGTCCCCAGCACGCTTCGAGAAATCCGCGAATAGCTCTTCCACCGATGCTCCAGCTTTTCCGAGTGATGCTTGGCAAGATGAAACTCCAAGGCGGAGGGGGTGTACACCATGCTGGTATGGATGCCCAAGGGATACGCGATGTAGTCGCGCCTCGAACCTGTCCATTCACACATCTCGCGCACCTCCCAACGGAATGCCCCCAGAACGACGAGAGACAGTAGAAATCCGAGGACGATGGCGAGGAGGAAATAAAGCACGGGGAACCGCAGTCGCGGGCCAGGTTGCTCCCGGGAATAGTCCGATGCTGGGGCGGAGCGGGATTCGAGAGAGATTGCAGTAGAGGCTGATTCCGGGGCGTCCATAGGGCCAGTCATTGCCATGCGTTGATGGCATCCAGCACCGTAGTCTCCGCCCTTGGAGTGGCCAGCAGGGAAGGATGAATTCGCCGTGAAGCCCTCGTGAAGATTCTGCGAACTCCGGAAGCAAAAAAGCCCTGCTGGCTTGGCAACCAGCAGGGCTTGGAATGAGTGGAGGGGACGATGGCTCCGGTCTTACTTGGCCGCAGGCTTGCGGTTGAAGTTAAACCATTTGCGCTTCTCTTCGCGCTGAGGCTCCGGATCCACGAGGGTCGCCTTGGGCACGACGCGGTCCGGGAAGACCTTGTACGCATCTTCGCCCACCTTGGTGCGAAGGTCTTCGCGCAGACTGGCGCGCTGGAGGGAGCCGTCGTCATTCACCACCATGGGCTGGATGAAGATGACCAGTTCCTTGCGCTCCTTGCTGGTGACGTCTTCGCGGAAAAGACGGCCAAGTCCGGGGATTCGGCTAAGGACAGGGATGCCTTCGGTGTCTTTCTTCTCGGTCTCGGTGATGAGCCCGCCAAGCACGACGGTGTTGCCGGTGGGAACCGTGACGGTGGTGGCGATCTGTTCTGTGCCGATGATGGGCACGTTGTTCTGGGCCACGACCTGATTGCCGACCACGGTGTCATTCACTTGAGCCACGCGGAGCGTCACATCGCCATCAGGATTGATGAGCGGGATGACTTCCAGCTTCAGCACCACGTCCTTGTAGGTGATGGTCGTGGTGACGTTGCCCGTGCCGTTGTTGTTGCTGCTAGCGTTGGCCAGGCTGGACTCCGGGACGGGAATGCTTTGACCGCTGGTGATCACGGCGCGCTTGTTGTTCAAGGCAAACACGCTGGGACGGGAGAGCACCTTGAAGTTGTTGGTGGTCTCCAGAGCGGACACAAAGACATCCAGGGATTCACCGAGTTGGCCATAGAGGTTGAAGCCCTTTGCGTTGGCAATCGCGGTGGTGATCAGGTTGTCGCGCATGTCGGCGACGTTGTTGTTGGTGATGATGTCTTCACGCCCGGCAAGGAAGGCGCTGCTAACGCCGCTGTTGCTGCCGGTGCTGGCGAACTTCTGAAGATAGTCGACGCCCATCTTCATGCCATCGCCCAACGTGAGTTGGCCAATGACGGTGGCCAGGTACACTTGGGGAGACTTGCGGTCGAGTTTGTCGAGGAGTTGGTCCACCTTGTCCTGGTTTTCCTTGGGCCCGATAACGATGATCGCGTTCGCCAGCGGATCGGCAATGATGCGGGTCTTGTTGATCATGATCGAGATGGGAGCGTTGTCCTCCTCGGACTCGATCAACTGGTCAGGACGGCTGCCCACGCCGGTGGAAGTGCCTGTGGTGGAACTGGAGGTGGAAGCTCCGCTGAACGTGCCGCCACGAGCCGTGGTGGTGCTGCGGCCAGTGAGGAACTGGTTGCTGCTGGTGGTGAGCGCTTGGTTCTGCTGAGTGAGGGTGCCACCTCCGGGGAGCTGGGTGGAGCCTCCAGTGGACTCGCGCAGGAGATCGGCCAGCACGGAAATCACATCCACGGAGTAGATGTTCTTCAACTTGCGCTCGTAGGGAGTGGGCACATCCACGGGTTTGTCGAACTCCAGGATGAGGCTGGTGATGTACGTGTAGTCATCCGGCTCCGCGACGATGAGAACCTGGTTCAGTCGCGTGTCAGCGACCACCTGGGAACTGGCGCGCACCTTCTGGGCGTTCGGATCGTTGGGGTTGCCGCGGTTGCCCTGGGTGATCTGGATCTGGGGCTGCTGCTGTTGCTGGGGCTGCTGGTTGTTTCCTCCCAGATTGATGGCCTGGCCGCGGATGGTGGTGATGCCCTTGGTCTGGGAATCGGTGGCCTGGGCATCCAGCGTGGCCTGCACAATCTGCGCGACCGTGGCGGCATCGGCATACTTCAGGGCCACAAATTTCGTCACCAGGGCGCTGGAGGTGGCGGGAGCGTCGATGACCTCACGAATGGCCACCAGTTGCTTCACGATGTTGGCGTTTTCTGTGATGAGAAGACCTGCGGGAGCCAGCACCGGAGTGATGCGTCCGTACGGGTTGAGCCCCACATGGCCGCCGAGCATCGTCGCTGCCTCCGTGGGGTTCAGGTACGTGAGGGGCATGAAATAACTCACGATCGTCTCATTGCTGGGCAGATCGGAAGCGCTCTGGTAAAAGCGGACCCCCTGGGAGAACTGGGCGCCGGAGGTGCCCTGAGCCTTGGTCGAGAGGATGCGGGAACTGGTGCCACCGGGCTCCGCCACGATGGCGTAGCCGTTGGTGAGCAGGGCGGCCTCGATCAACTTGATGGCCTCGCCCTTGTCCACCGGCTTGGGGGTGACGAGACTGATGGTCTGGCCCTCAAAGATGGCGGTGTCCTTGATCAGCGTCTTCTCCGTCAGGCGCTCATAGATGCCGAGGATGTCGGTGATCGTGTTGTTGGGAAACTGGAGAGATACCTTGTCACCCTCGATGCGGAAGGTCTCTACCTCTGAACTGCCGCCGGGGCCGGAACCGCCGCCGCGGAAGCTGCCCCTTCCGCCAAAACCGCCGCCACCACCGAAGGGTGAGCCACCACCGGGACCTCCTGGGCCGCCGGGACTGGCCGGTCCACCCGGACCTCCGGGGCTGGTAGGGCCGCCGGGAGGGGGAGCGGGTGCATCGTTCTGTGCCACCAGGCCCTTGGTCTCCAGTCGATCACCGGCGGGCACGCTCTGCAGCGCCCGGAACTGGGAAGGACTGGTGGAAGTGCTGGGGTTCGAGGTGTTACCTCGAATCTGCGCTTGGGCCGCAGTGCTCAGGAGACATCCCGCCAGAAGGGGCAGGCAATGTTTCAGGCTGGGACTATGCGAAAGGATGGGGAGACGCATGAGGAAGTGAGAGAGTGAAAAGGGGAGTCGGTCGATGCGATGGCGAAACGAAGAGAAGAGGGGAGCGGCTGGGAGGGCCCGTTCTGACTGAGGCGGTGTGGCGATTAACGTCCGCCTTTGTCCTCCCGTTCCACGCGTTCGAAGATTTTCTTGGCGTAAGACGATCGCTCTTCAGGAGTGGCGTTCTGCATTTTCTCGCGGGAGTCGCGCATTTCGTGGATGAATTTCTCACGAGCTTTTTCTGAGAGGGACATAAAGCGCTGGCGATCTTCCTCGCTGGGGCCGCGGCGTTCGCGGCTCGGACCATCGCCGCCTCCGCGGTGGTCGGAACCGCCGGGGCGATAGCCGCCCTTCTTCATGGACTCTGGGGAGAGTTGCTCGTTGCTGTAGCGGACAGTGACCATCTCCGCCCCGACCATGATCTTGGCTTGCGTGCGATTGAGCTGCACGGTGGCGCTGGTCTCGGCCAGCTTCCAGCCCTGGGCATTAGGCGTCTCGCTGACTACGAAGTTCTCCTTGGTCTGCTTGTTCAGGATGGTGGCCACGGGCTTGCCCTCGATGTACGCGATGCCGGTGAGCACCAGGGAATCGGAAAGATCAAGCGAGCGGGTGAAGGGCGGGGCTGCCAGCAAGCCATCGGCGACACTGGGGTCAAACGTCTTGGGAAGATCGGGATCCGCGGCCGGCTGATCCGCAGCCATGACCAACACGGGTGCCAGGCCGAGGACGGCGGCGAGTCGGAGGAAGGAGGAAGCTTTCATGGCAGGGCTTGGGTTTAGCTGGCAAGGGGGTTGGGGACATCCAGGGGCGACGTCATTTCCAAAGGATTGTCCACCGGGACCGGAGCGGGAGCCGGGGCTGGTGCGGATGCAGGCACAGGCTCAGCAGCAGGCTGGGGCGGGATGTGCGGTTCCGGCGGGGCGGCATTCGGGGGCGGATTAGGATTGAACCACCGTGCGACCGTGATGTTGCACTGAGCTTGCGGAGTCTTTTCACGAGAGCGGGCGTCCAGCTCGAGTTCGATGTTCTTCACCGCGGTGAACTTCTCCGGAGACTGCAGCGTCAGCAGCCAGCGCAGCATGATCTCCTGGTCGCCCTTAAGGCGCAGATTGACGGCCACTTCATTGGCGTGGTCCAGCGCCAGCGCTTCGAGCAGGGTTTCGTTTTCCACCTTCAGACCGAGATCCAGCGCCTGGTTGCGCAAGTCTTCCAGCAGCTGGCCTTGCGACTTCCCGGCGGAGTTCGTGTAGGGCATGGCCTTGTTCAGCCAGGCTTGCCGCTTCGCCCAGAACGGACGGTCGTTGAGCAGCATGCTGTCGCCCACCGTCTGTTTCTTGAGCGTGTCCAGGTTCGAGGTCAGTGCTTTGCGCCGGGAGTTGAACTCCTGGAAGGCGAAGGCGTTGACGCCCAGAACGATGGTGACCACGCACAGCGTAAGCAGGCGTTTTTCACGGGTGTTGAGGCTTCGTTTCACTGGTGGAGGAAAAGGGGAAAAGGAAAGTGGGCTGGTGGTATCACGTCCCGGGGTTATGCGCCTTCAAGCTTCCCCTGAATGCGGAAGGAGGCGACCTTGTCCTTCATGGTGGGGGTGGGCATGGACCACGTGTAGCGGCTCAACGTGGCGTGCTTCTTCAAGTCTTCGAGAAACTGGGAGGCAGTCTGCGCATCACGGGCCTCACCGCGGAGTTCGACCTCGGCCAGCTTGGCTTCGAAGCGCTTCAGCACGATGCCGCTGGGGGGCATGAGGTTCGTGATGTGGCTGAGCTGCACCATGGGGTAGCGCTGCACATCGGTGGCTGCCTCCAGCGATCTCCAGCGCTGCGCGGTGGAGCGCACATCTGCGGCTGGCTGCTTGATCACAGCCGCCTTGTTCTCGAGTGTGGCGGCATCTTTCTGCAGCTGTTGCAGGTACCACCAGGCCATGGCGCAGACCACTGCGTAGATGAGCGCCATCAGCATGAGCACGGACATGAGGCGGCGTCGCTTTTCCTTGCTGGCCTGGGCTTGGAAGACCGCGACGGGCAGCAGCTTGGGGAAGGCATCAAGGCTCTGCGTGCGATTGGGCTGGAGCGCGGGCACGTGCTCGAGAGCAATCGGCGTGTGCTTGCGCAGCTCAGCTCGCAGGGAGCCGAGATGGGCACCCACGAGAGTGGCACCCCGCAGGACGCCGAAGCCTTCTTGTGCCTCCAGGCTAAGCCGGGCGATCTCCAACTCACGCGCCAGATCGACGGGGGCCATATCGCTGGTGCCAAGAATGTGGCAGTGCCAGAGCTTGCCCGACTGGCTGGCCGCCAGGACCAGATGCCCCTGTTCCTCCAACACCACGAGTTCACCCGGTGGCAGGGCCAGCAGGCGGAGGGCAGCGGTGTACTTCGCCGCATGCTTCACCGCCAGTTCGGCAGGGAAGGGCTGCAGCAACACGTCCACGCTCACGAGCATCTGACCACCTTGATTGCTCAGCACGTGCCAGACGAAGTTTGGCACGGGGGCTTTCTCCACCAGTATGCCACGTCGCTCCAGCTGGGCCTCCACCATGGAGCCCAGCAGGGCTGTCTCCACCTGTGGGAGGAGGAGACCGACCGTGCGACAGGCGGTGGCAGGAAGTCCGACGACGATGGGCTTGGACGTTTCGCGGCATTGCGCCGGCGCCTCCACCTGCTCGGAGGTGGTGGCGGAAGTGGATTTCCAGAGTCTCCAAGAGAGCTCGGAATCGGGAAGGAGGAAGCTGGCGGCGCCTGAGGACATGTGAGAAGGGCTACTCTTCGGTGCGTGCGAGATAGTTCAACGAGCCGTCATCCTGCCGTCTGGCAATCACGACGATTTTGTATCGTTGTTCACCGACCCGGCCCGTGCTTTCCACGCGGCGGGTGAGGTGATCGGTGGTGATGTAAGAAGCGAGGGAGGTGGACGTGGCGGAGTCCATGCCCAGGAGTTGCTCCGCCTTCGTGGTGGTGAGGGTGACGTCATCCTCCGTCCCAGCCACACTGTCGGGGCCGTTGCGCTCGCGGATGAGCGTGTCGGCATCGCCCTGCTCGGCATCTGCCACCGCCATGAGCACATCGGCCGGAGCGTAGTTGAGATCGATCAAGCCATCGCCATAGATGCTGAAGAAGTTCCGCCAGTCGGGCTTGGCGCGCTCCACTGCATCCATACCACGGACCAGGAGCATCTCCTCCAGGGAGGTGAAGCCCTGCTGGCGGGGGAAGTCGGCGAAGCCGCGGGACTCATAGTAGTCCTTCTCCGCGCCCTGGGAGCGCAGGTCTTCGTTGGTATCCACCCAGTCCGCCAGGGAGTCGGCGGCCACGTTGGCCTCCTCCGGGGTGAGCTTCCAGAGGATGAAGAGATTGTAGATTATTTCCCGATACTTGACGTCGGTGATGTAGTTGATGGGGATGCGGGAGCCTTCCGAGGAAATAACCACCTCAAAGCCGCTGTCCGTGCCCATCTGCTGCTTCAGCGCCGGATCGCCTGGTTTGATCTGGGGGTGCAGCCCGAGTGCGATGCCGCACTCCGCCAGATTCAGCGCGCGAAAGGCCTGGGCCTCCCGGCCGTTTTCCGCCTGGCTGTAGTGCATGAACTCCACCGTGCCCATGACGGTGAGGGACATCATGATGATGGCGGCCAGCACGAGCATGAGGGCGGAGCCGCGAGGTCTGCGCCCGCGTTTTCCCGCTGCTGTGTGCTCATGTGCAAGTGTCACCATTTGAGGAACTTCTACCTGCCGCCTCCCGTTGAACCACCGCCGCCGCCACTTGGTTGCGCGCCGCCGCCGGAATTTCCAGAAGCGCCGCCGCCACCACCGCGGGGACCACCGCCGCCGCCGCGTGGGCCGCCCTGACCTTGGCCCTGACCCTGACCACCTTGTCCTTGGCCCTGGCCTTGGCCGCCGCCATCACGGCCACCACCACCGCCACGATCTCCCCGGCCACCCCGGTCGCCGCCGCCGCGCCCACCGCGATCGCCACCACCCTGGTTGTTGTTCCCACCGCCGCCTTGATTGTTGTTGCCGCCCCCGGTCTGGGTGGAGCTGGAGGTGCTGGTACTGGGCCGCAGGGCGGCATTGGCCTCAGTCAGCTTCGTGGTAGGCAGGGCAAAGACGGCCCGCAGGGGCAGGGTGCGATCTTTCAAAAGGAGGTTCATCTCCACCAGCGGGGGGAGGTCAGTGTCCTCCCATTCCTCTTCCCAGACATCCTCATCTTGTTTGTAGAAGCGCCAGTTCAGGCTCACCACGTTGCTCAGCAGGGGCATCCAGTAGCGGCCCTGATCGTCCGGTGCAGCCAGGCCAGCGCCGACGGCGCGGGTGACGCCTGCCGACTGGCCCACCTGGGTGGGGATGATGTCCTCACGGCTCAGGCCCAGATAATAGAGACGGGTGCCCTCGGGATTGGTCTCCGCGGATTCTGTGGCGGGGTAGTCCGGCCGGATGCCCAGGATGGTGTCCTTGTAGCTCATGGGGGAGTACCCATAGCTGAAGGCCTCCGGGGCACCGCTGATGGTAAGCTCCTGAACCGCGGGGGTGCCGGACTCGGTCACCTTCAGCGTCAGGATGGCGGTCACCGGCAGGTTCTGGAACATGTGGCGGCAGAGCGCCACGTAGCGGTTCACTTCATCATTCTCCTGCTGGATCTGGCGGGTATCCACCGCGGTGCGCACGGACACGCGCACAATGCCGAACACCATGCCGCTCAGCAGGGCGAGCAGGGTGAGCGCCATGATCATCTCCAGCAGCGTGAAGCCGCCGGCGCATGAACGGCTAGTTGTTGCCGGATTGGGTCTGTTTCTTGTAAACATAGATGTCCAGCGCCTCCTCCCGCTGCTCGGCCCCGACGTCAAAAGTCACTGCGACCCGCAGGGTGTAGAGGTCGCTGAGCACGGTGCCATTACGGTCTTTCAAAGTCAGAGGTTCGGCTGTGCTGTTATAGGTCACGCCGAGACGTTGATCGGTGTAAGTCTGGGCCAGCTCTGCGAGCGGCTTGCGGCGGACTTCCTCCAAAAAGGAACGCAGGCCCATGCGGATGTCGTTCTCCCGATTGAGCACGGAGGACGTCTGGATGGCCATCTGCAGCGTGCGGGCCAGGCTCATCACCGCAATGGAGAAGATGATAAGGGAAAGGATCAACTCCAGCAGCACATAACCGCCGCGCCGACGGCGGAGGCCGGGGCGGGAGAGGTGGATGGGCACAGGAGTCATGGCGAAAAGAAGGTCAGGGGCTGGTCGCGGTTTCCTTCACGATGTCGGCAGTCAGGGCGCTGAAATCAGCGGTCAGCAGGTGTTCCTGCAACTGCAGGGTGACCGTGATGGGAGTGACCATGCCGCTGGGTTGGAAGACCCACAGCTTTACAGCATCGGCCGAGACGGGCACGGATTCGCTCTCATGCCACTCGCGCACGCTCACGGTCATGCCTTCGGGCAGGGCGACGGATTCCGTCCATTCTTTGAAGACGGGAGCAGGGGCTGGGGCAGCTTCTCCAGCGCCGGTGGGCGCGGAAACGACGGGTGAGTTCCCGTTGGGGAGCAGTCCAGCTTCCTCCTTCTGCTGGGTCTCGATGGCGGAGCGCTGGATGAATTCCTCGATCTGCGCTGCCTGGAGGTACGGGCTGATGTAACGGGTGGCCTTGAACCCGGTGCTGGTGAAGGCGATCTGGTAGGGCCTGCGGTCTCGCATGGCCCGCAGGCGGGTCTCCTTGGCCAGCTTGGCCAGGGCGGTCAGTGGCTCCCGGGCCTGGGCGGCCTCCCGCAGACCGTACACACTGGGGATGGAGGCCGCTGCGAGCAGGGCCAGGAGCGTGAGCACCAGCACCAGCTCGAGCAGTGTGAATCCCCGTGACCTGCCGGCACGCCTATGCCCACGGATGGCTCTCTTGTGAGGAGGGCCTCCAGTGGTCTGGTCGTGCCTGGTGATCCGGGAATTCATGAGGGGCTTTCTTCCTGAAGAGGGGGCGGGGGCTACTTGGCCTCCGCGGCCTTCCAGTTGCCGATGTCATCGGCCGTATTTTCCTGCCCGTCTTTGCCCACCGAGTACACATCATAGGGGTCCTTGGACTTCTGGGCTGGGTAGCGGTACTTGTAGGGCTGCTTCCACGGATCGCTGGGGATCTCGTTCATGTAGCGGTGCCAGCGGTCCGGTACCGGAGCGGTGGTGGGCTTCTCCGTGAGGGCCAGGATGCCCTGCTCCGTGGTGGGATAACGGCCAGCTCCGTAGGAGTAAGCGTCCAGCGCGGTGCTGATGGTCTGGATGTCGCCTTTCACACGGTCTTCCTGGGCGCCTTCTACCAGGCCGCCGCGGTTCAGAACGGTGATGGCTGCCCCCATGATGAGGGCCAGCAGCGTGAGCACGAGCACGAGTTCAATAAGGGTGAAGCCGCGCGCAGATCGGCGACGGCGAAGCGGGTTGGCAAAGGTCGTAGTCATGTGATGGGGTGTGGGTTGGAGGGGTCGTGGGTTGCGGTTGTGTTGAGGAAAAAAGGGTAAGAGGGATCAGGATCTGGCTCGCACGCTGGTCATGGTTTCGAAGATGGCAGTGACGATGGAGATGGCGACGACACCCACCACAACGAACAGGATGACCAAAACGATGGGCGTGATGAGAGCTGTCACTCGTTTGACCCTGCCATCGAGCTCCTTGTCATAACGGGCAGCAATCTTTTCGAGCGATTTCCCCAGGCGACCGGTCTGCTCGCCCATGGCGACCATGTCCACCAGCAGGACGGGAAGGTGGCCGACCTTGCGCAGCGCAGACGAGAGAGAAACGCCCTCCCCGATGATCCCAGCCGCCTGGTTGAGGAGGCCACGGAGGAACACATTCGCCGTGGACTTGGCGGTAAGCTTGAGCGCGTTGAGCAGGGGGATACCGTTGTTCACCAAGTTCCCCAGAGAGGCGGCGAACTGGGCGTTGAATCGGGCCGTGAGTACGGGGCCAAAAAGGGGGATTTTCAGCTTCGCGCGATCCCACCACATCCGCCCTGACTCCTTGGCGATGTAGGAGCGGAAGAGCAGTACGGAAGAGACAATGACGGCCAGCGCGAGCCACCACCAGTGTTTGACCAGGTCTGAGAAGGTGCCCAGCATCTCCATCACGAAGGGCAACTTCGTGCGGCTCTTGGACAACATGTCCACAAAGCCGGGTAGCAACACGGTGCTGAATACGATCAGCAGCATGATGAGCGCGCCAAACATGAAGGCGGGATACACCAGGGCCGCGACCACGCGGCTCTGCAGCTCATGCATCTGGGTGATGCTGGCGGAGAGACGTCGCAGGATCTGGGGCAGGGAACCTGACACCTCACCAGCTGTGGCGAGGTTGCAGTACATCTCATCAAAGCTGGGCGAGGCTTGCAGCAGTGCCTTGGAGAAGGTGGCACCTTCTCGCAACTGCTCCCGGATGCGACCGCTCACCTTTCGCAGCACGGGAGACTCCTGGCGTTCATGCATCACGCGCAGCGCCTGCTCCAGCTGCAAGCCGCCATCCATGAGGTCGGCCAGTTCCTCGGTGAAGAGAATCAACTGCGCCCGCTTCAACACCGGGGCGGGGGAGGTGTCCTTCGCCTCCTCCTTGGCCGCTTTCGCTGCCGCAGTCGTTTCCTCTGCCACCTTGATCGGCGTCAGTCGCTGCGACTCGAGTTGACGGTACACCTCCGCCCGGGTCGAGACGGCAAGCGATCCCGTGACCTGTTTGCCAGAGGTGTCGAGGGCAGTGTAGGCGAAAGCAGGCATCAGTCCGGTAAGTGGTGAGTGGTAGGTGGGTAAGTGGTGATGGCGCTAGGCACGATAGGGATTCGGCAGGCAGAAAGAAGAGGCATTCGCCATCATGCGGTTGAGCATCTTTCCAATCGATTTGATGCGGTCGGCAAAGGGCTCGCATTCTTCCAATGCGATGTACTGGCAGGTGAACGCGGTGCGGAGCCAATGCAGAGTCTCATTCAACTCCGAGTCTGCATCGGACAGCTTGCTGTAAAAGTGGGCTTCGTAACGGCGCTTTCCCCAAGCCTCTGCAATGCAAGCTCCCACAGAGCGACTGCTGCGACGGATCTGATCCGTCAGAGCGTACGTCTCCTCGCGAGGCCAGGCGCGGCTGGCTTTGTAGATGTCGAGCTGCAGGGCAAACGCGAGCTTGTAGACTTCCAGATCGCCGAACGATTCTGCAAATCCACCTGCACGCTTTGTTGTCCCTGTTGCTTCCAAGTCCATGAGAATTCCACTGCTTACCATTTACCTCTCACCACTTACCCCGTTCTTCATCTCCTGTAGTGTTCAATCTGAGCTTGCCGTCACCGTCATTACCTCCTCCACGGTCGTGACGCCCTGGATGGCTTTCATGAAGCCGTACTGGCGCATGGGGATCATGCCGTCCTTGAAGGCCTGGGCCTTGAGTTCGGCGATGGGCGCGCGGAGGTTGATCTTCTCACCCATCTGGGAGGTGACTTCGCAGATCTCCATGATGGCGAGACGGCCCTGGTAGCCGGTGCCACGGCACTGGCGGCAGCCTTCGGGACGGCGGAGTTTGTCTGCTTCAGAGAGGGGGAATCCGATGGCTTCCAGGTAGCTCTTCTCAAGCTGGGTGGGCTGCTTGCAGAAGGGACAGAGCGTGCGCACGAGCCGCTGGGCCTGGAAGGCGCGGACGGAAGAGGAAATAAGGAAGGGCTCGATGCCCATGTCCAGCAGGCGGCTGATGCCGCCAACGGCATCGTTGGTGTGCAGGGTGGAGAAGACCAAGTGGCCGGTGAGGGCGGCGCGGATCGCAATCTCGGTGGTCTCCAGGTCTCGCATTTCCCCCACCATCACGACGTTGGGGTCGCCGCGCAGGATGCTGCGCAGACCCGCAGCGAAGGTGAGGTTGATCTCCGGCTTCACGGCGATCTGGATCACGCCATCCAGCTTGTTTTCCACCGGATCCTCGATGGTGACGATGCGGCGTTCTTTGGTGTTGAGTTGCCGGAGGAAGGTATAGAGCGTGGTGCTCTTCCCGCTTCCGGTGGGGCCCGTCACGAGAATGATGCCGTTGGGTGAGCCGAGCAGGCGACGAATGCTGGTCTCGATGTGGGGTGTGAGGCCCAGTTTCTCAAAGTCGAACTTCTGGCGGGTGAGCAGACGAAGGCTCACGCTCTCGCCATTGACGGAGGGGATGGTTGCCACGCGGACGTCGATCGGGTCGCCATCGAGTTCGAGGTTGATACGACCATCCTGGGGCAGCCGGCGCTCGGCGATATCCAGGTGCGCCATGATCTTGAGGCGCGAGATGAGGGAGGCCTGCAGCAGCCGCATGTTGGGCGGCACCGGGACTTCCTGCAGCTTGCCGTCGATGCGGTAGCGGATGCGCAGGTCGCGCTCCAGAGGCTCCACGTGAATGTCGGTGGCCCGTTCCTTCAAGGCTTCGCGGAAGATCTGGTTCACGAAGTTCATGACCGTCGCCTCCTCATCCGCCTCGTCGAGGACGTTCACCTCTTGCTTCATGTCGTCGTGGCTGGAGTCGCCATCGCGGCCTTCCAGCAACTCCTCGAAGTTCTCAGCCCCCACGCCATAGCCCTGGTGCAGGGCTTCCAGGATGCGACGGCGCGTGGCCAGACCCCAGGTGATGCGCTTGCGCACCTCCTGGCCCACGGCTTGCCGGGCATCCAGATTGAAGGGATCGTAGGTCAGCAGGGTCAGGTCAGCTCCGCTCAAGTGCGCCGGGTACACCCGGTGGCGCAGGGCCAGCTTGGCAGGGAAGCGATTGTGCAGATTGTCCGCAGGCTCCAGGCTTTCGTCCGAGGTGAACGGCAGGCTCAATGACCGGCCGAGGTGCTCAATGAAGAGGTCTTCATCAACCAGATTGGAGTCCAGCAGGGCTTCCACCAGGGAACTACGGCGGGAAACCGCTTCCTCCAGAGTCTGGCGGCAGAGTTGGGACTGGGTGCAGCCAGCTTCAGTAGCTGTCTGGGCCAGGAGATCGGTAAGGGAAAAGGACATTGGGACAGAACGCTAAACGCAGCAAGCAGTCAGGAATTGCGAAAAACAGAGTCAGCCAAACAAGCTTCAACTCCCCGGCCGCGAACAGGTTGCGGGGGAATTTGATCTTGCTGCGTCTACTCCGGACCGGCAGCCCCCGAATTACATAGGAGCCTGCGATGAAACTCAAGCCTGCACTCGGACTCGTTCTGGTTTTTCTTGCTGGGGCGGGTGGGGGGAGTTGGATGAGAACGGTGCCACAGGCACCAAGGCGATGCGCTTGACCTCGCTTGTGTGTCATGGGTAACGCGCGTTCTGAGCCGTCCCGCATGCGGGACGGAACTCCAACCCCGGCGCGAAACGGAGGGCGTAGTCCGGCTGGTCCAGTCGGTCCGGGATGGGAGCGGAAAGGGGAGACTCGTCAAGCAAATCACCCTCATGTGACGCGCTTGTCACTGAGTGCGGCATTGCAAATTCGCGGGAATCACGCATGCTCATGGCGTAAATAATATTGGCCGCTGGATCACATCAGCTGCCGCTCTGCATGTCATCAGTCTCAGTTTCCATCCCACGTACTCCGCCAGTCGGGACGCCGAGTTTTGTCATCGATCCCGAAGAGAAAGGCCGGGATTGGATCTGGTTCATAGTGCACATGGTCGTCTGGCTCGTCTGGACGGGAGCCACGGTATTTGGCACTGTGTTTGCCCTGGCGGGAGGCCACTTGTTTCTCGTGATATGGCTCTACCTCGGCTATGCAGGGGTCATCTCTTTTGCGCTTCATCTCTGGCGCAGTGTCTGGCAGCAGGAAATCTTTGCCACGCCCGAAGGCATCTGGCTGCGAGGAGGATCCGTCTCCCGTACCCGCTTCAAGTTCCTGCCCGCGCACGAGTTGGACCACCTGCGACTCGGGACGGATTGGAATCGCGACGATCAAACTCCTGGCTTGTGCTTTGTTCTGCACCGGCAACGTCGGTCTCGGGTGGTGCCACGCGATGTCCCCGTCTGTCCATTCATCCGAACCGACGATCTCAGGGACTTGGTGCCCGATCTTCTGGCCTACCTCTGGGGGCAGGGGCTCTTTCTCCCAGCGGTCTTCTACTCACCCCAGAGGCTCTATGAGGGCGCGGTCATGCCAGAAGACTGGCTTGGCCAGCCAGAGGTTGAGTCGGGAATCGTCGAGGAGCTGTCGGCAATTGACTCGGCCTTTCATGTCAGGAAGCAGCCCGGCCTGATCGCGTAAACGCGGCGCTCCAAACCTGCTGCGGCGCAGGACCGTGGTACAAGCCCCGATACGGCGAGCAAACGCGTCCATTTATGTCCCTTCTCAATGCGCAAATTGACCATCACGTCTGCGCATTTTGGGAAGGTGGATGGATGTTGTTCATGGCGGTGAAAATCATGGGTGATTATTGATCAGATTTGGCGAAGGGGCTGAGTTTAAAATGATTGTAACCATCTCTATTTCAGAGCTATAAGAGAATAGTTTCGCCTGTGGCATAAGCTTTGCCTTATAGGCAGATTCGTCGGAATTTTTGACTATTTTCAAAGAGATTTCCCTTCTGAAAGTTACGCCTGTATGGACGCATCTTCCTCCTCCCAAATACCTTCCACAGGAACCGGTCCTACCCCCCAAATCAGAGTTCAGTCCCTGTCTGGAACGATGGGGGGAGTGGAGGGGGAGACGACGCCAGCAGCCGTCTCAAGTGTGCCTGCTACTCCCGCCGCCTCATCTACACCCGTGCCGATCCAGAAGGTGCACGTGCAGCATGCTCCCGGTCCGGTACTGCCACCACCCGCGTACTCGTCGCAAAACAAGAAGCCTAATCTCCTGGTGGCCTACTGGCGCAAGGTGGGTGGGGGATCGCTGGCGCTCAGCCTGCTCATTCACGCGGGCATACTGGTGATCGCCTACTTCATGGTGCAGACCATCGTGCAGGAGAAGAAGGTGGACTTCCTGCCCGGTGGCGGCAGCAAGGCGGGCCAGGATGCCTCGGCCGCTCTCAATACTCAGAGGCAGAAGAAGAAGCAGTCTGCCTTAAACAAGTCCATCCAGGTGAAGCGGGTGGTCACCCAGTCGAACATGGCGGCGATCTCCCTGCCGGATGCTCCGATGGACAGCCTGGACATGCCCCAGACCAGCAGCCCCTTGGGGGGTGGGATGAGCGGCGGCGGATTCGGTGGCATGGGTTCGGGCGGCGGCTCGGGCAATGGCATCGGCATGGGCAGCGTGAAGGGGTTCACGGGCATGACGTTCTTTGGCCGCACCGGGCAGAGTGATGGCCTGCCGGGCGCCTTCTATGACATGAAGCAGGACCGCGACCGGAAGCCTCTGCCGTACTCTGGTTCCTTCCCCGAGTACGCGGCGAACATCAACAAGGCGGCGGACAAGCGCTTCTCACCCACCTCTCTGAAGGATTACTACAAGGCCAACCAGCAGGTGAGCTTCACTTATCTCCTCGTGCCGGCCAACCTCCCTGCGGCGGAGGGGCCCAAGTGCTTCAATGCCGAGAAGGAGGTGGAGCCACGCGGGTGGTTCGTGCACTACAGCGGCATGATCACACCGCCCAAGGCGGGGCAGTGGCGTTTCGTCGGGTTCTTTGACGACCTGCTCATCGTGTACATCAACAACAAGCCAGTGCTGGACGGCTCCTGGGTGCCGATGGCGGGCGACGGCAAGGATCGCGATCCAGACATCCGCCAGGAGTTCAAAGGCCCGTCTATTTCCGGGAACCGCACCGCCTACTTCGGCAAATGGGTGAAGATGAACGAGCCGTTCAAGCTCGACATCGTTGTGGGGGAGACGCCCGGGGGGCTGGTGGGTGGTCTGCTCATGGTGCAGAACAAGGATGAGAAATACGAGACCCGTCCCGACGGCACGCCGATCCTGCCGCTTTTCACCACAACCAATCTGGAAATGGCAGATCTCACTCGCGTGCAGAACGACCCATTTGCCAAGCGGGTGCAGCTTGCCGCCAATCCACCCGTGTTCGGGGTGCGTCGTTCGGCCCTGAATGATGAGAACCCTCGCGGGCTGGGACTGCTCCCCATGCGCTGACGCGGATTTTTGATTCTTCGCCAATGGTTGCAGTCGCCCAAAGAAATGTGTCAGGTGGAACAGCACTGGATGTGCTGATCCATCTGGCTGGCGACAACTCTTGTAAGGAACCTTGTCCTTACAATATGAGTACAGAACCGACTGCCGACGCGCTTGACGCCGCCGTGCCGCCCGTGGGCGGAAATCCTGCCCCTGCGGGCACTCCCGTGGTGGTGCATGTCGCACCGCAAGTGCCGCAAGGGCTCATTCCACCCGTGCCTTCCAAGGAGCCTAACGCCATGGTGAAATACTGGCGCAAGGTGGGTGGAGGCTCGCTGGCGCTGAGCCTGCTGATCCACTTGGCCATCCTCGTGGCGGCTTACTTCCTGGTGGAGACTATCGTTCTGGAGAAGAAGGTGGACTTCCTGCCCGGTGGTGGCAGCAAGGCGGGCCAGGAGGCCTCGCAGTCGCTCGCGCAGCAGGTGCAGCAGAAGAAGCGCACCAACATCAGCAAGATGCTGCCGATACGCAAGGTGGTGAGCACCAGCGCGAACGCCGCGATTGCCCTGCCAGACATGCCTTCAGACAATCTGGAGATGCCGGAGATGAGCAGCATGATGGGCGGCGGCATGAGCGGCAGTGCCGGATTTGGCAACCAGGGGGCGGGTGGGGGCTTTGGCACAGGCATCGGCACTGGCGGCATGAAAGGCGTCACCTTCTTCGGTATGAGCTCGCCATTGGATCGCGTGGTTTTCGTGCTGGATTTCTCCGCCTCGATGAAGAAGAACCAGGTGGAACTGGTGGTGAATGAAATGGGTAAGACTCTCAAGTTGCTGCCCATGCGTTCGCAGTATCAGGTGATCCTCTTTGCGGGCGGCGCCCGATTCGCAGATCGCAACTGGAAGGTGGAGCAGCCCAGCACGTTCGAGCGCATCATGGTGCACCGGGGCAAGCAGAAGTACCGCTTCTTCTCGCCCACCAAGTCGCACACGGACTACGCTTTTGACGGCTCTGACAACGAGCTGCCCAAGGATGACTGGCTCACCTCGAATCCCGTGAATGTGGAGCGAACCAAGGAGGAGCTCGACAAGAAGGAAACCTGGGGCGGCACTGACTGGCGCTGGGCCTTCAAAACGGCGCTGAACATGAGCCCACCGCCGAAGGTCGTATACTTCATGACGGACGGATTGGGCGGCTCCAATGTGGAGCTCATCCTGGACTACAACAAGAAGAAGGCCAAGGCCACGCTCAACACCTTCCTCATGCACACCAGTGCGGGCGCGCCGCTCATGAAAGAGATCGCTGACAAGACCGGGGGCCGGTTCACCATCGTGAAGAACGACGGAACCACCATCCCCGGGGACATGTACTTCGGCAACAAGGCCAAGTACGACAAGGAGCTGAAGGATTAGCGATCCTCCTTCGGCTTGGACTATTTCATCGCACCATGGACTCACAGAACTCACCCTCGCCAGCCTCCCGGCCCGTCAAGATCCAAAGCCTCTCTGGAACCGTCTCCGGCCTCGTCCCGGAGTCAGCTGCCCCCTCAGCCCCGGTCCAGTCTGCCGCCCCAGTGCCGCAAGCTCCCCAGCAGGTGGTGGTGACCGCCCCGGCGGGCCCGGTTCATTTCCATGGTGCCACACACATCGCCCCCACCAAGCAGCCAAATGCGGTCGTCCGCTACTGGCGCAAGGTGGGTGGCGGATCCCTCGCGCTGAGCCTGCTTATTCACGTGGCCATCCTGGTGGCGGCCTACTTCATGGTGCAGACCATCGTGCAGGAGAAGAAGGTGGACTTCCTGCCAGGCGGTGGCAAGGCGGGTCAGGAGGCCTCCAAGGCCCTCAGCCAGCAAGTGCAGCAGAAAAAGCGCACCACCTTGAACAAGTCCATGCCGATCCGGCGGATTGTTTCCCAGAACAACACGGCGGCGATCTCCCTGCCAGACGCCCCGGCGGACAGCCTCTCTATGCCGGATACGAGCAGCCTCATGGGTGGCATGGCCGGTAGTGGTGGTTTTGGCAAGGCTGGGGCTGGTGGCGGTTTCGGCACCGGTCAGGGTATCGGCGGGGTGAGCGGGTTTGCGCCAGTCACCTTCTTCGGCAAGCGGGGTGGGGATGGCCTGGCAGGCACGCTTTATGACCTGAAGCAGGATGGCGACCGCAAGCCCATTGACTACAACCCGAACAACTACGCGGCCATCATTGCCAAGGCGGCTGAGAAGAAGTTCGCCCCTACGGCGATGAAGGAGTATTACCACGCCAGCCAGCAGATGAGCTTCACCTTCCTGACCGTGCCGTACATGGCGGCAGAGGAGGGGCCCAAGGCCTTCAACGTGGAAAAAGAAGTGCAGCCCCGTGCTGGTACGTGCATTACACCGGCGTCATCAACCCGCCCACGAACGGCGAGTGGCGCTTCGTCGGGAACTTTGACGACGCCCTGGTGATCTACATCAACAACAAGTGCGTGTTTGACGGTTCGTGGTTGAACATCGGCAATCACGGCGTGCAGACTCCTGATCCCGAGATCAAGCAGGCCTTTGGCGGCCCGCCCGTCTTGACCGGTACTCAGCACTGCTATGCAGGCAAGTGGGTGCGCTTCACCGGCCCTGCCAAGATTGACATTGTGGTGGGCGAGCGTCCCGGGGGTCGCGTGGGTGGCCTGCTGCTCGTGCAGAGCAAGAAAGGCAAATACCGCGAACGGCCGGATGGCAGCCCTATTCTGCCCGTTTTTACCACCACCAAGCCGGATGTGGGTGATATCGAGCGCATGAAGCAGTTCATCAATACCAAGCCCGAGTTTGAACTGGAACTGGAGAACATCCCGGTGTTCGAAGTGAAGAAGTCCATGATGGACGAGTCGCCGCTCGACCGGATGCGCGCAGGAGGGCGGTGATTCGGTAAATCAGTAATTCGGTAGGACAGTAATTCAGTGGAGCGGTGATGACGTCATTATGTGGATGGTTGTCATCACTGCTTGCTATGTCAGGGGGGGCGTACTGACCGCGTAAACGCGGAACTCCAACCCCGGTGCGAGACGGATGATGTAGTCCGGCTGTCCCAGCCGGGTTGGGAGCGGAGGGGGTGCGACTCTCTCCGGATGTGTTGTCTCATGAACCCGGAGGGTTCGCCATGCGTAGCCATGGGTGAAGCGAGCGTAGCGAGTGCAACCCATGGAATGCAGGCCGGGAGCCCCTACCGCGGAGCGGTAGACCCATTGGGTGGCCCCACGGCAGACGCCCGCCACGTTATCGAGGTGCCTCCAGGTCTACCGACTTACAGACCCACCGGATTACTGAACTACCGAACTCATTGCCCTGAGGTAAACTTCAGCCCGACCATGCCGGCGACGATCATGAGCGCGAATAAACAACGCGCCAGGGTCAGAGGCTCGTGGAAAAGCACGATGCCCGCGATGATGGCCCCCACGGCACCGATGCCCGTCCAGATCGCGTAGGCGGTGCCCAGCGGCAGGGTGCGGACGGCGTTGCCCAACAACGCGAAACTGATGATCAGCGCCGCGCCGGTCAAAAGCGAAGGGCCAAGCTTGGTGAAGCCTTGGCTGTATTTCAGGCCAATGGTCCAGGCGATTTCAAAAATGCCGGCCAACAGAAGGATGATCCATGCCATAAGAGGTACGAGGTGTGTGCAAGTGCTAGTCCAGGCCGTCCTGGAGATGGGATTTGCTACACGAGGTCGTCCTCATGAGGACCCGGTGGTGCCGGGTATTAAGCATTACGGGGTGTCGGCAGAAATAGATGCATGGTGTCTGCATTTTATTTTCTGCACCTTGTCGCCCTCGGAGTTTGGGACGTATCCACACGCAGCCCTCGATTCTGGCAGCGCTCCGTCTCCTCCCCATGTCTGAAAACCTACTCCCACCCCTGGATCTCGACGCCTATTTCGCCCGCATCGGCTACACTGGGCCACGGGAGGCCTGCTTGCAGGTCCTGAACGGCATTGCCTTGGGGCATGCCCAGGCCATCCCGTTTGAGAATCTGGACGTGATCTCAGGCCGTGGGGTCTCGCTCGACATGACATCCGTGCAGCAGAAGCTCATTCAGGCACGCCGGGGAGGCTACTGCTTTGAGCAAAATGGCCTCTTGCTCCAGGTGTTGCTCGCCATGGGCTTCGAGGCTCAACCCATCAGTGCTCGCGTGCGCATTGGTCGCACTCGCGACATAACGCCGCCTCGCACCCACTTGTTTGTGCGGGTAGAGCTGGATGGGGCATCCTGGCTGACCGATGTGGGGGTGGGAGGCCTTAGCGCCACTGCCGCCCTTCGGCTGGAACTGGATGTTCCGCAAAAGACGCCCCACGAGACGCGAAGGATCATCCACGAAAACGGCGTGTATTATCATCAGGCCCTGTTGGGCAACGACTGGACAGATGTCTCGGAATTCACGTTGGAGGTCATGCCGCCGATCGACCGTGAGGTCGCCAACTGGTACACCAGTATGCACCCTCAGTCCCATTTCCGGGATCGGCTGATGGTTGCCCGTGCCGCCTCCGGTGGAAGGCGATACACGATGCTGAACAACGAGTTTTCCGTGCGTGATGCAGAGGGGAAAGCCGTGAAGCGGGAACTGCACACGAAAGGCGAGTTGCTGGAGGTGTTGGACGAGGAGTTTGGCCTGAAGCTTGATCCCGAGGTGCGTTTCATCGTGCCGGAGTTGGCAGACTTGGCGTAGGTGGTGGTGGCCTCGAACGCACACACTCTCCTAAAATCTCAATCCCTCTTCCAGGCACACGGCATTCTTCCTACGCAGGGCGGCATTTTCTGCCACGAAGCTCAGCATACCTTTGAGCGTGGAATTGGGATTCTCCCGGCTCCATACGACTGAAACCGGCAGAGAGAGCTGTCTGATGGGCACGAACTTGGTTTCGGGAAACGTGCACTGCTGAGTTCCCAGAATCGTAAGCGAGACGCCTTTGCCGATGGCGACCAGCACCGGGCAGCTCTCCCAGTCACTCTTGACGTACACCCTTGGCTTGATGCCACTCTGGCGGAACAGTTGATGAACGGTATCGTGAAAGCGGTCGTTGTCCTTCCTGGGGTGGAGGATGATCGTCTCGTCTTTCAGCTCAGAGAATTCGAGCTGTTTCCTCCGGGCAAACGAGTGTTGTTTGGGCAGGAGCACGCCGAGTGCCTCATCGTGCACCGTGTCGGACGCCAGGTCCTCCTCGTCCACGCTGCCTTCCACGAACCCGACGTCGAACCGGCCTTGTCGTAGCCCGGCAAAGAGGCGTTGTCGTGTCTCCTGGTGGAGTTGGATCACTACCTTTGGGAACCGCTCTTGAAACGCGCCCATGATTTTGGGCAAGCTGGCCAAAAAGACGGTGGTGGAGAACGCCACCGAGAGAGCTCCGCCCTTGATGCGGCTGATGGCGCGCACCTCGTGCTCCAGTTTATCAGCGCGGGCGATGATCTCGCGACCTTCTTTGAGGAGGAAGATACCGGTGCCAGTGAGCTTCACCTGGCGGGTGGTGCGCTCGAAGAGTTTGGTTCCCAGATCATCCTCCAGCCCGGCGATCAGGCGGGTGAGGGGAGGCTGGGTCATGCCGAGGATCTCGGCGCTGCGCCGGAAGTTGAGCTCCTCAGCCACCACCACAAAAGCCTTGAGCTTGGAGAGGTCCATGATCGATTGATGCCGTTTGGGTATCAAAAAGTCAAGCCTATTGGTAATTCTCTCTTGTGTGGTCGCAGGTAAGTTGAAGGGCGATTCATACACCTTTTTCCCACCCATGCCCGCCCTGAGCCGACGCCAAGCCCTCAAAGCCACCGTGCTAGGCACCGGGGCGCTCCTGCAGACTCCGATGCGTGCGGAGGCGGCGGTGAAGGGGGCTGAACCCCACCTTAAGATGAAATACGACCACGATGTTTTGATCGTCGGCGGCGGTCCCGCGGGACTGAGCGCCGGCATGACCCTGGGCCGCATGCTGCGTTCCGCATTGATCTGTGACGACAGCCGTCCCCGAAATGCCCCGTCCGAGCACCTGAACAACTTTCCCACCCGTGAGGGCATTCACCCCGCCGAATGGAGAAAGGAGGCGCGCAAGAATCTCGGGAAGTATGACACGATCCAGTTCGCCGATGCGACGGTGCTATCCGTCGAGCGGAGAAACGAGGGCGGCTTCATCGCGGAGCTTTCCACGGGGGCTCGCCAGACGTTCAGCAGGGTAATCCTGGCCGATGGTGTGCAGGACCGGCTTCCCAGTGCCCCAGGGTTCAAGGAATTGTGGGGCAAGGCCGTCTTTCACTGTCCGTTCTGCCATGGCTATGAAGCGAGGGGGCTGGCTTTGGGCACCGTGGCCAATGGTGCAATGGCGGCACATGCGTTGCCGATGCACTTTGGCCTGACCCAGGACCTGATCCTCTTCACCAACGGCAAGGCGGACCTGCCTGTGGAACTACGGGAGGCCATCGACCGTCGAAAAGTCCAGCTCGTGGAGTCGCCCATTCGGGAGTTGTTGCATGAGGGCACGGTGCTGAAGGCCGTGGCGCTGGAGGACGGTCGCATCATCAAGCGCGATGCGCTCTTTGCAGCGCCCGTGCCGCCGTTTGAGACCAAGTCCAAGTTAGGTGAGATGCTGGGCTGCGAAAAGACCGAGTTGGGATTGTTCAAGGTGAACGAGATGAACGAGACCACGGTGAAAGGTGTGTACGCGGCAGGGGACAACATGACCCGGCAGCACTCCGTTCTCCATGCCAGCGGTCACGGCGTCACTGCCGGGGCCGGGATCGTGTCTGATATGCTCCATGGGGAGTTCATGCGGTAGAGGTGATCCGGCATGGAGACGGGAGAAAATCAGGAGTGATTGACGTGCCTTCTGGCACCCCTTCAGGGTGCGATGAAATTTTCTGGAAACCAGGGGCAGAGCTCGTAAAACTGGCCCGGCCCCTGGCTACTATCTGCAATGCCTTCAGCATGGCTGAGGAGGTTCTTGAAGGGGCGAGCCACGGACTGTCGGAATGCTCCGCCTGACTTGAAGGTGCAATCGCGTTCTGATAGGGATGCTGGTGTATTCTTGTTACTATGCCGAAGGCATCTCAGATGGTAGCCAGGGGTTGAGCGTAGCGATACTCCTGGATACTGATGAATTGAATGCACCCTGAAGGTGTGCCAGAAGACGTGGACGCAGGGAAAATGCCGCGGCCTACAACTGACTTTCAATCGGCAACAGCGCCACGGTGCGGATAAACAGCCGCTTGCTCCAGGTGGTGGCGGGTTCGTCGAGATAACGCACCTCCTTGCCGTTCTCCAGCGTCACCCACACGAGCCGGTTGCCTTCCAATTGCAGCTTGTACGAATCCGTTTTGAGATGCTCATCGATGGCCTGGGCCATGCGGGTGCCGAGCTCCTGATTCTCAAACACCATGCCGAGCTCGGTGTTGAGGTTCAATGAGCGGGGATCGAAGTTGAGCGAGCCAATGAAAGCGCGGTGGCGGTCGGCCACGAAGGTTTTGGCGTGAAGGCTGGCACCGGAGGATCCCCGCAGCCCGGCGCGACGGGCTCCAGTGGGCGAGCGGGAGATGAGGGAGGCGTTGGGCTTGGCCTCATGCAGCTCCACACCCATGCGCAGCAGGGGCTTGCGATACTTCGCATAACCACAGTGAACCCACGGGACCTCGGTGGAGGAGAGGGAGTTGGTGAACACCACTACCCGGATCCCACGCTGGCGCAGCTTCTTGAGGTACTTCATGCCGTCCTTGCCGGGGATGAAGTAGGCGGAGACGATGAAGAGCTCCTTGTGCGTCTTGTCCGCGAGGGGGATGAGCTGGGGCATCAGATGCGGGGTGCTGGGGCCTGCCCAGACATCTGCCTTCTCCGGCGGGTCGCAGTACACGCGCGCTTGTCCCCACAGGAGGCGGGCCGGAGTACGGGGCCAGTCGCGGAAAGGGTTCTCCATGAGGGCACGGTAGTAAGCGGTGCCTTTCATCTGGGCCTCGTGCTGGGCCAGTTGTTTCCTCAAAAGTGGCAGATCGTCAGACGTCGGGCCGGTCCAGGTGAGCAGGGCCGCCGGGGCCGCCGCGGGACTGTTCCAGTAGAGATTGTACGAGTGGGTCACCTCGGGCACGGGCGGCCCCACCACCAGGACGTCCAGGTCATCGTGGTCCATGTCCTGACGCGCTTCAAAATACTCGTCACCCACGTTGCGTCCGCCAATGACGGTGAGCTGGCCGTCCACGGTGAGGGACTTGTTGTGCATGCGCCGGTTCACGCGGTGGAACTCCAGCAGAAAGCCCAGCTTGGGCAGCGTGCGCAGGGAGAGGGGATTGAAGACACGCACCTCAATGTTGGGGTGCGAGTCCAGGATGCGGAGATACGAGTCGGAGGGCTTGATCCCGACATCGTCCAGCAGCAGACGCACCTTCACACCCCGGTCAGCTGCCGCGAGGAGGCGGCTTTCCAGCAGTTGGCCGGCCGTGTCCGACTTCCAGATGTAATACTGAAGGTCGATGCTGGTACGGGCGCGGTCGATGAGGGCAAGGCGCAGCCCCAAGGCATTCACCCCGCTGCGGATGGCGTAGAATCCCGCCTCACCGGGATGTTGCTTCACCTCCCGCTGCACGTGCTGGGTCAGCGTGCTCTCGCCCTTCACCGTCCTGGTTGGCGCGGAGGGCTCCACCGGCACCGCCTTGGCCAGGCTGCTCGCAGGCAGCACGGCGGTGCGACAGGCGGTCATCTGACAGAGCGCCAGGAGGCACAGCCAGAAGGGAAGGAGGGGAAAGGCTGCCGAGCGGGCCATAGGGGAGTCGTAGGGAAAGGTGGGTCAGGTGACGGTTTTGACAAGGAGTATCCCACGAGTTGCGCAGTGGGCTGTTCTCGGTCGAGAATTCCAGAGGGGCACCTTGAGGGTTCGCTGCGCTCACTCCACCCGTCAGATCCGTAATCAAAGCAACCGTGAGTGAAAACGCCTCTGCCGAAGCCAAGCAACCCCGTAAAGCGCCCCGCCCGCGCTGGTGGGTCTGGCTGAAGCGGGTGTTGCTGGGCATTGCGGCTCTTGTGCTGGTGTTGGTGATCTTTCACCGTCCGCTCCTGAGGTGGGGCGTGGACTGGGGGGCACATCACTTTGCCGGGAAGGCTGGCTATCAGCTGGACTGGCAGTTTGGCGGCTCTGTGATCTCCGGTTTTGAGGTGGGAAAAGTCCGCGTCGTGGGGCCGAAGGATGGGGTGCTCCAGTCCATCGAGCTCAAAAATGCGGGTGCGGAGTACAGCCTCATGAAGTTGCTGAGGCAGGGACTGGGGCGGTTCGTGGATCGCTTTGAGCTTTCAGACGCGGTGGTGGTGCTGGATCTGCGCAACCAGAAGCCTCGGCTGGAGCCCAAGCCTTCCGCCGAGAAGAAGAGCCTGCCCGATATCTGGCTGGATGATCTGGCCCTGCGTAATGTCACCGTGCGGGCCATCACCCAGGACGGAGAGATCGTCCTGAAGAACCTCACGCTCGTCCTGAAACAGGGGCAGACCGGGGAACTGCGGATCGAGGAATTGGTGGTCCCCCAGAAGAGTCTGCATCTGGAGCAGGTGCGAGGCATCACCGCTCTTCAGGACCGCTGGATCCGCTTTCAGGATCTGGAGGTGATGCCGGATCTGGCGATCAAGAAACTCGCGGTGAATCTGGCACAACTCAGTGCAGGGGAACTGCCTCTGGAGCTGGACCTCACCTCAGGTGCCAGTCACCTGCAGACGAACGGGAGCCTGAAGGGTGTGGGGAAGGAAAAGCTTTCTCTGGATCTGGAACTGGCGGTGGATCAATTCGGCGATGTTGACTTGCGGCGCTGGGTCGCCTTGCCCGCAGGGATGACTTGGCAGGTGGATCGGCTGGCCGGGCATGTCTCAGGGCCGCCCGCTGAACCGCAGGCTTTGACGGCGGACCTGGCCCTGCATGCCACCTCCTTCATCACCGGGCAGAATGGCTTCAAGGTGGATGATCTCAACACGCGTCTCACCATCAACTCCGGGAGGCTCGAGCTTCATGATGCCATCATTAAGGCAGGGCGGAACAACGTCAAACTCACGGGGCAGACTGACCTGCCGCCCTCCTGGCGTGAAACGGCCAGGAGTCCTGCCACGGTCAAGTTTGAGCTGGATGCGCCCGCGCTGGAGGAACTCATGCCCGGTCGCGCGATATTAACCGGGGGCGTCAAAGGCGGTGGCACCGTCTCGGTCAAAGATGCCCTCCTGGCCGGAGCGGATCTCAAGCTGGGCAGCAGGGATCTCACGATCTCGCAGTACGCCTTCAGCGACTTTCAGGTCAACATCGCCACGGATGCCAAGGTGGTCACGGTTCATGAAATACGCGCCAATCTGAATGACCAGACGAGCGCGGTGGTGGTCGGGCAGGTGAATCTGGAGGGGCGTCAACAGGCGGCGCTGAAGGTCACCCTACGTGGTGAAGATCTCAACACTCTCTCTGACCTCAAGCAGTGGCTGAACATCTACCCTCCCGCCTCTGGGGTGCTGGATGGGACGGCGGATGTCCGCTTCGACATCGCTGATCTGCGGGAGAAGAACTTCCGCCGGATTCAGGCCACGGGGGTTGTGGGGCTCACCGATCTGAAGTGGAATCAAGGCTCTCTGGAGAAGGGGGAGGTGAACTTTGAATTCAAGGAAAACAAGGTGCAGATCCGGGCATTGGACCTCGCGTTTGACGGCCAGAACACGTTGCATCTCACCGGAGACATGAGCCTGGATGAGCCTCGTCCCGCGAATGTGGCCTGGAAGGCGGAGTTTGCCCAGATCTCTGCGCTCACCAGCTGGATCCAGACGGAGTCGGTGGAAAGTCTGCCTCCCCCTCAAGCCGGGGCGCTGGTGACGGAAGGGAGGGCGAGTGTCAACCTCTCGGATCTGAAAGCGCGTGACCACAGTCGGGTGGCGGCGGTGGCAACGCTGAATCTGAAGGAGGTTCAGTGGCTCAACGCCGTGCTGGCAGACGCCGGCCTGGATCTGGAGGTGCAGCAGGGCAAGGTCTCGGCGAAGAAGCTGGACATCCGGTTCGATGAAAAGAACCAGGTCCACGGCGTGGCCTCCATGGAGCTGGCCCAGCCGAATGCGTTCACCGCTGATCTGAAAGGGGGGCTGACGGATCTGCCTGGACTTTCCGGCTGGCTGGAGCTGTTCAAGGGGCCGACCATCAACAGCGGGTCGGTGGTGCTCGACTGGTCGGGTTCTGGGAAACTGAAGCCTCTGGAGGTGAAGGGCAACGGCGTGGTGCGGGTCAAGGACTTCGCCCTCGCGGGCAATCCCAACCACTACGATCTGGACCTGAAGACCCGGCATGAGGGGCGCACGGCGGAGCTCACCCGTCTCTTTGCCCAGTTTGGGAAGTTTCGGCTGGAGGCGGCGGGTTCGGTCTCGGACACCGATCTGAAGCTCACCGGACTCTCTGTGAAGTCGGGTGCGGTTGCCCTGGCATCCGGGAAGGTTACCATCCCGCTCGCGCTGGGGGCGCAGCCGCGGCCTAAGATCCCCGTGGACCGCACCCGTCCCGTGGAGGTCGCCTTGGAGATGAAGGACCTGAAGTTCGAGGAGCTTTTCGCGGCCCTGGGGCGGAAGTCGCCTCCAGTCAGCGGCACCGTGGCGGGGAAGGTGCAGTTGCAGGGGCTCCTGGCGGAGCTGACGGGGGATGTGGATGTGAAGGTCAGCGATCTGGCCTCTGCGGCGTTGAAGGGCAAGCTGGAGCCCGCCAGCGTGCGTCTGCAAGGGAAGCTGGTGCCGGGCAGGCTGAGCGTGGAAGCGGAGGTGGTGCAAAGCCCGCTGAAGCCCATGGTCATCAAGGCCGCGCTGCCGCTGGAGGTGGAGAAGGTGCTGGCTGATCCCGCCACCCTGCAGGACGCCCCTTTGCAGGCAGAGCTGAGCCTGCCGGAGTCCGACCTGGGCTTTGTCGCCCGTCTGGTGCCCACCATGGAGCGGGTGCAGGGGACGGTGGGGGCGGAGGTGAAACTGGAGGGGCCGCTGCGTCGGCCCAGCTGGCGGGGCAGGCTGCGTCTGAACGTGCCCTCCGCTGAGCTCGCCAAGGGCCAGATGAGTGTGCGGGATGTGCGGACCAATCTCTCCTTCGTGGAGAAGAAGATCACCATCGAGGACGCTTCGGCAATCCTGGCTGGGGGCGAGATCCGTGCCTCGGGTGGGGTGAATGTGGAAGACCTCGCCAAGCCGGACATCAACGTCAACGTGGTGGCGCGGCAGGCACTCATCCTGCGGGATGACACGATGAGCCTGCGGGCCGATGGCAATCTGGCCATCCGAGGCCCGCTGGATGGCGCATCCGTCTCCGGTCGCGTAGAGCTGGTGCGAGGACGCGTCTTCAAAGAGATCGAGTTCCTGCCGCTGTCCCTGCCAGAGCAATTGCCTCCGCCACCTCCGCCCGTGAAGCGGAGCACCGGTAAACCGGCTGCGCCACCGCCGTTTGATAAATGGAAGCTGGACGTGAAGGTGGTGACTCGTGATCCCGTTCGCCTTCTGGGCAATGTGCTCAACGGCGCCGTCGTGGTGGACCTGCACGTCGGAGGCACCGGGGGCAGCCCAGAAGTGACAGGCCGCTCCACGCTGGACAATGCCAGGGTGCAGCTTCCCTTCAGCCGCCTGAACATCACCCGGGGGAACATCCTCTTTACCAAGGAGCGCCCGCTGGACCCGGAGCTGGACCTCCAGGGGGACTCGGTCGTGGGAAACTATGTCGTGAACGTTTTTGCCTATGGCCCGGCGTTGAAACCCAAGGTGAGATTTACCTCGAACCCGCCTCTTTCAGAGGGAGAGATTGCCACGCTCCTGGCTACCGGGTCCACGGCCGGTGACCTTACCTCGTCCGAGGGCGTGGCGGCCAACCGAGCCGCGTTCCTTCTGCTGAGTCAGACGTACCGCAAGCTCTTCCGCAAGGCGGCCCCGCGGCGCATCGACGAAGAGCCGCCCAAGCTAAGCTTCAGTTTCTCCCCCCTGAGCACGGGGAACACCCAGCGCGCGGTGACGGCCACTTATGAGATCAATCCCCGGCTCCAGGCCATCGGTGAGGTGAGCGAGCGGGGGACCTTCCGCGGGCTGTTGCACTATCTGGTGAGGTTCAGGTAGTCGAGGGCGGGCGGGATGAGATTTAACCACAGAGACACAGAGAGCACAGAGAGCACAGAGCACTGAGTATTAAGATTGATCAGGATAAGATGAAATTACTTCCTCCATGTCTGCTGGTATTGGTGGTGGCATTGGCCATGGCCGGGCTGGCGCATGGGCAGGCGTTTGTGATCGAGACCCAGGGGCTGCGTGTGGAGCTGACGGGCGTGGGCAAGGGGGCGGCGGATGATGTGAAGGCGGTGGTGCAGGAGCAGATCCAGCTCACGGAGGACAAGGAGATGAGTGCGCCGCTGGCGGATGACCTGGCCTTCTTTGTCCGGCAGCGCTATCTGGATCTGGGCTATCCGGACGCGGTGGTGAACTGGGAGATCCAGGGTGGGGCGGCCCTGCTGGCGGTGACCGAGGGGGATGTCTTCAAGGTGGGAGCCATCCGGTACGAGGGAAATACCAGCCAGGAGGAGGTCCAGCTCACGCGGTATCTCTTGCGGCCTACGCATGACAAGCTGGGCGGCAGCAGTGCCAGCCCGGTCTTTGTGGAGGCCGACATCAAGGCGGGTGCCCAGTTGGTGCAGCGCTATTTCCAGGCTCAAGGGTATCTGGAGGCCGCGGTGGCGGAGCCGGTGTTCGACTACAACAAGGCTACCATGCAGGTGGGCGTCCTGGTGAAGATCACAGAGGGCCGGAAGTATCTCTTCGGCAGCGTGCAGTTCACCGGTGATCTGCTGGGGCGGGACAAGGAGGTGCAGGAGGCCGTGTCGGAGTTCTCCGGGCAACCGTTCAGTGAGGTAAAAGTGGAGACCGCCCGTGCGAAGATCGCCAGCGTTTATCAAATGCGCGGCCACTTTGCCGCCGTCGTCAACGCCGTGGCCAATCCGGCTGCCAATGCCTCGGGCACGGTTCCGGTCTTGTACCAGATCCAGGCCGGCCCCGTGTACGAGATCAGCGCAGTGGAGATCGACCCCAAGTTCTCCGCAGGAGCCCAGCGACTCATCAAGGCCAGCTTCAAGCCTGCCGTGGGTACCACGTACTCGCCCTCGGAACTGGAGATCATGAACCGTCGTCTGCTGGATACGGGGGTGTTTGCCCGGATGGAGCTGGAACCCGTGGCCCAACCCGGAGGCACCCTCGTGCTACAGGTGAAGGGGGAGGAGGGCATGCGCACCACGGTGGGATTCTATGGCGGCTACGAGACCTTCCAGGGACCCATCATCGGTGCCGAGGTGCGGCAGGTGAACTTCATGGACAGCGGGAACACCGCCAGTGCGAAGGCGGAGTACACCGGGCGGGGCATCAACGGTTCGTTGAAACTGCTTGATCCAGCCCTCTTTGGATCCCGCTACAGTCTGGCGGCCGAGGTGGGGGCGGAGACCTTCTCCATCTTTGACTACGACCGGCAGTCCTATTTTGGCAAGCTGGCCCTGGAGCGTCGCTGGAACAAGCACATCACCGCCAGCCTCTTCGGCCAGGTCTCGGCAAACAGCACGGAGTCCACAGAGCTGACGCCAGAGGAACTGGGGCCGGATGAGTACAATCTGGGGTCCGTGGGGATGGCGTTGGTGTTTGACTACCGGAACAGTCCGGTGGTGCCGACAGACGGATGGATGGCCAGTGCGGGAGTGACGACATCTGGAGGGGACGTGCAGTTTCTCAAGAGCGAGATCTCCCTGGCCGTGTATCAACCGCTTACCAAGAAGCTCCGCATCGCGGCCGCAGCCCGGGCGAGGGCGGTGCAGATCAGCGGCGGCGTGGACGAGTTGCCCATCGACCTGCGCCTCTTCAACGGCGGGGCCACCTCGGTCCGCAGCTTCGCGGAGCGCGAGATGGGACCCAAGTCCAAGTCAGGCACGCCTCTGGGCGGCACCGCCACCCATGTCTTCAGCGTGGAGCTGTCCTACGAGATCCGGCCCAATCTGGAACTGGCCCTCTTTGGCGATGCCGGCACGGTCAGCCGGGAGGAGGACAACGTCTTCGCCTCTCCTTCAGACCTGCGCTATGCCATCGGCCTGGGGATCCGATACAAGCTTCCCATCGGTCCGCTCCGGGTGGACTACGGCTTCAATCCTGACCGCAGGGAGGGGGAGGACATGGGGGCGTTGCATATCACCTTCGGTTTTGCGTTTTGACGGAAATTTCGGGTTTGGGCTGTCACAGTGCCGCCCTCATTCACAAGCAGTGGTTGAATGATGCGCGAAATCGGCTTTTCTCAGTGCCCTGCCGATGCTGTATCTCCATCTCTGTTCCCATTTTCCACCGAGCACATGTTAAGCTGGTTGCGTCGTTTTTCTGTCTATGGGGATATCTGGATGCGCTACCTGCACTGGGGGGCCCGGCACTGCCCCTGGTTCATGGAGCCGGTCTTCATGGCGGGATTCACCTTTATCTTCTGGGCGCTGTGTGGCACCGCCCGAAATGCGGTGGCGCGGAACTTGACCTTCGTCCTGCCCGGAACTTCCCTGCTGGGCAACCAGTTCCGGGCGTTTCGTGTGTTCTGGAATTTCGCCTGGACCATGACGGATCTGGCCCATGTGAGAAACGGGGATGACATCATCACTTGGGAGGTCTCTGGCATGCCGGACCTGCTCAAGCTTCAGGCCAAGGAAGACGGTGCTGTGCTGATGACGGCTCACATGGGCAGCTACGATGTGGCGGCACCCATGTTCGCCAATCGGTTCAAGTGTCCCATCCACATGGTGCGCGCTCCTGAGCGCATGCGGGAGAGTCAGGAATTCCAGAAAAACAAGAGAGAGCGGCAAGAGTCAGAAGACTTCGTCGTGCACTACAACGAGCCTGGCAGCATGCTCGGGGTAGAGCTCGCTCGAGCCATTGGCGAGGGCGGCATCGTCGCCATTCAGGGCGATCGTGTGCTCTTCGATGTCTCGCCCATGCGTCTAGACTTCAAGCCCGGCGTGGAGTGGAATATTCCCCGCGGTCCATTCATTCTAGCCACCGTGGCTCGTACCACGATCCACCCCGTTTTTATCATCCGTATGGGGTATCGGCGCTACCGGGTGCATGCGGAGCCCTCCTTTGGTGTGGCGACCGCGGGCCTGGACAGAAACGAATCTCAGATGAAGGCCGCGAGCCAGTGGAACCAAGTGCTGCGCTCCGTGATCGAGCAGTACTGGTATCAATGGTTTGTCTTTGAAGATGTGTTTGCATCCCAACCGGATGCAGCGAAAACTCCCACTGCTCCTCCCGCTGTATGAGCCACGATTCTGCCATCGACACGGTCATTCCCGCCAGCGTGCGTCGCCCGGAGAAGGAAGTGTACGGGTTTGCCGCCGGGGTTTCACTGTGGACCTTCCTGGTGATCGAGCACTATTTCTCCCTGTGGGCAGGGGACAGCACGTTGAGGTTTGCCCTCACGTTTCTGTATGTTCCGGTGGTTTGCTTTTTCGTGTTGGTAGCCGTCACCATGGTGGCCCTCTGTCTGGCCGCTCTCCCCAGCCGTTGGTTGAAGCTGGGTCGCGACCAGTACGAGCGGCTCGCCTGCGTGACGCTGTTGAGCTTCTTCGGCCTTGCCTCGCTCGTGTTGTTGGGTGAGCTGGAGCCCACCGCGCATTTCCTCGGTTGGGTCTGGTGGGCAGGTCTCGCCTTTTGCCTGCTGATCCATGCTTTCGGTAAATCGATGGCCGAGGAGCCCGATGGAAGCCTGCAGTTGAAGCCGGAGAATTGAGGATGGGGCATTTCCAGGTACAGGGCTCGTCAAACTCGCCCGGTCCCAGGCTACCTTCTGGGATGCCTTCGGCATGACGGGTTCGCCCTCGCTAGGGGGCAAGGTTTGATTGATTGATGGGCTGATCTACGTTCGGCGGTTGGGCCCAACCGCTCTCACAAGTGCAGCCACGAGATTCGTGTTCGCCTATGGATCCACCGGTTCGATGACAATCAACGGCACATCGATCGCCACGGAGTTCGTGCCTTTTGCATCCCAACCTTGCTTTGACTGCAACACGCCCACCAGTCGCTTCGCCAAGGGTTGTTCGGCGTACTGGGAAACTTCAAGGGTGAGCCTCAGGGCTCCGTTGGCGAGTGGCTCCAGCACCTGATCTTTGTCGGCATTCACCAGGCCGTCGTCGGTGAAGAACAGCACGTCCTTAATCTTGCCTTTGGGCATGCCTTCGCTATTAGGGGTCAGGGTGACGGTGACATGCTTTTCATCCCGGCTCGCCAGCACCGTCCAACCCTTGAGCGGCTTGGGGCTGGAGGCCAGGGTGGCATCAAAGCGCTCCTGCCACTTCGTATTCACCAAGGTCTCCGGAGCTGCGTCCGCTGCCGCGACAGGCAGGTCCAGTGTCAATTCATTGAACCCAGGATTGCAGTCCCGACCGCAGCACATCCAGGAGGTCTTGCCTTTCAAGGTGACCTTCGTACCAGCTGCCAAATCACTGGGTGGGGTCAGGCGGACGGGGAGGAGCATGTCCCCGTGGTACCCTTGAGCCCGGATCTGAAACATGTGGACCTGCTTCGGCTCTGGCCAGGTGATGTCGTCTGCCTTCCAGCCGGGAGGGAGCGTCCAGTCCATGCTGGTGGGCACACCGACGATGCCGGGGAACTTCCAATAGGTGTGGTAGCCCTCGCGATGCACCAGGTGCAGCCCTGCGTAGAAGGGGACGCCGGGTTTCACCTGGGTCACATTCGCCACCAGGGTCACGTCCAGGGGCTCGGCGGCACGCGCCGGGGAGCCAGCCAGGGTGAGAACCAGAGCGGCGGGAACCGCCAGAAGAGCAGGGAGGGAGGAGCGAAAAGACAAGGCAGGCATCAAATCAATCAGTCTGGGGGAAATCGAATCAGAACTCAGCGTGCCCAGGGGTCCGGGCAAAGGGAATGACGTCGCGGATGTTGCTTACGCCGGTGGCGAACATGAGGAAACGCTCAAAACCCATGCCGAAGCCAGCATGGGGTACGGTGCCAAAGCGTCGGAGGTCAGCATACCAACGGTAGTTCTCCTCACTCAGACCATGGGCGGCCATCGCCTGCTCAAGCAGATCCAGTCGCTCCTCGCGCTGGCTGCCGCCGATGATCTCGCCAATGCCGGGAACCAGCACGTCCATGGCGGCAACAGTCCGGCCATCGTCGTTCTGTCGCATGTAGAAGGGCTTCAAGCTGCGGGGGTAGTTGAAGACCGTGACCGGGCTCTGGAAATGCTCCTCGGCGAGAAAGCGTTCATGCTCGGACTGGAGATTTTGACCCCATTCCACCGGGTACTCGAACTTGCGCCCCGACTTGATCAGAAGGTCCACCGCATCCGTGTAGCTGACGCGTTGGAAGGGCTTGTCCAAAGTGTGCTGCAGACGGGCGATGAGGCCGGTGTCCACGAACTTGTTGAAGAATTCCAGCTCCTCGCCGCAGGTTTCGAACAACGCCTTCAGCAGGTATTTCACATTTGCTTCGGCCAGGCCCATGTCGGCCTCCAGATCATAGAAGGCCATCTCTGGCTCGATCATCCAGAACTCTGCGGCATGACGTGCGGTGTTGGAATTCTCCGCCCGGAAGGTGGGGCCGAACGTGTAAATCTTGCTCAAGGCACAGGCGAACACCTCGCCCTGAAGCTGGCCGCTCACGGTGAGGAAGGTGGGCTTGCCAAAGAAGTCCTCCTCCGGCTTGGCCGCGCTGCCTTGGGGGAGTGTGGTCACGCGGAACATCTCACCCGCGCCTTCACAGTCGCTGCTGGTGATGATGGGCGTGTGCACGTAGAAGAAGTCCTGCTCCTGGAAGAACTTGTGGATGGCAAAGGCCATGCGGCTGCGCACGCGAAAGACACTGCCAAGGAGGTTCGTGCGCGGGCGGAGATGCGAGATGGAGCGGAGGAACTCCGGCGTGTGGCCCTTTTTCTGGAGGACATACGTGCCATCGGACTCGCCCACGATCTCCACGTTCTTGGCCAGCACCTCAAAGGCCTGCTTCCCGCCTGGCGATGCCACCAGATCCCCCGTGACGCGGACGGAGGCACCTGTGAGGATCTTTGGGTAAAGTTCTGCGCAGGCCAGCGCGTTGTCCGCCACGACCTGCAGGCCCCGCAGGCAGGAGCCGTCGTTGAGTTCGATGAAGGTGCAGGCCTTTGAGTCCCGCCGGGTTCGCACCCAGCCTTGCACCGTTACGTCCTGAACCGGTTCCTTGGAAGCGAGGAGGCTGCGAATGTTGGGAGTGACCATATGCGAAGGTAATCAGGCCGGGGGAAAAGCAAGACCTACCATCTGCCAGAGGCTCAGGGAAAGTTTGTAGCTTGGCTTGTCACACCAAACGCGATACAAAGATAAACATACCAACCACATCCTCATGAAAATCCGGAGCTTCCTGGACCAGTTGATGGCCCCCACCGTGCACAGTGCGTACGAGACCGGATACAGCGGGGGACGCCGACCGCAGATGTCCGGGTGCGGCATGCGGGTGGCCATCGGCCTCGCCATCGCAGCCTTTGCCCTCTTCAGCTACTTTAGCAGCACCAGCTCGGAGACGAACAACTTCACGGGTCGCACCCAGCGGCTGAAACTGAATCCCCAGCAGGAGATCCAGCTCGGTCTGGCCTCCCGGCAAAAGATGGCTGCCATGCACGGCGGGGTTTCCAGCGATGAGCAGGCCAGGGAGTTCGTCAATCGGGTCGGACAGAAGCTGGTGAAGGACACGGATGCTGATGAGACAGCCTACAAGTTTGAGTTCCACCTCCTGGCGGATCGCAACACGGTGAATGCCTTCGCCCTGCCGGGTGGGCAGATCTTCATCACGGAGGCGCTGTTCCGCCTGCTCAAGACGGAGGATGAACTGGCCGGGGTGCTGGGGCATGAGATCGGTCACGTGGTCGGTCGGCACAGCTCCGAGCAGATCGCCAAGTCCGAGCTGGTGGGGGGCCTCACCACGGCGTTTGTCGTGGCCTCCAGTGACGGCTCCAGCAACACCAATGCGCAACTCGCCCAACTGGTGAACCAGGTGGTGAACACCAAGTACGGTCGCGATGATGAACTGGAGTCCGACCGGCTGGGCGTGAAGTTCCTCTATGAGGCTGGCTACAATCCAGAGGCCCTTATCAAGGTGATGGAGATCCTCAAGCAGGCCAGCGGGGGAGGGGGCGGGCCGCCCGAGTTTCTGAGCACCCATCCCAGCTCCAAGAACCGGATTGAGCAGATCAAAGCAGAAATCGCCAAGATTCGAGCGTCAGGCAGGAAGTGACGGGAAAGGGAATTTTTTAGAATGGTGTCCTGGCGGCCGTGTGTTTTGCGTCAATGGCGTCGCGGGTCGCGTTTCGCGGGGGTTTATTTAAGAATTTTCGGGGCGTGTCTTGCGAGTGGGTTCATATGGTGTAAAGATTGCAAAATTATCAGGGATTGCGGGACATCGGCGACTCTGGAATTTCAGCTTCGCTCCTTCGGATTTCCGAAACAAAAGACTTGCACGGAATAGGAATGCTGGCAGTCTATGCGCCCTTTCCCGCCGCTGTGAAGCGGCCACCCTCATCGCAGGAGACCCCGTCATGAGCATTATCGCCAAGATCGAACAAGAACAACTGAAGTCGACCCTCCCCGCATTCAATGTGGGTGACAGTGTCAAAGTCCATACCCGCGTTATTGAGGGCGAGAAAGAGCGTATCCAGATTTTCGCTGGCATTGTCATCGCCCGTAAAGGTCGCGGTCTCAACAAGGCTTTCACGGTTCGCAAAATCTCCAACGGTGAAGGCGTCGAACGCGTGTTCCCCCTTCACACCCCCAAGATCGCCAAGATCGAAATCGTCCGTCAGGGCAAGGTGCGTCGCGCCCGTCTTCACTACCTCCGTGGCCGCCTCGGCAAGGAAGCTGTGACGGTGAAAGAGCGTGCCAGCGAGCGCACCAGCGCCGCGAGCTAATTTGGCAGGACGTCTCCAAGACATTTCTCAAAGCCGGATACCGTAAGGTTTCCGGCTTTTTGTTTGTCTGAGGCGCGACAATTTCGATGCTGTGGGACGTAAGAACCACGGAAGGGATGCGCGTTCGCGCACGTATTTCCCTGACCTCACTGCCCGCCCTCCTTCATCACCGCTTTCTCCCGCCTGCTCTTGCCCGATGCGCATCATTCACCTCACGCCTGGCACCGGTTCCTTTCACTGCGGAAGCTGTCTGCGGGACAACGCCCTCATCAAGGCGCTGCGAGCCCGGGGGCACGATGCGATGATCATCCCGCTCTACCTCCCCCTGATGACGGATGCAGACGAGGCGAACCCTGAGCAGTCAGTGAAAGTGGGGGGAGTTTCCTTGTACCTGCAGCAGCGCCTGCCCGGCTTTCGGTTCCTGCCGCGTTTCCTGCGCACCTGGCTGGATGGCGAGAATCTGCTGCGCTGGGCTTCGCGGTTCATGGGCATGACCAGTGCCCGCGACTTGGGGGAGATGACCGTGGGCAGCCTGCTGGGGGAGGAGGGGCGTCAGTGGTCAGAGTGGGATCGCCTCATCCAGTGGCTGGAGACTGAGGGCAAGCCCGACGTGATTTCCTTGTCCAACTCGCTGCTCATCGGATTGGCCCCTGCGCTGGTCCGTCGGGTCAAAGCGCCCGTGGTGGTCTCCCTTCAGGGGGAGGATTCGTTTCTGGACACGCTCACTGAGCCCTATCGCACGCAGGCTTGGGATCTCATGCAGAAGAACGCCCAGTCCGTGGCTCGCTTCATTTCCCCCAGTGACTTCTACGCCAGGGTCATGGCGCAACGTCTTGCGGTTCCTGCGGAGCGGGTGAGTGTGGTGTACAACGGCCTGAACTATGAGGGCTGGTCGCATGACCGTCGCGAACCGGAGGTTCCCACCATCGGTTACCTGGCCCGCATGATCCATGGCAAGGGGCTGACGACCTTGGTTGACGCTTTCATCGAACTCGCCCGACGCGGCAGCGTACCCGGCGTGAAGCTGCGTATCGCCGGAGCCAAGACCCCTGCGGACGACAAGTACATTGAAGGGCTGCAATCCAAGCTCGCTGCCGCCGGTCTGGCGGATCGCGTGACTTGGGAGCCCAATGTGAGTTTCGAGGAGAAGACTAAGTTCCTACACGAGGTCACTGTCTTTTCCGTGCCCGCCACCTACGGCGAAGCCTTCGGGCTGTATGTGGTGGAGGCCCAGGCCGCAGGTCTGCCCGTCGTCCAGCCCCGTCATGGTGCTTTCCCGGAGTTGTTGGATATTACCCAAGGTGGCGAGTTGTGCGATCCAGATGACGTGAAGAGCCTCAGCCAGACGCTGGAAAAAGTGCTGGTGGATCACGAGCACCGCACGGCGTTGAGCCGGAAGGGGAGGGAGAATACGCGGGCGCGGTTTAGCGCGGAGAAGATGGCGGCGGATTTTGATGACGTACTGAGTTCAGTAAATCGGTGATTCAGTAGCTCAGTAATTCAGTAGATCCGTGGGGCAGTGTGCTCGGGAGTAAAGGAGGCGGGGGTTCCCAGCCCCGCGTGAGAGCGGAGTGGGGAGATGTTTGATCGCTGATAGACGGTGTTACCGCATGCCACGTCAGGGGCAGCGCGTCCTGAGCCGCATAAATGCGGTACTCCAACCCTGCTGCGGAAGGGAGGGTGTAGTCCGGCTGTCCCCAGCCGGGTTGGGAGCGGAGGGGGTGACGTTCAAATGCCATTGTTCGTGCTGACCGTCTGGTTCGTCAGGGGTGGCGCGTCCTGACCGCGTAAACGCGGAACTCCAACCCTGCCGATGGAGCGGAGAGGGTTGGAGTATCTTCAGGCGGCCGAAGTTTTTCCTAACGCGTTTCCCGTCCCAAGCGCGATCCACCGACTCACTGGCCTGCTGAGTTACCGGTTTACTGAATTACTGAATCACTAAATCACCGACCCTCAGGTCAACAACTCCTTCACCACGTGCCCGTGCACGTCCGTGAGCCGGAAGTCTCTTCCCGCATACCTAAACGTGAGCTTCTCGTGATCCAGTCCCAGCAGGTGCAGGATGGTGGCGTGCATGTCGTGCATGTGCACCTTGTCCTGCACGGCGAAGTGGCCGAAGTCATCGGTGGCACCGTGGGCGTAGCCGGCTTTCACCCCTGCGCCAGCCAGCCATTGGGTGAAGCCCACGGGGTTGTGATCGCGACCGGTCCCATTTCGCTCGGCATATGGGGTACGGCCAAACTCTCCACCCCACCAGACGAGGGTGTCTTCCAGGAGCCCGCGCTGTTTCAGATCTGCCAGGAGACCGGCGATTGGCTTGTCCACCGCAGCGGCATGGTCGGCGTGCTTGGGCAGGTTGGAATGCTGGTCCCAGGCGGGATTGTTGGAGTTGTCCGTGTAGTTCACCTGGATGTAGCGCACGCCGGACTCGGCGAGCTTGCGGGCCATCAGACACTGACGGCCAAAGTTCTCGCTGGCCTTTTCGTTGATCCCGTACAGGTCCAAGGTGGCGGGGGACTCGTTGGTCACGTCGAGCGTGTCGGGCGCGTTCGTCTGGAGCCGCCAGGCGAGTTCATAGGAGTTGATCACCGCATCGAGCTCGGCGTCCGCCTGCCCCTGGGCCAAGGATGATGCACGGCGCATCTGCTCATCATTGAGGGATCGCAGCAGGTCGAACTGCCGCCCCTGTTGCTCCGGCGTGAGGAGCGGATTGCGCAGGTTCCGGATGGTGGCCTCCCGCGCGGGTAGCCCGGCGCGGCCTAACGTCGTGCCCTGGTGCACGGCGGGGAGGAAGGCGGTGCCGTAGTTGCGCGGGCCGCCGTTGCTCAGACTGGGACTGATGCTGACGAATGAGGGCAGGTTTTCATTCTCCGTGCCCAGCCCGTAGCTGATCCATGAGCCCATGCTGGGGCGAATGAAGTTGGTGGTGCCGGTGTGGAGAAACAACGTGGCCGGCCCGTGGGCCACGCCCTCCGTGTGCATGGAGTGCACAAAGCACATCTCATCCACCTTCTGGGACATGTGGGGGAAGAGGCTGGAAGCCCAGCGTCCGGACTCGCCCTGCTGCTTGAACTCCCAGAGCGGCTGCATGATGCGCTGGGCGGCGCCCATGCCGGTTTTGGCGATGGCGCGTTGATCCTCGAACTCCATCATCTTCCCGTTGTCGCGGATAAGCCGGGGCTTGTAGTCGAAGGAGTCCACATGGCTCACGCCGCCTGCCATGAACAGGAAGATGACCCGTTTCGCCTTGGGTGGGAAGTGGGTGTGCCGGGCGGCGAGGGGATTGGGGGCGCCCTGGGCCATGGCGGCGAGAGCCAGGGAGCCGAAACCACAGGCGGTGGTCTGGAGGAAGTGGCGGCGGTCAAGCATGGTGGGAGAGGGGCTGAAGGCGTCAGTTGAGGTAGCGGAAGTCCACAGAGGCGAAGAGCGTCTGGATCAGAAGGGACCAGTTGTCGAGTCGGCGGGCCTCGGCGTCCTGTTCGGAGGCGGAGACCGTGACGAAATCGAGCGCCAGGCGCAGTTCACGCGGACCAGGTGATCGGCCCAGAATCTCCCGGTAAGCCTGCCGGACCAAGGCCTCGTCACCCAAGTCGGACGCGACGAGACGCTGCGCTGCCAGCCGGGACTGCTCCAGCATGAAGGGGTGGTTCAGGAAATAGAGCGCCTGCGGGGCCACCGTGCTGCTGCTGCGGCGGCCAATGGGCTGGTTGATATCCGCAAAGTCGAAGGTCTCAAAGAGCTCCAGTCGCTTGTTGCGAAAGGCCGGGGTGTACACGCTGCGGCGCACGTCGGTGAAGACGTAGTTGTACTCCAGGTTCTGCGCGGCCCCGGAGTTGGAGTCGATGGCGTCTGCCTTGACGTTTGGGCCTCCCACCTTGGGGTCCAGTTGACCGCTCATCACCAGGATGGAGTCGCGAATAGACTCCGCGTCCATGCGACGGCGATTCTGTCGCCACCAGTGGCGATTGTCGGGATCGGCCTGAAGACTGGCGTCTGGGCCGGTCGAGGCCATGCGGTAGGTGCGGCCCATCACAAGCCGTTTCACCAGTCGCTTCAAGCTCCAGCCATCCTCCATGAACTCGACCGCCAGCGCGTCGAGCAGCTCGGGGTGCGTGGGCTTCTCACCCGTGGTGCCGAAGTTGTCCACCGTGCGCACCAGGCCTTCACCATGCAGCCACATCCACGTGCGGTTCACGAGCACTCGGGCGGTGAGGGGATTG
>NZ_BATR01000138.1 GCF_000739655.1 Verrucomicrobium sp. BvORR106 | reverse complement strand
CGGCCCTGCTGGAGGTGATGCAGGAGCGGGCGGTGACCACCGGTGGCGAGCGCCATGTGCTGCCGGAGCCGTTCTTCGTGCTGGCCACGCAGAACCCGATGGAGATGGAGGGGACCTACCCGCTGCCTGAGGCGCAGCTGGACCGCTTCATGTTCAAGATCAAGGTGCCCTTCCCGACGCTGGAGTCGCTGGTGGAGATCAGCCGCCGCACCACCGGGTTCGAGGAACCCAAGCTGGAATCCGTACTCAGCGGCACGGAACTCATGCGCCTGCAGTATGTGCTGACCCAGATCCCGGTGGCGGATCCAGTGGCGGCTTATGCCTCCAAGCTGGTGCTGGGCACGCATCCGGACCAGGCGGGCGTGCTGCCCGTGGTGGGCCGTTATGTTTCGTACGGGGCCAGCCCCCGTGGTCTGCAGGCCCTGATTCGCGGGGCGCGTGTCTGGTGCGCAGTGCGCGGCGGCACGGCAGTGAGCACGGAGGACATCCAGCGAGTGGCCCTGGTGGCCCTGCGCCACCGGGTGATCCTGAACTTCGAAGGCGAGGCCCAGCAGATCAAGGTGGACTCCCTGGTGGAGGATCTGATCAAGCAGGTCGCGACCCCGGCGATGGAGGCGGCTTAAGGAAACTACCCTGCACATGCGGTACGGGGAACGGCTGATGATGGGGCGCGGCGGCCTTCGGAAGAAGGCGGCCGGGCTGCGTCTGGCTGCGGTGGCCGCACTCGGCCTGGGGCTGGGCTTCGGCCTGGCCTGGGCTCCGGCAGCGGAGGAGACAGCGGACTTTGACAAGACCTCCGTCACCCTGCGCACCGCGTTGCATTATGATCCCTCCGTGGAGGTGCCGCTGCAAAAGCTGGTGGAGCTCTATCGCAGCGCTGGGCGCACTGAGGAGCTCCTCAGTCTCTACAACACTCATCTTACCCAGTATCCTGACGATGCGGGAGCCAGTCTGGTGCTGTCACGCATCTATGCCCTGCTCCAGGACCGCAAGGCGGGTGATTTCCTGAAAGCCGCGGTGGCCCGCCATCCGGACAACGCCCTGCTGGCGTGGCAACTGGGACGCCTGCTCCAGGAGGAGCGCAACCCCAAGGCCGTGGAGGCCATGGCCTCTGCCGTGCGGCTTGAGAAATCGGCCGCGCGCAAGGCACAATGGTTTGGGGAGCTGATGAAAGCCGCCGCCGTACAGGGGCGCGAAGATTTGGTGCTGGAGGAAACGCGTCGCCTCATTGGAGAGGGGGCCATGACCCCGGAGCAGCGCCTGCGCTGGGCCCGCCAGGCCCTGGGGCAGAAGCTGCCCAAGACGGCGACCCGCATGATGGAGGGCGTGGATGCGGCCCGGCTGGGTACCGACAATCAGGTGGACGCCACCATGTTGCAGGCAGAGCTGCTGGCTGCCGAAGCCAAGCCGACGGAGGCAGGAACGCTTCTTGATACCTTGCTGGAGAAGCTCGCCCCTGACTACTGGCGGCGGCGGGAGATCCTCATGCTGCGTCTGGATGTGACGGGGGCCGATGGGCGCGACAAGATGGTGGAGGTTGCGAGGAGTCGCTGGCTCTCCAAAGACGGGCGCACCGCCATGAACGCTCTGACGCTGGCCGATGTCTTGGACGCAGCGCATCGTGGTCGCGAGGCTCTGCAAGTGTTGCGCGAAGCATTGGAAGCTCTCCCCGGTACTCCGCAGGTGGAGCAACGCCTGCTGGATCTCTGGGAAAAGGAGGGGACAGATGCCGCCGCGCTCGAGTGGCTGGAGAAGCTGATGGCGGCGCATCCGGAGCGTCAGGATCTGATGCTGCGGCAGGTGCGCTGGCTCTTTGCCAACAACCTGGGGCCCAAGGCTCATGAGACTTTCAAAGCGTTGTTGTCCAAGTTGGAGCCAGTTGATCAGGTGGGGCGCAGTGTGGAGTTGTCCCGTTGGTTACGCCGGCGCAATCAGTTGCAGGATGCAGGATTGCTTCTGGAGACGGCGCTCGGCAGATCTCCTGACCGCTGGGACCTGCGCCGAGAGCTTGGCGAGCTTTACTTTGCCCAACGTCGCACGGATGAAGTGGCCGCATTGTTCGAAGGGGACTGGACGAAGAACCTGACCCCGGACGCCCGGCTGGAGATCGCGCAGTTCCTCATGAGCAAGCAGCTCTGGGTGGATGCGAGAAAGCTGGTCGAGCCCTGGCTTGTGGCTCAGCCCACGGCCTTTGAGGGGCATCTGCTCCTGGCCAAGATCGAGGAAAAACTCGGGGACGACGCCCGCGTGGCGGTCGCCTTTGATGCCGCCCGGGCCCTCTGCGATACGGACGCCCGTTATCAGGCCTGGATCGAGGCGGTGATGCAGCACGCTGAAGCCCGCGAGATGGTGGAACTGGCCGTGCAAAAGGAGGCGGGTCTGCTCGCGCCGGGCGGCAAGCTTCCTGAAGATGAAGTGAGCTTCAGCCGGTGGCTTGCCCTCATCGCCCAGGCCTCTGCTCACAAAGCGGAGAAGACGGCTGAAGAGTTGCTGAAGCTGGCCCTGACTCGGCAAGGCCTGGCCGCCGACCGGGCTCTGATGCTGGAGAAACTTCGCCTCGATCTGATGGCGTCGGACAGCACTCGTGCGATGGAGACGGAGGCTGGTCTCCGCAAGCTGCTGGAGAGTGACGTCGGTCATCGCGAAGATCATCGCCTGCGGCTCGCTCTTTTGTATCATCAGGCCGGACGTCAGGATCTGGCCATACAGTTCCTGGAGGCGCTGGATGCGTCCAAGGTCACCGAGGTGGCGGGGCTGCGCAGTGTGGTGCCGATCTGCCTGGAGCGGGGTTCATTGGCTCTGGCACTGACTTGTGCAGAGCGGCTCACGCGGCTGGAGCCGGCGGAGATGTCGCACTGGTCGCAGTGGACTAACCTGCTGGCCCAGAGCGGACAGGAAGATCGGTTGCGGTTCGCCCTGCGCGAGATCCTGGGCAGGGCGCATGATTGGAAGCTGACGGAGGCCGTGCGGGAATCCCTGCAAGAGCACCTCGTGGCCAGCCAGTGGCGCAGCGTGATGTCCAGCCTGAATGCCACGGACCCCAGCACCTGGGCCCTGGCGCGACGTGAAGCGGCCGCACTGGAGAAGGCGGATCTCACCAGTGACCAGCGTCGCTGGATGGACTGGCTCGTGGCGTACCTCAGTTCCCGCATGGGGGACAAGAAGGCGGCTGAAGATGCCTTCTCCGCCTTCGGCAAACTCAGCGACAACCAGTGGATCACTTTCCCGGACGGGATGGAACTCAGCGTGGCGGGTGCGAGGGAATCACTGCGTGAAAATCCCTTTGAAGCCACCGCCAGAGCGCAATCTGGCCCGGTGCCCTGCCTGCCTCCTTTCTCCCTGAGCTGGGGGTTCTCCGTGGATCAGGGCATGTTGATCACCCGGGTGATGACGGACGATGCCTCAGGCCTGGCCTATGTGGTGGATGATCGCAGCAACGTGCACGCCCTGGACCTGCGCACGGGCAAATTGCGCTGGCGGGTCAGCCCGGAGGGCGGGAGCAAGCCGACGCGTGCGGCCTCGCCGTCTGGCGGTCGTACCATGACGACCACCATTGCGACCCGGGTGATCGTGAGAGGCTCCGGTCAGCCAGACGTCCGCACTCCGGTGGAGATATCGGTTCATGGAAACCGCCTGTGCCTGCTGGAGAACGAGAAGGTCACCTGTGTGGATGCCCGCACCGGGACGCTGCTCTGGCGCAACCAACTCGCTGAAGTGGATGGTTCCGCCGCCGGTCCGCCGTCCCAGAGCCGCCTCCACCAGGATGAGGGGCATGTGTTTGTCTGGCAGCCGGGCGTTTCCACTGTTTCTTCCATGAACCCGGTCACCGGCAAGCTGTTGTGGCAGACGCTGGTGCCGTCCCCGCCCATTCCGGCCCCGAATCCGTACAACAGCTGGGGCGGGTATGATGCGTACATCAAGCTCAAGTCCGGCCTGAGCGTGGAGCATGGCCGGGTCTTTGTCTTTGCCCAGTCCGCCGCGCTGCTGCGGGCGGACAGCGGGCAGGTGCTGTGGCGTCTGGCCACCGGAGATGTGCCGGGCTTTCCTATCGATCTCCAGTCCCAAGGGGATTCCAACACGCCGCTGACGCAGCCTCCGCCGCGCCAGTTGGTGGCCTTCTCGCCAGTTCTCTTACAGAAATCCGGTGGGTCCGGACTGCACATCACGGGCATGCGGGGTAGCATGGGGGCCGCCAGCACTGGCTGGGGCTACACAACCGGGCTGCGTGCGTTGTTGCAAGGGCAGGGCTACTATTCGCCCTACGCGACGCTGCATGAGGGCAAGGTGTGGATGGTCAACGGTAATGGCACCGGCATGGTGAGCGCCATGGGGCTGCCGCTGGGCCAGCTTTCCCACAGCGGCATGGTCGTCGGGGTGGGGGAGGGGCAGCTGGTCTGCTTCAACGGTTCGAGTTTTGGCAGCACGTCGCCCCAGCGCAGTGGTATGCAGACTACTCTTGGTGTTGTCGAGAGTGTGACATCCAACGGCCAGCCGCCCCGTGTGGATGTCATGCCCTCCGGCAGCCTGCACGGCTCCCGCTTGTACGCCAGTCTGGGCACCCGGCTGCGTATGTCTGACCTGCGCAGTGGCAGTGTGTTGTTTGATGTGCCGCTGCCCCCTGAGGCGGATGCCTGGGCCAAGACCTTTGTTGACGAGACCGCTCCGGTGCAGGCCAATACGATGGCCATCTCTTCCTCCCGCCGGTCGGTGTCGGCTGGATTCCAGAACCGGCGCACCTATCTCCCTTCCGGGGTGCTTTATCAGAATGAGCGGGGCGGTGGCACTCTCTGCGGCCCCACCTCTGCTGTCGCCCCGGGCGTGTGGATTCTGCCCGTCAATGAGCGCGCTCTGGTGTGCCTGCGCGGTGCTCCGATGGGGCCGCCCGCTGTTTCCACGAACTCGCCGCCCCCTGCCGGACCGGCCGCGGCTCCGTCTCCTTCTTCTCCCGTCTCCGCTCCCCCTCCATGACCGCCTCCCTGACCCGCGAAGATCTCTTCGACGCCCATTTCCTGGACCGTCTGCGCACGCTGGCCCTGCGGCTGCGCAAGCGGCGGCAGTTGATGCGCCGGGGCATGCAGAGCAGCCCAGCCACGGGGTACACCCGCGAGTTCAAGGACTACCGCCACTACACGCCCAAGGAGGACTTTCGCGCCATCGACTGGCGGCTCTACGCCCGGCTGGACAAGCTTTTCGTCCGTCTTTATGAGGAGGTGCAGGAACTGCACATCCACATCGTGGTGGACACCAGCGCCTCCATGGAGAAGCCCTTTATCGAGAAGCGCCGACAGTCACTTCGCTTCGCCGTCGCGCTGGCGTATCTGGGCCTCTCTGGCCAGCATCGGGTGAGCCTGTACTCCATGAGCGATACCACGCGGCAGGAACTGCCGCCGCTGCGGGGGCAGGGGAACATTGAGAAGATCACCACCGCTGTGACCAAGTGGGCGTACGGCGGTGTGACGGATCTGGAAAAGTGTTTCACAGACTTCCGTCCTACTAGGCAGCGGTATGGCAGCATCTTTGTCATCTCGGACTTCTTTGGTCGCGAGGTGGGAACGGCGGTCGAGGCGGTGAAACGCGCCGCGGGCTGGTCCGGGGAGACCCACTTTGTGCAGGTGATCCACCCCTGGGAACAGCGTCCCGAGCTGGATGGGGAGGTGGAGCTGGCTGATGTGGAAACGGGCGAGCGCCGCCGTTTCTGGATCACGAAGCGCGAGGTGAAGCTCTATGCGGAGATGTTTGACGCCTTTGCCGAAAACCTGAGCACCGCCTGCGCCGGACGCCAGATTGACTTCTACACCTGCCGCAGTGATGAACCGTTCGAGGATCGTTTCCTCGATCTCCTGATGCGGGGCGGTTCCCTGGCCTCTGCATAAACTGCCTCCAGCATCTCGATCCTCTTTCTGCCGCCTCTTCGACACTGTTCTGAATGAAGTTCCTTTCTCCCAACTTTCTCCACTGGCTCTGGCTGGCGCTCATCCCGATCGCCCTCTGGCTCTTCCGCCGGAAGGCCAAGCGGGTGCAGGTGTCCACCTTGCTGTTCTTCCGCACGCTGGCGAAGGAGCACCAGGAGTCAGCCTGGCTGAGGCGGTTCAAGCGCATCCTTTCGCTGCTGATGACGTTGCTCGTCGTGCTGCTGGCGGTGATGGCGCTGGCGAAGCCCTTCCGCGAGGGCGGTGGGGAGACGCCCAAGAGCCTCGTGATCTTGCTCGACCGCTCCGCCTCCATGGCGGCGGCGGATGGCAACGGGCGCACCCGCATGGAGGAGGCGAAGTCCCAACTCAAGGATCGCCTGAGCGCGCTGCCGGAGAACGTGGTGACCTCCCTCGTCGTGTACGATGCGAAGGCGGAGGTGACCCAGTCCCGCAGCACGAACCGGCGGGAATTGCTGCGCATGATCCAGCAGGCCCAGCCGGTGCCGATGGAGGATCGCTCTGATGAAGCCCTCCTCGTGGCCCGTCGGCTCGCGGCGCTGGATGCACCTTCGGAGATCTGGCAGATCACAGATGAGGCTGCGCCTCAGGAGCCGCTGACCACTGAAGCCCCCACCGAAGGAGTGAAGCCTCCGAAGATGCGTCTGCTGAATGTGGCCTTGGAGAGCCCTGTGAACTGCGGCATCACCGGCTTCCAGATCCGCCCGGCTCCTCTGGCGCGGAACCGGTTCGAGGTATTTGTAGAGGTGACCGCCGGTCGTGCCAACGCCAACCCAGTGGAGACCACCCTGGAAGCCCGCTTGGACGGTCGTCCCGTGCAGCTCCGTCAGATGACGTTGAAGCCGGGCGAAAGCAATCGCCTCATTCTTCCGCTGGAAGGGGGCAAGGGCCAGCGTCTGGAGATGGAAGTGCGCACTCCTGGCGACTGCCTGGGCTGGGACAACGTGGCCGTTTCGCCGCTGCCGGAGACCAAGCCGCTCGTGGTGGCGTGGTTTTCTGATGCGCCCGATCCCTTTGTGGAGCTCGCGCTGACCTCCATGCTGGCTGAGGACCGCATCCAGGTGCTGAAGGGCGGGGTGAAGGACTGGCCGATGAAGGAGAAGGCAGATGTCTACGTGTTTGAGAACTGGGTGCCCACCGACTGGCCCACAGATCGCCCCGCGCTGGTTCTGAACCCTCCTAACAGCTCCGGCCCCGTGCATGCGAAGAAGCTGGGTTCCGGGGTCCCTTATGAAGCTGTGCGCGCTGTGCAGCCCGAACACCCAGTGCTCTACCGCGTGGCCAGTGGCCGGGTGGCGGTGACACAAACGACCGTCCTCAATGTGAGCGACACCTTGGAAACCCTCTGGATGGCGGGCAATGAGCCCGTGCTCGCAGCAGGGGAGTCCGGCGGACAGCGGTTGGTGGTCGTTGCCTTTACCCCTGGCCGGAGCGAGCAGCTCGCGCTGCTTTCGGCGTTCCCGCTGCTGGTGGGCAATGCGATCTACTGGGCGGCGGAGAACAATGACGCCCTGGCCTCGCTCAAGGCGGTGCGCCCCGGTGATCTGGTGGAGATGCCGGCGGGTCTGGTGAAGTGGCATGCGTGGACGGGGACCCGATTCGAGGAAACCTCCCAGGACGCCAAAGGCGGCTGGCTGGAGCTTTCTCAAGTGGGCCTGGTGGATGGCGGCGATGGTCGCACCCTGGCCAGCCTGCTCATTTCTTCACATGAGACCGACGTCCCTGCCCAGGCGAAGGCCATGGCAGCCGCAGGTCCAGAGGTGAGCGAGCGCTGGGCCCGTGGGGGCAACTGGAGTACCTCTCTCCTCTGGCTCGTGCTGGGAGTGCTGCTGGTGGAGAGCTGGTTGTTCCACCGTCAGGCGGTGTATTAATCGAGCGATGATTTTCAAATTTTAGATCCGGGAAGACCTATTACATGGACTGGGAGTCACCTTATTTACTGTTGCTGATCTTTCCCGCCCTGGCGTTTCTGCTGTGGGCGGAGCGCCGGTCGGCGCACCCCATGCCTGCGCGACGCAAGCAGATATTGCTGCTGGTGCGGGCCTTGGGCATCATGCTGGCACTGGTCGCCCTGGCGGGTCCCGCCAAGGTGGTGACGAGCAGCCAGCGCGCCGTGGTACTGGCGCTGGATAACAGCCAGAGCTTGGGAGCCGAAGGAGTGAAGACTGTGCTGCAGAAGGCGGACGAGATCCGCAAAGCCCTGCCGGGTGATGTGGAGGTGTACACCACGGGGTTCGGCGACGAAGCCCGGCTCTACTCTGAGGCGGAACTGAAGGTGGGTGGTGAGAAGTTATGGGCTGAAGCCCTGAAGACCCACGGAGCCCAGAGCAACTATGCAGGGGCACTCGAGTACGCGCGCTCCCTTTTCCCGGCCGGCACCTCAAGACACGTGGTGTTTGTGGGCGATGGGCATGAGACCCGTGGCAGCCTGATGGAGGCCGCTCGTGCGGCGATGGTGGCGGATGTGCATCTGCACAGCGTGCCCGTGGCGGGCCCGCGGAAGCCGGATGTGCGGGTGCGCCAGTTCTTGCCCAGCCAGAGCCGTTTGCATGAAGGAGCGGCCCTTCAGCTCAAGGTGGAGGTGGAGAGCACCATGGACGGCACGGGGCTGCTGAAGCTCTTTGAAAACGGCGTGGAAGTGGAGCGCCGCAACGTGAAGGTGGTCAGCGGCAGCACCCTGACGGAGACCTTTGTGCGTCACCCAGACACCCGGAACATTTACAAGTATCGCGCAGTGTTGGAGGGATTCAGCGGCGACGCCATCCCGGCCAACAATGAGGCGCTGACACTGGTGGACGTGCGGGGACGTCTGCGCCTGCTCTATGTGGAAGGCGACATCAACGAAGGTCAGTACCTCGTGCAGGCCATGGCCAAAGAGGGCATCGAGCTGGAACTGCGCGCGCCCAACAGCATCCCCACTTCGCCGCAAGAACTGAGCGGGTTCGATGGCGTGATCCTCTCCGATGTACCCGCCCATCAGGTAGGCGAGACGGCCATGGTCGCCATCCGGGATTATGTGGACAAGCTGGGCGGTGGTTTCATCATGCTTGGTGGTCCCAACTCGTTTGGCGTCGGTGGTTACTACCGCACTCCCATTGAGGAAGTCCTGCCCGTGCGGCTGAAGGCTCCGGATGAGGAGGAGAAACAAAGCAGCGCCCTGGCGCTGGTGATCGACCGCTCCGGCTCCATGTCCGGTGAAAAGCTGGAGATGGCCAAGAGCGCGGCCATTGCCACGGCAGAGGTTCTCACCCGTAACGACAGCATCGGTGTGTACGCCTTCGACAGCGAGGCCCACGTGGTGGTGCCCATGACGCGGCTGACTTCCAGCAGCGCGGTGGCCGGGCAGATTGCCGGACTGACCAGCGGTGGGGGCACGAACCTGCACCCGGCCTTTACCGAGGCACGCAATGCTCTCCAGCGGACGAAGGCCAAGATCAAGCACATGATCATCCTCACGGACGGTCAGACGAGCGGTCAGGGCTATGAGGCGCTGGCCTCGCAGTGCCGCGCCGAGGGGGTGACCATCTCCACGGTGGCGATTGGCGATGGCGCGCATGTCGGTCTATTGCAGGCCATTGCCAGCCTGGGTGGCGGCAAGTCTTACACCACGCTGGATGCGGCCAATATCGTGCGCATCTTCACGCAGGACACGCTCGTGCACACGGGACGCATGATCCGGGAGGATGCCTTCGAGCCCAAGCTGGTGGAGCGCCATCCTATTCTCGCTGGCTGGGACAAGTTCGAATCGCCGCCGCTGCTGGGTTATGTGAAGACCCTGCGCAAGAGCACCGCTCAGGTGCCGCTGGTCACGGATCTGGGCGATCCTCTCCTGGCACACTGGCGCTACGGCCTGGGCAAGGTGACCGCCTTCTCCAGCGATGCGAAGAGCCGCTGGGCGAGTCTTTGGATCAGCCGTTGGAATGGCTTTGGCCAGTTCTGGTCGCAGGTGTTGCGTGAGACCGCCCGTCCACCGCAGGGGCAGAACATGGACCTGCGTTGCGAAGCCGCCGGCGAAGAAGCCCGCGTGAGCGTGGACGTGCTGGAAGATGCCGGCACGCGTGGCAATGAGGCCCGGGTGACGGCAGAGGTGTTTTATGTCTCTGCAGAGTCCCTAGGTGCTCCCTTGAAGCCCGTGCAGGCGCTTTCCCTCCGCCAAGATGGCCCTGGCCTTTATGAGGGCACCTTCCGTCCCGAGCAACCGGGTGTGTACCTCGTGCGTGCCCAAAGCGGCGCCCAGATGGTGACCGCAGGTTGGGTGCACAACCCCAGCAGCGAGGTGAGCCTCGGCACCGTGAATGAGAAGCTCCTTCGGGACGTCAGCAGCCTCACCGGCGGCACCTACATGGACCAGAGCACCGCCCTGGATCTAAGAACCACCAAGGCCCGCCGCTATGTCGAGCTCTGGCCTTACCTGGTGATGGCGCTGCTCGTGATGTTCATGCTCGATGTCGCAGTGCGGCGCTGGGAACATGTCACCGGCCTGTGGGATATCGCTACGGGGTGGATTCCACGAAAGGCGTAGGGGGGAACGCAACGTCAACGCAGGTTGCCCGGCCCCAAGGAGCGGCGGTTTGTGCTTGCACAACCGCCGATGGTGTCCGGAGGAAGCGTGTGTCCAAGTCGCCAAGGAACCCAAGTAGCTAAGCACAGACTGACAGGCCTCAAATGGCCTGTGCTTGGGGAGCGCGCGCATCCTGCGTGCTGTTTGCGGCATCTTGCCGCGAACGTCAGTCAGCGCATGACACCAGGTCCAGCTGATGTGGAGGTGTTGAGAGCGGTGGGGAGGAAGCGGGTGCTGTCGGCCTTCCCACCTGATCATCCTCATTGGAGGTACCCCGGGGTCTGCGTCCACTTCGTGGCCTTTGCCCCTGGGCTGGGCTCTGTGGGCCTTTCAGGCCCAAATCCTCTGAGGGGACTTACTGAGGGCTGAGCCAGAGTCGGTTCCCTGGTTCCTATCCCAACCGCGCGCGTTTTGGGGTGGTCACCAAGGAACCGGCGCCCTCCACGCACTCAGTCGAAGCTCTTCCTCGAAGAGGATAGAGTGACAAGCCCAACGTTGGCGAGCCTCAAGCGAATCACCCTGATGAACGACGCACACCTCAGGGAATTAGAACCCGGAGGGTTCACCATGAATAGCCCCGGGTCGACCGAGCCTAGCGAGGGCTACCCGGGGATGTCGTCGATTGGCATGCTACCGCGGAGCGGTAGTCCCATTGCATTGCCGACCGCTGAGGATATTCCCGCAATGCAACTGGCAGGTCCTTGGGCGCTATGGGCCTACCGCTCCGAGGTAGCGGTGCGCCTCACCCATACCATGGAGGAACCCTCCGGGTTCATGAGATAACCATGGCGGGACGCAAGGGCAACTCCGTCCCTCTACGCCACCGCCTCCACCGCACTCCCCCTACGCCTTGCTCGGCTTCAAGTGCAACAGATCCGGCGTCAAACCTGACAACACTGAGATCGCTCCCTTGAGCTGGTCCCAGAGGGCTTCTGGTTTGGCTTCGGTCTTGGCGCGACGACTCTTGTCCCACTCCTGGTAGTACTCCATGAAATGGTCATTCACGAAAGGGCTCTGCCACCAGGTGGGCTCCGATTTCGTGAGCGCCTTCATGCATTCCCGCACCGAGCCCAAGGTGGGCCAGCGCAGGGTGGCTGACAGGTGATGCACCAGATGCGCACGCAACTGCACGGGCAGGTCTTGGTGGTAGTACACCTGGAACTCATGCAGGAAAAGCCGCGGGTGCAGGATGAAGCGGTCCGTGCGCCAGGCGCATTTCTTCTCCACGAGGCGGTGCCACTGGTCGTAGTCCGTGGCGTGCTCGATCTTGTGGATCATGTCCCTAGCCTCAGCCTCGCCGATATCGGCAGGGTAGGACACATTCATGTACCGCAGGTAGGCGAGTTGTTTCAAGGAAGCGGGCCGCGGTACGGGGGTGCGATGATGGTAGGACGTCATGGCAAACCGGGGGTGTTTTATTTTATTAAGATACGCGTCTGGGGGAGAAAAAGGGGGAGACCCGTATCACGCTGCGCCGCGGGCGGCGAGGAAGTGATCGCGCAGGTGGGTCGGGCTTTCTTTGGTAAGGTCTTTGGCAAGATTGACTTCGATGGCGCTGGTCCACGCCTGGGGCAGGTGGGAGAGAATGGCTCCATTGATCTCAGACGGGGCGGCGAAGCCCCACTTCTTCGGGCGGTGCAGATCCAGCAGTTCAGTCAGGTGTTCGCCGATCAGGCGGATGATGCGTGTTTGTTTTTCAGTGTCCAAGTGCATGCGCTCCGCTGTGGAGTTGCCTACATGACCGGTGCCGCGCTTCGCAAAGGAGCCCGCCTGATCTGTGTAGATGTCCTGATACTTCTGGTGGGCTTCATCGATGCGGATGGTGTCGGCAAGCTGTGGCACCGACCCGGCCTGCTGCCCATTGGCCATGAAGGCTTTGATCACGCCGCGGTCGGCGACGATGAGAAGAGGAGGTGTTTTCATGGATTGCGAAAGGGGTCTGGGTTGATTCTGAATGGGCTCCACTTCGCGGATTTCGGGAAGGGGGAATGGATTGAATCGGATGCAGCAGAGGTTCTAGGAGGCAGGGGGAGGCGTGGGTGGATCAAAACCCGCCTCACCCCGTTCATCGAGCACCTGCCAGGAGGACTTGATGGCCTCTTTGGCGATGGACCACGGGAGGCGCGAGGTGCCGCGGGTTTCCTCCCAGCGGTTTTCCAGAATGGTCTCGATGTCCTCGAACAAGGTGCCCGTCTGCCAGGCGTGTGTTTCATAGCCAAGCCGGTAGGCGGGCAGGTACTCCTCGAAATCGAGGGTGGGATCCAGATAGGGTTCGCTGAGATAAACATCCCGCCACCAGGCTTCCCAGCCTGGAGGGGCGATGGCC
>NZ_BATR01000139.1 GCF_000739655.1 Verrucomicrobium sp. BvORR106 | reverse complement strand
GGCAGCAGCAGCGCGTGGCCATCGCGCGCGCCCTCGTGCATGAGCCGCGCCTCATCATCTGCGATGAACCCACCGCCTCACTGGACGCAAAGAACGGCACCATGGTGATGGAGCTCTTTGACACGGTCGCCAAGGCTCCAGGTCGCGCCGTCATCATCGTCACTCACGACAACCGCATTTTCTCCCACGCCGACCGCATCGCCCAGATGGACGACGGCCAGATCGTGGAGGTGCATGATGTGGACAAGAGCCGTCCGCCGGAGCTGCATCACTGAATTTTCTGCCACCCCCTCTCTATTTCCATGAACCGGATCTTTAGCAACCTGGTCAAGTACGCCACCTTCGCCGGGGCCGCCGCGGGATTTCTGGGCATCAGCATGGTGGTCATGCGGATCCAGGCTGGCGAGTCCCGTCAGGCCCCGCCGCCGCCCGTGGCTCCGCCGCAGAAGCCTTATGCCAGCACCGTGGCTGCGACAGGCATTCTGGAGGCGCTCAGCGAGAACGTCGCCATCGGCGTGCCGGTGGCCGGGCTGGTCACCGAGGTGCCGGTAAAGGTGAATCAGTCTGTGAAAGCCGGTGGCTTGCTCTTCAAGATCGATGACCGCGACCTGCAGGCCCAGAAGGTGCGGCAGGATGCCTCCGTGGAGGTGGCCCGTGCCAAGGTGGGCGTGCAGAAGGCCAACCTCGCCAAGGTTCAGGATCAGCTGGATCGCGTGAAGTCCGTGCCGGACTCCCGGGCGCTCAGTGTGGATGAGATTCGCGCTAGGGAGAATGAGGTGGCGATCGGCAAGGCCCAGCTTCTGGCCAGCGAGGCAGAACTCACGGCCGCCCTCGCCGAGGTGAAGCAGACCCAGATCATGATGGATCGCCTCCACGTGCAGGCTCCTCGGGATGGGGTGGTGCTGCAGGTGAACATCCGCGCCGGTGAGTTCGCCACCAACGTGAAGGACTCTCCCGTGATGGTGCTGGGGGATCTGGAGAAGCTCCAGGTGCGGGCCGATGTGGATGAACAAAATGCTTCCCGCATTCGCGAAGGACAAAAAGCGACCGCCTTCATCAAGGGCGATACGAAGACGGCCATTCAGCTCGATTTCCTGCGTGTGGAGCCCTACGTCATCCCCAAGGTCTCGCTTACCGGCTCCAGCACCGAGCGTGTGGACACCCGGGTGCTCCAGGTGATCTACAGCATGAAGCGGCCCGATGGCGTGCCGGTTTATGTGGGGCAGCAGGTGGATGTCTATATTGAAGCCGCCAGTTCTGATGCGTCCTCCGGTGAGGTGGCCAAGGGGCAGCCTGCGAAGTGAGTCGGTGGGGGAGCGTGGATTCTCTGTGCGAATGTGCAAAAACGCACTTTTGAGTTTTCATGATCCAAGGCACCCACTAGTGTTTGCGTCATGCAATGGCGCATGCGTATTCCGTTTCCGGCCAGTGGACTGTGGGTGTGGGCTCTGTTGGTGAGCCCGCTGGCCCTCGCGCAGAGCGAGCAGGACTGGAATCTGGAGGGCGGGACCGTCTGGAAGTCCAAGACCCTCTCCGTGGGGCGCTTCTTCCAGATGGGCATAAACGGCCAGTCCACGCCCTACCGGACGGCCATGGACGCGGTGGAAAAGGCGGCCAAATCCGGCGGCAACACCGACGGTGAGACGCCGGTGGACGGACGCCAGTCCCAGCTGGGGTTCGACGTGCGTCCTTTCAAGGTGGAGCGTCAGGTGCGCCGGGATGACAAGCGCAATGCGCTGCTCGTCATCGACACCATCTCCAACACCCAGTCGCAGGAGAACAACCTCCAGCTCGACTACTCCACGCCAGTGGGTAGCCAGGGCGGGGTGAGATTCAGCGGGACGCTCAGCCAGAGCGGCGAGATGCGGGATCTGGGCAATGGCCTGCCGGATGGGACGTGGTCTGCCATCGTCATGGCGGAGAAACAGGGCACCCCTGCGGTGCCACTCTTTATCTGGGGTCAACCGGATGCTGCCTGGCGGGCCGTGTTGCAGGATTCAGGATCCACGCTGCGTCTCCGCTATGAGGGCGTGGTGCCAGCCAATGGGAAGGTGGCGTTTCTGCACTGGATTGGTACCGCCGGTCTGGACGCTAAGGTGAAGCTGGAGCGGACCTTCGATCTGTTCATCAAGGACGGTAAACTGATCGAGCCCGGTGTCTCTGCGGAGGTCGCTGCTCTGGTGGTGAACTTCAAGCCCTCCTCTCTGGGAGCGACCACCACGGAGGGCGGTGCGCCAAGTTTCCCGCGCACCGGTCGGCTGCTGGCTCTGGATGCGCTGACCGGAAAGCTGGACATCAAGCGCACGGACAAAGGGCTCCTCTGGATGAGCAAGGACGAGCAGATCACCGGTGACATCTCGGTGGAGAAGGTGGTGCTGAATCTGGCCTCGGGTGAAAAAGAGGTGCCGCCTGCCAACATCGCGGCCCTCCGGGGTGGCGCTGGGCGGGGCAGGGATCATCGCCTGTATCTGCGGGACGGCTCCGTGCTGACGGGGCGGGTTCGTTTGATCAAAGGGGCTCTGAAAGGGGACCTGGGCGAACTCGCGCTGGATGCGGATGCGATGGAGTTGCTCACCTGGCCGGTCTCGACCGAGGACGGTCGCGTGCCCGAGACCGCGGCCGAGTTCGTGCAGTACATGGACGGCTCTGTGCGTTGGCTCGCCAAGGGTGAACCCGTGGCCATGGACTTGGTGGCCTCGTTTGGGAAACTCAAGATCAGCAGTGATGAGCTGTGGACCCTCGGCCGTCGCACTGATCCTCCCTACTGCATGGTGGCCACCCTGACGGATGGCAGCCGTATCCAGGGCGTGGTGGGAGGTGGCGCGATCCGTCGCGAGGTGGTGGGCGATGGCCCCTCAGACATCGCTCTGCCCCAAGTGGTGCGCTGGGGCGCGGTGGAGGCGGCATTGAAAGAGATGACCGGCGGACCGGAGCAGAAGGAGAGTGCCAAGCCCAGCACGGGAGATGCGCTCAATCAATATTGCTGGATGCGGGACGGATCCCTGCTGGTGGGCGCGCTGCAGGAGGACGAGACCCTGCGCGTGCGGACCAGCACCGGGGTGCTGAGCCTGAAGCCGGAGGCTGTGGCCCGCGTGTTCTGGGACTTCGGCGCAGGCAGTGAGGCCGCTCTGGAGCTGGGCAACGGCACCAAGGTACGCGGGGAAATATTGAACGAAAACCTCACCTGGAAGCTCGACAAGCAGACGGTGTCCCTGCCAGTGGGGCTCATCACCGAGATCGTCCGGAAGGCCAAGTCCTAAACCCTGACGCACCACGCGATCCACCCGCAACCGCTCTTTACGTCGGGTCGCCCGCACACAACTTTAGACATTACCCCCATAGCATGCACATGACGCAGTGGATGAAAGGCGCGGTCGCCGCAGGACTGGTGTTCTGTGGCAGTCTCGCGGCAGCGCACGCCCAGCTCGGCGGTCTGGTACCCGTGAACCCGCAGCCCCGCACCGACAAGCTGGGCAACGACTGGTACGTGGAGCAGAACGGCATGATCTCCCGCCAGGGCGGGGGCAACTCCATCTTGAGTGGAGCCATGATGCTCATGGTGGGGTCTGAGCAGTTCTACTGCAATCAGCCCATGGGCACCTCCGACGGGAAGGAGATGGTGCTGATGGGCCAGCAGCCCATGCAAGGCCTTCAGGTGACCCGCTATGTCCGCATGCTGGAGAAGGAGGGCGGCATGCGCTTCATGGAGATGTTCACCAACACCTCCGGTCGCGACATCGTGACCAGTGTGGAGATCCGGCACAACTTCAGCGGGCAGGTGAAGAGCATCGTCACGGATGCCGCCCGGGCCAACAATGGCACCTTTGAGAAAGGGGAGAGCGGCATCGCCATCGTCCCCGGTTCCACCAACTACCGGGGCTATCTCTTCACTGCCTGTGCTCCGCGGAGTTCGGTGAAACCACGTATTGCTTCGCAGAACCAGTACCAGATGTCGTTTTTCTACAGCATCACGGTGCCAGCGGGGAAGTCGGCCTCGATCCTGCACACGGTGACGCAAGCCAAGCTGTCCCTGCGTCCCGATGCCGCAGAGCTGGAGAAACTCTTCCGCCCCTTCGCGCTGGTGCGGTTTCTCCGTGATCTGCCCAAGGGCAGCGGTTCGACTCTGGTCAACGTGAGATCCACCGGCACGGGGGCTTCGGACTTGGCCTCGTGGTTCCCGGAGGAGATTCTGGGCATCAAGCGTGAGGCCGTGGATGTGCTGGCCATGGGTGAAGGCACGCGTCTGCGGGGGCGGGCCACCTGCGGGCAGCTCACGCTCAATCATCGCCTGGGCAAGGTGGTCGTGCCATGGGCGCAGGTTGTGGCGCTCACGGGCGGACGATTCGAAGGCAAGGAGAGCCGCCTCTATTTGAGTGATGGTCAGGTGCTGCGAGGTGAGCTGGAGACGGAGGAACTGAAGTTCTCCCTGAGCAGCGGCCTTCAGATGTCGCTGAAGATGGCGGATGTGGATCGTCTGGTCATGGGGGCGACGACGGCCGCCGGAGCCGTGGAATGGCCGAAAGGCGTGGCCGCCTTGATGGAGACGTGGAACGGCGAACGCTGGGCCATGCGCGACTCCAAGCCGCCCGAGATGACGCTCGCCACCACCTGGGGGGTGCGCAAGGTGGCGCTCAATGACGTGGCCGCACTCACCTCGAATGCCGAGGAGGGCGCTGCCCCCAGTGTGACCTTTAAGGACGGCTCCCGCCTGCGGGTCTGGCTGGGCAGTCAGGGAGAGTTCAGCTTTGCCACGGCGCAGTTCGGCGCGCAGACCATCCCAGGAGTTCAGGTGCGCTCGCTGGTGGTGGCGGCGACCGGGCCGCAGGTATCAGAGGAGAGCCGTGAATCGGACGATGGCGAGCCCGCCACCAGCTTCGTGGATCTGGCTGGGGAGCAGCGTCTGGTGGCGGCTCCAGCGGACCCCATTTGGCACATCGTCACTTCCGGCGGCGTGGTGCCTTTGGACCCAGCCAGCATCAAGGAGATGCGCAACGTGTCCGAGGATGTGCCAACGACTGGCACGGATGACTCGGCCTGGTTCCAGATGGATCTCTGGGGCGGGGGCACGGTGATGGGCCAGTTGCGCGAGATGGTTCTGGCCTTCCAGGTGGGAGGTGGCTCCTGGCAGCTCCCGGTGAAAGAGGTGGTCCGCGTGGTCAACCCGGTGCCAAAGATCGCCGACAGCACCCTGGCCCGGATTGGCCAGCTGATCCGTGAGCTGGGGAACGACGACTGGAAAGTGCGCGAGAAAGCCAGCGCGGAATTGACCATCTTCGGCGAGATGGCACGCACCTCCCTGCAGGAGGCCTTCAAGCAGAGCGAGGATCCCGAGGTGAAGCGCCGGATCGAGGGCATTCTGGGCGATCTGGAATAAGGCCGGGAGGCGATTTGCCATAAATTGCATCGACTGGCTGCCGCCATGCTCTCAGAAAGACAAGACAATCGCCCCCCAGCCGTATAGACTCTTCAAAGCCAGTGTTTTTTGCATGACTGAAACACCCCCAGCTCCCGCGCTCACTTTCGCCAATGCCGCCAGTTCGCTACAAGGGCGGCTGGTTCTCCGCAAAGGGCTGCTGCACCTGCTCCAGACCTGGAAATATGCGGCCGGACTCCTCGTCCTGCTGCTGGTGATCCGTCTCTTCGGCCAGGGCTGGGCAGGGGCCACCGTGGGCCTCATTGCCCTGGGGCTCTGGATTCTGGGCAGCTTCGGCTGGGCCTGGTACAAGCGGCCCGCACCGTATGCCGCGTTTTCGTACTGGGACCGGCAGACCTCCCGCAGTGATGCGTTTGCCAACGGATGGTGGTTCGAGGGACAACCCCAACTCACGGAAGGGCAGCGCCTGCATGTGGAGCGCAACCGCCGCCAGTTGCCGGAAGCCCTGGGGAAACTCGGGCGCGACATCCCGCTGCCGGACGTGCGCTGGCTGCCACTGCTGCCCGTGGCGGCACTTGCCATGATGTTTCTCCCTTCCGGGGCCGTGATCGGCCTGCCGGACCCTGAGCTGACGGCGGAAGGCCGACGTCTGGCCGTGGAGCAGGGGCGCGAACTGGCGGAGAAAAAGCTGGACGTGGACAAGATGCAGGCCCTGACCGAGCAGGAGAAGAAGGATGCTGAGGCCCTGCAGCAGAAGGTTCAGGAAACCGCGAAGGCTCTGCAGCAGGACTCGGCCAAGACCGCCCGCGATGTGCTCTCCGAGCTGGAGAAACGCGCCCGGGAGGCGGAGCAGCTGGCTGAGAAGCTCAAGGCCGGGGAGGATGCCTGGGCCTCCGCCCAGATGGTGGCGGAGATGCGCAAGCATGCGGACACCGCGGAACTGGGCGATGCCGTGGCCAACAAGTCGGCGGAAAAGACCGGGGGCAAGGCCCAGGATCTGGCAGACAAGCTGCGTGACCAGAAGCTGACGCTGGAGACCAAGGAACGGTTCGCGGAAACGCTCAAGGAGATCGGCAAGGCCTCCGAGGCGGAGGACAAAACCCGCACCGTGGGGCAGCATGTGCTGGGCGCGGATCGCAATCTTTCCCAGGCGCTCCCCAAAGAGGCGGGGGATGAGTTCCAGTCCCTGGCCGACAAGATGAAGACCCTGGCTGCGCGGGAGAAATCACGGGAGCAGCTGGAGAAGCTGGCCCAGCAGCTCCGCCAGTCCGGCAGTGATATCGCCGGCCAGAGCGGACAGGGGATGAAGCAGCTCGCTGGATCCCAGGCGCAGCAGAATCAGGGTGCTCAGGGGCAGCAGAGTCAACAAGGGCAGCAGGGCCAGCAACAGATGATGACCATGCAGAATGCGCCGCAGATGCAGCCCATGCAGATCCCGGGCCTTTCGATGGCACCTCCCGGGAGCAATCCCCAAGGGGGCTCCAACCAGGGGCAGCAGCAGCAGATGGGACAGATCAGCCCCGTGCCCGGCACCGGCCAGCCCATGGCCATCGTGCCTGGGGCCAACCAGCCTCCCGGTGGAGGCAACAGCGGCAACAAACCGATGCTGATCGCCCCCATCCCGGGCATGACGCCCGGTCAGCAGCCTGGGGCTGCCGCCATGCTGGGTTCCATTCCGGGGGCCAATCCCGGCGGACTGCAGGCGGGCAATGGCACCGCAGCGATGGGGAACACGCCCACCGCCCAGACCAAGGCAGGTGTGCAGGCCACGGTGGATGCCCAGCGCAATTCTGACGGAGCCTCCTCCGTACGGGCGGTGGAAGGGCAGGCCCGCAGCGAGGCGGCCGGTCGCAAGGCTGAGGCCACCACCCTGGAGTCGATCGCCGCAGAAGAGAACGCCCTGGATGACCAGGCTCTGCCCCCGGCCCGCCGCGAGCAGGTGCGACGTTATTTCACAGAACTGAGAAAGCGGTTTGAGAAGGGCAACTGAAGCCGTGCCCGCCATCGAATTCCTCCTACCTTCCCACCTCCTTTTCCTTTCCATCCTGAAGAAACATGAGTGACGACCTTTCCTCCGCCAGCAGCCAGAACCAGAGTTCCAAGAAACGTCCTCCAAAAAAAGGTGGCAAGCCCGATGGACTGACCGGCGGTGGTGAGTCCGGCTCCCTCTCTGACGAGGTGCCGATCGAAAAGGCCGAGGCCCCCGCGAATGTCATCGACATCCGCACGCTGCCGCACCGTCCGCTGGAGGAGGAGCTGGAAGGCTTCCGGACCGTTTTCAGCAAGCTGAAGACGGAGATCCAGAAAGCCATCGTGGGCTATGACGACCTGCTTTCCGATACGCTGCTGGCCATCTTCTCCGGCGGTCACGTCTTGCTGGAGGGGGTGCCCGGTTTGGGCAAGACCTTCCTGGTCCGCGTGCTCTCCCAAGTCGTCGGTCTGGAGCCGGGGCGCGTGCAGTGTACGCCCGACCTCATGCCGGCCGACATCCTCGGCACGCACATTGTGAACGAGGACTCGCATGGTCGCCGGGTGCTGCACTTTGAGAAAGGGCCGGTTTTCAAGAACCTCCTTCTGGTGGATGAGATCAACCGCGCCACGCCCAAGACCCAGGCGGCCCTGCTGGAGGTGATGCAGGAGCGGGCGGTGACCACCGGTGGCGAG
>NZ_BATR01000140.1 GCF_000739655.1 Verrucomicrobium sp. BvORR106 | reverse complement strand
GGGTGGCGAACAACACCGGTCGTAGTTGTCGACGTGAGGAGGCACTAGCTGAAGTGTCTGCAAGCCTCGTCTTTGCGGTCATGCCATCAAGTTTCGACCGACGCCACTTGCCCCTCTGTCCGGTCAACTACTCCGTTCACCCCTCGGCGGTTGTGCTTGAAGCACAAACCGCCGCTCCTTGGGGGGCACCGCCCTCCACCACCACTCACCTCTTACCGAACTAACCAAGCATCCGCTTCGCCAGGGCATAACCCTCATGGTCGGCGGGATTGAAGAGTTCGCGGAACAAACGGTTGGTTTTGCCGCGAACCAGGCGGGTGTGGTACTTCACCAGGGAGGTGACGCGATCCACTTCTGCCGTGGGGCTGAAGGCATCTTCCACCTTCCTCTGGGCGTAGGAGGCGGCGCAACCGAGCGCGAAGATCTCCGCTCCGATGTCCACCAGTCTCCCCAGCACGAGTTGCTCGCGCTCCAGCTTGGGGCCGAAGCGCAGCATGGCATAGAGGATGTGACGGGACAGCTTGCGGCTGAGGCGGCGGACGTCGCGCATGCTCTGCTCCAGATCCGGATGCAGGTTGATGTCATCGCTGTCGTCCGCGAACGGCAAGAAGCGTGTGGGATACCACGAAGCGTAGTGTCTGGCCGCCCGCAGGAACACCAGAGCACGGTCCTTGAACGGCAGCTTGGTATTGAAGGCGGCGGCACCCAGCTTCAGGTGTGAGTCCAGCATCTCACGCGCGATGAAGAGGCGCATGATCTCGCTGCTGCCCTCAAATATGGTGTTGATGCGGGCATCGCGGAAGAAGCGCTCGATGGGTTCGGGCTTTTCACCGCGGGACTTCAGGCTGTCGGCCGTTTCATACCCGCGACCACCGCGGATCTGCATGGTGTCATCCACGATTTCCCATCCGCGTTCGCTGCCCCAGAGTTTGCCCAGGGCGGCTTCCAGGCGGACATCCGCATTCTTGTCACGATCCACCAGCGCGCTCACATAGCGAACGACTGCCTCCAGCGCAAAGGTATGAGCGGCCATGCGGGCCAGCTTGTCTGCGATGGCGGCGTGCCGGCCGATGGGCTGGCCCCATTGCTCACGTTCCCGCGACCAGCGGGTGGAGACATCCAGGCAGTACTTGGCCAAACCGGCACACGCGGCCGGCAAGGTGATGCGGCCGGTGTTCAAAGTCGTGAGCGCGACCTTCAAGCCGCGGCCCTCGCCCCCCAGGACATTTTCCGCCGGGACCCGCACATCATGAAAACGCATGACGCCATTGTAGAGGGCGCGTAGACCCATGAAGTGGCAGCGCTGCACGACCTCCACACCGGGCATGCTCGTTTCCACGATAAAGGCGGTGGTCGCATGCGGATGCGTCGGGCTGGGGGTTCGAGCCATCACGACCAGGACCCCGGCCTTGGTGCCGTTGGTGCACCAGAGCTTTTCCCCGTTGATGATGTAGTGCGTGCCATCGGCGGACCGGACTGCCTGGGTCTTCATCCGGGCGGGGTCGGAGCCGACATCCGCCTCGGTCAGGGCAAAGGCGCTGATCTCGCCCCCGGCACAGCGGGGCAGGAAGCGGGCTTTCTGCTCCTCCGTCCCAAACATGAGCAGCGGCTGCGGCACGCCGATGGACTGGTGGGCAGAAAGCAGGGCGGCCATGTTCCCACAGACTCCGCCCAGCAGCATGGCGGCGCGGGAGTAGTTGGTCTGGCTCAGGCCCAGGCCGCCGTACTTGACGGGGATCTTGATGCCAAAGGCACCGAGAGATGCCAGCCCTTGCAGCACCTCATCAGGGATCTCGCCCTCCCGGTCAATGGCATCTGGATCTGTTTGGGATTCGAGGAAACTTTTCAGCCTGAGCAGGAAGGCGTCGCCCTGGTCGCGGTCTTCCAGCGTCTGGCGGGGAAAGGGCAGCAGGGTGCTGGTATCCGGTGAGCCGTCGAAGAGGGAGGCGGCAAAGCCCGTGTTGCGGTCCCGCTCATCACGGGCAGCCTCCGTCATCTCCAGCGCGGCGCGCTGGCCTTCAGACATCTTGGAGGTGTCGAGCACCGACTTGGGAGTGGTGGTGGAGGGATGCTTGATTTTCATGGCAGGTCGAGCGGGGGTGAGGTTGCAGGAGGAAACAGGGGCCGGAAGGCCGGGTAGCCGGAGCCGAGGATCATGGCCATCTCGATGTCGCTGGCGGAGGCGGCCACGCCTTCCTCCAGGCAGAGCTGGGCCTCCTTCTGCATGAGGCCGTTCAAGTACGCGGCCATCTGTTCACGTTCGGTGAACTCGGGCAGCTCCCTCGGCTTGATGTAACGGAGGATTTCTGGATTGGGCTGCGGGCCATGGCGGTCGTTGAAGCCGGTGTAGAAGCCGCGTCCGTTCTTGTGCCCCATCATGCCCGCGGTGGCGAGTTGATCGAGCAGATCGCTCTGCGGGATGCGGTCGCCAAAGGCGTCTCGCAGTGTCTTCTCCACATGCAGGGCGACATCGAAGCCGACCTCATCCAGCAGACGCAGCGGCCCCATGGGCATGCCGAAGTCCGTCATGGCGTCGTCGAGTTCCCAGGGATCGCGCATGGTGGAGGCGATCTGCACGGCCCCCAGCAAGTAGGGCATGAGGATGCGGTTCACGACAAAACCGGGGCGGTCCTGGACGACGATGGGTGTCTTGCCCAGTCCCTGCACAAAGCGGAGGGCCGTTGCCACCGCAGCCGGAGATGCGTGGACGGGAGTGATGACCTCCACCAGCGGCATGAGGTGGGCGGGATTGAAGAAGTGCAGACCAATCACCCGCTCCGGATGCGGGGTGGCGGCGGCCAGTTCCTCCACAGAGAGCGCGGAGGTATTGGTCGCCAGGATGGTGTCTGGTCGGCACTGGGCGGCCAACTCGGCAAAGAGGCGTTTTTTTACCTCCATGTCCTCCACAACGGCTTCAATCACGAGGTCCATCTGCTGAAGTGGCACCTGCTCTGAGGTAAAGGAAATAAGGTCATGCGTCTCCCGGCCCTGCTTGGCCGAGAGCGCGCGGCTCTTCACTCCGCCATGCAGGAGTCCGCCGATGCGGCCGGCTCCTTTGGCCAGGGCGGCGTTGCTCATGTCCTTCAGCAGCACCCGGGTGCCCCGGCTGGCGAGGGCGTAGGCAATGCCAGAGCCCATGACGCCCGCTCCGATGACGGCGGCGCGAGTGATCGGGGGAGCCTCGATCCCCTGAAACGAAGGCGGCAGTTTCTTGGAGGCGGCCTCCTTGCGCAGGAAAACATCGATGAACCGGCGGGCCCCGCCGGATTCGGTGAGGCGGCGCAGGGTCTCCTGCTCCAGGGCCAGGGATTTCTCCGCGGTGCGTCCCGCCCCGCGGGTGATCACATCCACAGCGGCGATGGGGGCAGCATCATGATGCCGCATCCAGGGGAACTTGCTCCAGAGCATGGTCTTGGCCCGGAAGCGCAGGATCTGCGGCACCGGCCAGGCCTGGGTGAGGTGCAGATGATGGCGGCGTGGACGGTGGTTCGCGGAAAGTGCGATCTTGCGAGCCAGGTCCTCCATGCGCTCACGCGGCACCACATGTTGTACGATGCCCAGCTTCTTCGCATGGCTGGCTTTCACCAGCTTGCCGCGCACGATCAGATCCAAGGCCTTGGGCAGGCCGATGAGCCGGGAGAGACGGGTGCAGCCACCCCAGCCGGGAATGAGGCCGAGCATCACCTCGGGCAGACCCAGGCGGGTGACATCGCTGTCGCTGGCAATGCGCCAATCACAGGCCAGCACCGTCTCCAGTCCGCCACCCACACAAGCCCCGTGAATGAGGGCGATCTTGGGCATGCGCAGGGCTTCAAGGTGGGTGAAGACATCTTGCCCAAGCGCGAGCAGGTTCCGCCTTTCCTCATCGGGAAGGGTTTGCACGGCCTTCAGGTCTGCACCGGCGATGAAGACGCGGTCCTTCGCACTGCGCAGGACGACGGCCTTGATGCTGGAGTCCCGGTGCAGGTCCTCGATGTGACAGTCAAACTCATCGAGCGTCTTGGGATTCCACACATTGGCAGGGGAATCCGGGGTGTCGAACGTGAGCCAGCAGATGCCGTCGGCGTCCACTTCCTTGTGAAAGCAGGCGGGGCGGTGTTCGCTCAGGTGCTTGCGGATCGGGGTGGTCAGCATGGCATCTTCAGAGGGGTTTTCAGTGGGGTCGAGGACGATGAGATCCATGGCGGCAAAGGGCTGAGGTTGAGGAAAGGGTGCGAGGAAAGAAAAGGCGCTTGCTTAGAAGGCTTCGAGACAGACCGCGCCGCCCTGGCCGCCGCCGACACAGAGGCTGACCAGCGCCCGGCGCTTACCGGTGCGGCGCAGTTGGTACAGTGCGGAGAGGATGAGGCGGGCACCGGTGGCTCCCACGGGGTGACCCAGGGCGATGGCTCCGCCTTGGGGATTGAGCTGGGTGTCATCCACCTCGCCCAAGGGGGCGGAGAGGCCTGCCTTGCGGGCACTGGCGGGATCCTTCAGGCACTTCAGCACCGCCAGGATCTGGGCGGCGAAGGCTTCGTTGATCTCGATGATGTCCACATCGCTCAGCTTCCAGCCGGCATGGCTGAGCGCTGCGGCCATGGCCGTGACGGGGCCCAGACCCATGCGCTCCGGATCACACCCGGTGTAGGCATGGCTGACGAGCCTCCCCAGTGGGGCCAGACCCAGCTTCTGGGCGCGGGCTTCACTACAGGCCAGGATGGCCACGGCACCGTCGGTGACCTGGGAGGAATTTCCCGCAGTCACGGTGCCGGTGAGGGGCTCGAAGATGGGTTGCAGCTTGGCCAGCTTGGCGGGGGAGCTGTCGGTGCGGACGCCGTTGTCATCCTCCACGGCCACGACTTCCTTGCGACCGGAGAACATGGGGACGATCTCCTCACGCAGGTGGTCGCGGTGCTGGGCGGCCAGCAATTGAGAGCGCACGGCCATGGCATCCTGGGCATCGCGTGAGATCTCGAACTCACGCGCCAGGAGCTCGGCCGTCTGGCCCATGTTGATCTCGGCCACGGGATCGGTCAGACCCATCTTGATGGCGAGCAGGGGCATGAAGTCCTGCGGGCGGAAGGCCGTGGCCGCGCGGAGCTTGCCGCCCATCCCGCGGGCGCGGGAAAGCAGGGCAAACTTGATCGCCGCCTCATGGCGGAAGAGCAGCGGCATCTGGGACATGCTTTCGGTGCCACCCACGAGGAAGACCTCGCCCTGGCCTGCAGCGAGCTTTTCCTGGGCGGTGGTGACTGCCTCCATGCCGGAGGCGCAGTTGCGGTGCACCGTCATGGCGGGCCTTTCCTTGGGCACACCGGCCCGCAGGGCGATGACGCGCGAGATGTTGGCGGCATTCGCGGGTTGGGCCACGCAGCCAAAGATCGTCTCGTCCACCGCGGCCGGATCGATGCCGGTTCGTGTAAACAAGCCGTTGGCGGCGTGGCGGCCCAGTTCCACGGCGTCGAAATCCGCCAGGGAACTGCCGGCGCGGCAGAAGGGGGTGCGGGCACCGGCCACGATGACAAGGGGGGAGGCATTCATGAGGGATCTACTGGGTGAAGGTTGTGTGCGAGGTGGGCTGCATGGAGAGTCGAAGGCAGGGCACTGCGCCTGTCAGCCTGGCGTGGCCGTCTGCGTCTGACCGGGCTGGATCTGGCGGCGGTCCGCCACCTTCTCCTCCTTCAGCAGACGCCCCACGCCCAGCAGTTGGCGGAGTTCCGGCACGGTGTGGAAGAGGATCGCATTCGGCCTCATCTCTGTGACTTCATGGAACCGGCGGGTGAGCACCTCCTTCAGGGAGGCCTCGTTGACGTTGCCGTCCGGGGCCACGTGAAGGTAAACTTCATCGCACTCTAGGGGATCATCGTGCCGCTTGCGCAGTTCGATCTGCCACGCGGCCAGGCCCCGCTGGTCATCCAGCAGGTGTTCCAGCATGTTGAAGTCCACCAGCGTGCCTTTGATCTTGTCCAGCCGCAGGGTGCGCACCTCACTGGCGCGGGAGATGGGGCCCATCAGGCGCGGGCAGCGGCGGCCGCAGTGCGGGCAGGCATTCCAGGTGAGTCCGCCTTCCGCCATATCGCCGGTGCGGTAGCGGAGGACCACGGTGCCACGAGCATCCAACGGGGTGAAGACAATCTCTCCAGGCGCCCCCGCAGGCACGGGCACGCCGGTCTTGGGATCCACCAGTTCGATGAAACCGAGGTCGGGATAAAGGTGGAATCCGCTGGCTCCTTCATGCGGAAGGGTGGGGCACTCCGTCCAGGCCATCTTGGCCTCGGTAAAAGCGTAGATGCTGATGACATACGTCCCCAGTGAGCCCAGTTGAGCGCAGAGGTCACGCAGCTTGGCGCGCAGGCCCTGGGGCGTTTTTTCTCCGCCCAGAACGATGCGTTTGAGCGTGGTCCAGTGACGCTTCTCCTCCACCGCCTGGCGCAGCACGTGGTACACGAATGTGGGCATGCCGATGAGCACGTCGGGCTGCATGCGCTCGATCAGGGCGATGTTGCCCTCTGTGCCCATGGATTTGCCCCCACCGCTGGAAATCATGAAGGTGCCGTAGCCCAGGCCGGCGTAGTGTGACTGCCAGAAGGCCAGATGCGGGGCATAGGGGAAGAGGTTCACATGCCGGTATTCCTTGTCAGACCTTGCGGTCTCCATGATCCGTTTTCCGGAGAGCTCCAGGTGATTGAGATCGTGCTTCGAGTAGAGGAAGGGCACGGGTTCGCTGCTCCGTCCCGTCGTGCTGGTCAGCAGCAGCGGGCGGAATTCACCCTCCAGCTTCTCCTTGGTATGGCTCATGCCATGCAGGAGAGTGTTGAAGATCACCTTGGGCTCCCGACGGAGCGTCTGCGGATTGGGGATGAGGACGAACTCCCGCAGCTTCTCTTTTGAGACGGTGAGGTCAGACTTGCTGGAGAAGGGCACCTTGGCCCAGTCATCCATGCTGCGGATGTCGCCGGGTTCCAGGCCGATGCTCTTGAACATCTCACGATAGTGCGTGGAGAAGGGCAGGACCCGGGATTTCAGGTATTCACGCAGGCGGCGGATCTGCCAGGCCTGCCAGAATTCAGGGGCTCCGGCATCCCAGAGCGGGGAGGAGAGGAAGGGTTTCATAGAGCTTGAGAGTTGGGATGGTGGTTGGTTTGAGGTTGGGCATGTGAACGGGTATCGGCAGAAAATGGGGTGGTTTGTTTCAGACGTAGCCGGGGAGTCCGGTGTGGCGGTCAGAGGCAGAGGGGTGGGAGGCGTCTGCGCCGGTCTTGTGGCCGCGCTTCACGTCAGAGCTGTGCTCCGGCACCGGAGTGGGCCGCTGAATCAAGTCCAGAATGTGCGGCAGAGCGGCTTCGGCTGCCGTTTTCCCGGCCTCGATGTAGCGGTTGAAGTTCTCAAAGTCGTACCAGCGGGAGTCACAGAAATACGGATGCACGAGGACGTCTGCTCGTGTGCCCTCCTCGGCGATGAGGCGCAACTGGGCGCTGGTCAGACAGCGCTTGAAGGTGTCCAGCACGTTGCCGTAGGCAAAGAGGTTGACCTTGCGGTTCGCGGAATCGCGCAGGCGACGCCAGACGCCCTCTGGGGTGGGCGGGGGGATGGGGTAGGCGGAGATGCCGGCGGCGGCCAGATCGGCGGGGGTGGGCATCACATTGACCGCGATGATGGCGTCCATCGGGCTGGGGCCGATCTTTTGTCCCTCCGCGGTGTGCGTGGAGGTCCCGCGGGCCAGGATTTCCCGGAGCAGGCTCACTGGCAAGGGTTGAGACGCACCGCCATCGATGTAGCGATTTCCATTGAGTTCAACCGGGGCCACGATGCCGGGGATGGCGCAGCTGGCCTGCACGGCGGCAGCGGCGGGCATGTCCATCGGCATCACTTCCCAAGAGACGGAGTCCAGGTTGGTGGCTACCACATACATGGGGCGTTCCAGCTGGGCGAGCGTACGCTGGCCCAGGCTCTTCTCCAGATGCTGGCGCAGTTTGTTGCCCCGCAGGAAGCCGGAAAGGGGCGGGCACACAGGATCGATGAGGCGCAGCAGGGTGCGACGGTCTTTGATCTCGGCCGCGAGCTCCTCCAGCTGCTGGCCGTTGAAACCAGCCGCCCAAAGGGTGCCTACATAGGAACCCATGCTGCTGCCAATGATGGCAGAAATCGGGATCTTCTCGCGCTCAAGTACCTGGATGACTCCCACATGAGCCAGACCGCGGGCACCACCACAGGAAAGGACCAGTCCCAGTCGGGGTGGCGGGGGAGCCACCGGGGCGGGAGGAGCCTCCATGAAGCGGTTCAGCCAGTCTTCGGCGGAGAACCAGGGGAAGCGGCGCATGGCATCGGGCAGGCGCATGGCTTTTGGATGGGTTGTTGGAGGATTAGACTCACCACCAGTGAGTTAATTCAAAAGTTTCGATCAAATCTTGGTGCTAATGATCGACAAAACCGAAACACGTTTGGAAACGTATCAGTCCAATGGCGCACATGTTCCGCAAGGGTGCAAAGGCGCGGTGGCAGAGCCGGACTTAAGTGCTCCGGGTGACGGATTTGTTGCTTGTTTCAACCGTCTGGGACCGTTGAGGTGCGATATGCATTTCGCTCCCTCAACCCCGTGTTGTCCCTTCCGGCTGAGCCTGTTGGCCGCGCTTTTCATTGCGCCAGGCGTTCATCTGCATGCTGCCGAGGCCTTTGAGGTCGGAGCTGGGAGGGAAGCGGAGTTGCCTCAGGGCAAGGAGGCGGATGGCATTCGGGGAGATTTTGTCCTGCGCAATGACAAGATCACCGCCCTGGTCTCGCAGAATGCGCCGCTGCGTCGCGCGAACATGAGCACCTTCTATGGCGAAGATGGCGTCACTCCTGGCTGCCTCTATGACCTGGCGTTTCGTGAAAAGCAGGATGACCAGTTGATCTACTTTGGCCCGACGGGTCAGCGTGGACAGGTCTCGTATGTGAAGATCGTGGAAGATGGCAAGAAAGACGAATCCGCGGTGGAAACGGTGATCACAGCGGCGAAGAATGGCGGCGTCTACAAACGGCATGAGTATCGCGTGCGCGATGGCGAGCAGGGACTGCGCATTCAGACCACTCTCCGTAATGAAGGCAAGGCGATGGTGAAGGTCAGTACCAAGGACGCCTGGAATCGGTTCAATGAAACAGGTGAGCGCGACGGCGTGACCTGGGCGGATGCGGTGGATCCCGATGACCGCACGGGCTATGCGCATGGCAAGCTCTCAGCGCCCGGCGCAGCAGCGATCGCGGATGAGGTGGAGTTGCAGCCCGGACAGGAACTGACCTGGGTGCGTTTCCTCGCGATTGGGCGGTCCCCGGCGGAGGCGTGGTCGGCGGTTCGTGGAGCCAATGGAACCCCGGCGGGACGTCTGGAGCTGGCGATCACGGAGGCGGATGGCTCCAAGTCGGTGGCGGGCGCAGGGCTGGTGCTGGAGGAGGGCATTAATCCTGATCAGAAGTCTGACGGTAGCGTGATCGCCTATCCCGACAGTCACGGGCTCATCACCTTGTCCCTTCCTGCCGGGACCTACCACGGGAGTGTGGAAGAGGCTGGACGACTGCCTCGGCGCGTGTCCTTCACTCTGAATCAAGGTGAGGTGGTGAAACAGCAGGAGAAGCTGGAGCCCGCCACGCGATTGAAGTTCGACGTCAAAGACGCTCGTGGGCAAGGCCTGCCGTGCAAGGTGCAGATCCTGGCTACGGGCGAGACCAAGCCGTTGAATCTCGGTCCCGTGATGCGGGCACATGGCTGCAAGGACCAGTATCATAGTGAGAAGGGTGACTTCTCCGTCCAGGTGCCCGCTGGCACTTACAAGGTGGTGGTGACGCGTGGGATTGAGTACTCGCATCACGAGCAGGAAGTCGTCCTGGCGCAGGGACAGGAGCTGACCATTGGTGCCAAGTTGGAGCGCCTGGTGGACTCGACTGGATGGATCAGCACGGACTTCCACAATCACTCCACGCCCAGCGGGGACAACATCTGCGGCACGGCCGACCGTCTCATCAACATTGCTGCGGAACACCTGGAGTTCACACCCACAACCGAGCACAACCGCATCTACGACTGGCGTCCGACCATCGAGCGGCTGGGCCTTGCCCAGGAGATCCAGACCGTGGTTGGCATGGAGCTCACCGGCAGCGGATCGCACTTCAACTGCTTCCCCCTCAATCCCGTGCCCTTTGTGCAGGATGGGGGCGCCCCGGTGTGGAATGCGGATCCCCGCATCACCGCCTTAACGCTGCGTGGCTGGCAGGGCGAGCGGCAGGATCGCTGGGTGCAGATCAACCACCCGGACATGGCTTTCCTCTACAATGACCGCTATGCCGACGGCGTGGCAGATGGTGGCTATCTGGGCATCACCGAGATGGTGAATGGCATGGAGACCGAGAACTTCGTGGATGAAGGCGTGCTGGCGGATTCCCCCTGGCGTCTGACCAAGGCCAAGAACTCACTGGCCACTCGGGTGGAGACGGTGCGTCAGTTCATCTGGCTGCAGATGCTCAACCAGGGCCACCGCATCCATCCCGTGGCTGTGGCAGATGCCCATGCGGTTCACGGAAACGGCGTCGGCGGCTGGCGCATGTACCTGCCCAGCAAGACGGATGAGCCCGCCAAAATCGACTGGACGAACGATCTCGCCGCTCACGCTCTGGCTGGACACTTCATCCTGACCACCGGCCCCTTCCTGCAGGTCACGGCGGGCGATGGCAAACTGCCGGGAGATGACGTGCGCAGCTCTGGCGTGCTGCCCTTGAAGATCAAGGTGCAGTGCACGGACTGGATCGACATCGACCGCGTGCAGATCCTGGTGAATGGTCGCAAGGAGCCCAGCCTCAACTTCACTCGCGCCACGCATCCCGACATGTTCAAAGACGGCGTGGTGAAGTTTGACCAGACGATCCCCGTGAAGCTCGGCAAGGACGCTCACCTCATCGTGGTGGCCCTGTCAGAGAACGGTGACCTCAAGACGGGCTACGGCACCAGCGGCCAGGCCAAACTACGCCCCATGGCGTATCACACACCCTTCTACGTGGATGTGGACGGTCACGGCTTCCAGGCCAACGGGGATAACTTGGGCTATGACGTGCCAGTGGCCAAGATGACGCCGGATGAGGTGCGGGCGAAGATGGGGAAATGAGTTTTCAGCTGGGAGCGGAGGGGGGGGACGTGCTGAGGTGGTTTGGGAACGGAGGAGGTAACCCAAGGAGCGGCGGTTTGTGCTTGCACAACCGCCGGAGACGAGCGGAGCGATTGATCGCCCAATGCCCAACGTTTGAGCTGGCCCCATCGCTACTCGGTGGCATGGACGCGAATTTCCTCTGGCAACCATCGGCGGTTGTGCAAGCACAAACCGCCGCTCCTTGGGATGGTGGAGGTGGCGTATCCCAAGGAAGCGTGGTGCTGGCCTGAGGCGTCAGGGGCAGTGCGTCCTGAGCCGTCGCCCCTCAACCATCCGCTCCAGTGCTCCCCGCTGGTTCCACCGGATTGAAGTGACCCTGCGCCGGCGGCAGCGGCTGGATGTCCACTTTCAAACTGCCCGACTCCACGGCGGCGACTTGCTCAAAGATCCGTTCTGCCAGGGGCAAGGTGATGCCGCTGGAGATGCGGCCGTTCTGAACCACCAGGCTGAGCACCCAGCGGGGTTTGTCTGCCGGGTAATAACCGGCGACACTGGCGACGTTGTCCTTCACCATCTCTTTGGTTTGTGGGTCATTTCTCCAGTATTGTGCCGTACCGGAACGGACGGCCATCTTGACGGGGGCGCTGCTGTGCGGCCGCAAGCGCCCGGTGGATTTCGTGATGCCAGACCTGATGAGGTCCAGGCCGGTTTCGGTGAGCCCATGTTCCCGCAAGTTGGCGGCACGAACTTGCGAAGTGGGTGTGGGAGATTGCGAACCTGGAGATGCGATGCTGGCAAGAAGCCGCGGCCGCCACACGGTGCCTCCATTGGCGATGGTGGCATAGAGATTGGCCAACTGTAGGGGTGTCGTTTCCACCGCGCCTTGACCAATGGCCATGTTGCAGGTGGCTGCGTCGGTCCAGCGGTCAAAGGCCGGGTTCCGGTTAGCCAGCTTGTTTCTTTCCACCCAAGCCGGCCCTGGCAGGGTGCCATCTGCTTCCTCCCAGAGGCCGATGCCTGAGCGTCTTCCCAGGCCGAGCAGTGCTCCGCTTTCTTCCAGCTTCACTCCGCCGATGGCCATGCCCAAGGCATAGAAATACGGGCCGCAACTGTTGCCCATGGCCTGATCCATCGTTTGAAAACTATGCTGTTGTCCATCACGAACGCCGATCCAGCATCTGAAGCTTTTGCCTCCGACCTCCAGAGATCCTCTGCATTCGTACTGGTCGTTCTCGCGCCCCGTCATCACTCCGGCCAGAGCCGTGACAGCCATGAAGGTGCTCCCGGGGACATAACCTCGAACCGCGCGCGTCAGCAGGGGAGAGGTCGGATCATCGCGGTAGGTTTCAAACTGTTCCTGGCTGATCCCGGGGATGAAGTGATTGGGATCGTAGCTGGGTAGAGACACCATCGCCAGGACATCGCCTGAGTGCGGATCCATCAGCACGGCGGCCCCGCGACCTACCTTGGCTTCACGCAGGATGCGCTCGATGAGGAATTGATACCGGAGGTCCAATGTGAGCTGGAGATTGCTGGGCGGGCTGAGCTTCTCGCTAGCATTCGCGTCGCCGTGACCCGGGGCGGGACTGAGCTCTTGGTTCCAACCTTTCTCGACTCCGGCGGTTCCTTCGGTGAGGCCTTCGTCCGTCGATGATTTGCGCACATAGCCGAGTACATGCCCTGCCAGGGCCTGGTAGGGATAGTGCCGGAGGTAACAGGTGCGAACCGAGAGGCCGGGGAGCGTGCCCGTCAGTCTCCCTGCCGTAGCGTAGTCTTCCGGGGAAAGTAGGTTCCTGTAGATGAACGGCCGCTTTTCCCGGAAACTGCGATGCAGCTGGCTGTTGTTGTAGTTCGTGGCCAAGCCTGCCTGCTCCAGGGGCGGCATGCAGACCTCGGTGAACACGGTGGACAGGTTCACACGTCGGCCCTTGGCTTTCCCCCCCTCTTTCGTGGTGAACTCGAATTCCTCCATCGGCAGTGTTTCGCCATGCTTGGCCTGCCAGGCTTTGACCACCGCGTCAGTATCGAAGAGGATTTGCCGGTCAGGCCGGCTGTCTGCCGCGAGGACGATGCCGTTGCGATCACGAATCTCGCCGCGCTTGGGAGGAAGGGGATCGGATGCGCCTTCTGCAAGGACGGTTTGCGGAGCACTGGGCGCGAAGATCGCGAGCAGGACCAGGGCAATGGTGCCGAGGCCCGGGAGGCTGCGGAATGCCGCCGGGACGCTGGGTTCAGGAGTCAAGAGCCGCTCCACCCTCCGGCGCAATTCACCTCCCTTGGACCGGGTGGCCGCCATGGCAAGGGCTGGGGTGGGGCCTAGCTGGCATTCGGCCAGCTCCACCAGGGCTCGTGCATAGTCTTTCCGGTTCTGGGTGGCCCGGACCGCAGCATCATCGCAGGCGTGCTCTCTTTCACGGCGAATCTGCGCATTGATCCACCACACTGCCGGGTGATAGAAGTAAACGGTCTCGGCTACTGCCTGGAGGAGGTTGATGAAAAAGTCGTTCCGCCGCAAATGCGCCAGCTCGTGAGCCAGGACCATTTGCCATTGCGGCAGGGTCAGCCGCGTGGTCAGGGAAGATGGCACCAGAATGAGGAGTCGGAAACAACCCATGGCGATGGGGCCGGTCACCAGATCCGAGAACCGGATGGTCACGCTGCGATGGATGCCCATCGCCTTGCGAAGTTGATCCACCAGCGCTTCAAATTCAGGACTCGCCTGGTGGATGCCATGTCGGCGCAAGCGCGACATGCCCAGCCAACCTGCGGCATGGCGTACGGACAGACCGAGCATGCCCAGCAGCCAGATCCCGACGACCAGTTGCTGCCAGTGCAGAGCCCACCGCCGGGACTTGGACGACGGTGCCTTGCGCTCCGCCGGGGGCACGCGGCCGGGTGCTTCCAGTGTGGTGGTTCCACCTGCTGGTGTCTGTAGGCGGGCATCTGGTGCCAGGGACTGATCTGCGGAGGCAGCCCAGGGCCGATCCACGATGATGGGACGCTGCGCGTGCAGGTGTTGAAACGTCAGGCAGGACGTCAGCATCATGGCGGCCAGGGCCAGACAGGCAAGGCCATGTCGAGAACCGGGTGAGGATCGGCGGAGTTTCCAGAGCAAGGCTTTCAGCGCCACAGCGATCAGGGCGCCTTGCCAGAGGGAGTGCAAAAGGGTGAGGGCCAGGAGATCGACCAGACCCTGTTGGGGTTGCCAGGAGAGAGGGTTCATTTGGAGGTGGGCGGAGTGTGGTCGATCTCGTTGAGCATGGCCTTGATCTCGCGCACTTCATCCGCGCTGATCTTCCTCGAACCCAAGGCATGCATGACCAACTGGCTGACGGAGCCGGAGAACACGCGCTCGAGCACATCCTTTACCAGATGGCGTTGGGTCTTCTCCGCGGCGACCGCCGCACGATAAACATGCGTCTTGCCCTGGGTGTCCCGCAGGACCAGACCCTTGTCCGTCATGATCTGGAGGAAGGTTAGCACCGTCGTGTACACCAGCGGCGGGATCCGGTCCTCATTGATGGCATCGAGGATCTCGCGAACGGTGGCGGCCCCCTTGGCCCAGAGCACTCGCAGGATGGCGAGTTCAGCGTCCGTGGGGCGTGGGGTGGGCGTCGGTGTCGGAGACGCCGCGGGAATAGATTTATTGGCAGCTTTTTTGGCCATGGGTTACGTTCTACTAAATGGTTCGTAGGTTGTAAACTAAAATGTTAGTAGATTGGCGGGGCGTGGAGTGGTTTGGGCGCTGCGCTGGTTGAGGGGCCCGCAAGCGGGTTGTTGAGGCGCTGCGCTGGTTTAGGCGGGCTTAGCCCTGGTTAGATGAGCAGGGCGGTGGAACGGGTAGCGCAGATTGGCAATCGGCTTCAGTGGCGCGTTCACGTCACGTGAAGGCAGTCCCGGTTTGCGGGACTACCACTACTTTTCGGCTGCGATGTGAGGAGAGTCCGGCTGTCCTCAGCCGGTTTGGGAGCGGAGGATGCGCGTAGAAACGGGCTCGCTCGTCTTCCAACCCCGCTTGCGGACATGGCTCATGCGTACCACCATGCGCCATGTCTTTCGTGAGTTCGCGCCGCTTTCTCTCTGCTTCCTCAGTTGCATGCGCCATTGCCATCGCTGCTACCAGTCTTTCGCTGGGCCATGGGCTGATGGGTCAAATTCCGACTTCGGGAATCGTGACGGATGCCAGTGGGGTGAACATTCACTTCACCCATCCGCAGGACGGGGAGTTGGAGATGATTCGGGCGGCGGGTTTCAAGTGGATCCGGATGGATCTCACTTGGGAGGCCACGGAGCGCAAGAGGGGGATCTACGACTTTGCAGCCTATGATCACCTCATGAAGTCGCTGGAGGCGCAGGGATTGCGGGCGGTCTTCATCTTAAACTATTCCAACAAGAACTATGAGCCGCTCCGCTCCATCACCTCGGATGAAGGCAGGGCGGCCTACGCACGTTGGGCGGTGGCTGCAGTGCAGCACTTTCGGGGCAAAGGAGTGATTTGGGAGATCTGGAACGAGCCGAACATCGAAGGCTTCTGGAAGCCCAAGCCGGATGTGGAAGCCTACGTCAAGATGGCACGGGTGGCGTGTCAGGCGATCAAGGAGGCGGCTCCGGATGAGTGCGTGGTGGGGCCGGCGAGTTCGACCATCGACCTCGAGTTCCTGGAAGGTTGTTTCAAAGGCGGGTTGCTGGAGTGGTGGCAGGCGGTGTCGGTGCATCCTTACCGCCAGGGCGGTCCGGAATCGGTAGCGGCAGAGTATCACGCGCTGCGCCAGTTGATCGGCAAGCACGCGCCGGCGGGGAAGAAGGTGGCGGTGCTCGCGGGTGAGTGGGGCTACTCGGAGGCCTGGGCGAACTTCGATGTGAGCCTGCAGGGGAAGATGCTCACCCGCCAGTGGGTGGTGAATGCCGCGAACGCGGTGCCGGTATCCATCTGGTATGACTGGAAGGACGATGGCCCGGATCCTAAGGAGGCTGAGCATCGCTTTGGCACGGTGGAGCGCCAGCATTTCCCGGGGCGGGCGGCGGCCTACAACGCCAAGCCAGCGTATCTCGCCGCCCAGACATTCAATCGTGAGTTGGAAGGCTTCCACTTTGTGAAGCGGATCAACTTGGGGAGCCTGGATCATCACGGCTACTTGTTTGAGCGGGCCGGGGCGCAGTGCCTCGTGGCCTGGACGGCGGGAGGTGTGCCAGCCAGCGTGAAGGTGTCGGTATCGCCAGGAGCCATCAGCAGGGTGGGGCATCTGGGGCAGGTATTGCCGCCCCTGAGTGGAGGCGAGCTCCAGCTGGAACTCACCGATGCTCCGGTTTATGTGAAGTTTCAGGAAATAGATCCGCTGCTCCGCCAGGCGATGGAGGCGGTGCCCATGAAGCTGACCGTGCTGCCCTGTGCCGGGGACAGGGCAGCGGTGCAAGTCACCACCTACGGTGAGCACCCTGTGGCGGGGAAGGTGAAACTCATCGGCACGGAGGGTCTGGAGGTGCAGGAGATCACGCAATCGCTGAAGTTGGCCCCTGACCGGGTGGCGACCACCGTCTTGTTTCCGCTGAAGGCATCTGTCTCACCCAGCTACCGCCTTGGGGCCGAGCTGGAGGTGAATGGTCAGACCGTGCTCACTGTCCCGGCACGTCATTTTGTGGCCCAGCCTGCGGAGCTTGAGAAGGGGCTGCGCACCTTTGTGACGGGCGACGACAAAGTGTCGGGCAAGGCGGAACTCAGCCGTGGAACGGCCCCCGTCGCTCCGCCAGTGGGCAGCGCTGATGCTTGGCGGCTCCAGTGCGCGTTCGATGCGGGCTGGAAATTCGCCCAGGTCATAGGGGCCGAGGGGGCGCGTCATCGCGTGGCGGGGGTGGCAGAGGCGGGGTCGATTGATCGTGTCATCGGGTTTGGCATGTGGATCCATGGTGACAACAGCAAGACCGCCCTGCGTCTCCGCCTTCAGGATGCCGCTGGACGCACCTGGCAGCCGGATGGCCCCAATGTGAACTGGACAGGCTGGAGGTTCGTGGAATTCAAGCTGGATGAACGGACTGCCCACTGGGGTGGAAATGCCGCGGGGGCAAAAGATGCCCCTGCCAAGGCGGTGCCGGTTGCACCCTTGATCTGGGACACCGTGCTGCTGCTGGACAATCCGGCGCGTACGGCCTGTGAGGTGGAAATCTGGTTCCAGCCGCCGCTGCTGTTGGAAGAGTAGGCGAAATCAGTGGGCAGTAGGCAGTGCGTCAGTGGTCAAGGTGTTGGCTGCTGGCGCGGTTCGGCGGTGCTGGCTGAGCCTGCGGATGCTGGATAAGGCAGCAGCGTGGTCAGACAGCGGATGGGGTTTGCGGATCGCTCAGTCTCCCGATTGACAGTTAGGAAATCATCAGCAATACTGACAATCATGGGTGCCGACTTTCCATTTTCCATGCCGAGATTTCCAGAGGACGCCGAGCGCGAGCCTCTTCCGGAGTCGCTGACTCGCTACATGGGATTCCTCATTGCGAAAGCGCATCAACGACTGTGGACGCTTTTTAATGACGAGTGCAAACGACTGGGGTTCGACGTTCCTTGCGGGGGAGTGCTCCATCTTTTGGATGAGTGCGGCTCCATGTCCCAACAACAGTTGGGCAGGAAATTGCGCATCGACCGGACTTCCATGGTGAAGCTGGTGGATGTGCTGGAGGAGAAAAAGCTGGCGAAACGTCGCGATCATCCGGAAGACCGGCGCATCTATCTCGTGGAGATCACACCCGCGGGAAAGAAGGCTCTGGCTGAACTCCAGGTGGTAGGTGAGGCGATGGAAAAGCAGCTGCTGTCTCCGTTTTCAGAGGATGAGGTCAAGACCATCCGCCGGGCACTGCTGACGCTGGCGGGCTAGACCGGCTGGTCTGCGATCCCTTTCCCCAACCCCTCCACACCCGCCGCCTACTGCCATGCTGGGACTCGCCTTGAAAATGCTGTTTGGCGATACGGCCAAGTATCTGATGCTGATCCTGGGGTTGTTCTTTGCGACCTTCCTCATCGCCCAGCAGAGCTCCGTCTTCTGCGGGCTCATGATGTGGACCACCGCCACACTCACCAACGTGCCGGCCCCGATCTGGGTGGTGGATGAGAAGGTGGAGCAGGTGAATGAAACCAACCCCCTGCGGGACACCGACGTGGCCCGAGTTCGCTCCGTGGACTCCGTCGAGTGGGCGATGCCGCTCTACTCCGGCATCCAGAGGGTGCGGTTGCAGTCGGGCAGCTTCAAGATCATCCAGTTGATCGGCATTGATCCCACCACGCTGGCCGGGGCTCCGGTCAAGATGATCGAGGGTCGGCTGGAGGACCTGCGTCTGCCCAACACGGTCATCATCGATGACCTGGCCGTGAAGCGGCTCGCGAAGGTTCGAGGCCAGACCATCAAGGTGGGGGACGTGTTTGAGATCAATGACATGGAGGCCCGGGTGGTGGGCATCTGCGAGGCCATGAACAGCTTCACAGGCGGCCCGTACGTGTGGACCACCTACGAGCGGGCTCTGCAATACACCCCTGCCTCCCGCAAGATGCTCTCCGCCGTGATCGCCGCTCCGCGACCCGGGTTCACGGAAGAACAGGTGGTGGAAGACATCCGCCGCACCACGGGGCTGAAGGCCTTCGTGAACAAGTCGTTTAACTCCTCACCGCATGACTTCGGCACCTCCACCATCTGGTGGTATGTGAAGAACACCGGCATCCCCATCTCCTTTGGCACCACGGTGATCGTGGGCTTCATCGTGGGAGTGGCCATTTCCTGCCAGACGTTCTACGCCTTCGTGCTGGAGAACATCAAGCACCTGGGCGCCTTGAAGGCCATGGGTGCCTCCAACGGCAAGCTCTGTCTCATGCTCATCGTCCAGGCCTTTACGGTCGGCATCGTCGGGTTTGGCTTGGGGCTGGCGGGCACCACCCTGTTTGCCATGGGGGCGCTCAAGAATGAGCAGCCTCCGTTCTACATATCCTGGCACATTCCCGTGTTCGCGCTCGCCGTGATCCTCTTCATCTGCAGTCTGGCAGCGTTGCTGGGCATCTGGCGGGTGAGCCGGTTCGAGCCCGCCATGGTCTTCCGTGGCTGATGGGTTTCAGATGATGACACTAGCGGCGGCCTCCTCCATGACACCCCTTTCCGATTCCGTTCACCTTCCGGACCACGCCGTGCGGCTCTCCGGCATTGTGAAGAGCTTTGGCGATGGCAACTCCCGTCTCACGGTGCTGAAGGGCATCGATCTGGACGCCCGCTCCGGGGAGATCATGATGCTGGTGGGCCCCTCGGGCTGTGGCAAGACCACGCTGCTGAGCATCATGGCCGGAACACTGCATGCTGATCAGGGCGGGGTGGAAGTCTTCGGCACGCGCCTGGACAAGATGAAGGCCGCGCACGTCACGAAGTTCCGCGCCCAAAACATCGGATTCATCTTCCAGTCTTTCAACCTCATCCCCACCATCAACTGTGCGGAGAATGTGAGCGTCCCGCTGCTCATCCAGGGCACGCCTGCGCGAAAGGCTGAGGCGCGGGCCAAGGAACTGCTGGCCGCCGTGGGGCTGGGTGATCGCTGGCACCACCGCC
>NZ_BATR01000141.1 GCF_000739655.1 Verrucomicrobium sp. BvORR106 | reverse complement strand
AGTAGCGCTGCCACAAGTTGTCTAGGTGGCGACATCCTGTCAGCGTATCTCATAGTTTGGTGGCAACGGTTGAGTGCACATGCCTGAGTTTATAAATGCGTCCTCGAGGCAGATGAACCACGAGTCGTCACCGCCGCATGAGTCGTCACCGCCGCATGAGTCGTCACCGCCGCATGAGTCGTCACTGTCGCGTACAATGCCCCAGGAATCGCCCCGCGTGCCGTGACCGTGAGTAGAGTAGGCGAGCGTTAATCCAGGGCGATGGGGGGCGAAGTTCGCGATGATCCAGTAGGGGAATGTGGTCGGCAGCTTTGCGTAGGGCCACACCAACATGCGTGAGAAAGGCTCTATCAAATAAGGAGCAAGAGCCTCCTGGAGTGGGATGTAAGTCGCCGCTGCGAATTCTGCCTGAATCAGAGCCTTCATTTCTTCTTTGCTGGGCTGGAGCGGGAGGTTCATGGATCGATATGAGATGCCCGCCTGCAACTTGGTCCTCTGAGTAAATCGAAACGCAGTAGAACTGTGATCAGGACACGGGATGTTCGCGCAGCGACATGTGGAATTGTCCGGCCTTCGCAGCCGTGTCCCAACCGAACTCAATCGCCTTGTGGATGACGCGTCCGATGAATGCCGGTTTCATGACCCGGTGATCTTTGGATTTTGGCGGCTTGGGGCTGTTTTTCCAATGTGGCAGTTGAGGAATGTCTGCCACGATCAGAAGTGATCCCGGATGATCCCATCGCTGGACAACGATGCTTTTCACCAGCCAGCCATCGGCATTATCGTCACCGATCGAAACGGTGTACTCGAAGGACCCATCTGGTGTCTTCAATTCAAACGCCCTGGAGCTGGGGAGAGACATGGGGTGGGGCTTAATGGAGAGTCGTCACGAAACGTCGGGCACGGCATTGAGTGGTGCAAGGGGATCTTCTCACTTAAGCCGTATATGGTCAGCGCCTTCGTTGAAACTGCACGACAGTCCCATCCAAATGGCAGTCATGCTAGATCAGAGAGTTATCGGCAGGCTTGTCAGTGAAATGACGGTGACCAGGGGGCAGCCAGGCGAACCCGTCATTGATGGCGGTCAAGCCGCGATCAGGGCCATTCTCAGCAGACCAGCCGGATGCTATGGCCCAGCGGATCGAAGCGACGACATGACCAGGTGTGTGATCGAAATGGTGCGAGAAGGTGACCAGATACAAGTAGTGTGGCCTTCCATTCCGACCGACTGTGATGCAGTCTTCACTGCAAAAAATGCAATGAGCGACATAGTGGTACAACCACTCGATTTGATCGATCAGGAGCTTCCTCGTTCCTCTTTTGGGCCATGCCATAACGTGTGCGGTCTTTGTCGCTAAAGTTTTCGCGCAGGGGGGGCTAACGTGACCAGCTTGGCCCTATGTTGATTGTATGTCGCTGAGGAAGATGGCTGTACTTTGAAGACGAGGTCAGCCGCCCGCATGAGCGGGAGTGCTCGAACTGCTTTGTTCGTTCTGGATCTTCTTGATAGCTTCTTCAATATCAAGCTTCAGCAACTCGAAGGTGCCGTTGGGCTTCTTGTCGATCCAGTCAACCTTGCCGTCAATGATTGGACGCAAGTCGTACTTTTCACTGTATCGATAGTGTCCCTGCTCTGAATTGAGAAATGCCAGGTAACGCCCGCTTTCAATCGGTGTCCAGACAGCGGAGCTCATGGGAATCGTTGATCCAACGATGGCGATCTTTCGTTTGTTGGGTGTTGGAGACACGTCTGACTTCAGTGTCTGTAACACCTCAGCCTCCGCGACGTAGATCTTGGAGGCTTGGTCGTCGCCAGTGGGAACGGTGACTTCTGTGACCTTCTTGACATCCACCACAACTACAAGCCCCGCCCGATCCAAAAAGTCCTTGATGGGCGCGAAAAGCGCCTGCCCGCCGAACGCAGGCCCTTGACCGGAAATCAGGAGACAGGCGATGGCAACAACAGTTGATGCGAGCATCTTCATACTGATCAGGACGCTCGACGGCGCGGTTTCTTGGATTTTGACGGGCGGCGTTGGCTGGTTCACGTTAGCCTGCGTCGCACTTGAGGATGCTGAAGTCCAGACTCTTGAGTCGGTTGGCTTGAATGAAAATCATGAGCCGGTCGCCATCGTGCCAGCACCAATTCAATTCTGAGCTTGATGAGAGATTCAGTAGATGGATCCACTCCGGGCCCGGTGTTGGGTCGTATGCGAGAGTGCAATAAGAGGGGTATCCCAGAAGATAGTGTTCAGCATTCACCTCAAGCGAGAGGTCCCAGGCCATGTCTGCGGCCTCTTCAAAAGGCCAATCATTCCGCAATTCCCTGTGACGAGGAACATTCAAGCTTGGTACAAGCTCAAATGCAGTTTCAGGATTGACCGGAATCATGCCCGGTGCGGGAACCAGAGAGTGATGCGATAGATCCTGCCAGTAGTAGCCAACGACATAGTCGGCGTCCTGCCAGGAGATCTCCCCATTGTCGTCATCCGCGTAGAAAAGAGAGAGCAGCCCGGAGCTGGGCAAAAGTCTGGACGCCGGGCGCAACTGTTCAAAGTTTACCTGCCCGAGAAAACGATATCGCCCGTTGGCATGCGTAGGCCATGTGAAGCCCGGTGCTACATAGGGAGTACCTCCGAATCGTGACTCTGCCGGTCTGGGTTTCGCGGAAGTAGGGTGGATATCAACGGACGGTCTGCAGGATTCAGCGAGAAACGAAAAATGTTCGCCAGGCCAGCCCAGCTGATTGGCGGATGCTTGAATTTCAACCGAGGTCATGCCGCTACTCCTCAAGAATTCATTCCTCTGTGCTCTCTGTGCCTCTGTGGTTAACCCGAAACTCCCATTCCATCACCTCTGACTCATTTCTTCGGCGGTGTCTTCTGATTGGGCCGCAGTTTCCCGCCCACGGGCAGCATGCCGTAGAAGAAATAAGCGGGGGATTTCAGGAAAATACCAGTGTCGCGCCAGGCGATGCGGGGGAGGATGACGGCGAAGACGTCGATGAGGGACGCGTGGCGCTTGAGCTTCTGCTCGATCCAGGCCATGACGCGCTGGGAGGCGTTGAACTCCACGGGGATGCTGAGCACGTTCACCAGCATGATGAGGGCGCACAGGGCGGAGCACACCATCATGACGCGGGTGGCGGGCATGCGCTTGAGCACCATGAGGATGATGCACACCAGGGCGACCAGGGTGGGGGCGTAGCGGGTGAGGCGGATGTTGCCTTGCCGCCAGTTGAAGGCCTTGGCGGCGTCTCCCTCATGGGTGGCATGGGCCGCCTCGTGCAGGGCGACAGCCCAGGAGCCGGCATCGGTGCCACCGGAGATGGCGCGGTCAAGGAAGAGGCACTTTCGCTTGGGGTCGTAGTAGTTCGTGATCAGGGCATTGTGCTCCATGATGGTCACGTTCGTGGCGCCCATCTCGTCCAGGAACTCCCGGGCGGCCTCGGAGGCCGTTTGGCCTCCGGGCACGGTGTGAATGGCGCCCGCCTTGAGTGCGTCTTCATACCGGCTGGCGGCGAAGCGCGCGATGCCGAGGGTGATGAGCAGGATGATGAGGAAAATGCCGACCATGATGTCTGGGGAGGGAAAAAGGGTTAAGGAAAGAGCTGGGTGCTGGCTGGAAGTGCTATCGCCACTCGTGCCGCGGATAGCGGCCTCGCAACTGGGTTTTCACCGCCTGGTAGCTAGTCTTCCAGAAGCTGCCGAGGTCGCCTGTCGTCTGCACCGGCCGCTGGCTGGGGGCAAGAATCTCCACCAGCACGCTGACCTTGCCTCCAGCAATACGTGGATTTTCGTTGGTATCATACAGGTGCTGCAGGATCACGGACATCTGGGGCGGGGCATTGTCGCGGTACTCCACCCGCGCGGAGCGTCCGCTGGCCAGTTGCACCCGCTCCGGCGCGTAGCGATCTAGCATATCCCGCTGGGCGGCGGAGAGCCAGGCATGCAGGGCGGAATCGGGCGTGCGGTCCTTGATCTGGCGGTAGGCGGTGGCGCCATAGCAGATCTGCTCGATGAGCAGGCGGCGGTCGTCCTCGCTGATGGTGGGCAGTTCCATCTCCGGCATCCAGGCGGCCAGGCAGTTGAGGCGGGTGATCCACTGCTCGGTCTTCTCCGTCCAGGTGGGCAGGTCCAGGCGCTTGGACACGATCTCCTCCGCCAGCAGGGTGGCGGCCAGGCCTAGATTGGGCTCGCCGCGCTCGCGACTGTGCAGCACCAGATCGCGGAAGCGCGTCTGCTCCAGGTTCATCACGCGTTTGTTGATGGCATCATACGCCACATGGAAGCCGGAGGTGATATCACCAGGAAAGAGCTCCCGCAGCCAAGTTTCCTCGATCCGCGTCACCAGGTTCAGCTTCACCTGCAACGCCTTGCCCTGGATCTCCGCGATCTCGGCGGCAGCCAGCAGGGGTGGGGGCTTGATGTGGGCGTCCTTTTCCAGGTGGCCCTTGTAGCCGGCGGCCAGGGCATAGACCCGCGAACCGGATGCGGTCTCGACACCGAGGTGGTCTGAGAAGGCGGAGAGAATGACGCGGGCGAGGTCCTCCGCCCGGGCGGGGGGCACTTCCTCATTGTTCATCTGCGCTCGATTGGCCAGCCCCATGCGTCGGCAGAGTCCGCCGATCTGCTCGTAGGTGCGCATGGCGTCATGGGCCGAACGGGCGTGAATGCCATAGGGCGCGCAGGCGTCGGGCGAGAACTTGGTGGAGGCGGCCTTGTCGAATGCCCGCATCAGCGCCTGGAATTCGCTCAGATCATCCCGCTGGAAGAACTCCTCCTGCTTGCGTTTGGTCTGCTCCGTGGGCTTCATGAGCAGGTCACGCCCCTGTGCCAGGGCAGCGCAGAGGGCGGCGTCCTCCAGGCAGTTGAACTCTGCAGCGGTGATCAGCATGCGCGAGAAACGGGGATGCAGCGGGAAGGCGCTCATCTTCCGCCCCAGTTCGGTCAAAGCACCGTCCGGACCCTGAATGGCGCCGAGAGCGGCGAGCAATCCCGTGGCGCGGTTGGAGGACTCCTCGGTGGGAGATTCATACCAGTCGAAGGTCATGCCCGCGGCCTTGGTCACGACTTTGAGGGTGAGAAAGGCCTCGCTCAGGTCCAGCCGGCGGATTTCCGGCAGTTCATTCTCCGCCCGGTGCAGGTGTTCCCGCTCCGCCCAGAGGCGGACGCCCATGCCGGGACCCAGACGACCGGCGCGACCGGAGCGCTGCTCGGCACTGGCGCGGCTGATCTTCTGCACCGTGAGGGTGTTGATCCCACGGCGGGCATCGTAAGAGGAGATGCGGGCCAGCCCGCTGTCGATGACAGCACGCACGCCCTCGATGGTGAGGGAGGTCTCCGCCACGTTGGTGCTCACGATGATGCGGCGACCCTGACCGGGCTGGAGCACCTCGTCCTGCTGCTGGGGAGGCAGTTCCCCATGCAGCGGGAGAATACGGTAGCCGCGGGCAAAGCTGCGCCCCTGGAGGGCGGAAATGGTCTTGCGAATCTCGTGACCGCCCGGCATGAAAATGAGGATGTCATCCTGCACGCCACGGGTGGTGACCAGATCCTCCGCCGCACGGGCGGCCTGGTCCCAGATGGCTTCCTCGAACCCGCGCTTGTCGCGTTGCGAAGCCTGGTAGGAGATGCTGACCGGGAAGGTACGTCCTTCGGAATCGAAGATCTCACATGGGTCCATGAACTCCCGCAGCGGCTCGGGCGTGATGGTGGCGGACATCACAATGATGCGCAGGTCTGGCCGGTGCACGGCCTGGATGGCCCGAGCCCAGGCGAGGCAGAGATCGCCATCCAGATGACGCTCGTGGAATTCGTCGATCACCAGACAGCCCACCTTGCTGAGAGTGGGATCGTCCAGCAGATGGCGGAGCATCACGCCTTCCGTCACAAACAGAATGCGGGTGCGGGCGCTGCTGACATTTTCAAACCGCACCTGATAGCCGACTTCCTCCCCCAATCTTACGCCGCGCTCTGAAGCCACACGGGCGGCCAGCATGCGCGCGGCAATGCGGCGGGGCTGCAGCACGACGATGCGTTTTTCCCCGGCCAGATCATGGTCCAGCAGCATCTGCGGCACTTGAGTGGACTTCCCGGAACCCGTAGGGGCCTTCACCACGGCATTGGCCCTCGTGGACGTGCGGTTGAACCATCCGACGAGCGGATTGCGGATGGCTTCAATGGGGAGGTTGGAAGTGCGAACTGACACCCCTCGTTGTGCCGCAAAGTTTGGCGGAAGGCAATCGCTTTGAGAAGGGGAGAGGGGTAAGGGATAGGGGAATGCTCTCAGGTGGGCCGCCGCCCGACTTAGCTTTGGAATATGACGGCCCAGAGGGCGCGGGCGACGAGGAACCAGACGAAGATCCAGAACATCAACAGGACGAACCACACGCCAATAAACCCAATGAGGAACCAGCGGCTGCTGCGGCGTACGGTGCGGTCGCCGGTCTTCCACCGGTTGAGCAGGCGGAGGTTGCGGGTGTTGGATTTGAACCAGACCGAGAACAGGTCACCAATGCCGGGAATGGTGCCGATGGCGTCGTTGATCAAGACGTTGGCTCCCATGCGGATGAGCACGGAGATGGGCAGGCCGCTGCGGATGCCCTCGGTCACGAGCACGAGGCCGACGCTGGAGGCCAGCAGGTCGCCCAGGCCGGGGACGAGGCCGATGATGGGGTCCAGCCCCACGCGGAAGTTCGTGCCAGGAATGCGGATGAAGTCATCCATCCAGCGGGCGATGATGCGGGAGATCTCGGAGGCATTGTCGCCGTCGCGACCGACGGGCGCGCGGCCCTTCCCGTCAGGCGGAAGGACGTCCACATCCACATCGAGAGGGCGTTTGGTAGCAGGCATGGGCTGGGGGAGAGGGGAAAGGGATAAGGGTCAAGGGATAGGCCCTTGGGCAAGGTCCGACATTCGATGGCGGGTGGCGTTGAATGTTGGTTGGGGATTTGGGGAGCGTGCGTTGTCTACAGGGAATCGTGGGAGAGGGCGTTAATGCATCGAACTTTTGTGGGTGGGGCGACTTGCGGGGCCATCGGTGGTCCCGCCCCGGGCACAAAAAAAGAAGCCGCTGAATGGGATCAGCGGCTTCTCTGCGGGAAAATGTAATCTCTATCGGTCGGCCCTAGGAGGTTCGTCCGGGCAGTTCCACGAGCATCTGGGCGTTGTTCGGGAAGCGCTCCATGAGGGAGATGACGCGCTGGATGGCCTCCATGGGCTTGTGGCCTGCCAGGCCGCGGCGCAGCAGGTGCACTTTTTCCATCTGGAAGGCTGGCAGGAGCAGTTCTTCACGGCGGGTGCCGGAGCGGAAGATGTTCACGGCCGGGTAGATGTATTGCTCGGCGATCTTGCGATCGAGCACCAACTCGAGGTTGCCCGTGCCTTTGAACTCCTGGAAGATGAGCTCATCCATGCGGCTGTTCGTCTCGATCAGCGTGGTGGCCAGGATGGTGAGGGAGCCAGCATCGCGAGTATTGCGGGCGGCGGCGAAGAGGCGGCGGGGCACCTCCAGGGCACCTACGCCCACACCACCGCTCATGGTAGCACCGTGTTTCTGGGCGTTGTTGAAAGCACGGCCCATGCGGGTGATGGAATCCAGCAGCATGAAGACGTGCTGGCCAGCCTCGACAAGACGCTTGGCGCGCTCGATGGCGAAGAGAGCCGTGCGCAGGTGGCTCTTCATGTCGCTGTCGTTGGAGCTGGCGTGAATTTCTGCGGTTGGCAGAGCCCGGCGGAACTCGGTGACTTCTTCTGGACGCTCGTCCACCAGCAGAATCATGAGGTGCATCTGCGGATGGTTCTGCACCACGGCCTCAGCGATGTGCTGGAGCAGGGTGGTCTTGCCAGCACGCGGCGGGGCCACGATGAGACCACGCTGACCGCGACCCACAGGGGTGATCAGGTCCATGATCCGTGTCGTGAGACGGTCGGGGCGGGTCTCAAGCTGGATGCGCTTGTTCGGGTTGACGGCCTTGAGTTCCTCAAAGAGGGGCAGATTGCGCACCTTCTCAGGTTCGAGCCCGTTAACCTCAGTAATTTCCGTGACCTGTGGTCCACGGTGTCCATCGCGATGGATGCCCTTGACGAACATGCCTTCGCGCAGGCCCAGATTGCGGATGAACTCGGGGGAAACCCACGGGTCCTGGGCGAACTGGGCATAGAGGCGGCTCTTCTGTCGGAGGAAGCCGTACCCTTTGGGCGTCATTTCCAGGATGCCTTCAGAAGGTTCCGGTGGGCCCAGCGGGCGTTCCGGGAGCGGCTGGCTGGGCTGGGGGGCTTCGCCGGGATGTCCCTGGCCTTCCTGGCCGTGACGGGGCTTGTTGCGGAAGCGATCCTTGAACCGCTCACGCTTGTTCCACTTGCCGCCTTGGCGATGCTCACGCTGTTCCTGCCCGTGACCGTGGCCTTGGCCCTGGCCGGGATGGGGGCCGGGGGCGTAGGACTGCCCTTCGCGGCCTTCGCCTTGAGATTGGGATTCTCCGACGTTCTCACGATATTGACCTTCGCCACCCTGTCCGCCGCCTTGTGAGGAGCCATGCTGTTGATGTCTCGGCTGGGGGTATTTGCTCTGGTGGCGACGTCCGTACTGCTGGTTCCGGGAATAGTCCTGGGGAGGCTGCTGCGGCCGCTGGGGATAGCGGGGAGCCTCAGAAACTGGGGCAGACTCGGTGGGTGCCGGAGCCAGAGCAGGTGCGGGGCCACGGGCCGGAGCTGGTGCCGAAACGGCTGCTTGGGGAGCGGCGACGACTGCAACTGGGGCGGGAGCCGCCGGAGCCGGGGCCGGTGCCGATACTGGTGCAGGTGCGGCGGGAGCGGGAGCGGGAGCCGGTGCTGAGGTGGCAGTAGGAGCTTCGCTGCGGGCCTTGGGCGCCCTAGGACCAGCGGTGGTGCGTCCTTTGGCGGCTTTCTTCGCGGTGCTGGCGGATGCCTTGACCGGTGTCGGCTCGGGAGCGGGTGCAGCTACAGGAGCAGGAGCGGGGGCAGGTTTCTCGGCTGCGACTTTCTTGGCGGCCTTCTTCGATGCCTTTTTGGCAGCGGCTTTCTTTGCCGTGCCTGGGACCGTGGGTGCACTCTGGGGCTCGTCAGAGAACAGGGAGCCAGCGGAGCTGCTGCGGGCGGCGGACTTGGCCGCTTTCTTGGTAGCGCGCTTTTTAGTCGCACCAGTGCCGCGCGCCGAATCTGGAGCCAACGGGAAGAGCGTGTCAGCCAGAGGCGGGTGCATAAGGAAGTCTTCAGGCATTGTAAGTATCGTCGAAGAGATAATCTAACTCTGGCTCACTCAGAGAGCTGGGCTGCGACATCGTCCGCGATCTCGAAGTTCGCGTGGACATGCTGGGTGTCGTCGTAGTCGTCCAGTTGGTCGTAGAGTTTCAGGAAAGCGCGTGCGGTGGTCACATCCGTGAGGGTGACCGTGGTGGAAGGCTGGTAAACAAGCTGCTGCGAGCGTGGGGAGACGCCTTTAGCCTGGAGAGCTCCGCCCACGGCAAAAAGCTGGTCTTGAGCTGTGTAGATGACCCAGTCATCCTCACCATCCACCATGTCCTCACCGCCGGACTCCAGTGCCAGCTCCATCGCAGCATCCTCTGTGAGGGCTCCTTTGTCCAGACGGATTTCACCCCGGCGCTGGAACAGGTAACTCACGCTGCCAGCATCGGCGAAGGTTCCGCCCAGCTTGCTCATGATCAGGCGGATGTCTGCCACGGCGCGGTTGCGGTTGTCGGTGACCACCTCAATGAGCATGGCGACACCTCCCTGGCCGTAGCCTTCGTACACGATCTCCTCGAGCGAGACGCCGCCAAGCTCGCCCGCGCCCTTTTTGATGGCGCGTTCGATGTTGTCGCCGGGCATGTTCATGGCGCGAGCATTGAGGATGGCGGTGCGCAGCCGGGCGTTCAGTTCAGGATTTGAACCGCCCAGCTTGGCCGCGAGGGTGAGTTCCTTGCTGAACTTGCTGAAAACCTTGCCGCGTTTCGCGTCGACTACGGCTTTGATATGTTTGACCTTCGACCATTTGTTGTGGCCTGCCATGCGGAAAAATAAAGCTGGGATTGGGAGTGGGAGGCCGGGCTTTCCGGCGCAGGTGGATGCCTAAAAGAGAGAACCATCAATGAACGAAGTCGGGCGTTTCAAGGGTTGGCTCCTGCCGAAAAGCACCTTTGAGGTCGCATTTACTGCGGCTTTTGGGGCGGGAGAACCGTTGCGCGGGAGGCAACTTCGGTCACATGCGCGGGCTTGCGAGCCCGTCGACACCCTGAGTGTGAATGAGAACAGCGGTTTGCGCAACCATTTTTATTCCGGTGGCAGGGGGGAACAGGAGGGCAAGTACCATTCGCGTAACTTTCGTCTTGCTTCCTGCGTGGGGCGGTGGAAAGCTGACTGCCGTTTTTCAATCTGAACATCATGGGACAACAGCACAGCAAAATCATCAAGCGCCGCCGCCGCAAGGCCTACCTCGAACGCAAGAAGGCCCTTGCCAAGTCCGGCGTTGTCCGGAAATCCTCCCGCGTCAAGGCGGAGGCAGGTTCCGACGAGAAGAAGGCAGCGAAGAAGCCCGCGGCTAAAAAGAGCACCAAGGCCCCTGCCGTGAAGAAGGCAGAAGGCAAGGCTCCTGAAGCTGAAGAGCAGGCCTAGTCTGGTCGGGTGAGTCTTTTTTAATCTTTGAGTGGCGGGGCTTCGGCCCCGCCTTTTTTTGTTTTCTGGGTTCAAGGTTTTAGTTTTGGGTCCGGAGGTGGAACGAGGCCGGAAGATGCATGTTCTGTGCCGGAAGGGGTGGGAAGGCGGAAATAATCCCGGGGAAGTACGCCGTTGGGCGTAGGGTTGGGGGAAACTAGGCCGAAGTTCTTTCCTCGGTGCTGGTGGGAGGCTCGCGGCGGAGCGAATGAGGCTATCGGGCCCTTGGGCATGCGGTCGCATTCCGCGCGGTCAGAAAGTTGCAGACGGGAAAGCTAGTGCCTCCTCACGTCGACAACTACAGGAGAGCTGGGAGGTTGGAGGTCAAACACTAGTGGGTAAGCGTTGAGGCGCGAGCCATCGGGGGTGCTTGCGGATACGGAAGGTGTTTGAGGATTCCTTCTGCCGGGTGGCGAACAACACCGGTCGTAGTTGTCGACGTGAGGAG
>NZ_BATR01000142.1 GCF_000739655.1 Verrucomicrobium sp. BvORR106 | reverse complement strand
TCTTGCACCAGCAACTCACCGATATGCACTTGTATGAGATCTGCCAGGCGCTGGGTGTCAGCTGCAGTGGTTTGCACGCTCACCATCATAAAGCCTCGGGCCAGCGCCGGTTGCAGGATGATCTTATTGCCCGTGAACTCCATGATGCCTTTGCTGCCAGCCGCCAGACCTATGGCAGCCCCCGTCTCGTGCACGCCCTGCGGCGCAAAGAGCTACCGGATCTAAATACAGAGCCACCGACGCAGCCATTTGGGAACTTTCTTCAGGACAAGGTCGGCCTGTTTGCCCTTCTGCTTTGCATTGGCAAGTTGTTCCTTCAGGCTGGCATTGCGCTCTTTGAGCTGGGAGACTTTTCCTTGAAGATCGTGGTTCTTGAATCTTAAGATGCTGTTTTGGTCCTCTGCCAAAGCAAGAGCATCGCTTGATGCGGCCCTCTTGTGGATCTCGAGGCCAGGCTCAATATTCCAGAACAACTCTTTGATGTAGACGGAACAGTCAGGCACCGTCTGCTCAACCAGCCAACGGAGCTCTTCCTGATAACCACGGAGAAAATAGATGTCGAAGATCTCATCCCTGCTCAGGTGATGAGCATGGCTGCCTGTGGGATGCATCACAAAAGTGCCGCAGAGGTGAAGGTAAAAGGCAGCCTTCATGTCTCGGGCGTTTTTGATCCCAAAAAGAGTATCTGCTCCATGTCCTGCATCTTCCGGGAAAGGGTGGCCTTTTAGATACTCCGTCCGGTAGAGATTGCTGGCCGAGCTGCACAGCCAGTTGTTGATACAGGGCGGATGCGCAGCCTTCAGAGCAAAGGCCACCAGGTCCGGGCCCGAGAGAAGGATGACATCCTGATCTGCCTTCTTCTCCAACAGTCGGTGGATTGGCCATAGGCGTCCACTGTTGGGCCGGAAATCGTTGTCAAGAAACTGGGGAGGAGAAACCACCACATCCACCTGGTGACTCCTAAATACTGAATCCAGTGCGGTGAGATCTCGTTCTGAAATCGCATCGCCAGCGGTCGAGATGTAAGTCACCGGCCGCGTCGCAGTCTGAATGCCAAAGTTCCATGCAGCATAGAGACCGGGAGGGCGGTTGTAAATCTTCACATTTGGAAACGGAAACGCCGATGCAATCAACTCCCGCGTGCCATCTGTGGAGTCGCTATCCACCACGATAACTTCGCCAGCTTTGGGTAGCCACTCCTGAAGTACGGGAACTGAGTGGGCAATCAGTGGCCGGCAGTTGCGGGTCGGCATGATCACGGAGATGTGTTCAAACATGAATTCTGAATTTCGCTGGCAGAGTGTTACTTGAAAGGCTGTTTTCTCCAGGAAGGCTTTTTCCAAGGCATGAGATTCCAGCCGAAGCGCGTCCAACGATTCATTAAGGTGGAAAGACGGCTCTTCAGCATTTCGATGATGGCTTTTTGGTCCCTAACCTGTTTCCGAAGCGTCTCGATTTTTGACAGCAAGTGGGGATGAACTTTTTGGAAACTTTGAATCTTCTCATTCGCCTCAGCGAGAGCCGAGCTTACATCTCTCCAATTCAGGAAAGCGTCGATTCTGCACTTCTCGGTGTGCTCAAGCAGGTCATAAAGCTCGTTCATCTGCCCCTGGAGAGTTTGGGCTGATGCCTGGCGAGCGAGAGGCGGAACTCCCACGAGATAACTCCGGCCAACCGATGGGCCCTCGTCCTTGGGGCACAGCCACAACGGCGGCACCGAATGCACGACTTGGCTCTCCGGGGCGAAGTACATGGCTCCCCGGGAGACATTCGAAGCTCCACAGGCCAGATGTCCGCAGCGCGAAAGCAACAAGGCGTCCAGCAACACCTCCAGCCCAAGGAGGTAGCGGTGACGATCGCGGTCCCTTTCGAAGAGCCACTTGAAGCCTGCTTCGCGTGGCATATCGATATGAGCCATCGCAGTGCGATGAGCCGGAATCGTGAGGAGGCGTTCTCTGAACTGGCTTCGAAACAGAGCGACTGTCTCCAACTCGTCACACGCGAGAAAGATCTTCCGATAGGAGAACTCTTGATCGAGCAGGATGGCCTGCTCTAGATAGGTTTCAGCGGTATTAGGCGCTGGATGCAAAGGGGGCCGGTGCTTCCGCATATCCGTACCGCGGACATGAACTCCCAGCATGTCCCCACCGGCCCCTAACGGGATGATGGCGTCAACTCTGTCCCGAATGTCCGGTTTAAGCCGGATGTACTTTTCGACAAGCCCACGTCCTCTGGCAAGTAGGTCAAGAGGCGGTATCACCGGAGGAGATTCGGTTGTGAAACGTCCGGCAATGAGCCCCCCGTTGTCCAATGGGTCCTGAGTCAACGCCTCTCTCAGCGATAGAGAACCAGGCTGATGAAAATAGTATTCCCAGGCATTCATCACGCCATCCACGGGCTCATCTTCGTTGTAGAGTGTAGGATTGCGCTCCATGTCTATCACCGGAACCAGACCGCTACGGTCCGCATAGTCCAGCCCGTGAAGCACGCAGGAAAAATTTGACCAGAAACCGCACCCCGGCGGGGGGCGATAAATGATGTAGGGGCGCGGGGAACTGGAGGACACTACGTTCAAGGGTCGAATGAGGCAGGAAGATTGCGCATACAGGACTCTTTACTCCTTTAACTCATTCCGATGTGGTTCAGAAAAAGTGCCGTTCTCCCTTTTCGGCGTTCTTCCCTTCGCCTTGCGCAGATCTCTCTTGAGCGAGCGTAGCATCCAGGCCTTGACATTCAATATCCAGAAGACTGGAGAGGATCTCCGCATTTCGTCCAGGCGACCATCCACGTATTTCAAAACTTGGCGCTCAGGAAAGGTGCTATAGGCACGGTTCCTCTCTTGCAGCGCTTTTCGTTCCTGTTGCAACTGCGCAATTTTGAGCCGCAACTCCTGCTTCTGCGTCTGGAGAGCCTCGATGGTGCTTTTGCGCTCCGAGACCACGCGTTGGATGTCGTCACGTTGTTCGGCCAGTGCATGATTCAGCCCGGACTGCCGTTGTTTGAGTTCCAGCAGGCCCTTGTCTCTCGCATGCAGCATCTGCCACAAGCGGTGTTCATGTTCATTCATAGGAGGCGAGGCGATCGAGTTCCTGAAACATTGGGGGTGCTGGTACCGGTTTTTCAACTCCCTTAACCCTGTTTAAGGAAGCGGATTCGGGTTTGGTACCAAGAGTATTGTTTCCCGTACAAGATTGATACTGGTGGAATTCATCAATGCTCGTTGGTTCGATCAACCCCAGTGTCCTTGCCATGGACTGCGTGCTTTGCAACGGCTCTTTCCTGATGCTTTCGAGGAAAAACTTGGGCATCCCTGTCCGGTTTATTTCCTTAAGATAAGCCTCATAGCAGGCACAGAAATCTTCTTCACTCAACGCGGAGCACTGTACGAGGTATTTGCGCATAGAAAGGTAAACTTCGTAGGAGCGACGAATGACTGCGATCCCCCTGACTCCCCAACCGGCGGAATGCAGGTACTCCCAACTCTCAAGAATGCCACTCGGTTGCTGGCCGGGTCTGAGCCCCGGCAAAAAGTTCACCACCGGCCAATCTCGCAAACAGAGCAATTTGCCCTGCTTTTCCACCAATGCGGCTGCCACCTTCACTTGCTCCAGATAGGGCAGAGCATCAAAGGCAGCAACTTCATCTGGTGAAAGCAATTGATGCCAACGTTGAAGCTGAAGACCGAATGGCAGTGCCGATTCATTCACGCCGACTTCGCATGCAATCAGCACCTCCGGACAGCATGCCAAAAGCTGGTTGGCAAGAGTCCCGCCAGACCTGGCAAATGCGTAAAATATTTTTACACTCTGTTTCAACGGACGGAAAAGTAAATGGTTTTAGGGATAAGGGAGCGATGCCCATTTCTCACCGGCATCTATAGCTCCTGGATTCTTGTGCAGGGCACATTTCGTATCGGGTGGGGAGAAGGTGGGAAGTTATTTGAAAGGTTGTTTCCTCCAGGAGGGCTTGCTCCAGGGCATCAGACCCCAGCCAAGACGTGTCCAACGATTGATCAAGATGGAAATGCGGCTCTTCAGCATTTTAATGGTCTCGGCCTGCACCTGGAGCCTACCCTGGAGTTTTTCCAGCTTGGCGAGCAATTGAGATTTTTCCCGCTGGAGCTTTGCGATTTTCTCCCGAAGTTGAATGCTTTCCCTGTTGATGCTCGCAACGGCTTCAATGTGGTGCCTCACCTCCGGGTTGTTCTGTTGGGCCGCTGCTCTGCCATTTTCCGCGTATTCCAGCAATTGGTGCAGTTCCTTGATCTGGCCCCGCAGCACGGCAGCCGATGGCGTGCGTGAAAGAGACGGAGCATCCGCCATGTATGCCTTGCCCACGGATGCCTCGTCCACACTGGGGCACATCCATAGCGGAGTGATAGGGTGCACAATTTGGCTCTCCGCAGCGAAATACATGGCCGCTTGAGACACATTGGACGCGCCGCAGGCCAGATGCCCACAACGTGAGAGCAGCAATGCGTCCAGCAATACCTCAAGCCCAAGCAGGTATCGATGTTGGTGGCGCTTCCCGTCGAAAAGCCACTTGTAGTCCCAATCAACTGGATCGTCCAGTTGATCCATGGTGGAGCGGTGTGCAGGCAGGGTCAGGAGACGATCACCAAAGTGCTCGTGAAACAAAGTCAGCGTTTCCTGCTCGTCACAGGCCAGAAAGACTCGCGAATATCCAAAGTCCTGATCGAGCAACCTGGCCTGCTCCAGGTAGGTCTCAGGAGTGCTGGGGATCGGGTGATATGGAGGACGTTTCTTCCGCATGTCCGTGCCACGCACATGGACGCCCAGCATGTCCTTGCTGGTATTCCCTGAAGTGAACGCATCCAGCTTGGCAAGGATGTCAGGCTTGAGTCGAACATATTTGCGGACAAGCTCCCGGCCCCTGACGAGAACTTCCGGCGGAGGCACCACAACATGGTAGTTGCCGCTGAAGGGGCCAGTGACATCGCCCGCGTTATCCAGTGGCTGGCGATCCAGCGCCTCAGCCAGCGTCAGGGAGCTGGGTTGATGGAAATAATACTCCCAGGCGTTCGTCACGCCGTCCACAGGTTCATCCTCGTTGTAGCGCGTAGGGTGTCGCTCCATGTCGATGACGGGAATCAGACCATGGCGGTCTGCATGGTCCAGTCCCTGGAGCACACAGGAAAAGTTTGACCAGAAGCCCCATCCTGGCGAGGGGCGGTAGATGATGTAAGGTCGCTGGGAACTGGAGGACATTTATTTGGGTTAGAGGCGCTCAGGAAACGAGACTGTCCGACGATAGACAAACTAAAAAATCATTCAATGGCAACAAATGCCAAAATGAGATGATGGCCAGGATCCGGAGTCGCCTTAGCAGCTTGAAGATCCAGCGCTTCCGTATGGCGCGGTTACTTTCCTTTTCTTCCGCAAGCCGCTTTTGAGTCGCTTTCAATTCCCTGTCGGTTGCGGTCAGCCGCTTTTGAAGGGAGGATTCCCGCTTCCGGAAAGCCTCCAGGTCCAGCCTGAGCCTGCCGACTTCATCCCCCAATTCAGCGATGGCCAGGGAAATCTGCCCTGCAAGATAGATTTGGGATCTGCCTTCAGGAGTGTCGGCCATTCGTCTTACCTCGCTATTGGTAAAATGGGCCTGCATCTGGTTGTGCAGCATTCGTCCAGCCGTGTACGACTGGTCAAATGAGTTTACCCGGATGTGGTAGTGGGCCAATGGTTCGGGATGCATCAAAATCTCCGTCACTCGAAGGCAGCGAAGGTTAAATTCCCAATCCTCCGCCACAGGCAGGTCCTCCCGGTACCCGCCCAACTCTGACCAGAGGGACTGTTCGTAAAGGAATCCGTGAATGACGATTTGGTTCCTGCCTGTCTGCCGGGTGAGGAGGAGCGGCTTCATCTCCCCGCCGCTATGGGTGCGGTGACTTTCCACCAGTTCACCGCTTTTATTGATGGATTCATGAACCATCGCATACTGGCAGGCAGCAGCACGAGGTGCGATGGCGACATTGCTTAGTAAAGTTGCGGCGAGCCGTTCCAGGCAGGTATGATGCCAGGTGTCGTCGTCATCCAAGGCAATGATCCAGTAGCCGGTGGCCACCGCAATGCCCTGATTCAATAGAGCGCCCAGGCTGCTTTCGGGGCGAGCCCTGACGATTCGGGCTTGAAGACCATGGGCGCACTTGGCAGCTTCCAAGAGTTCCGGAGCATAAGTCAGCGCCTCTTCGTGGGCCACAACTATAAGTTCCACGTGGGGGTAGCTCTGCTGGACGATGGACTCCAGCGCCCGCCGCATGAGTTGTGGGCGGTTCCGCGTGCGCATGATGACGGAGATGCGAGGCAGCGTAGCGTCGGCTGCTGGTGAAGCAGCATCGGGCACGTACTGCCGGACATGTCCCTGAGCATGAAGCCAGCTGTAGAGGGCGCTTGGGTTTCGATTAAGAAACTGCTGCCTGCCATGGATTTCCCTCGGCAGGGAATTCTGCCTTTGGTAGGCGCTGTCCATGGGGATCGTCTCATCATGATTAGGATGGGCGTGACGCAAGACGACATCCTGTGCATCTATCACGACGGAATCTCGATACGCTCTAAAGCTAAACTCATCATCCGAGTAAAGACCACGGTAGCTTGGTGCTAGGAAGAATCCCTGCTGTTCATAACGAGCCCTGGTACAGATAGCCATGCACAGCAGGTCATCATGGCGGTGTCCGTCGGAGATTCTCAGCACCCGCGGTGCCTCAAGATCACCCAATCTCGCGGTAAAAACGTCATCCCAGCCAGGAATAGGCTCCCAGTCATCGGAGAGCTGAACCAGCACCCTCCCTCGGGCATTGGCGGCTGCCAGATTCCAAGCGGCAACGCAGCCCCCATTCGGTATTTGGACGACACGATGGGGAAAGGCGCTCAACGCCACGCAGGATGCCTCATCGTCAGCATCAATGGCAAACAGATGCTCTACCTGATCAGGGTTGCTTGCCGCGGACAACCAGGTGTTTCGACATTGAAGTGCCAACTCTGGACGGTCTCGAGTGGCATGGAGAAGTGAAATAGCCGGAAGAGGTGGTGAAGCCATTTGGAATCGCTAAGAGAGAAATAGTTATTTCTGAATCGACTCTATTGTCGAGGCGCGTATCCTTATGGATAAAGTCCCAGAAATTTGCGCAGTCATACTAGGTGACCGAGAGGTGGGCACAAGCAATTCCTGAGCGAAACAGGCAGGAGCATATGGATTTGCCCCGGTACTGGAATTCGTTGCTGCTTTCCTCGTCCCGCACTCGTAGTTGACGGCGCTGTCATCGGGTAAATGAACCCTGCAAGCCGTTGCTGGGTGATTCGATGCTTTCACCGTGGGCGTACCATCATCCACGGCTACATGGTAGCTTTGAGCAGGTGAGGCAGCGAATCGTTGTGCCGTATGCCGCCTGGTTGAGAATGTTACCCGATGACCGCGAGGTATTGTCTGCACTTGTCACCGTCGCGACCACGCCACCTGGATCATGGCTCATGCTGACCCGCCGCGCGACCGGCGTAGTGAGAAAGCGAGGTTCTTCTCGGGAGATGAAAATGGGGCTGCAACGTTCTGGGGCACTGCCAAGAGCCCAGGCTTGAATGTCGCTGGGTATCGGCATACATAGCTTGCGACATGGCCAAGCAGGTGGTGTTTCGCACTCGTTTCTAGAAGCCAGGCTCAGAGGGACAGATGCCTTGATGAGCGGCTAACGAAGACAGCTCTAGATTACGGGACTGGGTGTTGGAGTGTTCTGATGATAGATGAAGCCGCTCTGGTGACCAGCATGATGCTTGCGCGGAATTTTAATTTGACCATTGGAAATGGCGGCTTTATGCGCATCACTGAGTAGCATCATTTATGGGCAGAGTGTATTGGTTTTATGGACTCTCGGGGGCTGGAAAGACCACCCTCGCTACAGGTTTTGCCGCCTGGTTAAAGGCGCGAGGAGTCACCGCTGTAATCCTTGATGGCGACCAACTGAGAAGCGGTGTGTGCAAAGATCTGGGCTTTAGCTCTGAAGAGAGACTCGAAAACATACGGCGTGCGGCAGAAATAGCCAAGCTCCTCGCACGACAAGGAAACATCGTTCTGGCAGCCTTAATGTCCCCTGAGACCTCCATGCGTCGGATCGCACGAGAAATAACGAGCCCAGTCCCTTTCTATGAGGTTTACCTGGAGTGCGCCGTTGAGGTCTGTGTGAAAAGAGACACGAAAGGCCTCTACTCGAAGGCTCTCAGCAAATCCCTCACAGATCTTCCAGGCATCGATCGTCGTTTTGATCCGCCCTCATGCCCGGACCTGCATTTGACCACGCATTCAACGACCTACGCGGGGTGCCTGGAAGAGATTTGCATTCACTATGCTTCGCTTCCCGATGGGACGTAGCGACTACTGTCAAAATTTATTCCTTTTCTCCTGGCCGGCCGACGCATGGCGCTTGCGGGAGCAGCGTCGGACTCACCAAGGATCGCCTGCAACTCGATTTCCCGTCGCTAAAATATTTGGGCGATGGCAAGAGGTTGCTTGAGCTTTGCCAACGAGTGTTCGGACAGAATTCGAATCATGGCGGGAGTGTGGCGACAAAACTGGGAGACAAGTCTGAGAACTGCGTCGACTAAACGAGCATGGCGAAGGGGCAGAAGAAGTAAGCAGCCGCACATCGGAAAGATGAAACGGACGCGGCAGGGTCTTCGGACACACCACGTTCTCACAAGCGCCGTCACGACTGCCGGATACCCCCTTATCCCTCTTCCCTTACCCCTTGACCCTCTCTCCTCAATAGCGCATGAAGAAGTGCTTGGGGCGATCGTGCTTTTGCTTCGGGGTAAGCGGAGGCACGTGAAAGTTCATGGTCAGCGCTCCGGAGCTGGCTTGTTTCTCCAGCAATACAACGCAGGCGGCTTTCAACTGTTGCCAGCGGTCCCAATCGTGGGCCGGCGCATGCACGACATGGCGTAGGAGGCTGAGCCATTCCACGTGGGCCCGGGTCAGGTCACCCTCTGCCACGACGTCTTGGTGCGGTGAGGGGCGGGTGACCCCGTGGCCTTCCAGCAGCCCAAGCAGCTCGGCCGTGCCTTCGCCATAGCCGATGGGGAGACCGGCCTCCAGATAACCAGCATGGTTCACATAGCCATAGATGCCCCGGCAGGCGGCGGCCAGTCGCTCGCTGCCCCCGGGCTCGGTCATCTCCAAGCGGCAGTCGGAGCGCAGATTGGCCATGTGGATGGCCAGCTCATCTGCGGGATAAGAGTCGTCTTCCAGCGCTGCGGCGATGGCGAGGCCTTCTCCATGTTGGAAATAACTGAAGATGACCCCACGGCGGGTGGGGGAGCCGTCACTGTCCACCAGGCCGAGGGTGCGCCAGGCATGCACCGGGGTGCCTGGCTTGGCCGTCTGGTCCGGCACGGTGGAGTTCATCTGGAAGCCCGTTTCCGTCGTCCGCTGCACGGTGCGCTCCTCAGGCGTCACCACCCAGCGCCCCAGGCTGTCCTGGAGGGCGGTCACGAGCTGGGTGGAGTAGTCAAACTGGGCCCAGAGCAGGTTGTCCTTCACCTGCGTGCCCAGGAGGTTGGTTCCTGGAAAGTGAGCCCCCAGGCGGGGCAGGGCCTTCTCCCGGATCTGCTCCTCATTCAGCACCTGCAGGTGTGGGGGGATCTTGAGCAGTTTCCTTAAACTCTGGGTGGGCGCAATGCCGGGTGGCCCTTCCTCCGGCGGTTTGCCGAGCGCAGTTTCCCTGCCGTAGAGCTGCGAGCCCTCCCTGCGGACCAGCTTGAAGATCCTGCCGGGGGCTCCGGGTAAATCGCGAACATACCCAGCATCCCCCAAGGCCGGGCCATGATAGCCTTCCGTGGCGCGCCAGGCTTCCGCCAGCGAGACCTGGGCTTCCTTCTTCACCTTGAGCTCCTCCCACTGGCCTTCGCTGTTGCGCATTTCATGCCGGGTGCCGGTGAGGCCAAAGAGTGCTCCGGGCCGACCCGCGGGAGCCACGGCGGCAGGATCCGTTGTTTCCTCAAGACCGAGCTCCGGTGGAACATTGGCAAACAAGCGCTGGGCAAACTCCGTGGCGGCCTGGAAGGGATTGCGCCCGTCCAGGGCCGCCCTACGCATGATGCGCAGGAACAACGGCCAGGACAGCTTGGTGCTCCGGCGCAGTCTGGCGGAACGCGCATCTGCCAGCGTGGGACTGGTGCGGGATGTCAGCACGTAGCCGCGCTCATCCAGGCCACGCCTGCCAGCGCGGCCGTACATCTGCAGCAGCTCGTCCGCGGCCAGTTGCTGCTCCATGGTGCCGTCATGGTACATGGTGGAGGAGACGTGCACGCTCCGGACGGAGAAGTTGATGCCAGCGGCCAGCCCCATGGTGGAGACGATGACGCGGAGCTGCCCACCCTTGGCCAGTGGCTCCACCAGGCCGGCCCGCACCGGATAGCTGAGGCCGCTGTGATGGTAGGCGATGCGCTTCTCCAGCAGGGCGGTGACTTCCTTGCCCGCCAGAGACTTCTGTTCCTGGGTCAGCGAGAGCGGCTCCCCCTGTGGCAACTGATCGGCGAGCTGTTTGGCGATCTTTTCCGCGTCCTTTCTCCGGGGGGCAAAGATGAGCAGCGGGCCCAGATCAGCCATGAGGGCGCTGGCGGCAAACTTGGGCCAGTAGCCCTCCAGGCCGCGCACTTTCTGCGGCAGCACTTCCACCGGCGTCTCTTCCAGGGGAACAGGCCGCTCCCGGGCGGAGACCACCTCCACCGTGCGGCCAATTCGCCGCATCCACGCTGCCACATCTTCGGAGTTCTCCACGCTGCCGCTCAGGAGCAGCAGCTTGGTCTTGGGGCCTGCCAGGACGATGGCGCCCTCGTAGTGGCTGCCTCGTGCCGGGTCGCCGATCATCTGGAACTCATCGATCACCAGCAGCTCGGGCCCCTGACCGGTGAGGATGCGCTCGATCTGGGTCTCCAGCGTGGCCACCAGCACGGGAGCGTGCACGTTCACGGCGCGATCTCCCGTGGCCAGCCCCACCTTCCAGCCGGCTTCTGTCCATTCCGCGAACTTGTCGTTGGCCAGGGCCCGGGTGGGCACGGTGTACACCACCTGGCCCTTGGGCGGGGAAGCCTTGACAAAGAGCTCGAAGACGTAGGTCTTCCCGGCGCCTGTCGGGGCGCTCACGATGACATCGCTGCCCGCCCGCAGGTGATTGACCGCGGCGTGCTGCCACAGGTCGGGCAGCTTCAGATGTTGGGTGAGGGCTTCGAACATGGGGGGCGGGGAGGAGGTTCCGGCGCTGCCTCCTGACGGGGTGCGGGAAACAACCTGCGCCGGGAATCTATTCCTCGAACTCCTGCTGGATCGCGTCGAGGTACCGGGAGACGGCGTCAGTCCGGGGGATGGTCTGTTTGTCCAGATCATCCCGGAGCTTCATGTAGTCATCAAAGGCCCCGCTGTAGGTCTGGGTCTGGTCGGCCTTGTACCAGTCCACATAGGTCTCCACCGCCCGTGCCAGCTCACGCACCTCCAGGTGCCGCTTGCGAATGGCGGCAAGCTGTTCCGCCACGCCGGTCTCGCGACCCAGGATGAGGCTCTGGATGACGTCGGTGTACTCGCCAATGAGGGGGCGGTAGAGCGGATGGGCGCGCAGCTTCACGCTGTTGATCTGGTTGAGCGTGCGCTTGAAGATCTCGTTGCGATCCTTGCGTTTGCCCAGCTTGGCGAAGTCTTCCAGAGGCAGCAGGTTGGGGTCAGATGGGCGGGTGCCGGGCAGGGGCAGCGGGGACCCCGTATCCATGCTCACATCTGGTGGGGGCGGAGTGGGATCATCCGTCAGGAGGGGGAGCGGGAACCCCATCCCAGGCGCGGCCATCTGGGGATCGCCGGGAGCGGGGGGTACGGGTGAGAGGCCGGGAGGCAGAGGCTCGTCCGGGCGCCGCTCGCCCGCATTCGTCGGCATGGCGAGCCCCGGGAGGGGTGCTGGCATTTCTCCCGCAGGTTTGCCGGGCTCCTCCTTCACCGGGGCAGGTGGGCCCACGAACTCAGGATCCACCGGCACGATGGCGGGAGCGACTTCTTCCTTGGGGGCATCTTTGGGTTTGTCGGCGTCGTCTTTCTTTTCGTCGCTCTTGGCGGCAGCTTCGGGTTTCGCGGCCGGTTTTTCTACCGTTTCAGCGGGTGGCTTTTTCGTCTGGGCCCTCCGGGCGGTGGTCGACGGTTTGTTGGCCTCGGCAGGAGCAGGAGTTGGTGCGGGAGCAGGAGCCGCCGCGGGGGCTGGCTCCTCTTTCTTCCGGCCGAAGATCCCGCGGAAACCGCGGGGTTTCTTGGTTTCCTCTGCAGGGGCTGCCGCGGCCGCTGGCGTGGTTGTAGGGGCTGTCGCATTGCCCGGCGGCTTGGCCGCAGGTGCGGCGGCAGTGGGAGGCTTGGTCGAAGCCGCGGGTTCACCATCCACATTCTCAGGCTTGGGCCTGATCGGGGCAGCGATCTTCCGGCCCCCGCTGAAGTTGAAGAAACCGCGCTTCTTCGGGGCTTCCGCCTGCGGAGGGGTGGCTGGCGTGTTGGCGGGGGCGGGGGTTGCCGCCGGTGATGCAGCAGGCGTGGACGCAGGCGCAGGGGCGGGCGCAGGTTGGGTGGGCGTGGCAGCCTCTTCTTTGCCTGGCTCTGTCCCGGATTCCTCCTCCTTGTCCTTCCGGCCGAAGCGGAACCAGCTGCGGGATTTCTTCTCGGGCTGGGTTTCCGTGGTCGAGGGCAGGGCTTCTGTAGGCGCTCCTGCGGCAGACTTGGTGCCGGAGTTGGAGTGCTGTTCCGGCACGCGGAAGGTGAGGGCGGGCTCCAGAGCCTCCTCCGTCTGCAGGTAGTTCATCGCCTCGAACGTAGAAGGCGTGGCCAGGGAGGCCATCTGCAGGGTCCACCATTTTTCGAGGCTGTTCTTGGAGACTCCCAGCGTGGGGAAGTGCTCCTTCAGCAGTTCGCGGTCTCCCTTCTTGCCGTTGGCCAGGCCGCTGAGGAAGCGGGAAAAGCGGGCGCTGCCATCGACCTGGTCCAGCAGGGCCAGCACCAGGGCGCAGGAGGAAGTTTCATAGATCCCGCGGGCCAGGGCGTCGAGCTCCTTTGGGTTCGCCTCGATGATGCGGTCGATGCTGTACACCTGGCCGCTGCGGAACACGGCGGCAAAGAGGGCGCTCGGCCGGCTGCGGCTGCGGAACTCCATCGCCTGAGTGACCCCCGTGAGCAGCCATCCGGAAAGGAGCTGGCTGCGGGTGGTCTGCACTTCCTTGTGATTGCGCAGGATGCGCTCTGCCAGAAGCATGCGGACGAGTTCCTTGGAGAAGTCCTCCGTATTGAACTCCTTGCGCAGCTCCACGTTGATCTGCAGGTGGAAGCCTCCGTACGCGAGCTGGCTGAAGCTGGTGGTGATGACCGGCTCGCTCAGATTGATGTTCGGCGGGGTCTTGAGCACCACCACGATGGGGAGGGCAAACCGACCGTCATCTTTGAGCAGTCGGCCCAGATCGATGGCGGTGTCCTCGCACAGCAGGCAGAAGGTGCTCCGGGTCTGGAGGTCGGCCCCGTAGACGATGAACTGCTTGGTCGCACTGGTGGAGCTGGTCACCTGCGCACTCGTATTTACCGTGGTGACGCCAGCGGAAGTCGCCGGGGTGCCGGGGGTGGTGGAGGTCGCGGGCGCACTCAGCAGCCCCTGCTGCGACTGCACCGTGGGAGGAAGGGAGGATGGGCTTTGGGCTGGACCTTGGACTGCGAAGGCGACAGTCAAGGCAGGCAGTAGGGAGGCCAGTCTCATGCGGGATGGGGCGCCGGAGTCTTGCTTGCGCGGGGCTTGCTTGCGGTAGCGGACTTACTTGAGGGCTTCAGAGCGCGGGTCGAGGATCAATCTGTCCTTCTCGAAGCGGATCTTGTTCATTTGAAAAACGGTGTAAATCTCAACTTCGAGGCCTTTGGTCATTGTGTTCAGCGGAGGCAGCAGAGTACACAAGATGCCGCGGGGGAGGGGGAGCCGGCCAAAGCGGCCGTGTCGGGGCTCGATTATGAACTGCCCGCCGCGCCGGTCGATGGTAAAGTTCAATGTGGCGGTGGAAACCAGGCCGAAGGGGCCCTTCCAGGAGAAGCAGGCTTTGGATTCACCCGCTTCCAGATCCAGGGCCACCCGGTCAAACCGTGTCCCCAGCAGGGTGGCGAAGGTCTGGCGGCCTTCCAGCGAGGTGGCCAGATATCGATTCAGCTCTGTTTCAGAGATTTGCAGCTCCGCGTTGCGCCGGAAGACCGCTTGTTCCATGCGGTCGAGCAGGGCGGGAGGTCCCTGCTTCCCGGCGGTGTTTTCCGGGGCTGCATCGAGGCCCTGGATCTGAGACCAGTCCGCAGGGCGATGCATCTGCAGGACAGCCGCCAGCAGGAAGCTGAACCAGACAAGGATGCAGCAGTTGGTAAGGAAGCGCAGCACGGACAGGCGAGGGGGAGGGATGCCGGATCGCACGGGCTGGAGAGCCCGCCCGCGGCATCAAGCTGCCTTGGGCGAAGTCGAAGTGCTGGAGGAAGCAGACGAACTGCTGCCGCTGGAGGCAGGAGTCGAGGGCGTAGAGCTGGAACTGCTGCTGCTGCTGCCACTGGAGCTCGACGCAGAGGATCCGGCGCTGTCCTGCTTGGCGGCCGCCTTGTAGGAATCACTGCGGTAGTCCGTGATGTAGAAGCCCGTGCCCTTGAAGATGAGCCCTGCTCCGCGTCCGATCTTGCGCTTCACTGGGCCGGCGCACTCCTGCTGGGGGCAGTCGGTCAGGTGCGGGTCTTTCATGGACTGCACGGTCTCGAATTGATGACCGCAGGTGGTGCATTCGTATTCGTAGGTCGGCATGGTGGCTGCTTGGGAAGGGGAAAAGATGAGACGGAATCAAACTGATGGCCCATGCAGGCGGGACTGGCAAGGGCAAAGACGACCTTGGAAATACGCACAAGGGGAGGGGAATAGCGCGCCAGAGGATGGACTTTCCGGCGCGATTGTTTCATAGTTTGCGCCTCCCCCCATAAAAGTCTCGATGCAAAACCTTTGTAAACTCCTCAGTCTCCGCCGGTTGTTGTCACTGGTTTCCGCCTCCGCCGCCCTGGTCGGTCTCTCCAGTTGTGCGGACCTCTACTACTATGGTCCGTCCACCACCCTGCGTGGCCAGACGCAATACATGGAGGGGTATGACCCAGGCCTGCCGCGGGGGCAGCAGTTCCGCCAGACGGACAGCTCATCCTGGTGGCGTGGGGACGGGGTGCCCGGCCCGGCCAAGGTGGTGATCTCCCTGGGGCAGCAGCGCGCTTTCTTCTACAAAGGCGGGGAACTGGTGGGTGAGTCTGCCATCTCCTCCGGCGACGAGCAGCATCCCACGCCGACGGGACGCTACTCCATTTCCCAAAAGAATGCGGATCACAAGTCCAGCCAGTACGGCGACTATGTGGACAGCTCCGGCAACGTGGTCGTGGAGAACATTGACCGTCACTCGGATCCCCAACCTCCTGGCACCCGTTATGACGGGGCCATCATGCCGTACTTCATGCGTTTCACCGGTGGCATCGGCATGCATGCGGGCTATCTGCCAGGTTACCCGGCCTCTCACGGCTGCGTGCGCATGCCCCGGGACATGGCTCAGAACTTCTTCCGCAACGTGAGCGTGGGGACCCCGGTGGAAGTGGTTTACTGATTGCTTGCAATCAAACGCATTTCCTCCATCCTCCGCGCTTCATGGACACCGACATCAGCCCTGAGGAACTGGAGCAGCTCATGAAGCAGGAGGGCCCGCGTCCCTTCCGACTGATCGACGTCCGCGAGGAGGACGAGTTCCATATCTGTCGGCTGGAGTGGGCGGAGCTGATCCCGCTTTCCCGATTCATGGAAGACGCCCCTGTCCGGCTGGTGGACAAGGACAAACCCATCGTCGTGTACTGCCATCATGGCATGCGGTCTGCCCGTGCTGCCGCCGCCCTGCGGCGTCTGGGGTATGAGGAGGTTTACAACCTCACCGGCGGCATCGAGGCTTGGGCGGTGCGGATTGATCCGACGATGCGGAGATATTGAGGGGTGGAAAAAATTAGGAATTAGGAATTAGGAATTAGGAATTAGGAATTAGGAATGAGCTGGGAGT
>NZ_BATR01000143.1 GCF_000739655.1 Verrucomicrobium sp. BvORR106 | reverse complement strand
AGGGCCGCTGGCGGAGCGGGTCAAGGCGGAGGCTGCCCGGTACCCGGACATCAAGTACCTCGGTCTGGTCACAGGCGAGGCCAAGCATGCCGCCATCAGCGGCTGCCGGGCCATGCTCGCCCCCTCCGTCTGGTGGGAGCCGCTGGGCCTGGTGACCTATGAGGCGTATGACTACGGCAAGCCCATGCTCGCGGCGCGGTCGGGAGGATTGTCAGAAACGGTGATCGCCGGTCTGACAGGATTTTTGCACGAACCCGGCGATGCCGCAGGCCTGGCTGGCGACGTGTTGATCCTGGAGTCCATGAGCCTTTCTGAACGGTATCACATGGGTGCGGAAGGCCGCGTGTGGCTGCTCTCTGAGTGCAGCCCCTCTCGGTGGAAGTCGTCGTTCGGCGAGGTGCTGGCGGGTATTGTCGCAAGGTGAGCGGAGATTGGACCCCGGCTTCGGATGGTACGGTGTTTGTTTGTCAGGGGCTCTGGATTCCAGTGCGTCAGTGGGCAGTGCGTCAGTGGTCAAGGTGTTGGGGGTGGAATGGCGGGCGGAGATGGTTTAGCTTGCGGGTGTTGAGGGGAGTCTGAGGCGTGCAGAAGAGATTCGCCCGCGCCGGAGGGACTGTAGAAGAGCCGTCCCGGCTCTTGGTGGCGCGGAAGGAGGCGGTTGACGGCCTTAGCGCTTGTAGCTCGTCCAACGTTGGGCCGCGGTCGATATCCCCTTCAGTGGATAAGCTTCGACTCCTCGGATGAGGTCAGAGGACTTGGGGAGCGAACGCATCTTGCGTGCTGTTTCCGGCATCTTGCCGGGAACGTCAGGGAGTACGTGGTAGCGGGAAGAAGGATGTGAAAGGTACTCAGACCGCCACAACCTTCGGAGTAGCAACCTCCAACACCTGTTCCCAACCTAGGCTCGCTGGAAGCTCGTCAACCTTGGGCCTCTGGCCGTATCCTCTTCGAGGAAGATCTTCGACTGAGCCCGCGGAAGGCCTCGGTTCAGTCCGCAGTTTAATCCCCGAAGGGATATCTAGCACAGCCTAGTGGTTGGTCGAGCCTCAAGCGAGTCAACCCTGGGTGTCTCCGTAGAGGATGATCAGGGAGGATGGGCTGGATTGGAACGCCAATATTTAGGTTGAGATAAATTGTGTCGCATTTTGGTGCAGGTATGTCTTGTGGACTTTCTTCGTTTATGTGGACGGCAAAAGTAGGGTACATCCTCAACGTTCATGAAGACCTCCCCAACTCAGTCA
>NZ_BATR01000144.1 GCF_000739655.1 Verrucomicrobium sp. BvORR106 | reverse complement strand
AAGTTGGGGGCGGGGGCTTCCATGACGGCTTGGCGAATTTGGCTACAGGGCGCTAGCCTCCTTGAACCGGGGGCATGATGGCCACCTCCGCGCCCTCATGCAGGGGGGTGTTGCGCTTGGCGTAGGTCTGGTCCACCGCCACGAGGAGGCTCGCGTCCCAAGCTTGTAGGGCGGGCCATTTCTGAAAAACGTCAGTCAGGAGGTCGCCAACGGTGGCTCCTTCAGTGAGGACGATTTCGCTCTCCTCAGTGCCCGTGAGGTCCTTCAGAACGGAGAAGTACAGAACTCGAACCTTCATGGTCGCAGGGGGAAGTCAAATGGCGCTCTCACTGAGTACGCCGATGCAGGGGAGGTTGCGATAGTGACCCTGGTAATCCATGCCGTAGCCGACCACGAACTCGTCTGGGATGTCAAAGCCCACGTACTCCACCTGGGGTTCGCGTTCGCGGGGGCGCTGTTTCCTCAACAGCACAGCTGTGCGCAGCGTGGCGGGCTGGCAGGCGGTGATGAGCTGGTCCTGCACCGTGGCCAGCGTGAGCCCGGTGTCCAGGATGTCGTCAATGAGGAGCACAGTCCGGCCTTCCAGCCCGGCGGGCATGCGCTGGAGGAGCTGCACCGTCCCAGTGGAAGAGGTGCCGCCGTGATAGCTGCGGACGGAAACGGTGTGCACCCGCACGGGCAGGGGTACGGAGCGCAGCAGATCCACCACGAAGAAAAGAGCCCCGTCCATGAGGGCGACCACATCGAGCTCCTGGCCTTCGTAGTCGCGCACAATTTCTGCGGCGATCTCAGCAACACGACGCTGGATCGTCTCGGAATCGAAGACGATCTTGTCTAAGCTGGAAAGAACACCTGCAACCGCCTCGCTCATGTTGTATCAGAAAAACCACTGAACTCCCTACTTCCTGCAAATGACTCCCGCTGGCAAACCGAATCTCGCCGACCTCCGACTTAGCTACGAAAAAGGTGCATTGGATGAGGCGACCCTGCCGGTAGACCCGTTCACGCTCTTCCAGTTGTGGCTGGATGACGCCCTGGCGGCTGGTGTGACGGAGGCCAATGCCATGACCTTGGCGACGGTTTCCGCTGACGGGCAGCCCTCTGCACGCACCGTGCTGCTGAAGGGGTTGGATGAGCGCGGGTTCTCCTTCTTCACGAACTATCACAGCCGCAAGGGCCGTGAGCTGACGGCCAACCCGAAGGCCTCCGTGGTCTTCTTCTGGAAGGAACGCGAGCGCCAAGTCTGTGTGCGCGGGGCCGTGACCGTGCTGGGTAGGGAGGAATCAGAGGTGTATTTTAAGAGTCGCCCCTATGGCAGCCAGATCGGGGCCTGGGTTTCAGAGCAGAGCAGCCCCATCCCGAATCGGGAGTGGCTGGAGGAGCGTGAACGGGTGCTCAAGGCCCAGTACCCTGAGGGAGAAGTGCCGCTGCCACCCTTCTGGGGCGGTTATGTGCTGGACCCCCATGAGGTTGAGTTCTGGCAGGGGCGCCCCAGCCGGTTGCACGACCGGGTGCAGTATGATCGTGTGGCGGAGGGGGCGGGCTGGAAGTGGACGCGGCTGAGCCCTTGAGATCGGTAGAACGGTAATTCAGTAATACAGTAATTCTGTAAACCGGTGGATCAGCGGTCAGGTCTCCGCGTCACTTGGGTGGGGGACTGCGTCTCTTGCGAATGGCTAGGTCTTGACGCCGCCGGGTGGGGTCGGATGATGGGGCATGCGCCCTACCGACTGGATCAGTGCCCTTGTGCTCCTGCTTATCGTGCTGGATCCATTGGGCAACGTGCCGGTGTTCAGCTCGTTGTTGCGTCAGGTGGTGCCCGCGCGGAGGAAGCGGGTCATCTTGCGGGAGTGTGGGATCGCGCTGGTCGTGCTCTTCTTTTTCCTGGCGTTTGGAGGTGGTTTCCTGAAACTTGTGGGGCTGTCGCAGAGCTCACTGGGCATCGCCGGCAGCATCATCCTGTTCATGATTGCGCTGCGGATGGTGTTTGAGTCCACCGAGAAGGTGTTTGGCGGACTGCCCCAGGGTGAGCCATTCATCGTGCCGATGGCCATTCCCATGCTGGCCGGGCCATCCGCGCTGGCCACGGTGATCCTGTTTTCCAGTCGGGAGGGGGTATCCACCTTGGGGGCGGTCGCGGCGATCTCCATCGCCATGGGCGTGACCTGTATCGTGCTGCTCTTGGGGGAACGGATCATTCGCCTCGTCGGTGAGCGCGGTCTGGCTGCCATGGAGCGTCTTATGGGCCTGCTGCTGACCGCGATCGCGGTGGAGATGTTCTTGCGGGGAGTGAAGGAGTTTATGAAGTGAGACACCAGACTGCCAGACGCCAGACATGGGACCTGAGATGGGAGATCGAAGCGGGAGTGGTTCGGCTAGCGGGTGTTTTCAGGAGCGAGGATGCTGTTGTGGCAGGCGAAAGCGGCGTCGAGCCGCACGCACTCCAAGACGCTTCGCGACGCAGTCTGCACTGGAGCACAGAACGCCCATCGACTCCTGCCCATCTCATCCCGTTGGCTCATCCAACCACACGCCAGTGTCTTGGAGTGCCTGCGGCTCGACGCCGCTTTGGTGGATCTTGTGATGGGCTAGAGCCAGAGACGGTTGAGCAGGGGGGGACAGCTGAAAGTAGTGCTGGGCTTTAGCCTGGCGTTGGGTGCCTTGGGAAGCGCGACTGACGCACTGAAATGCCGGACTACCTAGATTTGCCGGAGCGGCATCCTGGGACGCTTGAGGCGGGCCGGGACAAGAATGTCCCTCCCTCCTTTTACTGACCGCTTCGATGTTCGTGGGCTGCTTGGCGAGAACTCAAGTCTGAAGTCTGGCAGTCTGGCGTCTGGTGTCTTATCAAATCTTGATCCCGATCTTCTTAAACCCGGCTTTCACGTCGTTCACGAACACCTCAGAGCTGCGGCCGTCGAAGAGGATGTCCAGCTTGTCCATGCCGAACTGGCGGGAGTTCACGCGCTCTGGGCGCTCGGGGCGGGGAGGAGGGGTGAGCTCCCGGGGATAGCTGAAGCGTCCGCCGCCCAGCTGTTTCACGCCGGGGAGTTTGAAGAACTCCTCCATGGCCTTGCGGTACTCGGCGAGTTTTTTGTCGTACTCGGCGCCTTTGGCTCGCTCTTCGGCCATGGCGTCGAGGTATTTCAGGAAGCGGGTGCCTTTGCCATCGCCATCCAGGTGGCAGAAGTAGTACACCAGCACGTAGGACTGGAAGTAGAGCTGGCGCATCGCACGGTGCTGGCTCGCGGGGTTGTCGGCGATCTCGTCCCACTTGTCGCGAGGCATGCGCATGTGCTCCTCCAGGCCGCGGAAGTCGGCCAGGGTCATGCCCTCACTTTCGGCCCGGGCCTTGATGTATTCTTTGAGGCCGGACTCGTGCCGCCCTGCCTGGAACCGGCCCGCGTTATAGGGAATCGATTCGGTGTACTCGGCAGTGCCTTCAATGATCCACGTGGGCAGGAAGCTCAGGTAGTCATGCATGAGCTGGTGCGTGATCTCATGCACGATCGTGTCGTTGCGGTAGTTGTCGTCCTTGAACCAGGTCTTGCCCCGCAGATCCAGCCCGAGGCTCTGGAACGGGATGCGGAAGGTGCGGTCGCTGCCGAAATAGACGCCTCCCGAGTTCTCCGGAGCACCGCTGGCCACGTAGCTGGCCCGGCTGGCAAAGAACTTGGCCTGGTAACGGCCCAGATCCGCGGGCGGACGGGGCTCGATGCCCCATGGCAGGGCCTCGACAAGGGCGCGAGTGGCCTCAAACGTGCGGGCGATTTCCTTCATCACGCTGCCCGCCAGTTTGTCCTCAGCGGTGAACTCAAAGGCCTCGGAGCGGTAGATGCAGCGTTTTTCCGCCGGTACTTCATCCACCACGGTGATCTCAATGGCGCGGGTGGACACTTCCACCACATCGGGCCAGGTGCGTTTTTCCACCGGGATGCGGGTGCCGGTGGTGGCTGTCATGCTGGTAGCAGGTGCTGATGCCGGTGCCGACGCCCCAGAGGCTGCGGTCCCGTTCTGCTTGATGAAGGCCTGGTCCGCATTCGAGAGGCGGTTCAGGGCAAATTTTACTGACTGGCCAGAGGCGAGGACAAATACGACCTGATCGCCCTCCACACCGGCCAGCTTGGCCTGCATCACGCGTCCCTGAACGTCCGTCCATTGACGAAGATCTCCTGCCGCGGGTGCCTGCCCGAGGGACAGGGCAAACGGAGCGCAGGCCAATGCAGCGGTGGCGAAAAAGACGGAGAAGCGCATGGGTGAATTAATAGGCTGTCGAATTATCTCAGACGGGTTCCGGGCGTCAAGACTGTCCTGAGCAGGGGAATCGGTTGGCGGCACAAATAGGGCTGGCGATCAGGTTCAATTACGGCTTCATTTCTTCAGTCTTGACGGAGAAACATCATGTGCGGATTCATCGGCTGGTTCCAGAACGGGGGAGGCTTGGACGACGGGCGACGGCAGCGGCTGTCGCAGGCGTTGCAGCTCATCACCCATCGCGGCCCGGATGACGGCTCGGAGGCGGGCGGCCCGGCGTGGTACATGGGATTCCGGCGGCTTTCCATTCAGGATCTGAGCTCAGCCGGCCGCCAGCCCATGCGGTTCTCCGGGGGGCGCTGCACGCTGACGTTCAATGGCGAGATCTACAATTTCCGCGAACTGCGGGAGTCCTTGGCGGGCGAGACCTTTCATTCCACCGGGGACACGGAGGTGCTGGGGCGGATGCTGGAGCGCGCCTCCCAGCCTGAGGACGTGCTGCGGAGGCTGCGCGGCATGTTTGCCTTTGCGTGGTGGGATGATGCGGCAGGCACCCTGGTGGCGGCGCGGGATCCCTTCGGCATCAAGCCGCTCTACTACCGTCTTTTTCCCGATGGTTCATTGATGATCGGCTCCGAGATCAAGGCGCTGCGCAAGATGATGGGGCCGGACACCGCGATCTCGCAGGCGGGACTGGCGGAGTATTTCCGCTGGGGGGCGGTGCAGGCCCCACACACCATCTATGAAGGCGTGCAGTGCCTGCCTCCCGGTCATCTGCTGCGATGGAGCGAGGGCGACCTGCAGGTGGAGCGCTACTTTGCGCCCGAATGGCCCGGGAAGGCGGAGCGTGTGGGCGGCAAGGCGGCGCTGGATCTCACCCGGGAGGTGGTGAGCCAGAGTGTGAAGGCCCACCTTGTGAGTGATGTGCCGGTGGGCGTGTTCCTGAGCGGCGGACTCGATTCCACCCTCATGGTCGCGTTGATGAAGCAGCACGGTCTCTCAGACATCCAGGCCTTCTCCATCGGGTACGAGGAAAATGCGGGAGTGCCAGATGAGAGCGATGCCGCGGAGAAGACGGCGAAGTTCTACGGCTGCCGGTTTGTCCGCGAGCGGCTGACCTCGGCATCCTTGTTTGCCAAGCTGGATGACTACCTCTCCTGCCTGGACCAACCCACGGGGGATGCGCTGAACACGTGGCTGGTCTCCCAGGTGGCGGCCAAGCATGTGAAGGTGACCTTGAGTGGACTGGGGGCGGACGAATGGTTTGGCGGGTACAACTATCACCGCCTGTTGCATCTGGCTCGATTGTTTCCCGTGGGCCGTACGCCGTTGCGCCTGCTCACCGCGCCGCTGGCGGGAGCCCTGAACGGATTGCTCCCGGCGGGAGCGCAGGGGCACAAGGCGTGGAAGGCGCTCTACTATGCCAGTGGAGCCGCCGGGAAAACCCTACCGGAGATGCATGCGCATGCGCGCGGGATCTTTTCCCCCAGAGAGACCGCCCGCCTGTTGGGCTGCCGCACCAGTGTGGCGGACCATCTGGCGCTGGACAACGAGATCCGCGATGTGCTGGTGGCGGATCTGGATCAGCGCGCACCGGATTCCTGGTTGCACCAGTTGCTCCTGCTGGAGACGGAGACCTATCTGCCCAATACCTTACTCAGGGACAATGACGTGACCAGCATGGCTCATTCACTGGAGCTGCGAGTGCCTCTGGTGGACCCGGAGGTCTTCACCCTGGCGGGACGCCTCCGCCCCTCCAGCAAGCTCAACCTGCGCGGTGGCAAGCGAAACCTGCGGGCGGCGTTTCATGACATCCTGCCGGAGTGGATCGCGCAGGACACCCGCAAGAAGACCTTCACCCTGCCACTCATGAAGTGGATGCGGGATGAGGCGTGGAAGGAGCGCATCAGCGACACGCTGCACAGTCACAAGTGTCGCGAAAGGGGGCTCATGAATCCCAAGGTGGTGCTGAAGCATCTGGAGGCGTACTACCGCTCCGATGTCTCGGACAAGCGGGCCTGGCGCTTGAGCCAGTCCGTATGGCTCATGTTTGTGCTGGAGTCCTGGGTGGCCCGGCAGACAGAGAGGTTTCAGGAATAAACGGCGGCAGGCTCCCTGCGGCAAGGCAACCCGGAACGGTCAAGCGAAGATCACGAGAGGCGAAAACATGGTGAGAATTCTTCAGGTGTTCAACAGATACGTCCACATGGGCGGCGAGGAGAAGTCAGTGGACCGGATCTACCAGCATCTGGGGGAGGAGCACCAGGTGGCGCGTTGTTTCTTCGAGAGCAAGGACTGGGCCCGGGCCTCCGCGCTGGCGATCCCGGGGCAGTTGATCAAGACCTTCTACAACCACGGCAGCCGCAAGAAGTTCGAGGAGGTCATCAAGACCTTCCGGCCGGAGGTGGCCCTGTTTCACAATGCGTTCCCGGTCGGCTCACCCTCGCTGTACCACGCGGCGGCGCGGCATCGGCTGCCGGTGATTCACTATGTGCACAACTTCCGCCCCTTCTCCGTCGGGGGCACGCTCTATTCGAACGGGCAGTTCCTGGAGGAGGCGCTCGGCGGGGACTACCGTCGCGAGGTCCAGACCGGGGCCTGGCAGGGATCGCGGCTCAAGTCCGCGGTGATGGCCCGTGTGCTGCGCCGGTTGCATGCCTCCGGCTGGCTGGAAAACGTGCGGGCCTGGGTCTGCATCTCCGAGTTCCTGCGGGACAAGCTGGCAGTTGGTGCGGGGGTGGAGTCTGACAGGCTGTTCGCCCTGCGGCATTCTTGGGATGCGATGAAGAATCCGCCGCCGCCGGATGACCGGGGTTATTACCTCTTCCTCGGCCGGCTGGTGGATGTGAAGGGGGTGGAGGTTTTGCTGCAAGCGTGGCGGCATCTGCGCGCGC
>NZ_BATR01000145.1 GCF_000739655.1 Verrucomicrobium sp. BvORR106 | reverse complement strand
AGCTCGGTATTGGAGGACTTGGGTAGCGCGACTGACGAGCTGAAGCTCTGCACTACTTTGCTTCGCAGCGGCAACCAAACAAAAAAGCCAGAGACGCTCATCACGCCCCTGGCCTCAAGTCTTCGAGTCTTGTGTCTCCCGGCTTCGCCGAGGAATGGCTACGCCTCCAGTTTTACCGGATTCGTCAGCTTGCCGATCTTCTCGATCTCGATCGTGACTTCATCACCCTCAACCAGCCAGCGGGGAGGGGTGCGGGCCATGCCGACGCCGTGCGGGGTGCCGGTGAGGATGACGGTTCCAGGAAGCAACGTGGTGGAACCGCTCAGGAACTCGATCAGCGTGGGCACGTCGAAGATCATGTCGTTCGTGTTCCAGTCCTGGAGGACTTCGCCGTTCACAATCGTCTTGATCTGCAGTGCGTTCGGATTGGGAATCTCGTCGGCGGTGACAAGGGCGGGGCCGAGGGGGCAGAAGGTGTCAAAAGTCTTGCCGCGGCACCACTGGCTGCCACCCCAGTCTTTCTGCCAGTCGCGGGCGCTCACGTCGTTGGCGCAGGTGTAGCCCAGCACGTAGCTGAGGGCATCTTCCTTTTTGACGTTCTTGCAGCGCTTGCCGATGACGATGGCGAGCTCGCACTCGTAGTCCACCTGGTGGCTGGCCAGCTTGGTGGGAATCTCGATGGGATCGCCGGGGTTCTGGAGAGCGGAGATGGATTTGTGGAACAGCACCGGCCACTGCGGGATGGGGGCGCCGCTTTCGGCAGCGTGGTGGCGGTAGTTCAGGCCGATGCACGCGATGGCGACGGGGGCCACAGGTGCCAGGAGCTTTTGCACCTCGGCCGGGGTGTTGGAGGCGCGGTGCTCACCGAAGACGTCGCCTTCCAGAAGGACGATGGAGCCATCGTCTTTGAGAACACCGTGGCGGATGAGGTCGAGGGGATCGAGGTAACGGACAATTTTCATGATGGGCTCGCGAGAATACGCCGCGATTTAGGGTTTCGTACGAACCAGCGCAAATGGAATCGATGATTGCCAGCCGCCGCCCTAGGGCAGAAGTGACAGAACCACGCAAACTGGTGATAAATCGGGGCAGCCCCCCGGGGTGGGGGCACCGTTTTTTCGCGTTGGCAGTGGGAACGAAAAACGCTAGCGTTTCATCCATGGACTGCTGTGTTGGAGGAACTTTGCGACGTTGGACTGGTCAGGTGCTGGGAGGGGCGGCCATGCTGTTGCTGGCTTCATGTGCCTCCAAGCCCCCGCCGCCTCCCGTGGTGCAGACCCCGACCAAGCCGGTTTTGTTTGAATGGAACGGTGACGCCATTGAAGGGCCGGTCTCGGTGAAGATCGTGCTGGATGAGCAGAAGGCCTACATCTACAAGGGCACGGAGCAGGCGGGTTGGACCTACCTGGCCTCTGGCAAGGGTAGCCGCGCCAGCCCGGCGGGGAACTACCGCATCAGTGAAAAGATTCGGGACAAATACTCCGGTACCTGGGGGGTGCTGAAAGATGCCGAGGGCAACGTGGTGGACGGCGATGCCAGGTCAGGCCGAGAGCCTGTGCCGCCCGGCGGCCGCTTTGCCGGAGCGCCGATGCCGTACTGGATGCGTCTGACGGGCTACGGCATGGGCATGCACGCGGGGCATATCCCGCATCCCGGCCGCCCCGCCTCGCATGGTTGCATCCGCCTGCCGCGGGAGATGGCGGAGATTCTGTATGAGGCGGTGAAGATCGGCACGCCGGTGACGATCACGGGGAGCACGCCGAGATAGGGCCGCCTCGCGGCCAGTGCCAGCCAGCAGACCTGAGTCAGTAAATGGAGGGAGGGACATTCCTGTCCCGGTCGGAGGCGTGATGCCTGAGGTGGCGGGTGGTTAGGGTGTGCAGCGGCCTTTGGCTGTCGCTCCCTCTGCTTCCACGCGGGGCCGGAGACCCCGCCTCCTGTACTCTGCGGCCAAGTCATCCTGAGGTTTGTTTGCGGGTAAAGGAGGCGGGGGTTCCTGGCCCCGCTCAGTCGCTCGGCTCCTGAGGTGGTAGGCGGTCATCGGGGTTCAAGGGGATGACGCTTGTCGTATTCCTCCGCTCCCAAAGCCGGTTGGCACAACCGGACTACGCCGGAGGCGGCAGCCGAAAAGTAGTGCTGGGCTTTGGCCTGGCGTTGGAAGGCAGGAGTCGTGCGACTGCTTGTTCACTGCTACGGAAGCAGTCCGGCTGTCCCCTCGACCCACCTCGCTCTCCGCATTTTTCAAATGACACGTCGTTACGATCCCCGCATGGTTGGATAAAAATCCCCATGCAAAAGATCCCTTCTTTGTTCAAGCGTGACTACGAGGGCACTCGACTGGTGCTTGATGAGGTTGTCCCGGCTGCGGCCTGAGTGGCTGCCGGTGAAGGCGTGGCGACGCGCAAGTTTGACGGCACCTGCTGCAAAGTGGCAGGCGGTTGGCTCTTCAAGCGCTATGACGCCAAGCTTGGCCGGACCCCGCCGGAGGGCTTTGTCCCGGCGCAGGAGCCCGATGCCACCACGGGGCATTGGCCGGGCTGGTTGCCCGTGGGGGAGGGGGCGGAGGATCAATGGTATCGCGAGGCGTTCACCGGTACTGAGGCTGATGGAACCTATGAACTCTGCGGTCCGAAGGTTCAGGGCAATCCGGATCACTTTGACCGGCATGTGCTCGTTCCGCATGGCAAGGAGGAGCTGGAGGATGCTCCGCGAACCTTTGCCGGGCTGAAAACGTATCTCGAGGACAAGGACATCGAGGGCATTGTCTGGCATCATCCCGATGGGCGGATGGTGAAGATCAAGCGCCGTGATTTCTTCGCACCTGCGAAGCAGAAGGCGTACGCGTAAGGGGGGCGATGAAGTCGGTTATGGCGTGACATCGCATGCGGAATCGCGTACTCCGTTCGCCCGCGGGGCCGGAGACCCCGCCTCCTTTACCGGGAGGCGAGTGTTTTGGGAAAGGTAGAAGAGCCGTCTCGGCTCTTGGCCCCTGAAGGGGCGGGCGGCTAGAGGGTGGGATGGCGATTGGCTCGTCAGTCGCTTCGCTCCCAAGGCCGGTTGGGACAACCGGACTACGCCGGAGGCGGCAGCTGAAAGTAGTGCTGGGCTTTAGCCTGGCGTTGGGAATCGTGGGTAGCGCGACTGAGGCAGGCTAAAGCCTACCACTACTTTGCTTCGCCTCGCGGCATCGCTGCCGTTACGCCCGCACGAGCGGGACAGGTCCCGCGGTCACGTTCTCCAGGTCCACCTTGCGGTAGAAGCAGGTGGGGGCCTTGGTGTGGCAGCAGCCGCCGCCGAGTTGCTCGACTTTCAAAATCACGGCGTCCTGGTCGCAGTCCACGCGGATCTCTTTGACCACCTGGAATTCGCCGGAGGTCTTGCCCTTGTGCCAGATCTCCTTGCGGCTGCGGCTGTAGTACACAGCCTCGCCCAGGGCGATGGTCATGCGCAGCGTTTCCTCGTTCATATACGCCACCATGAGGGGCTCGTTGGTCTTGTGGTCGAGGGCGATGGCAGGGATCAGGCCGTCGGCATCGAACTTGGGGGCGAGGACGAGGCCCTGCTCGATGGTCTGCTTGGAATCGCGCTCGGCAAAGGCCAACTGGCTGGCTTCTAGGGACATGATCGTAGGAGGGGGCGGGGGCTGGGAACGGGAATTTTTGGGGAGGGTCAAGATGCCCCGCGGCGGGAAAAAGGAAAGCGGCTTTTGATTTGCTTCGACAACCGGGATGCCGTGCGTAGGGAAGGGGCATGGCATTCAAGGCAGACATCGCACTGCAATTCGTAAACCGCGCTCGCGAGCGAGGGCGGCTGGGGCATGCCTACCTCATCTGCGGCCCCAAGGAGGCGGATCTACCGGCCTTTGCCGTGCGGATGCTGAATCTCGTCTCCGGGAGTGGGTACAAGGATCTGGACACCTGGGAGAAGCACGGCATCTGCGTGGTGCGTCCAGAGAGCAAGTCCCGTCAGATCAAGGTGGATGCGGTTCGCGAGCAGGTGGAGCCCTATCTCTTTGTGACCTCCTCCGGGGCGGAGCACCGGCTGGTGGTGATCGCGGATGCGGAACGGATGAACGTGCAGGCGCAGAACGCCTTCCTGCGCACGCTGGAGGAGCCGCCGCCGCGGACGCTCTTCCTGCTGCTGTCTGAGCAGCCTCAGCAGTTCCTGGAGACCATCCTGTCCCGCGTGATCCGCATTTCGCTCATTCCGGAGGAAAATACGCGGAAGCTGACGCCCTCTGAGGTGCGCCTCGTGGACCTGCTCTCAGATCTGGCTAACCGCAAATCTGACTCCCTGGCGGGGGCCATGACCCTGCGGCGGGAGTTTGAGGAGATCCTGGAGGACATCCATGACGCTCTCACCAAGCAGCTGGAGGCCGTGTTCGAAGACGAGAAGAAGTTCTACAAGAGCACGACCGATGTGGACAACTCCTGGATCAAGTCGCGCGAAGAGGAGACGGAGGCCGCGATCGAGTCCCGCTACCGTCAGGAGCGGGATGCGCTGATGGAGCTGCTGCTGGCCTGGATGGGCGATGTGCTGCGCCACCAAGTGGGCGTGGAGCGCCTGGACCTGCCAGACTATGCCGCGGCCACCAAGGCCCTGGCGGCCCGCTGGGATGCCGGCACCCTGGCCCGACGGCTGAAGGAACTGCGCAGGCTGCACTCGAATCTGCACACGAATGTGAACGAGACGCTGGCGCTGGACTCCGCGTTTATTGCGGCTTTTGCGTGATGAGGTCTGCGCATCCTATGCGTATTGATTCCCATCGTTGACCTATGGAAGAGCGGCCGCAATCAACCTGGAAAGTCTGGCTCACGCGTGTGCTCGCTTGGGGCTTTGGTGGACTGTTCATCTGGGCGGGCTGGCTGAAGGTTCAGGATCCAACGCTGTTCCTGATCAGCGTGCGCTCGTTCCGGATGTTGCCGGATCCCTTTGCCGCGTGGCTGGCGCTGGCGCTGCCCTGGCTGGAGATCTTTGCAGGGCTGGCGGTGGTGACCGGGGGGTTGCGGCGCGGCGGCTTGTTGTTGTTGAACCTGTCCCTCGTGGCCTTTGGCGTTGCGCTAGTAACCGCGCTGGTGCGTGGGCTGGATGTGGAGTGCGGGTGCTTTGGCGGGAAGAACGGGACGACGCACATCTGGGAGGTGCTGGTGCGGGATGTGGTGTTGCTGGCGGTGGGGCTGTGGTTGACAGTGAAATGTAAGAGGTGAGTGGTAAGCGGTGTGGTGGTCTTGAGTGAGGTGGCGTGGATACTCAGGGAGGGGCGATGTCTTGCGATGGAGTCTGGATGTGTCGCAACGACCGAGCATGTTTCCTGAACCCGGAGGGCTCGCCAAACTTAGCCATGGGTCGGCCGAGTGAAGCGAGGACTACCCATGGATAGTTGGCTGCAAAATGGTACCGCGGAGCGGTACGCCTATCGGGTCCAAATGAAGGGCAGGGGCCAGCGTTGGATGGTCGTCTGGGGCTGGCAGCACAATGGGCCTACCGCTCCGCGGTAGCAGGCGCGCGCGTAATCCAGTGGTAGCTCCCGCTACGCTCGATCGACCACTGGCTATTCATGGTGAACCCTCCGGGTTCGGGGTGACGTGGCAGACTTGAGCGGGACCTCGCAGTCGAGGGCAAATCCGCTGGCGAATGAGTGCGTGGTTCAGTTGCCTGACCCAGCGAGTTTCCTGAGCCCGGAGGGTTCGTGGCCGGGCGATGGCAATTGCTTGCGTGCAAAAGCGGTTCTATCTCATAACCCCTGATACCTAACCTCCCAGCCCTAACTCACCCTCCACTCATACACGGTCCCGTCATCGGGGTGATCCAGGGTGAGCACGTGCTTGAAGCCATTCTTCTCCAGAATTCGCTGGGAGGCATTGCGCCTGGGGAGGGTCTGGGCGGCGATGATCACGGTGGCATCCGCCTCCAGGGCGATCTTCACCAGTGCGGCGGCCATGGCAGTGCCGATGCCGCGGTTCTCATTCTCGGGGAAGGTGAAATAGGCGATCTCCACTCGCTGGTTCTCGGGTGGGCCCTTGAAGGCGCAGGTACCCACGACGATGCCTGCCTCATCCAGCGCGAAGTAGGCGATCCACGGGGCCACGTAGGCGACCTTGCTGAAGAGCTGCGCTGTTCCTTCACGGACCTCCTGAATGAGCTCCGAGTCCTGTTCAATCGGCGGGGTGGTGGTGCCGTCGAGGTGGATGGGAACGAGCGTCAGCTTCATAGGTCGCTATCTATGCAGTCGCCTTCTTCGTCAGCGTCATCACACACTCCAGGTGCCTGGTCTGCGGGAAGAGGTCAAACGGCTGGACCTTCTCCAGCGTGTACCCGGCCTCCACGAACTTCACCAGATCGCGCATCTGCGTGGCTGGGTTGCAGGAAACGTACACAACGTTGTGCGGCCCGTAGGCAAAGAGCTGGTGCAGGAAGTCCTCGCCACAGCCGGCGCGGGGTGGGTCCACAATGACAGAGGACTCCTGGGCCGGGGTGAGCACCCCGGCGAAGAGGCGCTCGGCACTGCCGGCGATGAACTTCGCGTTCGTGATGTCGTTGATGCGGGCGTTGTGCGTGGCCTTGGCCACGGCGCTTTCCGAGATCTCCACGCCGATCACTTGCTCGAAGTGTTTCGCACAGGCCAGGCCGAAGAGGCCGCTGCCGCAGTAGGCATCGATGAGATAACGCGCCCCGTTCGTGCGGGCTTCCCGGGCCACGTGCTGAACGAAGGCGGGCAGGATGAAGGGGTTGTTCTGGAAGAAGTCGCCGGCCTGGAACTCAAAGCGGACGCCTTCCACCACTTCCACAGCGATCTGGGAGGATTCCGTGAGCACCTTGCCCTCAGACGCGCGCATGAGCAGGGTGGCGGCGCGCTTGTAGCGGTGCGCGTTCTGCCGCACCTCATCTCGCAGGGAGGTGAGACGCTCGTTGAGCTCCGGCATGGCGATCTCGCACCGCGGCACATCGATGATGCGGTAGCGGCTGCTGTCGGCCAGGAAGCCGATCTCACTGATGGTCCCATCGCGCGGCGGGGCGAAGTGCGGGGTGATCTTGGACCGGTAGGTGTACTGGGTGGGCGAGGGGATGACTGGCTCCACCGGGTGCTCGATGCGGGCCATGTGCTTCAGGAGCTCTGCCACCTGCTGGCGCTTCCAGTCCAGCTGGGTGGGGTAGTCCATGTTCTGGTACTGGCAGCCGCCACACTGGCCGAACACGGGGCAGGGGGGCTGGACGCGATGCGGGGAGGGCTCCAGCACTTCCAGCAGATCGGCCTCACTGTAGTTCTTGTGGTTGCGATGCACTCGGGCCAGCACCTTCTCCTGAGGCAGGGCAAAGGGCACCATCACCACCCACCCGTCCACGCGGGCCACCCCATGGCCCAGATTGGTGAGGGTATCAATCGTGAGCGTGAGCTCGTGATGGTAGGGGAAGGGATGGGGGACAAACTTCTTGGGCGGCGCACGCATGGTCCGTTCATCAACCGCCAAAGGCCCCGAATTGCAAGAATTCTCCGCAGTTGAGGGGGATGTGCCAGGGTTGGAAATCGGTTTCTCTGTGGGAGTGACACCGCCTTGACCCTGTCTCCATCGGGGGTTAGCATCGGCGCAGCTTTTGTTTCTCTTTCACCTTTTTTCCCTCTCAAATCTCACATGTGCGGCATTGTAGGCTATATCGGCAAGCGGCAGGCCAGTCCCATCCTCCTGGATGGGCTGCGGCGTCTGGAATATCGTGGTTATGACTCGGCCGGCATGGCCCTGCAAAACGGTGCCAGCCTTCAGGTGCTGCGCCGGGCGGGACGGATCGACAACCTGCGCCAGCTCGTGGCGGAGACGGCCCCGCAGAGCATGGCGGGCATCAGCCATACCCGCTGGGCCACTCACGGGGCGCCCACGGATGAAAACGCCCACCCTCACCGGGACCAGTCGGGCAATCTGGCGATCGTTCACAATGGCGTGATCGAGAACTATCAGACGCTGCGGGACACCCTGCTGGCGGATGGACACATTTTCGGCTCGGAAACGGACACGGAAGTGCTCGCCCACCTCATTGGCGTGTACTACGACGCCGGCACTCAGGAGGATCCGGTCGCCCGGCTCGTGGCCGCAGTGCAGGCGGCTCTGCCCCGGGTAAAGGGGACCTACGGCATCGCCGCCATCCATACGGATGCGCCAGACGTCATCGTCGGGGCCCGCTTGGGCAGCCCGCTGGTGGTCGGTCTCGGTCAAGATGAGCACTTCCTGGCCAGTGACGTGTCCGCCATCGTCGCGCACACGAAGGACGTCGTCTATCTCAACGACTACGACGTCGTCACGATCAAGAAAGACGGCTTCGACGTCCAGGCCCTGGCCGGTGGCTCCGCGCAGGTGCGGGTGAGCCGGGTGGACTTCACCGAGGACGAAGCGGAGATGGGCGACTTCCCGCACTACATGCTCAAGGAGATCTATGAGCAGCCGCAGTCCCTGCGCAATGCCTTGCGCGGCCGCCTCTCGCGGGATGAAGCCACGGTGGTGCTGGGTGGTCTGCAGATGTCGCCCATGGAGCTGCGCCAGATTGACCGCATCATTCTCAGCGGCTGCGGCACGGCTTATCATGCCGGCATGGTGGGTGAGTACCTGCTGGAGACAGTGGCCCGCATCCCCACGGAGGTGGAGATCGCCAGTGAATTCCGCTATCGCAACGTGCCCACGGACAAGAACACGCTGCAGTTCGTGATCAGCCAGAGCGGCGAGACCATCGACACGCTTGCAGCTCTCCGCGAGGCCAAGCGCAAGGGCATGAAGGTGCTCGGCATCGTGAACAACGTGGCCAGCACCATCGCCCGTGAGACGGACGGTGGCATCTACATCCACGCGGGTCCGGAAATCGGGGTGGCAGCGACGAAGAGCTTCACCTCCCAGGTGGCGGTGCTCACTCTGCTGAGCTTCCTCTTTGGCCGCATCCATCACCTCAGCAGCACGGACGGTCTGGAGCTCATCGATGAGCTGGAGGCCATCCCGGACAAAATTGCCTCGATCCTGGAGCAGGCGGATCACATCAAGACCATCGCCAACAAGTACGCGGATGCGGACGGCATGCTCTTCATGGGCCGCCAGATCAACTACCCTGTGGCCATGGAAGGGGCGCTGAAGATGAAGGAGATCAGCTACATCTACGCCAGCGGTCACCCCAGCGCGGAGCTCAAGCACGGCATCATCGCCCTCGTGAAGCCGGAGCTGCCCAGTATTTTCCTCGCTCCGCATGATGCGGTGTTCGAGAAGAACATCAGCAACATCGAGGAAGTGAAGGCCCGCAAGGGTCCGGTGGTGGCGGTGGCGACGGAAGGTCACCCCCACATCGAGAAGGTGGCGGACGATGTGATCTACATCCCGCGCAGCCCCTCCATCCTGAGCCCGCTGCTCACGGTCATCCCTCTGCAGTTGCTGGCCTACTACGTGGCCGTGGCCCGCGGATGCGATGTGGACAAGCCTCGCAACCTTGCCAAAAGCGTGACGGTGGAATGAACATTCTCCGCCAGCTCTGGTCTCAGTCGGGGATGCAATGGCGCCTGGCAGCACTGTCGGTCTGTGTAGCCGCAGTTCTGCTGGGATCTTCCGGTCTCAGGGCTGCGGATGTTGTTCCGCAGCCTCATCCGGAGATGGCCCCGGCCGATTTCCTGGATTGTGTGGGCAAGCAGACAAAGGCCCGGTGGCGCACGCTCTACCGGCAGCCGCCGCCCACGCCTTCCTCTGACCGTCGCAAGGTGGCCTTCACCTTGGGCGGGCTAATGGCGGATGCCTACCTGACGCTTCAGGCGGGCCATGCCCAGCAGTTCAAGAACAACAACCAGGAAGTGCTGAACTACGCCCGCGTGCTGGGCCTGGCGGAAAAGATCACCCCCGACATCCTGGCAGAAGGCAAGATGGCCGAGGCTGAGGACTGGCCCATGCTCCGGGAGAAACTGGTGCAGAAGCAGGGTGTGATCTCGAACCTGCTCAAGGAGCAGCGTGACGATGACCTGGCCATCCTGGTGGATCTGGGCATGTGGCTGAGACTGCTGGAAATCAGCTCCGAGCTCGTGGTCGGGAATACGGCGTTGGAGAATAAATCCCTCTGCATTGGCTCCAAGACCCTGCTCGATGAGATGATCGCCCGCTATGAGCGGCTCACCGAGGTGGCGCGGACCGATGAAACCATCGCCCAGATCGGCAGTGTGCTCCAGATGCTGCAGCGCCACTGGACCGCGGCGGAAAATGATCCGTCTGACGAGGTGGTGACCATGACGCATGAGAAGCTGCGTTATTTGATGGGCAAGCTGACGATGAAGTAGCGCCGGTGAGTGGTAAATGGTTAGAGGTAAGTGGTGGCTGAGGGGCGTTGCGGGGCGGTTTGTGAAGGTGTTCGGGCTTTGGAAGCTGTAGGGAGTACAGACTTCAGTCTGCTTCCGGATGTCTGTCGTATTCTGAAGCAAACTAAAGTTTGAACTACAAACAGCTTCCAACTTCATCTGCGCTGAGGCTCTGTTTGTAGTTCAAACTTTAGTTTGCTTCAGGGGTCCAATGCTGTCTGAGCAGACTGAAGTCTGTACTCCATACAGAGCCTGTGTTGGAAGGACGTCAGGGGGCAATCCTCACCACCTCACAACTGCTTCACCATCACGTGATCGTCCATGACAAAGCCGCCGCCGATGTCCGTGCAGCGATCTTCCTCGAACTCGAATCCGGCGCGCAGATAGGCGCGGATGGCCTTGCTGTTCTGCCGGTTCACGCGGAGCTGGAGCGTTCCGGCACCAGCACCAGTCGCTTCCTCGATGACATGCGCCAATGCTGAGGCACCGACGCCGCGGCCGTGCTGGTTGGGCTTCACGTAAAGCTTGTGCAGCAAGGCGGTGGATTTTCCCGGCTCTGCTCCTGCCTCTAGTTCCCAGCCTAAAAAGCCGACGATGCTGCCGTCTTCCTCGCGAATGAGTTGATACCTCACGCCGCGGGTGCTGACCTCCTCCTCCAGATGGGGCACGTTGTACATCAGACCCAGCATGTACTGGATCTGATCGGCGCTGATGAGTTCGCGGTAAACTTGCGGCCAGATCTCCCGGGCCAGGGCCTCCACGGTGGGGAGGTCCTCCAGCCCGGCTGGGACAAACTGCAGGTGGTTGGTGGGGGACCAGTGCTCGCCCGCCCACTTCAGCGCGGCCTGCCAGGCGGCGACATCGTCATTGGGGCTGAGCGCGGTGAGTTGCTGCACAATGTCCGAGCGGCGGGGCTCGACGATGCCCTCCTCCCGGATTTGTTTCTCATCCGAAGGGTGCTCAGACTCGGGCAGCAGATGCTTGGAAAGGTACCAGCAAGCCCAGGCGCGCCAAGTGCGCAGCGTCTTGTGCGGCTCCACCATGCGGGTGGCGAGGTGTTGATAATGTCGGCGGGGATTGCCGATGAACTGGCCCTCTGGCCGATGCTGGAGGATCCAGGCCACGGCATGGTAAGGGCGAGAGTCTTCCACCTGTAGTGAAACCTCCGGCAGATGGCAGGAGAGCGCCCGGTTCACCAGGAGCAGGGACTTGGCGGGGAATCCCTCCAGCCACAGGCTCTGGGCATAGTGCAGTGCCAGGTGGTAGAAGGTCGCACTGCGATCCCGACCCAGTGCGTGAATCT
>NZ_BATR01000146.1 GCF_000739655.1 Verrucomicrobium sp. BvORR106 | reverse complement strand
CCACGGCGGCCAGAGGGATGCGCTTGCGCTTGTCCCGATAGATGAACGGCGCGCAGAGCATGCCAGCGATGACCGTGAACTGGAAGCTGCCCGCGATCAGCCACGAGGGGCCGCTGGAGGCGGCGAAGGAGAGCAGGCAGTAGAACAGGAGAAACCCTATGACGCTGCACCGGAGCCACGCCCAGGGATGAGCCACCATGGCCCGCCAGACGGGGCCCATGCCACCCTGCCAGGACATGAGTGGGAGCAGCATCGGCAGCGTGATGAAGTAGCGCAGACACGCCGTCCATGCCCAGTGTCCGCCGCCCGTGGCGCTCACGCGATTGAGCACATAGGTCATGGTGAAGAACAGCGCTGCGATGAGCGCAATGCCTACCGCCAGCAAGGCCCGGGAGCGATCGTGTCCGTGAGCGGCGTCCTTCATCATGCGCACGGGGTAGAGGCAGAGGCAGGGGACGGCGAAGGGAGAGGGGTGGAATGCGCGAGAGGCGTGGGGCGCGTAGGACGGGAGGAAGGCATTAAGCATCTGTTACGCTCGGAGAAGGGCGCGGGATGATGCGTCTTGGCTGGCGAGGTGCTTGGTGCGTGGAGAGCTGCGCTCTATCCAAAAAACGAAGCATTGCCGTGGAGGGCGGCTCGAGCGTTGACTTTTGTTTCGACTGATCCTAACAATGGGTCGCTTGGGGCATCTTCTGGTCGCGTAACTGCAAAACTGTCATGACCTTTGCCAAAGTCATCGTGTGGATCGTCACGGGCTTGATCGCCGGGACGCTTGCAGGACGCATCGTCACCCTGAGCAAACCCGGGCTGGGCCGCTGGGTGCACCTCGGTATCGGCATGCTCGGAGCGGTTGTTGGCGGGCTCTTGTTCTGGGCGTTGAAGATCGATTTTGGATGGGAGGACATTCACATCAGTGCCGAGGATCTCGTGTCTGCGTTGATCGGCTCGCTGATCTGCATTTTTGGCTGGAGACTGATTCGCAAGTGGACTGAGGAGAAGGAGGGGAAGGGGAATGAAAAGGGTAAGGCGGTGCCGCCGTAGGGGGGGAGGGGGATGTGGGTGGCCCAGCAAGACAAGGAGCGGCGGTTTGTGTGGTTATACCCTATGACCTTGTGGTGTGGGTCAGGGGGCGTACGACTGAGCCGCCTAAAGGCGGAACTCCAACCCTGCCGGCGACTTTGCCGGGGTCGTTTGATCGTCAGCAGTCGATGCGGCGTCACATGAGCGGGGTTACAAACCCCGCCTCCCTTTGACCGGTTGGCGTGGGTCAGGGAATGTAGAAGAGCCGTCCCGGCTCTTTGGGATGCTGTGGGTGGTTATACCCTATGACCCGGAGGTGTGGGTCAGGGGTGGTGCGACTGAGCCGCTTAAAAGCGGTACTCCAACCCTGCCGGCGACTTTGCCGGGGTCGATTGATCGTCAGCAGTCGATGCGGCGTCACATGAGCGGGGTTGCAAACCCCGCCTCCTTTGTGCCTTCGTGCCTTTGTGTGAGAATACTCAGGTCACGCCTTCAGCCCTGCCAGATCCGGTGCAACGGGCTTCGTGTTGGCGATGAACTGATCCCAGGTCGCGCCGCCGGGTGTCTTGGCGGCGTATTCGCCGAACAAGGTGAACAAGGCGGATTCCACGGCACCCTCGATGGTGGGGTTGCCACCGGGGTCCTTGGCGGCGATGGCGGCGCGGAACTGCTCGACGTTTTTCTCTGAACCCGTGCGATACAGGTTGGTGGCGACACCACCGGGCCAGTAGGCTTCCTTGCCGCCGCGGATCATGACGCGACCGGCGAACTCACTGGTGAAGATGCCTTTGTTCCCGACGAATCGATTCCCGCACATGAAGGGGGATCCCCAGCCGTTGAACTGGCGGGAGGCGAAACTGACGGAGCCCTTGGCAAACTCAAAGAGCAAGGAGTAGTGATCGGCCACATCGCCGATGTCATCTGGGCGGGCGGCGCGTCCGCAGCGACCGGTGACGCGGGTGGGGCGGCCGAAAGCCCAGCTCACGATGTCCAGAGCGTGGATGTTCTGCTCCGTGATGATGTCCCCGGCGAGGTCGCGGTGGCGGATCCAATTCCGGAGACGGCCTTCCGGCTGGGCGTCATCATGCTTGCAGGGGATGAGCTCTGCCTCGTAGTGGCACTCACCGTAGAGGAGGTCGCCAATCGCGCCTTCATGCACGCGCTTGATGCCTTCCTGGAAGAACTCGTCACCGCGTGACTGCACATCGGCCACGACCACGATGCCCTTGGCGGCGGCATCTTTGGCGAGCTGGCGGATGGCCTCGCATCCGGCTACGTCGATGGCCATGGGCTTGGCAATGAGGACATGCTTGCCCGCGGCGACGGCATCGACGGCCTGTTGCACATGGAAGAACGGCGGGCTGTGAATGGCCACGGCGTCCACGTGCTCCAGCATCTTCTTGTAGCCATCCAGTCCCGTGAATTGCTTGTCGGCGGGGACGTTGAATTTCTCACCGTACGGCGTGACTTTGTCCGCGAAATAGTCGCATGCAGCGGCGATCTGAAAGCCGGGGTTCTCCACGATGATGCTGGAGACAAAGTTTCCTCGACCTCCGCAGCCGATGTTACCGATCTTGAAGACGGGGCCTTTGTAGTCTGCCTTTTTCGTCGTGGCCGGCGTCTGCGCGGCAAGCTGTGAGACCAGAGTGGCAAGGCCAGTCGTTTGGAAGAAGGAGCGGCGGTTCATAGGCTGGGTGGACTGAGGCGCAACAAGCAAAGTGGGTTTCAGTCATCCAATGACCCGGGGTAGCGAGGTGTAACGCGATTTTATGGAGAGGGAGTTGAGGGTGAGGGGGTGTTGTGATGCGCAGGTGGTTGATTTTCAGGCGGTTGTGCGTCGGGTTGGGTTGCCTGGGAGGATGCCGCGACTGAATGGCAGGCGTGCGCGTAGAGGAACCCTAGACCCTTCCGCATTCTCACGAATGCAGCCACGGGCCACGAGCTGCGTGTGCGGCTTCTTGCTACGTGCTGCTCTTCCGCCCGCGTGTTTGGGCTCGAACCTCTGATTCTGCCTCCCTCAGCAGCAGGGAGGCGACGGACCAGTCATACCACTTGAAGAAGATGACTTTCTCCTCGCTCACTTCATCCACTCTCGTGCGACGAATGACGGACTTGGCCAGTTTCAGCTCGGCCTTGGCGGCGTCCTCGTGGCCGAGTTTGAGGTGGCTCATGGCCATCATAGCGCGGAGTCCGGCGGCGCAGATCTCGCGGATGTTGGGAGCGGCCAGGGCTGCCTGACCAACCTCAAGGACCTTTTCATACTCACCCTTGCGATAAGAGTAGAGCGCCAGTGAATAGGCCTCCCAGGCGGGGAAGGAGCCTTCATAGTGCCCCTTCACCGCAGCCTCGCAGGTGGCGGCGGCATCGGCCATCTGTTGCAGCATTTCCGGTGAGGTCTTCACGATCAGGCAAGCCTTGAGGATGTGCTCGGCCTGGAGGGAGTCGGTGACCGGCAGATAACGCGAGAGGGTCTCGGTGCGGAAGGCATCGTAGGCGCTGCGATCACCCAGCTCCAACAACGCGGGGGCGGTGATGAGCAAGTCCGTGCCGCGCAGGACCTCCTCCGGGCGGGTCATCTGCGTGGCCTGGGCCATGAGGCGATAGCACTGCACGGCCTCTGCCCACTTGCCATAAGTGGCGTACCAGTTGCCCAGGGTCCTGAAGACGGAAGAGGCTTCCTTGGAGGGCTCGATGGAGACCAGCGGCGTCTGCTGGAGCAGCTCTTCTGCCTCGCTGATCTTGCCCTCACCCAGCAGAAAGGCGGCGCGTGAGACATTGGCACGGGCCTGGGCCTGCTGCCGGAGGGCCAGTTCCTGATCGCGGGACTTCTGGGCCTCCAGACTCAGGCGCTCCTGCTCACTGAGCGCCTCTTTCTCCCGAAGGTACAGCATCGTGGAGGCACCGAATCCCAGGAGGATCGCCGTGATCCCGGCGAGAGCGGAATAGAAGGGGATGCGATTGCGCCGGACGAACCGGGTGAAGGTGTAGAAGTTGTTGGGCCGGCGGGCTGTCACCGGCTTGTCCTGCAAGTGCCGCTTCAGATCCAGCGCCAGGGCGCTCGCGGTCTCATAGCGGCTGTTGCGGTCCTTCTCCAGGGCCTTCATGACGATGCCATCCAGATCACCCCGCACGGAGGCGAGCAGGCGCGCTGGCTCCGCCTGCCGGGCGGTGGCGATGGTCTTCAGCTCCTCCTCACCCACCTCCGTAAGCCGGGCGGAGGGCTTCAGGTGCTGCTTGTCCAGAATGAGTTTCCTCATACCCGCCATGCCGGCGCTCATCAATATCTTGCGATCAAACGGCGTCTGGGAGGTGAGCAGCTCATAGAGCAGCACGCCGAGGCTGTACACATCGCTGCGGGTATCCACATCGATGCCAATCATCTCCACCTGCTCCGGGCTCATGTAGGCCGGGGTGCCGAGGAAGTGATCGTGACCAGTGAGGCGAGGCTCCACCTTGGTGTCGGTGGCCACGGCCTTGGCAATGCCGAAGTCGATGACCTTGGCGACGGGTTGATGACGGGGGCCGCTCACGAGCACGTTGGACGGCTTGATATCGCGGTGGATGATCCGCTTGGAATGCGCGTGCTGGATGGCCTCGCACACATCGATGAAGAGGGCGATGCGCTGCCGCACATCCAGCTTCTCGCGATCGCAGTAGCTGGTGATGGACTCTCCCTCCACCAGCTCCAGGACGAAGTAGGGGCTGCCATTGTGGAAGCCGCCCACATCCAGCACCTTCGCGATGTTCGGGTGGTCCATGATGGCCAGCGCCTGGCGCTCCACATCGAAGCGGGCCTTTGTGATGGCACTGCCGGTATCGATCCAGAAGAGCTTGAGCGCGACGCGTCTTCTCACGGGCTGGGCCTGCTCTGCCTCATACACGATGCCGCTGCCGCCTTCACCGAGACACCGCACCAGAAGATAGTCCCCAATGCAGGAACCCACCTCCGGCGGACGATCTGCCGCCGCCGTAGTGGGAGACGTCTTCTGGGGGGGCAGGTCGCTCATGAGCTGCGTGGCCAGATGCGTGCGGGCCTCCCGCGCCTCCAGAAAAAACGAGGTCGCCTCACTGGCCGCGCCCAGGAGCGACTTCATCCGCTGCAGGGCCTGCGGATCATCCCGGAAGGTGAGTTCTAGGAAAGCTTGTTGCTGCGCCGCGTCCTCCAGCGACAGCGCGACTTCATAGATGGCTCCTTCAACGGCGGTGTTCACAGGCAGTGGCTCCGTGGCCCTAGGGTCGGTTCAGATCCTCCTGGATCATCTGGTAGAGGCGGGCTTTGGCAAAGGTCCACTGCCGTTCCACCGTTCTGAGGCTCTGCCCCAGCATGGAGGCGATCTCCTCACTGGTGGATCCGCTGAAGAACTTGAGCATGACGATGCGCGCCGCATGGGCGTCCTCCGCCTCCAGCCGGGTGAGGGCCTCATGAATGAGCAGGATGTGATCGCCATCCGCAGGCTCATCACTCTGGGAGAACGCGGGATCTTCTGTGAGCTGGCGTTTGACGGCGGACTTGGTCCGGGCCCGGTCCACCAGAATGCGCCTCATGGCCTCTGCGGCGGCACCAAAGAAATGAGCGTGGCTGTCCCAGTCTGACTGGGAGGTGGCCAGGCGCAGCCACGCCTCATGCACCAGGGCGGTGGGTTGCAGCGTCTGCAGCCCTGACTCGCGGAACAGCTTGGACGCCGCGAGCCGGCGCAGCTTCTCATACATCACCGGCAGCAATTCGTCTGAGGTGAGGCTGCCACTGGGAAGGACATCGCCTGGGTTGGCCGGTCCTTCTGCAGCAGTCTTCCCGGAGGATTCGGCAGGAGAAGAGGGGTTCATGAGGATGGGGCTGGAGCTTGTACGGCAATTAAACGCCTCCTCCAGCAGAGGTCCAGCATCAAGAGGAAAGATAGTCTTCACATCCCTGTCAGGCATTGCAAGGTGCGCAGGGGATTGCAGAAAAAGTGAGAAGTTTTGCAAAATCTTGGCGGACAGGAGATCGCGAATCCGCATCAACTCGCGCCAATGGTCGAATTGATCGAGATCAGAACTGCATACGAGTCCCTGGAGAAGCTGGAAACGGGATTCGCGCCGGGATGCAGTCTGATCGAGGTGACGAAATCGTCACCAGGGCAGCAGGGCGCGCGTGTGATCAGGAACACCGCTGCCGGGGCAGTCGTGCCCGAGCCCCTGTCGTTGCCGCCGCCCATCCGGGGCTGACTTTCCCAAGACGCAATTATTACCTGAACCCCATAAGCCGCCGCTTCCTTCCTCATGCTCCTTTCTCCTTCCACCGTGTGCAAAGCACTGGCCTCCTGTGCTGTCTTCGCCTGCCTCTCGGCTCCGGCGTGGGCGGCCACTGTGATCGATGCGAACTTCAACTCCGGCACCTTTGCGAATGCCGGCCTGTTTGACTTCAGTCTGCAGCGGAATCCCACGCTGAGTGCGAACGTTGGGGTGGGCGGATCCACGGGGCTGGAGTTTGGTAACAATGGCGGTGCTGTGACGGCATCGATGACCATCAGTTCCACCGTCACCTTCTCAATGTACGGGGAGTACAACGGGAATGCAGGAGTGAACGGCAGTGCCATGTCGTTTGGTTGGACCCGGGCGAACACGGAGTTCAACTCATTTAGCGGAGCTGGCACGGGCGTGACGGCGGCAGATACCATCCTGGTGGGGCTGGCCCGCACGTCCGATGGGGGATTCAGTCTCGGTGCTGCCAACGGGGCCACGGGGGCGGTAGGGGCTGCTGGCACTTACTTTGGCAACTCGGTGGCGACCTTGACCTCGGGCAACTGGTACCGCCTGGAGGGCACCATCACCTACGATGCCGTCACAGGCACGTTCACGTTTGTGGATGTCTCTCTGGATGATTTTGGTGCGGATGGCTCGGGTGAAGTCACGGCGAATGTCCTGAGCGGCACGGGCAAGACGGTGGTGGTGCCAGGCTTTGGCACGGTGGGCCGGGGTATCTTTGCCACGAACCAGGATCGCGGCGTCTTCTACACAGACAACTATTATATGGCGGTCACCCCGGAGCCCACGGTGCCGATGTTGCTGGTACTGGGCGGTCTGGCCCTGGTGGGACGTCGGCGCAGGCCGGTGCGGAGCAAGCTGAGCTATGATGCAGCTCCAGTCTGAACTGGCGCGGGTTCTGGGAAAGAATCTTCTGAAGACAGTGTCCCATCCTCACATGACTATTTCTGCATCTTCCTCTCCCTCACGCGGTGGCTTCAGTCTTTTGGAGGTGATGCTGGCCACGGGCATCGTTGGCGTCTCCCTGCTGGCCGTGGTGTGTCTTTTACCCGTCTTCATGGCCGTGGAGCAGGTGCCTCTGCCTCCGTCGCATGAGGCGGCCGCGCCGCCCGCTTGTGTGCTCGCGGAGTCCCCATCTGCCAGCGCGGGTGCGGGCAAGCTGAACTGAACGAATCGAATCGATCTATCCCAAGCTGTAAGAGTGATCTGCCCAGTCCATTGTCCATGAAGAACATCGCCTCCGCATCATGCCGTCCTATTGCGCGCCATTTCAGTCCACAGGGGCATGCCGCCTCCCGCCGACAGATGATACGAGGGCCCCTGGCTGGTCTGATGCTCGCGATCGGGCTGTTGCTTCTGGGAACCCAGGCGTCGCAGGCAGTCATTGTGGGCACCTTTAACATCCGGTACGACAATCCGAAGGACGGGGAGAACGGGAACGGCTGGCTGCAGAGGGCTCCGGTCATCTCGTCACTGATCCGCTTTCACCGGTTCGACGTGCTGGGGATCCAGGAAGCTCTGCACCACCAGGTGGAGGATCTGCAGAGCCAGCTTCCGGCCTATGCGCACACTGGCTGCGGGCGGGATGACGGCCACGATGCGGGGGAGTTCGCGGCCATCTTCTATCGCAAGGAGGCCTTCACGCTGAAAGAGAGCGGCACGTTCTGGCTCTCTCCGACACCGGATGTGCCCTCGATCGGCTGGGATGCCAAGTTCAACCGCATCTGCACCTGGGTGAAGCTGGAGTCGAACAAGACCCGCGAGACGCTGTATGTCTTCAACACCCACTTTGACCATCAGGGCACCACGGCCCGCCTGGAGAGTGCGCGACTCATTCTGACCAAGATCCATGAGATCGCCAACGGACAGCCCACCGTGCTCACCGGGGACTTCAATGTGGATCAAACCAGTGAGAGCTACCGGCATATTCATGACTCCCAGTTCCTGGTGGACGGCTTTGAAACCGCCGAGGAGCGCTATGCGCTGAACGGCACGGCCAACGGGTTTAAGGTAAGTACCTTCACTGACCGCCGCATTGATCACGTCTTTCACAGCCGTGGGTTCAAGGTGCTGCGCTACGGCGTGCTCACCGACAGCTACCGCTCGCCATCGGAGGATGTGTCGGAGACCGGCTTGGTCGCGTTTCCGCGTGAGATGAAGTTCCGGAACTTCCTGCCCCGGACTCCGTCCGATCACTTCCCGGTGCTGCTGGAGCTGGAGTGACCGGGCATGGCAGGGGCAGGGGCAGCTGGTGGCCGCCTTCGTGAGAATGCGGGAAGGTCCCGGGGGGATTTAGGCCGTGCGGAAAGTCTTGTCTCCGCGGCGGTCTCAATCAACGGTGCCTGACCGCGTTCTTACGAAGGCGGTCACGGCTGGCTGGGGAGGTGATGGGTAGCCCGGTGCTTGATGCTAGATGCTTGATGCTTGTGGATGCTTTCGTGAGAAAGCGTGCGTCGCCGGAGCCCAGCACGTTCGAACCACCGCAAGAGGCGACCTGCACCCCTGACCCGCAAGCAACCCTCCCTGACCGCCTTCTCACGAAGGCAGCCACGACTGACCGGGGAAGCTCGATGCTTGATACTTGTGGATGCTTTCGTGAGAAAGCGTACGTGGCCGGAGCCCAGCACGTTCGAACCACTGTAAGCCCCGACCTGCACCCCTGACCTGCAAGCCACCCTCCCTGACCGCCTTCTCACGAAGGCAGCCACGACTGACTGGGCAGGTCATCTCACCGCCCGCCGGCAACCCTTCCGAAAAAACTCTATTGCCAAGTTCCGCGATTCGAATACTCTTAAATCAAGAGTAATCTGAAACATAGAGTGAGTGCGGCCCATCCCATCGACTTTTCCAATCTGGACACCGCCGTTCACGGACCGGTGCGGCTGGGGGTGTTGACCGCTTTGCAATCCGAAGGACCGCTGGATTTCACGACGCTGAAGGCCCGGCTGAAGACTGCCGATGGAGCTCTGGGGCTGCACCTGCAGAAGCTGGAATCGATCCGCTATATCTCCGCCACGAAGCGCTTCATCGGCAAGCGACCCAATACCACTTACGAGCTCACGCATCCGGGGCGCACCGCCCTCTTTGAATACTTGTCTATCATGCAGCGGCTGATCGACTCGATGGATCTGGCCCAATGGGAAAAGTCCAAGCGCAAACCTCAACCCTGATCGGTAACATGGAAAATCAACACCCATCTCTTCCCCCAGTTTACCCCTCATCTGTGTCTGTCCAGCCCCCTATGTCCCCGCAACAACTGCGGTCAGACATGGACGCCATCCGTTCCGTCCTGGTGGAAGGTCCCGCGGGCAAAGGACCGCACCGGATCATCCTGGCTGGGGCAAACATTGTCTGTGGGCTCCTGCCCTTGGTTGCGGTGCCATTTATTCTTTTGGGCACGAGCGTTCCCATGCTCACTCATCCCAAACCAGATGGTGTGCTCATTGCGGTCCTCATCGGATTTGGTTTTTCCGCCTTCTTCGTCTGTCTGGCTCTGCCGTTCTTCCTGGCGGGATGGGGATTGTCTAAGGGGCGCAACTGGGCGCCGGTGGCAGCCATCGTGGCAGCGGTGTTGAACCTCATGAATGTGCCGTTTGGCACCCTTATCTCCATCTACACCTTCTGGGCATTGGCGAAGAACAAGCTGTAGTGGTGGCAGGTTGAAGTTTTCAGATTTCTAGTCGTCTCTGCGCCCATGTCGGAAACCCCTATCGCCCAGGTCCGGGAAACGCTGGACGGACTCTATCGCTCGGAATCGGGGCGTATTCTCGCCACGCTCATCCGGCTGCTGGGCGACTTTGATCTGGCAGAGGACGCGATGCACGACGCCTTTGCCGCGGCGCTGGAGCGCTGGCCGCAGGATGGGCTTCCTGCCAGCCCGCGGGCGTGGCTGATCTCCACCGGGCGGCACAAGGCCATCGACGGGTTGCGTCGCCGGGCACGGTTCGATGCCTCACAGGACAAGATCGCGGACCAACTGCTTCCCGGCGGCGACTTCGCCCCGGCGGATGCGGGGATTGAGGCGGACGAGAGTGTGCCAGATGACCAGCTCCGGCTGATCTTCACCTGCTGCCATCCCGCCCTGGCTCCGGAGGGGAGGCTGGCGTTGACCTTGCGGGAGGTCTGCGGGTTGACGACCGAGGAAATAGCACGCGCCTTCCTCACCACCGCGCCGACGCTGGCGCAGCGCATTGTGCGGGCCAAGGCCAAGATCCGGGACGAGCGCCTGCCGTACCAAGTGCCAGCGCCGGAGGAACTGCCAGCGCGTCTGGATGCGGTGCTGCAGGTGGTGTATCTCATGTTCAACGAGGGTTACTCCGCCTCAGCAGGGGCGTCGCTCACGCGGGCTGATCTTTCGACGGAAGCCATCCGCCTGGGGCGTTTGTTGCTGGAGTTGTTGCCTGAACCCGAGGGGATGGGGCTGCTCGCCCTTATGCTCTTGCAGGAGTCTCGCCGTGCCGCCCGGACGACGCCATCGGGTGAACTGATCCTGCTGGAGGATCAAGATCGCACGCAGTGGGATCGTGCCCTCATTGCAGAGGGCGTGAAGCTGGTGGAGCGGGCGCTGCTTTCGCGTCGCTTCGGCCCCTACACGTTGCAGGCAGCGATCGCGGCCGTGCATTCTGAGGCTGGCTCTGCCGCTGCTACCGACTGGCCGCAGATCGTGGCGCTCTATGGCCTGCTGGCGCGTGCCGTGCCCTCGCCAGTCGTTGAGCTGAACCGGGCCGTGGCCGTGGCCATGAGGGACGGGCCCGAGGCGGGGCTGGTGTTGATCGATGGCCTCTTCGCCCAAGGGCAGTTGAAGGAGTATCATTTGGCGCACTCTGCCAGGGCGGATCTGTGCCGCAGGCTGGGCAGGAAAGGGGACGCCCGGGCGTCGTATGAGAGGGCTCTGGCGCTGACCCAGCAGGAGCCGGAGCGGAGGTTCTTGGAAAAGCGGCTGCGGGAACTGGAGAGCCGGTGATTCGGTAATTCAGTAATTCAGTAATTCAGTAAGGCGGTGGGGCAGTGGGGCAGTGGGGCAGTGGCTGCTTGGGGGCAGCCTTGTGCTAGGGCTTTTGGCGCGCGATCCTCACTGCGAAGACCAGGGCGGCGATCATGAGTAAAAGGCCCAGCAGCGCCGCGCCGGGGGCGTCATCTGTCTCGCCGACATAGATTCCGCCAGCCGCGAGGGCTACACCGATGACGGCGAGGCCGAGCGCGGTGATGTACTTCGTGGCAGGGGATTTCACAGTGACGGCTCCCGGTATTTCGTGCTTGCTCATCGTGACCCAGGGTAGGCGTGCTGAATGAAGCTATGATGAACCGTGCGTGAAATCGAGATGAAATGGGGCGACTGGGTGGCGGCACGCTGGAGAAGGTAGAAGAGCCGTCCCGGCTCTTGGGGTTGCTGGGGGAATCGAGGAACAAGAACCGAGACGGTTCTTCTACAATGTTCAGAGCCTTGCCAAACCCAAACAAAACGCCCCGACACAGCCAAGAAGCCATGTCGGGGCAGACACTCTACCAAGGAGCGTCTAACGTCTAACGTCTAACTTTTCACTAACCACTTTTCACTTCCCCCTAGAAATTATACCTCAACGACACCTGCACGTTCCGCGGTTCGCCGTAAAACACGCCGTCGTAGAAGCCGACGTTCTGGTAGTACGTCTTGTCGAAGAGGTTGTTCACCACCACGCTGAGCATGACCTTGTCGGTGATGCGGTATTGCGCGTTCAGGTCGAAGACGAAGTACCCGTTCTGCTCGAAGTTCAGGCTGGGATCGCTGCCCCAGTAGCTGTTGTTCGTATCACTCTGCCAGCGCATGCCGCCGCCGAGGGAGAGCTTGTTCAGCTTGCCGGGCAGGCGGTAGTTCGTGGAGAGCACCACCATGTCAATGGGGGCGCTGCTGTTGGCGCGGGCGCCGAAGTCGTCCTTCGTGCTCACGTGGGTGTAGCCGGCGTTGATCGTCCAGTCTTCCGTGATGCGGCCGGCCAGCTCGAGCTCAAAGCCCTGGCTGGTGATGGGGCCGGTGGAGATGGAGGGGTAGGTGCCGTCCGGGAAGGGGTTGGACCAGTCGCTGATGTAGGAGTTGTCCTGCTCCGTCTCAAACACGCTGAAGGTCGCGATGAGGCGCTTCTCGAAGAACTCGGCCTTCACCCCGGCCTCGATGTTGGAGCCGCGGATGGGGTCGATGATGTTCCCGTTGATATCGCGGCCCATCTGGGGCTCGAAGATATCCGTGTAGCTCACATAGAGGGAGGTGGTGTCCGTCACATCCCATACCAGGCCCGCGTACGGGGTGAACTCGGCGTCCACACTGGCCACGTTGTCATTGTACAGGTGCTTGCCCTTGGCGTCATAGTTGTCCGTATAAGTCTCCCAGTTGCTCAGGCGGGCGCCGAGGATGAGGGAGAGGGGATCGGCCAGGCTGAAGCGGATGGAGGCATAGCCGCCGTACTGCTCCACATAACGATCCGCGCTGGGCGTGCCCTGCTTGGGCTCGGTGGGGTTGCGATCCAGCTTGAAGGCATTCGGGATGTCGGCGGGATAGCTTGATGAGGAGTTGGTCCAGACGGGCGTTTCCTCGAACTGGCTGTACTGGAAGCCGGCGGCGATCTTGTGTTTGCGGCCAAAGAGGTCAAACGCCCCCGCGAGGTGCAGGTCGGCGTTGTCGCGCGTTTCTTCCATGTACGTGTTCGCGAACCACCAGCTCATGCCGGTGCCGGTGGTCAGGTCAGGGAAGCCGCTGCCGGCGTAGCCAATGACGTTGTCCGTGCTGCCCTCGGTGTGGGAGTACCCGGCGCGGATGCTCCAGTCATCGTTGAACTTGTGCTCCAGCATGGTGAAGAGCGTGCCGGTCTCCTTTGTCCAGCGGCTCCAGTCGGCCGCCCAGTTGGTGGAGCGGGGGAGATTGGCGGGTGTGCCATCCGCAGCCCAGTAGGGCACTGCGCCCCAGGAGGCACCGCGGGGATCGCTCTTCTGGTACTGGTAGCCCAGGCTGAAGGTGGTGTCTTCCGTCAGGTCGGCCTCGATGATGCCGTACAGGCCGAACTGCTCCTCGCTGTACTGGTCGAGGAAAGAATTCCGCTCCTGGTAGAAGCCGACAAAGCGCGAACGCACGCTGCCGTCCTTGGTGATGGGGATGGTCACATCGCCCTCGCCGCGGTAGTACTCCCACGTGCCGATGGTGGCCGCGATGGAGCCGCCGAACTCACGGCCGGGGCGCTTGCGATTGAGATTGATTGTGGCCGAGGGGTAGCCGGGGCCGGAGAGCAGGCCGTTGGAGCCACGCAGGATGTCGATGCTCTCATAGAAGGAGGTGTCATACACGGGCGTCGCGCCCCACGACTCATTGGCTCCCGTGAAGTAGGGCATGCCATCCACCTGGAACTGGGTGATGGGGAACCCGCGGGCGTAGTAGGAGGTGCGCTCCGTGTCCAGATTCACCACGGTGATGCCGGGCGTATCAGCCAGCACCTCGGCGATGTTCGTGAAGCCTTCCTGCTCGATGCGCTGGCGGTCCACGATGGTGACGGACTGCGGCGTCTCGCGAATGGTCAGGGCCAGGCCGGTGGAGGTCGAGGCGGGCACGGTGGTGATCGGGGCCTCCGCCGTCGCGGTCACCGTGACGGTGTCCAGCTCCTGGGCCGTGCCGGAAGCCTGAGCACTCGCGCCAGCGGCAGGGGCGGGGGCGGGATTGGTCGTAGAGGCCGGGTTGTTGCTGACCGGGGCTGTTGCCGCGGCAGCCGGTTTGGCAGGGGTTTCAGGCTCTGCCGCCACCCCGGTGAGGGGCAGGCAGGCCAGGGTCGTGGCCAGGAAGCCGACGAGGGTAATGGGGCGGGAGTGAGCGGGTCGTTGCTTAACGCAATATCTTTGAAGCATACTCGGCCCCCTTCGTGGGCGACCTCCATAAGGTCAAACTGATAATGCGATTGCGTCTCAAGAGTGGCAAGCTGGGGCTAATCGGAGATTGAACGCGGGCTAAGGGCTACGTGGAATCCGTAGGCGCGGGGCCGGGGAGGTGCGGTTTTCCGGGCGGGGATCGGGTAGGAAAAAGACTGTTCGCATGAACAATATGTCTGGAAGGTTTTTCCAGCCGGTGCTAGCTGTTTGGGGAACTGAACTCCTCTCAAACCGATGGCCAAGACTGATCCGTATTTCCGCTTTCCCCTGAGTGCTCTCACGTATGGCAGTCTGCCTTCGGAGTGCCTGGCTGCGATCATTGACTACTCAGTGGTGTCTGCGGGAATTGGGGCAGAGCAAGGCGACAATGATGCCTACGCTGATTTGGTGGATGCCAATCCGCTCCCTGATCCTCCCACTGAAGAAGAGATGTACCACGACACTTGGTATGGCAATGTCTGTGCTGGCGCCTTGCTCACCGAAGTAGAGATTGGTGATTGGCGAGGTGCCAAAGATCGTTACTTCGAGGTTTCAGGCCACTGCCGCGGATTTCCCAAATCTGCCCTGGTCACGATCAAGGCGGCGTGGGTGTGGGATGCGTTGGAAACGGCGTTGCGGGAAGAAGGGAAGGAACCCAGAAACGGGACACCAGGCGGCTGGGTGACCTGGAGGGAGTTTCGAGTGCTCTGCGCAGTGTTGTCCGTCATCGGGGCGAAGTCCTTCGCATGGGCTTCCACCAACACCTTCCTGCACCGAGTCTGCGGCTACACCTCTGCATTGGCGCGCAGTCAGACCAAGCTGCCGAATCTGGAACACTGCCAGCCTCTGACCCGCTGGATGCTGGAGGGAACTTTGAATCGATTGGAGGAGCTCCGGTTCTTCTTGAGAGTGCGTATCTCCAAGTCACCCACCGGGCGCGGCGGGCGTACGGCGTACAGCATCCGCCACGAAAGTCGGGAGGCGCTCATCAAGGAGATCCGCACCCCGAAGTACTCGAAGACTGGCGACTACCGCAAAGCCGACTACAACCTGTGGACCCAGAACTCGGTCCCCGTGCCATAGATTCCAGAATGAAGCCTCAAGTGTGCAGCAAGTAATCAGCAACTTTCCAGCAAAGCACCAGCAACTTTCCAGCAACGCACCAACAACAGCAGGCGCAAGTCATGCTCAAGTACCCCCGCAACATTAATGAGAAATGCCTCCAAGGAGAAAGGCCTATAATAAAAAAGACCGAGGGATCGGCTCTCGAGAGAGTGAGAGAGAGGACGGGGAAGGGGAGGCCCTGCCTGGACAGGGAGCCAGTGAGAAGAGGGAGGTCAGGTGCCCTTTGACCTTCGCCCCTGGCTAGATAGTTTCGCCAGACTCACGTATGTCTCGCCAGGGCTTCCAACTTACCTACAACCGCTCCCTCGTGTCGCTGGAAAAGATCTTGGACGCCGTGAAGCGTTCTGGGGACTACTGCTGCTCCGGCACGCATGAGACGCCGATGCCGAAGATCGTCGTGGAAGGCGTGGGGGTACTGTCGTTCCCCATTCCTGCGGACCAGTCCCGCCGGGTGATCGAGGTGGCGGCGGAAAAGGCCCCCTATGGGCGTGGAGCCGAGACGCTGGTGGATGAGAAGGTGCGCAAGGTCTGGCAGATCTCGCCCGAGCGGTTAGAGATTACAGGGAAGGGGTGGGAACGCTCCTTCAAGGAACTGGTGGGCGATGTGGCGGAGGGCCTGGGGTGCGAGGAGGGCAGCGTGGTGGCAGAGCTGTACAAGATGCTCGTGTACGATGAGGGCGGCCATTTTGCCCCGCACCGCGATACCGAGAAATCACCCGGCATGTTCGGCACCCTGGTGGTGACGCTTCCTGCCAGCCATGAAGGCGGTGATCTGGTGATCCGTCATCGGGAGCAGGAGACGGTGCTGAGTCTCTGCGGGGACGAGCCCGGGGAGGTGCGGTATGCCGCCTTCTACGCGGACTGCGAACATGAGGTGCGCCCGGTGACCAAGGGGTACCGGGTCTGTTTGGTCTATAACTTGATCGCCACCGCCAGCGGAGCCTCTGTGATGGCCCCGGACAATCAATCCGCAGTGCAGGCCGTGGCCAGAGTGCTGCGCGACTGGGGAGCCTCTGGTGCGGCCCCTCAGAAGCTGGTGTACCTGCTGGAGCATCATTACACCCAGGCGGCCATCTCCTGGGCGGGCTTGAAGAACAGCGATGCCGCCCGAGCCAGTGTGCTGCATGCGGCAGCGGCGCAGGCCGGGTGTGCCATCTACGTGGGCATGGTCCACATCGAGGAGTACGGTCAGGCTGACTTCAACCAGAGCTTTGACAGCCGTTACGACTACGATGACGGGGGCGACGACGAATCCAACTACGAGGTGGGCGAGGTTGATAATGGCGACTATTACATTGACCAATGGCGGGACCCTGAGGACACGTCGGTGGCCTTTGGCGAGGTTCCCCTGAAGAACGAGGAAATACTCCCCACGGGGTTCCTGGATGGGGAGGAGTCGGATGATGTCCATTTCACCGAAGCCACTGGCAACGCGGGCATGTCCTTTGAGCGCACGTACTTGCGCGCTGCGCTGGTCATCTGGCCGGAGAGCCGGTTCGATGACATATGCATCTCCAGCGGTATAGACGGCGCCCTGGTGCGTTTAGAGAAGCTGGTGGATGCCGTACAGGCTTCCACCAGTGAGGCGGTGGCGGTGGCCTGGAAAGCGGCGGGGGAGTTTGCCGCGAAGCTGCTCGCCTCCTGGCAGGATCATGACGCTCAGGCGTCCCGGCTTGCAGCCCTGCTCCAGCAACTGGTGCGGCTGGCAGACCGGGAGGTGCTCTGGATCGCGGTGCAAAAGATCCCTTTGAACAAGGGCTATGACTCCAGTTTGAACCCGGTGCTCATCGCCTGTGTCGGTGTCTTGAGCCTGGAGCAGATGCAGTCTGTGCTGCGGCCTTTGTTTGCGGACGATCGAGCAGAACGCTTCGCGGATCTGCTGCAACTCTGGCTGGAACTGGCGCGGGTGCTCCCGGCCCAGGCGGAGCTTCTTGAGGTGGCCCTGGCCGCATTGACGAAGTCCGCCGAACCCGAGGATGCGGCTCCCGCCAAACCCTCCCCGCTCCTCAGCGCCTACGCTTTCGACCGGCAGTTTGCCGAGTTGCGTGCAGCCCAGCAGGCGTATCGCGCTCAGGGCAGGTCTCATCTGAAGCTGACTCCGACGCTGCTGGCAGAGTTTCTCTCCGCCGCCAGTGTTGCGGTGGGGAGCGGGCCAGCCTGCCGATTCGTCAATGCCATCACCAGCAACCCCAAGGCCTTCAAGCCAGACAGCCTGCTCCTGCCTTGTCTGGAGCAGTTGTCGAAGCGCGAGACGGCAGGCGATGTCGTGGTCTCGCACCTCTGGCGGCAGTTTGCCTCGGCGTTGTTGCGCCGCAGCGGATCCCCGCCCGCTGAGCCCAAGGATTGGGCGCAATCGGACAAGATAACCGGTGCGGATAAGTTCACCCATCTGAAGGAATTGCAGGTCTTTGCCCGCGACCCAGAGTCTACCACTCACCGGTTCAAGGCGCGTCAGGACATCCGGTCCCAGATCGAGCGGGCCATTGAGGCGCAGCGGTTGGACATGGTCCACGTGACCGAACGCAAGGGCACGCCCCAGACCCTGGTCGTCACCAAGACCCGCACGAGATACGAGGTCGCCCGTCAGCAGTATGAGAATGATTGCCAGCAGATGACGCGGCTGTTGAAGTTGCCGTTGGCCGAAGAGGCTGAATCGGAGGAAATAACGGGGGAACTGAGGAAGGCGCTTGGATGAGACTTGAGATTGGGGGCAGGGACCAGAGAGTTCTCACACAAAGGCACGAAGGCACAAAGGGTGAGGAAGCTCCTGTCGCACATTGGGGGCGGGAAGGTAGAAGAGCCGTCCCGGCTCTTGGGTGCATTGGGTGAGTCGGGGAACAAGAACCGAGACGGTTCTTCTCCAGTCTCCAGTAGCGCCCTATTTCCTGGTGCGAGATCTGTGCTACATCTCCGTCATGGCGATCCGCTCCAAGTACGTTCACACGAATCTCACCGCGCGCGACTGGCGTCGGTTGGCGGCTTTTTATCAAGATGTCTTTGGCTGCGTCCCCAAGCCGCCAGAGCGTGATCTCTCCGGCGCGTGGCTCGACAGTCTCACGGCTCTGGACAACGCCCACCTGACCGGCATGCACCTCACGCTGCCAGGCCACGGCCCCGATGGGCCAACGCTGGAGATCTTCAACTACGACCAGATGCTGGAGCGCCCCGAGCCCGTCGTGAACGAGCGCGGCTTCGGCCACCTGGCCTTCCTGGTGGAGGATGTGCCAGCAGCTCTCCAGGCGGTGCAAGACGCAGGCGGCGGCGCCATCGGCGAAGTGGTCCGCACCGTGGTCTCCGGCGTGGGTACGCTGACCGTCGTGTATGCCAAAGATCCCGAGGGGAACATTCTGGAACTGCAGAACTGGAGTTGAGGCCGCCCGCTGCGCGGGAGACACCAGACTGCCAGACATCAGACGCCAGACCTGAGAATTCTCACACAAAGGCACGAAGGCACAAAGGGGGGAAGCTTAAAGTAGTGCTAGGCTTTAGCCTGGCGGCGATTGACGGGAGACGTGCGATTGCCAGGCTAAAGCCCAGCACTACTTTGGTGGCATCGGCCTTGGATGACCAAGTTATCCTAAACGTCCGCCGGCAGGGTTGGAGTACCGCCTTTAGGCGGCTCAGTCGAATAACTCAAGACTTCATCTAAGGTTATAGGGCGTAACACCAGCAACCCCCGCCTCTTTTAGGCTTCCCGGCTGGTGTCGCCCTGGGCAAGGTAGAAGAGCCGTCCCGGCTCTTGGCAGCGCTGGGTGATTCGACGAACAAGAACCGAGACGGTTCTTCTACAATCCCCACTCATCACACCCGGATAATCCCGCGACGGATCGCCTCAGCCGTGGCTTGGGCGCGGTCGTTCACGCCGAGCTTCTCCAGGATGTGGGTCACGTGGCGTTTCACGGTGTCCTCCGTGATGCCGGTGGCGGCGGCGATCCGTTTGTTGGATTGGCCGCTGGCGATGAGTTCCAGGACCTCACGCTCGCGCGGGGTGACGGTGAGGCGAATGCGCTGGCTCTCCAGGCGCTGGGCCAGCTCTGGGGGCAGGGAGGTGCCGCCTGCGGCCACGCGGCGCAGGGCGTCCAGCAGCTCCTCGCGGGTGGAGGATTTTTGCACATACCCGGCCGCCCCAGCGTTCAGCGCAGCGAGGATCTCGTCCTCATGGGAGAAGGTGGAGAACACCAGGATGCGCGCCTCGGGGTCGTGCGCACAGATCGCCGCCGTGGCCTGCACGCCGCTCAGGCCGGGGAGTTGCAGGTCCATGAGCACGACACTCGGCCGCAGGCGTTGGTAGGCCTCCAGTGCCTGATCACCGCGCTTGGCCTCGCCGATGATCTCGATGTCGTCTTCGATCTCCAGCGCGGCCACGAGGCCGCTGCGGACGACGAAGTGGTCATCGACGATGAGGAGGGTCAGCGGGGTCGTCATATGAGGGGCCTCAAGCGGCGGTGTTCAGGGGCAAAGTTATTTCCAAGACGGTGCCCTGGCCCGGGGCGGTGCGCCAGTGAGCGGTCGCGTTCAGCTTCTCGCAGCGCTCCTCGATGCCGATGCAGCCGAATCGGCCCGCCTGGCCGTGATGCCGCGCCTCGAAGTCAAAGCCCTGCCCGTCATCTGCCACGGCAATGCGCAGGCATTGCGACTGCATATGCACCCGCATTACCACATGCAATGCCTGGGCATGTTTCAGCGCATTGGTCACGGCCTCGCGGGCGATCATCTTCAGGTGGTGCACGATGTGCGAAGGCAGCGCGGGCAGCGGGGAGTCTGCCTGGAACTCCACAGCGGGGCCGCAGTCGTTGGTGTGCTCTTCTGCGATCTTGGCCAGCTCGGTCTTGAGGTCCAGCGCCTCATGAGAGGGCTGGCGCAGCTCGGAGACCAGGCTGCGGGTTTCCTCATGGATCTGGGAGACGAGCCGACGCGAGGCCTGCAGCAGGCGGCCGCTTTTCTCATCGGCACCCCGCGCCTTCACGGCATCCAGCCGCAACGCCAGCCCGGTGAGCCCCTGCTCCAGGGTATCATGAAACTCACGCGCGATCCGCTGGCGCTCCTCCAGCGTGGCCTCGTGCTGGATCTGGCGGCGGAGCGCCTGGGTCTGGCGACGCACCTGGCGGCGCAGGAAGGCAATCCACAGGGCGCAGAGGGCCATCGCCAGCAGCAGCAGGCCTACGGCCAGTGCGAGTCGCCGCGCGGTCCACCACGGCGGGGCGCTGAGCACCGCGACATCGCTGGCCGAGCGGGCGCGCAGATGCGCACTGCGTGGCGTGGAGGTCGTGCCAGAGGCAGTGTTGGAGTCCACCAGGCAAATGCCCGTCACCTGCACGCGGGCACCGGCGGGCAATTGACGGCCATCTGCGGGCATCTGCACGCGGAGCGAGCGACCCCCTTCCTGGAGCACCAGCACGTGACCGTCTTCGGTTTGGAAGCTGCTCGTGAGGTCGGCCGTCACGGTGACGAGATCGTTGTCATGCTTTCCCTTGATGAGGTCCGCCAGGCTCACGGCGATCGCGGCAGGCACCGGGCCGGGCTCTTGCCGCAGCACCTGCGCATGCACCAGAGAGGCGCTGAAACGCTGCATCTTGGGGAAGCCGATGACCTCCACCCGCGTGCCCAGGGGCAGGGGCAGATGCTTGAGCATCTGCATCCGCAATGCGGTCGCATCATCCCGCACAAAGATCTCTCCATCCGGAAAAGCAGCGATGACCGTGCCTGCGATGCGCACGCGATGCCTGTCCTGGCCGAGCGCATCGAACGCCAGCAACTTGCTGCCGGAGATCAGCGGCATCTCGTTCTCTGGAGGCGCGGGCTTGATCACCTGCAGACCGCTCCAGTCATGCACCCAGGCGATGGCTTGCACCAACTGCCGACGCTGGTTCACGCCGCCTGCGGCCAGGCCCTCGATACGGACGCGGCTGTCTGTGAGCAGTCTGCCTTCCTGTGGCGGCGCGCAGATGCGCACCTCCAGCAGATCCTGCCCAAGGGCCAGGGTCAGGATGGAGCGTGATTCATCGCTCGTGGGCACCACCGCATGCACGATGCCCTCCACCGCGATGCGTTGGAAGAAGTAGCGCCCCGAGAGGATGTCCGCATAAGTTGTCGGCAGAGCCGGGGGCAGCTCCCGATGCCCCAGCTTCACATAGCTCGCCTGCTCGATGCCCGGCAGGTACGTCCCCGGGGTGGTGACCCCTTTGACCTGGACCTCATCGCCCGGCTGGAGGGAGGTCTCGTTCTGACCGCGGAAATAGGTGCCCGCCGTGCTGTCCTGGATCACGATGGCCCCGTTTGGCCCCTCGATGAAGACGACCGTCCCGCGGAGTTCCACCGGCAGCTTCTTGGCCGCCTCCTCCTCGCGCAAGGAACGCACCTCCACCGCCGTGGTGAGCGGGGCCTCGGCAGCGTGGGCGGAGGGGAGGATGAGGCCGCTCAAGGCCACGCAAAGGCCCCAGGCCATGGCCATCCCGGCCGCACGCCGTTGGCGCGGCGGGCTGGGGTGGGGTGTTGGCGGCAATGACATGTGCGAGGCTAACGGTACTTTATCCGGCAGGCGGTGCCGCAGAGCAATGTAGAAGAGCCGTCTCGGCTCTTGGGGGCGCTGGGGGATTTGAGGAACAAGCAGCGGGATGGTTGTTCGAGGCTGTTGAGCGCAAAGTAGTGCCGGGCTTTAGCCTGGCGGCGGAAGACGGGAGACGTGCGATGAGCCAGGCTAAAGCCCAGCACTACTTTCTTCCGGCAGGCGTTGTTTTGGGAAAGGTAGAAGAGCCGTCCCGGCTCTTGGGGCGCTGGATGGTGCGGGGATCAAGTACTGGGACGGTTGATCAAGGCTGGCAGCATAAAGGAGCCGGGGGGGCCTGCCTTGCGGTGTGTGGGGTGTGCGGAGCGGGGCGAGGATCGAGGGACGTTTGGATGGTGAGCCGGTTGGGACAACCGGACTACGCCTGTGGCGACCTCTCGTGCGAGAGCTCAGGTCTTGAGTCTTGTGTCTTCTAGTCTGGCGTCTCCCGCGCAGCGGGCAGGGCTAGGAACCCCCGCCTCGTGTGACTGAGCCGTCCTTTGTGCCTTCGTGCCTTTGTGTGAGAATGACTCATCAGGGGCGGGGCGAGGCAGCCGGAGCGGTCGCCCTACAACCCAAGTGGCTTGGGAGCATTTCTTCCAGCACTCCATCGCCTCTATTTCCGCGATCCCTCCTTCTCCACCACCCCCGGCGCCTGCACCTCGGCCACCAGCACAGTCGTGTTTGGTGCCTTGCCGGAGTAGAAGGACACGTAGTGGGTGTCGCCGATCACGGTGGCGTTCGCATTGCCTGCATCCCACGTGACCGCGCTCCCGGTGGCGATGGCTTCTGACGCGGGCCATTTGAGCGGGGCGTTGAAAATGGTGTCCGGATCCACCACCCGACGCCGCACGATGCCGTGACCGCGGTGGTAGTGGTAGTTGCTCAGCAGGCCCGTCTTGGCATCGAGGATCAAGCTCGGGGTGGAGCCGGTTATGTCGCCGATGTTTGTGCGCGAGCGCTTCCAGTTCGCGCCGTTGTCGGTGGATACGATCTGGAACTGGGCTCGGTCCGTGGTCAGAACTCCTGACTCTGTGCGGGCGATGACCAGGATCTTGCCGTCGCCCAGGTACACGGCGGAGGGCTCGGTGGGCCACTCTGCTTTGGGTAGCTCGGATTCCACGGTGGTCTGGGTCCAGGTGGTGCCGTTGTCGCTGCTGGTCACGATGCCCCAGGAGTTGGTGGGTTCGTCCGTGTAGTTTCCTGCGAACCACAGGGCCATCAGCCCGACCTGCGGCACGGCAAAGACGTCGGTGATCTGCATGGGAGACACCGCCAGCTGGGGCGTCGCCAGCAGGGTAAAGGTCACCCCGTCCGTGCTGCGGTACAGATCGTGGATGCGCTCTTTCCCCACGCGGCGCACCCAGAGGAGCATCGCCCCGTTGGCATCCAGCCCTTTCCCCACGGGGACATCGCCGTACCCCGGTGAATTGGCCACCGTTGTTTCCTGCGTCCAGGTCTTGCCTCCATCCGTGGAGGTGCGCGCATAGGTGGCGCGGGCGTCTTCGCCGATCGTGTGCCCGGAGCCCCGGGTGTACACGCACACGAGCTTGTCGCCGATGGCCTGCAGCATCGGCCAGGAGTTGTAGCCCTTCACGTCCTCCACGACGTGCGCCTTCTTGGGCACCTGCACCGGCGTCACCTTCACCAAGGCCAGACCGGCCGGGTGGGTAAATGTGTCTGCCGGATCGCCAGGCTCCCGCTGCAGGCGTACCCAGAGCGGCGCGCCCGGCACCAGCTCGTAGTAGGACTCCAGTACGATGGTGCGGGTGTGGAACGGTCCCGCGGGCAACGTGGTCCGCACCGGCGTGCCCAGCTTGTAGCGGGCCGTGAACGGGCCGTCTCCGATCATCTGGGAGAGATGCACCCGGTAAACGTCCTCAAACGCCGGGCTCGTGGAGGCATCCGTCTGGGTCACCACCACCTCCACCTTCACCGCCGCGCAATCGCTGGGCAGCCCTGTCACCAGCCCGGCCACCGACTGCCCCACCGTGCCTCCGGATAACGACCAGACGGGGAGCTGAACAGGGCTGCTCGACATGAGCGCCAGGGAGGGATTGCCCGTCGCGAGAGTCAGTTGATTGGGGGAGAGCGTGGCGGGAGTTGGGGGCACTGGATCCGCGGCCCCTGCGCTGGCGGCCATCAGGGCGAGACAGAGAGGGAGTGCCGTGTGGCGCACGGATTGAAAGCGGCTTGTGATTCGCATGGTGAGGGAATGCTTGTCTGGACTGGGTGGGAGCACAAGGGGAGGGAGATCACACCATAGTGGGACCTGTAGTGAAGAAGGCGCCAGACTGCCAGACCTGAGTTTCCTCACACAAAGGCACGAAGGCACAAAGGGTGGGGAAGCTTAAAGGAGGCGGGGGTTCCTAGCCCCGCGTATGTGACGTCTCATCGGCCCCCAACCTCCAATTTATCCTAAACATCCGCCGGCAGGGTTGGAGTACCGTCCGCGCGTTGCGGGACGGCTCAGTCGATAAACTGAGGGCGTTGCAGACGGTCTGGCAATCAAGCTCGATTGTCCATTTCCCCCTTCGCTCGAAAAAGCAGGCTAAAGCCTAACACTCCTTTAAGCTTCCCCGCAGGCGTCGCTCTGGGGCAAGGTAGAAGAGCCGTCCCGGCTCTTGGGTGCGCTGGGTGGTTCGAAGAACAAGAACCGAGACGGTTCTTCCACATTGAGAACGCCGCAATCAGTAAAGGAGGCGGGGGTTCCCAGCCCCGCGTATGTGGAGTGGGCGGAGCGGGGAGATGATCGTGGGACGTTTGGCTGGTGAGCCGGTTGGCACAACCGGACTACGCCTGTGGCGACCTCTTGTGCGAGAGCTCAGGTCTTGTGTCTTGTGTCTTCTAGTCTGGAGTCTCCCGCGCAGCGGGCAGGGCTACAACCCCCGCCTCCTTTAAGCTTCACGGCAGGCGTCGCCACAGAGCAAGGTAGAAGAGACGTCCCGGCTCTTGCATGGCGCACGTTGGGTGGTTCGAGGAACAAGAACCGAGACGGTTCTTCTACAGTCCCGACCTCAAGCTGCCCCGAGGCCTGGCCTCAATTGCGATCCAAAAAATCGCACGCCGCAGCGGCCATGACCGCGACACCGGTCTTCAGGCACGCTTCATCGACATCGAACGCGGGCGTGTGGATTTCTCCGGTGATTTCCTTGTCCGGATTGCTGACCCCCAGGCGGAAGTAGAAGCCGGGGACGACTTGGGCGAAGTACGAAAAATCCTCGCCGCCCATGCCGGGGACCATTTCCAGGACGTTGTCCGGGCCGAGCAGGCGGCGGAAACTGGGCAGCGTGGCGTTGGTCAGCTCCTTGTGGTTGATCACGCTCGGGTACCCTTTGCGATACTCCATCGTGTAGGTCGCGCCATTGGCCTCGGTGATGCCCTTGAGCGTGCGGTGCATTTTCTCAAGCACCGTGTCGGGGAAGGCGGCGTCATAGGTGCGGACGGTGCCGCCGAACGTGACCTCATCCGCCAGGATGTTCTGGCGCTGACCGCCCTGGATGACTCCGACGCTGAGCACGAGCGGCTGGCGCGTGTCCGTCTGGCGGCTGCGGATGGTTTGCAGCGCGGTGATCGCCTCGGCGGCGACCACGATGGCGTCCACGCCGCGTTGGGGTGCGGATCCGTGCGCCATCACCCCGCGGATGGTGACCACGAAACTGTCGCTGTTGGCGCTGTCCGGCCCGATAGCGTAGGCGACCTGACCAGCGCGCAGATAGTGCGGATCTTCGCCACGGCCGTCCGTGCGCGTGATGGTCGGGCGGCAGTGCAGGCCAAACACGGCTGCGGGCCGCGGGTTGTCCATCGCCCCTTCAGCGATCATGAGTTTCGCACCCCAATCGCCCTTGTAGGTGGGGGGCATGCCTTCCTCCGCAGGCTGGAAGAGAAACTTCACGCTGCCGCGCCACTGGTCGCGGTGCTTGGCGAGCAGCTCCGCGACCCCCAGGCCGACCGTCGTGTGGACATCGTGGCCGCAGGCGTGCATGACGCCGGGATTTTGCGAACGGTAGGGCGTGGCCCGCAGTTCTTTGATGGGCAGCGCGTCCATGTCGGCGCGGATCGCCACACAGGGGCCGGGCTTGCCGCTGTCCAGCAGGCCGACCACCCCGTGCTTGGCCACCCCGGTTTTCACCTGAAGGCCGAGTGTGCGCAGCCGCTCCGCCACCAGCGCCGCGGTGCGTTCCTCCTCGTTGGAAAGCTCCGGATGCGCGTGAATGTCCCGGCGGGTCTCCACCAGCTTCGGGTACAGGGCATCGATCGCAGTTCGGAAAGTCGCGTCGCGCGGGGACTCCTGGGCCATGAGCGCGGCGGTGCAGAATCCAAACAGGGCAAGGGGCAGGGCGTAGCGTTTCATTTCAGGGCATGGCATTCGCGGGACGCAAACATCTACGTCGCAAAACCTGAGAGTTCTCACACAAAGGCACGAAGGCACAAAGGGTTTGATGAGACGCCAGACTAGAAGACACCAGACACAAGACCTGAGCTCTCGCACAAGAGATCGCTATAGGCGTAGTCCGGTTGTGCCAACCGGCTCACGCACCAAACGTCCCTTGATCGCCAGTCCCCTCCGCTCACCTGACGTCGCATGGGCCCCCAACCTCCAAATGATCTTAGATGACCGTCGGCAGGGTTGGAGTACCGTCTTTAGGCGGCTCAGTCGAGAAACCGAGGGCGTTGCAGACAGTCATCGCATTCTATCCCGATTGCCCATTTCCTCCTTCGCTGGAAAAGGCAGGCTAAAGCCTACCACTACTTTGAGCCTCCCGGCAGGCGTTGCGCCGGGCAAGGTAGAAGAGCCGTCCCGGCTCTCTGGGGTTCACGGAAATGACACTCATGGGCAGCGCCCAGCCCGGGAATTACCCCAGGCGTCCAGCACACCAATTCTAGCGTAGGGAAAAGGGTCTGACCTCCCTCGAACCTTCCTGCTACAACCTATGGAACCTGTTTACGTGATTGGATGCGGCGCCGTCGGGGTGCCTTTGATGGCTTGTCTCGCTGCCGCGGGGCGGCCAGTGATCGGCGTCCGCGCCAGTGAGGAAGACGCGCCAGAGCAGACGGTGACCGTCCCCGTCACGGTGGCTGACCGGGCGCTGGACCTGCCCCTTCAGACGGTTGGCATCGGTCGGTTGGGGGAGATCAAGGGGCCGGTGGTCATTGCCACCAAGGCGCATGCCAATGCGGCCCTGGCCCGGCGGCTGGCTCCGCTGGTGAGCGGGCCGGTGGTCATCATGCAGAATGGGCTGGGCGTGGAGCGCCCGTTTGTAGAGGCCGGGTTTCAGGAGATTTACCGGTCCGTGTTGTATGTCGTGAGCGAAGGCGATCTGAAAAAGGGCTTCCGCTTCCGCGCCGTCACGCCCTCGCCGGTGGGAGTCGTCACCGGCACGGAGGAGCGGCTGCAGGCCTGTCTGGCCGCGCTTCATACGGTCGGCTTCCCTTTGCGGGCGGAGGCGGACATCCAGCGCGAGGCCTGGACGAAGACCATTATCAACTGTGTGTTCAACGCCGTCTGCCCGTTGCTGGAGGTGGACAACAGCCTGTTCTCAAAGAACGAAGAGGCCCGAGACCTGGCGCGCAAGATCGTCACCGAGGGCGTCACCCTGGCGAACCGTCTGGGCATCCCCGTGGAGGTCGAGGCCCTCATGGAGCGGGTGCTGAAGATCAGCGCCAACTCCACCCAGGCCATCTCGACGCTGCAGGACCTGCGGGAGAACCGGGAGACGGAGATCGACTACCTGAACCTCGAACTCGCCCGCATCGGTGCCGCCCTGGAGCCGCCCGCGTCCCTCCCGATCACCGAGACCCTCGGCCGCATGATCGCCCTGAAGTCCCGGCTGGGGCGGGGGACAGGGGGTGCGGGGTAGGGCCAGCAGCCATGTCTTGTGCTCCTTAAGAGGAAGGGGAAGGGGATGTCTGGGGGGAAGATGCTGCTTCGCCTCGCGGTCAAGGAGTAGCCCTTGGGCTCTTGGCTGATCTCCACGAGGAAACATCGCAGACCGGGAAGTTAGTGCCTCCTCACGTCGACAACTACGACCGGTGTTGTTGGCCCCATGGCAGAAGGCATTCTCAAACAGCTACGGTATCCGCACGCGCGCCGATAGCTCACGCCTCTCCTCCCACCCACTGGTGTTTGATCGCCAATCTTCCCAGCGCCCCTGTAGTTGTCGACGTGAGGAGGCACTGGCTGCAGCGTCTGCCACGCATTTGGGGTGGCCGCCCAGGAACCACCTGGAGGTGCCCGCCTCCATCGGAAGCTGATCCCCAGCGGGGATCTCTAACACAGCCCAACGTTGGACGAGCCCTAAGCGAGTTAACGTTGGGTACTGCCGCAGCAGATGATCAGGTGGGAAGGCCGACAGCATCCGCTTCTTCCCCATCGCCTTCAACACCTCCACGTCATTTGGATGCGACGTCGCGAACTGACTGACGTTCGCGGCAAGATGCCGCGAACAGCCCGCAGGATGCGGGCGCTCCCCGGGCTTCTCAGGGGGCTCCATCAGCCGCAGAGGGTTGGGGCGGGGAGGGGAGAGGTGTGCGTTGGCACCGGCTCATCTCCTCGCCTGCTGCTGGCATGGCCTCCCTTCCTCTGTCTCGCCTATTTTTGCTTTGGCAGCAGTGCCTGAACTTCCTTTTTGAAGTCGGCGACCGGAATGACCCGCCCGCCAAAGTCAGGGGTGGGGTCGGAGTTCATGCCGAAGTCGGACACCTGACCCTCCTTGATTCGATGCGTGGAGGCTGGATCCAGCGGGTGATAGAGGTTGGGCCAATGTTTAAGGATGTTCGATAAGATGCGCGTATTCTGAGTCGAAATTTCTACGCTGAGGCCAGTTCGATGGCATTGGAACTGTTTCTAGTCCCGCCGCCCTGAGCGCAGAAACTCTTTGATTCATCGGAATCTTAGAATCGTTGCCGACCACGTTTGCGCGCTGCTCAAGAAAGTTCTGCAACAAGTCACCATCTAGTTAATAGGATGCGGCTATGAGTGCAAGTGCATCGTGATAACTCTTGGATCTGCCTTCTGCTTCTATTTTCTCAACGATAATATCTAACTGCTGTCCCACCGCTCGTGGCAACTCCTTGGGTGTGGAACGTTTTTCATGGTGATAACGTAACACGCCTTCCAAATTTGTCGGAACATCATCAAGTTTACCAAAGTGTTTTAACGTAGATGCGATACACCAAAAAACACACGACGATGGCGATGCAGAGCACCAATAGTCCATGAATTATCACCCGGGCCATCGGCCGCTGCTGCGACTTCTCAAGGTCAATGTCCGTGGGTGTGCCATGCAATTGGGGGGCACCTGCACCTTCTAGTATGGACGATACAATCTTTTCTCCTGCTTTGGCGGTTTCAGTGTGTTCGACTGGCTTGCCGAGAGCTACAGTAGCTGCCGCAAAGCCGTGAAGCATTAGAGCTTGGCATTCTCGCCAATTTGGGGCATCCAAATCAGTTCGAAACGAAGCAAGTGGCGTCTGTGTAGTAAACGCCAACTCCGGTGGAGTAGGCTGTCGTTTCGAAAAGCTGATGATACGCAAGTCCGCTCCCAGTCGCTGTTTGGCGAGGTCCACTGCTGCCCGACTAAGCGCAGCTCCTTGAGCGCCCACGTCTGTTGCCGGCCCTGTTCCCGGCTTTTTGCCTTGTGGGCGTTCTGCATCGACGACCAAGACTTCGTCGGCAAGGCTCCATCCCGCATCGCGAAGGCTTAGCAACACCTCAATACCAAGATTTCCGATAACGCCCCCATCGTTGAGTGAAAGTTCATCCTTGAACTCATCATAGCGAAGTCCAAAGTCGCGATGAGTGAGCTTCATCCTAGGGAAAACAGGCGGAAAACAAGCAGAAGTTGCGACTGCAAGCGATAGAGGTACTCCTGTGCTGTCGGCTACTATGTGTGTAGTGTGTCCACTTTCTATGGCGTCCGGGGAAACTGGAAATCTCGCGACTTTACCTGCTGTGAATGCAATGCGCTCAAGCCTTACGGCATCCGTTGCCACGAAAGCGACTTGTGGGAATCCAGGCTGGTTCAAATCGCCCAATCGAGTTTTCGAAAAATGCACGTTAAATGCAGAACGCAACCTGCCGCTAAGTGACGCTGATTCTCGAAACCATGCCAGGGGATTTAGGCGCGACCAAATCCAAGGGACAACTATATTGTGACGTATGTCGGAACGCGCGAAGCGCACAAGATCAGCCGCCACCGTGACGAACGACTGCAGGCTTTCTATTGCGTCCCTCCATCGAGAGGCTAAGTGCGCGGCAAGTATGCTACCTCCTGAAACCGACACCAAGCCACCGACCCTTCCAAGGTCATTCATGTGAACCAAATATGCCACTACCCCAAGTTGGAATAGTGTTGCCCGAAGCCCTCCGCCCGACAGGACAAGGGTAATCGGACGCTCGTAGCGTGAGACGGCCCATTCAATTGCGGCTACTCGTAGCCCGGCTTCGAAGGCATCTGCAACTCTAGTCGATTCCTCTAACGCCCGATCCAATACTTCTGTGGCGGACTTTTCGAAAGGTAGACTCCATCCTCGACGGATCAACGCTGCGGTAAGCCACTCGGGGTGATTTGAATTGTTGCCGACTACGTCCAAGATAGTTAGTCGAAATCCAAGCGTCTCAAGCAAGCCTCGCCTCCATCCCCCATCCGAGAACAATACGTTGGAATCCGTCCAAACTGAGCGAGACCAGTTTGCTATCTGGTGACGCTCCACTTCGTTAAGAATACCGTCCACACCGACAATAATCCCGGTAAAACTGAGAGGGTCCGCGACAACTCCGGACGGTTCGCCCACAGTTGAAATGTTTGGTCTACCAGTAGACCACTCAAGTTGTGCTTTAAAGCTGGGCGCAAAGCGGCTTTTCAATGAGTCCACTCCACATGCAAATCCTAGTACTGCAACGTTGCGAGAATTACGGTCTGCACCCTTAGCTGCGGCAGCTCGCGTTGCTGCCTCCTCTAGCATATGAAGAGTGTTGGCACTCCGGAGAAGCCAACCGAGGAATGCTGCTGCCAATGGATTTTGCCCTGCTTCAGCAAGAGCAGTCTTCAGTAGGACATCGCGAGCGTCAAAGACTGCTTTTAGATCGTTCTTATTCATAGAAACCATCTCAGCCGGTTAAGTCTCCCATGTATTGAATCCACACTGAAGTGCGGCAATCCTCCGAGCCTACCAAGGAGTCGCGCTATAAGATGTGAATAGCCAATTGTTACCGGCATTCCGGACATGTCGAAGCTTTTCCACGAATGAGATGCAAACGTGTAGACCTGCTCTGCGAGATATTTCATGTCTGTGAATGTGGAGCTTCGATGGAGGTGGAGCAGTGCCGGATAGGGTAATCCGTCGGTAGGCTTCTTTACCTCCTTTGCCCCCGTGAGCGATAGGATAGCGCTGGATCTGTTGAGGGTGAGATATGCTCCCCTCGTTGGCGCGAACTCACCTTTCATCATTTCCTTTACATTCGAGAATCCCGCGCCGAAGGCTTTAACTCCTTGATTGTCGGTGTCGTACAATACGATATCGTGATCCTGGGAAACATGAAGGAAGGCAAATTCAACATTGTAACCGCTCAAACTTTCTGTGACTGCCTTTACTGCCTCAGCTTCAGTGTCCTTAAGAGGCTTGAACGCATGGAATATGAGCCGCACTTCGTCGCCCCTCTGCCAGTTCATATCAGTTTGTGCACGTTCAATGGCGCTCGTAAGCATCTGCACAACTGCCTTTCCGTACTCTTCAAACGGGACGGCATTGGACATGTTGCCGAGTAAGTAACGTCCTTCACTTGTGAACAACGTTGTGATGCCAACCATGCGTTGTCGAGAGCCAAGCCTTGAGTCGCTGATTGAGGCGCTGCCAAGCCCAACAACCAACTCGTGTGCCATGGGATTATTTACTTTTAGATGCCATGGTGTTCCGCCGAGTTTGGCATAGCTTGCAAGTGCTATGTTGCTCAGTATGAAGTCAAGCCCCGTCCCTTTTCGACGCGTGGTTTCAATCATGAACTCCTGAGTGGGTATCTGCTGTGAAAGAAAAGCCGCTTTTGTGACCAAGTAAGGGTTGTTGTCCCCCCGAAGGTTGTGACTTGCTTCATTTACCTGTACGAACGCCAAATGCCAACGTTCCGCCTCTGTTGTGACCGCGGTTAATGCATCCTGAGCAGCACTTCGATAAGCCGTGGCAGATGCGTTTTCAGCAAGAAAGAAGCGGATTACCTTCCCTTGCAGTCCGTATGTTTTGATGAATCCGTTCGGAAAGAAACATCTTCTTCCCGGCTCGTTGTTGCCTTCAAAAAACTTCCGTAGAAACTGTTCTACTTCGCCTTTGCGACTGCGTTCACATATCACGCAGAATCTCGGGGTCGAGGGTGTGAATCCTTGCCGGCTATATGGCCCGAGTTCGGAAATTCCACGCTTGGCGTCGTTTAGTGCGGGCTTGTTGAAAGTTCGGTCGAATACGTAGAGCGGTTGTGACGATCTATGAACGCCTGGGAAGCGCTTCCCGTTTGTGTCAAGGTGTGGAATCACATGTGCATCAATCCCCGGAAGCAGTCGGAGTGGTTTGGAAATGAGACGGTTTTCGATGCGTCTAAGTTCGCTTAGCTTTTTGGGGCCAACTTGAGCCTCTGATTGCAATTTGAACAATGCCTTGTCTATACTTGTTCCCCTGCCATTGAAAGTGGCGTTTAGACATCGCAAAAAGCCCTCATAGTCAGCTTCAACCTCAACGTCTCTCGCTTCTACTGTGTCGCGACCCTCGCGACAGTCTGTCAGGTGCAGTGTGCTACCGCTGATCGAAGATACACGCCCTACCAGACGAGCACGCGGTTCAATCCTAGTGTCGTGGAAGGGAACCTTTTCAGATACATAAAGCCCAGCTAGGTCAAGTCCATCAGCCAGCCATTCCGAACATCGTCTCGCCATTCGACGGTGCGTGTGATGATCAAGCACCAGTCCGAGGAATGGAGGCCTTCCGTCAAAATGAAAAACACGGGCATCTATTGTGTGTGCCAGCCTTACGACCAACCATTCGGGAACTTTAGCGCCTTTGACTGCCTGAGAAATAAAGTTGTGCTCTTCTTCTGAGGAAACCACTTTTAATGGCTCTATGTCCACAATTTGCCTCTCTTTCCTTCGTGCGAAACCAGCGAGGAAGCTCTCATTCACTAGTTGGCGTGCTATGCCCAAGTTTTCGTGTAATCGAATTGTCTTTGTTTCGTCTAGAACAGTACAGTCCTTACCGTCTAGCTGCACAGCGTAGATCAAATCTAGCTTTTTGCCATACTCGTCAACGGTCACTCTTTTGAAGATGTGTGTTCCGACGTGTGCCTTCCGCAATTCACGCATCCCATCCCCAGAGTCAAAGGGTCGGACCCCTACGCAGATTTCGACATCAGGAAGATCGACAGGTAAGATGTTCAGATGTAAATTTCTCATTTATTTGATGGCGGCGCTGGAGGTGAGGACACTTGGAGCATTTGTGCGTTGGCGCGTGAAGGCGATTTTGACACGTGGGTGGAAGTGTGCTGTCGGATCTTGCTGAGTTTAGAAATACTAGGCTCCTATCGAATGGTTGCATAGGGGAAAATTGTGTGCTTCAGAATGATGTCTGAGAGCGCGAACGACCAAGTTTGCCTATTGTGAACTGGGTGGGATTTGGGGGGCTCGTTTTCAGTTAGGGGGGGACTGGATGGCTTGGGAGTTATTCTGATTGCCTCTTCATCCCGAGTCTAGCCGGGTCATACTATCACTGATCCCGCACAAGCTACCGGTGGCAGATGTCGGTCGAGCCATCGCATTCAGCCGGATGTGCTTGCTTCAAGGCGGCTTGGAATCCTTCGCCAGTCACGACACCGCGAGGTTTTTGGATGCCGCCGCATTGTCTTTTTTCGCCTTTTCGGTCGCGGAGGTGATCGCGGCTGGAGGTAGTGAAGGCGACGATATGGGGCTGGACGGCGTTGCCTTGGGCGGGAACGCCGGACTGGCGGATGTCTCTCGCGGTCCTTCATGCAGTCACTCGCGGGGTCGTCCGTACCCAGGTTCTCCGTTCACTTCGCGGCCATTGGCCCATTGGCTGGACTCTCTGTGTCCTTCAGGCCAGAGCCATCTTTTCGACTGGCCGTGATTGGCAGCGGTCAGTGGGTCATAGTATACAGCCGCCAGGATGCGCTCCGCTCACCTGCGGGGCTGAGAACCCCTGCCTCCTTTGAGCTTCCCGGCAGGCGCGGCGTTGGGATGGTAGAAGAGCCGTCCCGGCTCTTGGGGTGCTGGGTGATTGGGGGGAACAAGAACCGAGACGGTTGTTCTACGTTGGCGGCAGGCGCTGCGTTGAGAATGTAGAAGAGTCGTCTCGGCTCTTGGGGGCGCTGGGTGATGCGGGGGACAAGAACCGAGACGGTTCTTCTACCTTGGCGGCGGGCGCTGCGTTGGGAGAGTAGAAGAGCCGTCCCGGCTCTTGGGGGCGCTGGGTGATTAGGGGAACAAGAACCGAGACGGTTCTTCTACATTGGCGGCGGGCGCTGTGTTGGGAGAGTAGAAGAGCTGTCTCGGCTGTTGGGGGTGCTGGGTGATTTGGGGAACAAGAACCGAGACGGTTCTTCTACTGTGGCGGCTGAACGGACCCCGGCGCTCTTTTCGCGCACGATCGTGTGATGGCACCTGCGGTGCGGTGCTCCTTCCGCACGCATAGAATCGGCAACGAAATTTCCCTCTCTATGCCCATGCGCTCTCGATTTGCTCTGCTGTTCCTCTCTGTTCCAGGTTGGCTGGGATGCGCGGTGTTGGCCCTGCTCTCCACCAGCATCGCCCATTCCGCAGATCCAAAAGCAGAAGCAAAAGCAGAGTCAGAAGCACAATCGCCCGTGGCCCAGTGGAGATTCGAGGGCGGGGATGCGCTGGGCGTGTGGCAGGGGAAGGGCTCTCGCCAGGTGCCGGGCCCGCAGGGGCCGGGGTATCCGACGTTTGCGGCAGGAAACCATGCGATGGAGCTGGCCGGGCAGGACGCGGCGCTGGTGGTGCCGGATATGCCGGAGCTGCGTTTTCAAAAGGGCAACTCCATCACGATCGAGATGTGGGTGAAGGTGCGCAAGATCCGCGACGGACAGATCGTGCATCTCATGGGCAAAGGGCGCAATGGAACCAAAGAGTTTGGCGACAACAACCAAAACTACGGACTGCGGCTGAGAGGCGGGCAGGGGAGTGCGGCGATTGGGTTTATTTTCACCAGTGCCGCGGCGGATGGGCAGGCGGCCAAGTGGCACCGCTGGTGGAGCAACGTGACCTTTCAGACCGACACCGGATGGCATCACCTCGCGGTGACTTACACGTTTGGCAAAAAAGACAGCCTGCGGGGCTACATCGATGGCGTGGAGATCAAGGGCGCCTGGGATCTGGGGGGTGCGACCGATGCGGGGCCGGTGCACGATGGCGATACGCTGGTCATTGGCACCGGATACACGCGCGGCACGGCGGAGACGCTGGATGGCTGGCTGGACGAGGTGGCCATCCATCGCACCGCGCTGTCTGCGGCCACCTTGAAAACGCGCTTCGTGGTGGCTCCAGCACCGGCTCCAGAGATCGATCGCAGCAAGCTGCCGGGCGGGCGAGTGCTGGTGGAGCTGTGCGAGAAAGGCGTTCCCCAGAAGCCCATGTGGCCTGCGGAATCGCCCGTCGCGACGGAGTCGTATATCGAGGAGGTATTCGGCTTCTCCGAGCTGCCGCAACACTATGTGGCGACCGGCGTGCGCGGGGATCGCGCGGCGACCTTTATGCTGCGTGCTTCAGCGATGGTGCGGCTGCCGAAGGGCAAAAACCGGCTGCTGCTCCGCGGGCTGGGTGCCGCGCGGTTGTTCATCGACGGCCAGGAGGTGTTGAAGACGCCTTTCCCGCAGCGCGATCGGGCAGGCTACGCCCCCCTGACAGATCAGGACCGCTATCTGGAGCTTGGCCCCGATTTCCGCTTTGCGCCGCCGGGGAACAGCGAGGTGACGGGCACCTTCACTGGCGATGGGGAAGAGCACCTTGTGGTGTTGGAGACCGTGGTGGGCGGTGGCTCCGCCAGCAATCCCTTCCGGCCGGAGTTGGGGGAGACGGTGGCGGCGGTTTGTCCAGAGGGAGAGACGACGTGGTCGCTGCTGTCCCCAGGTTCGCGGCAGGTACCCTACACCGATGCGGGCTGGGCGGCGTACGAGGCGGAGCGGAGTGCCCACTTCGTGAAGGTGAATGCGGAGGCGCGCGCGGCGCGACGCCACGAGCATGCACCCTACTGGAAGGCACGACGAGATGCTGCGACAAAGTGGCTGGCCGCCACGCCGGAGGTGCCGGTGCCGGATCTGCCACCGGGGTTTCCCGTGCACAATACGATTGATCGGTTCCTAGCGGCACGCATCGCTGGGATCGCGGAGGATCGCTCCGCCACACCGGCTGACGGGGTGGATTACTACCGCGATGTGCAGCCGATCTTGGAGGCCAAGTGCTACAGCTGCCATCAGGGTGGCAGTGCCAAAGGCAAGCTGGGACTGGACACACTGACGGCCGCGCTGAAGGGCGGCAAATCCGACGGCCCAGCCATCGTGCCAGGCAAGCCTGCGGAGAGTGCCTTGTTCATCCGTGCGACAGCGGATCCGGACGAAATCATGCCGCCGGAAGGCAAAGGTGAGCCGCTCAATCGTGCGGAGCTGGCAACCCTGGAGCGCTGGATTGCCGAAGGAGCGCACTGGCCGGACTTGCGCTTTTCCACACTGAAGATGACGCCGCTTGTCGACGATTTGACGTTTCTCCGTCGCGTGACGCTCGATACGGTGGGCCTGGTGCCGAGTGAGGAGGAGATTCGTGATTTCTCCGCGGATGCGTCGCCGGACCGGCGTGCGAAGGTGATCGACCGTCTGCTGGCGGACCCTCGCTGGGCGGACCGCTGGATGGGCTACTGGCAGGATGTGCTGGCGGAGAATCCTAATCTCCTGAACCCTACGCTGAACAACACGGGGCCGTTCCGCTGGTGGATCTACGAGTCGCTGCTGGATGACAAGCCGATGGACCTGTTCGTGACGGAACTGATCCGCATGGAAGGCAGCCGACTCTTTGGCGGACCAGCGGGGTTCGGCATGGCATCGCAAAATGATGTGCCGATGGCGCAGAAGGCGATGATCGTGAGCAGCGCCTTTCTGGGGGTGGAGATGAAGTGTGCCCGGTGCCACGATTCCCCGGCCAACCTGACCAAACAGCAGGATCTTTTCGAGCTGGCGGCGATGATGGGGAGGAAGCCGATCAAACTGCCAGAGACGAGCAGTGTGCCGCTGGACAGGATTCATCAGAGTGGGCGTGAACCGCTCATCAAAGTCACGCTCAAACCGGGCAGCACGGTGGAGCCCAAGTGGCCGCTGGGCCAGATGAGTTCCGAGAGCGCGGCGGCCTCGCTGGCGATGAAGCCGGATGATTCGCGCGACCGGCTCGCAGCACTGCTCACCGCGCCGCAGAACACCCGCTTCGCCCAGGTGGTGGTGAACCGCTTCTGGCAGCAGCTCATGGGGCGCGGCATCGTGGAACCGGTCGAGGACTGGGAGAAGGGGAGACCGTCGCATCCCGAGCTGCTGGAGTGGTTGTCGCGTGAGTTTGTGCGCTCTGGCTATAGCGCCAAGGCGATCCAGCGTCTCATCCTGAACTCGCATGCCTACCAGCGGCAGGTGGATCCCATGCTGGCCGGCCAGGAGCCTCTCTTTGTCTCGCCCGCGCCACGCCGACTGGCGGCAGAGCAGATCGTTGATTCCCTGTTCACCGCCACGGGCAAGCCCTTTGCGCTGGAGGAGATGAGCCTGGACGTTGATGGCGACCGTCGAGCTGATTTCGCACTGGCGCTGGGCAAGCCGCGCCGCGCCTGGATGCTGGCCTCTACTTCCAATGAGCGTGACCGCCCAAGCCTGATGCTGCCGCGCATTCAAGCGGTGGCAGATGTCTTGGAGATCTTTGGCTGGCGTGGAGCTCGCGTGGACCCGGTCAGCAAGCGGGAGACCGCCCCCAATGTGTTGCAACCTGCGATCATCTCGAACGGCACCGTGGGGGGCTGGCTGACGCGGCTCAGTGATGATCATGCACTCACGCAACTGGCGATGGAAGATCAACCGGTGGATGCGCTGGTGGAGCGGCTCTTTCTGCGATTGCTCACCCGGAAGCCTTCGGCGGAAGAGCGCACCCTCTATGTCTCTCTGCTCACGGCAGGTTATGCGGAACGCATTGTGCCCGTGGAAAAACTTCCCAGATCAACCCCGTTACCTCGCGTGCGTGAGAAATATGTTAGTTGGTCGAACCACGTGGATGCCGCAGCGAATGTGCTGCGAGAGAAGCACGCCGAGCTGGCCCGCCGTGGCGATGCGCCTACCTCACGCTTGGAGGCTGACTGGCGGGGCCGCCTGGAAGATGTGGTGTGGGCATTGATCAATGCGCCGGGCTGGATCACCGCCCCTTGATGCAGACACACACTCTCTCTCTTTTACTCCTTCCCCCCTCGATCATGAATATCACCTCAACCCGCCACCTCAGCCGTCGCCTTTTTCTACAGCAAAGCGCCGCGTTCGCGGCCGCTCCCTTGTTGCCGGGCCTGATGAAGGCGGCCGCGCCGATGCCTGTGGGCAAAGCGGAACACTGCATCTTTATCTGGCTGGGCGGCGGCATGGCGCAGGTTGATACCTTTGATCCCAAACGTCGTGGCAACCCCAAGGCGTCGCCAAAAGTAGCGGGCTCGGATTACGCAGTGATCGATACCTCCGTGCCCGGCGTGCAGTTCACCGAGCATCTCCCCCAGCTCGCGCGTATGGCGGAGCGGATGACGGTGGTGCGTACGGTCAATCATCATGTCGTGGATGAGCACGCCTTCGCCACCAACCTGGTCCATACCGGCCGGATGATCAGCGGCACGGTGATCTATCCTTCCATCGGTTCCATCGTGGCCCAGCAACGTGGCGCGGCCGATCCGGACGTGCCTGCCTACATGCTCATGGGATTTCCCAGTGTGAGCCGGGGCCCGGGCTTTCTCGGGGCGCGCCATGGCTATGTCTATCTCACGGACACGGAGTCTGGACCGGCGGGATTCACGCGCCCTGAATGGGTGAACATGGATCGCACCGCGCGGCGGCAGGCCTTGCTGAAACCGTTGCTGGAAAAAGCGCCGGAGGGCACGATGGCCGGGGAATACGAAGAGGCGCAACGTGAAGCCTTGCGGCTGGCGGGACCAGGCTTCATGCGGCACTTCAAGCTCGATGAAGAGCCCGGCACCCTGCGGCAGCAGTACGGCGGCGAGTTTGGCCAGCGCTGCCTGCTGGCGCGGCGGCTGGTACAGGCAGGGGTGCGCTTCATCGAGGTGTCGCAAAATCTGAATTTCATCAACGGCACTGGCTGGGACACGCACAACGAAGGACAGATCAATCAGCACACGCTCATCCGTGATCTGGACACTGCCGTCTCTGCCTTGCTCCTGGATCTGGAGGAGAAGAAGCTGCTCGACAAGACCCTGGTCGTGATGGCCACAGAGTTTGGCCGCCCTCCGGAGTTCGACGGACGAGGTGGGCGTGGACATCAGGGCACGACCTTCAGCATGGTGCTGGCGGGGGGCGGATTGAAACACTGCGGCGCCTATGGCGTGACGGATGAGCTTTCGAAAAACATCGCGGAGAATCCAGTGTCGATCCCGGATTTTCACGCGACGATTCACGCGGCCATGGGCATCAATCCCCATCGGGCGCTGATGGACGGTTCGCGCCCCATCCCCATCACGGATGAAGGCAAACCTATTGCCTCGCTGTTCGGTTGATGTGTAGAGTGCCTGAATGCCTCCGCGCCCCAGCATGATCGCAATCCGCCTGCCAGCCTTGAGCTGGCTGGCCGTGCTGGGAAGCAGTCTGGTGTGCGCAATGGCGTTCGGCGTGGAGACGCCTTTGAGAACCGCTCTGGAGGTGCGGTCACTGTCGCCGGAGGAAGCGGAGAAGGAACTGCCGGTTGCGCTGCAGGGGACGGTGATCTTTGTGGACCCGCGAGGATCGGTGCTCGTCCAGGACAAGACGGCGGGAACGTTCTTTCGCGGCTCAGACGTGATGTCGCTGCGGGTGGGGGATGAAGTGGGGGTTCGAGGTGTCACTTCGCCGGGCATGTATCTGCCGGGCATTCAAAAAGCCACCTTTGAAAAGCTGGGGCATGGAGAGATGCCACCTGCTGCCCCGGTGTCCTACGCCGATCTGCTCTCCGGCCGCTATCACTACCAGCGGGTGGCGGCGGAAGGCATCGTGCAGTCCGTGACGGCCAGCGGAGACGGGGATCACACGATCCTTCACCTGGCGATGGATCAGGACCTGCTGGAGGTGGATGTCTATGCGCCACCGAAGGAAAGGCATCTGCTGGTGGACAGCCGGGTGCGCATCGAAGGGCTGGCGGCAGGGACGATCAATCACCGGCGGCAACTCCTCCAGCCCATCTTGTGGTTGCAGGACTGGAGCTGGCTCAAGGTACTGAACGCTGCTCCGCCCGTGCAGGACGTGCCGACCATCTCCGCCAGCAAGCTGCTGGCCTTTAGAGTGGTGGGGCAAAACGGGCATCGCGTGCGCGTCGCTGGCACGGTCGTCGCTGCCTTTTCAGACGGCACGGTCTTTATTCGCGATGAGGCGACGGCGCTCGGTCTGCAACTGCATCCGCCCATGCCCTTGAGCGCGGGCACAAGGATCGAAGCCGTGGGCTTTCCCAAGATCCAGCGCTTTGGCGCATCCCTGGTCAACACGCGCCTCATTGAGCAGGAGCCTGGGCCGGAGCCAACAGCGATTGAGGCGAGCCTGACCGATCTCTTGAACGGTGCGCATGACAACGATCTGGTCGCTGTGACCGCGACTCTCTCCGGCAGCTTCAGAGCGGAGGAGGGGCAGGTGCTGGTGCTGCAGGAGGGCGGCATCACCTTTCGCGTCATGGCACCGCTGCTGGAACACGAGCCGCCAGTCGGCACACGCGTACGTGTCACCGGGATCTGCCAGGTGGATTCCATCAAGATGACTCCTTCAGGCATCCAGTCAGTGCCACGTACAGTAAGTCTGCGCTGCCGCAGTGCGGATGACGTGGCGGTGCTCAACTCACCCTCATGGTGGACGGTGCGGCGGCTGGCCCTGGTGGTGGGCGTGCTGCTGTTCGCGATGGGGCTGGCGGGGCTGTGGATCACGGTGCTACGGCGTCAGGTGCGGCGTCAGACGACAGCCTTGCGCTGGCGGATCGAGCGCGAAGCCGCGCATGATGAGCGGCAGCGGATCGCGCGTGAGTTTCATGATACCCTGGAGCAGGGGCTCACCGGACTATTGCTCCGGCTTGAGGCCGTGCAGGCACATGGTGTCAATGAAAGGGGCGATCATCTTCTGCGCGCCTCCCGCGGCCTGGTCTCGCAGATGCAGGTGGAGACACGCAGCCTCGTTTCGGAGTTGCGCGTGCCTTCCCAGGAAAACGCGGACCTCGTGGCGGCGTTGCAGGCCATCGTGGATGAGCACCCTCTGGGCTGTGGTCCCGTTCTGAAACTGGAAGCCCGCGCCCCCATGCCCCCGCTTCCTTCCCGCACCGTCCATCATCTGCGCATGATCGCTCGCGAGGGGGTGACCAATGCGCTGAAACACGCCCGTGCGGCTAACATCCGCCTCGCTCTTGGCCTGGAAGGGAGCCGCTTGCGGATGACCATTGCGGACGATGGACAAGGCTTTGACTCCGAGGCGCTGCACGGCGGACAAAGGGGACACTTCGGCTGCATTGGCATTGAGGAGCGTTGCGCAAAATTCGGCGGTATCGCCCTCTGGCGTTCCGCACCAGGGCAGGGCACCACCCTGGAGATCGAACTGACGCTGGAAACCTCCGCCGCGGCTGCCCATGGGCACACCGCCAAACATTTGCTGCTCCATTCATGACCACTCCGCTGACGGTTCTCATTGTCGATGATCATTTCGTCGTGCGGAGCGGTCTGGCCGCGGCGCTCGAGGTTGAGAGCGACGTCAAAGTCGTCGGCGAAGCGAAGCGTGGAGAAGACGCACTGGAGGTGTACCAGCTCCGGCGGCCTGGTGTGGTACTGATGGATCTGCAACTGCCTGGGATCACCGGCGTGCAGGCCACAGCCGTACTGCGGGCTCATGATCCACAGGCCCGCATCCTGGTTTACTCCACCTTTGCCCACGATGACGAGGTGCAGATGGCGCTGGATGCCGGGGCGGCGGGCTACCTGCAGAAAACTGCGTCTCGCGACGAGCTGCTGACGGCGCTGCGGCGGGTGGCCGCGGGTGGGAGTTATCTTCCGCCTGAACTGGCGCAACGTCTGGCGGATCTGCGCCTGTGCGTCGGGATCTCCATGCGTGAGCGGGAGATCCTGGAACTGATCGCGAAAGGACACGCGAACAAACAGATCGCCGCATTGTTTGCCATCTCCGAAGACACGGTGAAACGCCATGTAAGCCACATCCTCGAGAAACTCGGTGTGCATGACCGCGCGCAGGCCACTGCGGAAGCCATCCGGCGTGGGATTGTGAGAGTCTGATCCCGAGCTCGTCCTTGCGGACAGTTATCCGGACCTATCGAGCACTTGGGCATGCCATCCGAGGCGATGAGAAATGCCGGGAAATTACGGCAATGGATTTTGTCAAGGGACCAGGTGTCCCCAAATGGTGCATGATGAGAGGGAGACGGGGTGGGGTGGTTTTGCCATGATCTTGATCAATATCAAGCAGTGCTTCCACTCCAAAGCGTCCTATGAAACTATCTTTTGCGACCTTGAAAACGGCCAGACCGGCCACATCACGATTCTCCGGTGGAATGAAGGGCAATGGCTCCTTCTGCCTGACGTTGCTGGTTCTGGCGTGTCTTGTAATACCGGCGCAGTCTGCGGTGACCCTTGGACTGTGGGATTTCAATAATGCGGCGGAGCTAAATTTCCTGAATACGGCTCAGGGGGCTGGACCCTATGCTGGAAGCACCTATTCGAATGCCGCAGGTGCCGTGCCCCACCTGGCTGTATCAAGCCTCAGCGTGGGTTCGGGCTTGAGAACCAACGGCGGAGCAGGAACGATTAGTAGTGTCGGCACAGCTACTTTGCCAGCCTACAACGGCGTCATGGGTGTTGGTGGCAGCAATCCGTATGTCTTTCCTTCAGCCGCGGCAGCGACAGCATCGCCCGCCGCCGCGATCACTGCCAGCGACTTCTTCTCCGTCACGTTGACCCCTGAGAGCGGCTACGCCCTTAACTTGACCGAGATCAGCTTCTACGCCTGGGGGAATCAAACCAACTCGACAGGCAGCTATACCTATTTTGTGCAAAGCAGCGCGACAGGCAGCACCATCCTTGGCACCACGACCAAGGCCTACGACACCACGGGTGCCGTGGTGAACAACAACACCGCGCCATCCTCCTCCAATCTCTACTCCTTTGACCTTAGCGCCTACTCTGCCGATCTGATGAACGTCAGCACCCCGATCACGTTCACCGTAGGCGTGTACTCAACGACCAACGGCAGCCTCCGTCTCGACAGTCTTCAGATTCAGGGCGATGTCGTCCCCGAACCCTCCCGGGCTCTCCTCCTCGGCGTGGCCCTGGGTTGCTGCCTGCTGCGCCGCCGTCGTTGAGGGCTGTAGGCCCGGGGTCATTCAGGGGAGGTGAAGCACGTCTTGGGCACGATGTCGATTGACCCGCCTAAAGGCGGAACTCCAACCACGGCGCGGACGTTGAGAGGGGGATTCGAGTGAATCTCGCTGTTCGAGATCTCACGTCATCAGGAGCAAGACGTCCCCAAGATACTCGTCGGCATTCGAAGCAGGGTTGGAGTTCCGCCTTTAGGCGGTCCGGGAAAAGCTGGCGAGGTCGATGATCTCCCTTTTGGCCCTCCTGACGTGAGTGCCGCTGCCGTGCTCCCCATTATTTTCACCTTTCCACCAAAAAAGTGTCGACACTTTGCGTCACTTTGTATTTATAGTGTCGACACTTAATGACCCCCATGACCCAAAATCTGCCTCATCCCCGCCGCAATCTGGCCAATGAGATCGTGTCTGTGCTGCGGAGCGACATCATCTCCGGCGTGATCAATCCTGGTGAAGCCCTCGCGGAACCGGTGCTGGCCAAGCGATTTGGGGTCAGTCGCGCGCCGGTGCGTGAGGCCATCATCGAGCTGGAGCGTGCCGGGCTGGTACAGTTCGAGACGACGGGGAGAACGCGCGTGAGAACGTTGGAGGAAAAGGATCTGGCGGAGATTGTGGAAACCCGGATCGCCCTGGAGTCGATGGGGGCCCGGCTCGCCGCGACTCACTGGACACCGGAACACACCCTCCGAGTGCAGCAATTCATCGCCGAGCAGGAGGCGGCCACGACGGACGAAGAGTTCAGCCTGCTGGATATTGCCATGCATGAATACATCATGAAACGCAGCGGCAATGAACGGCTGGTGGTGCTTTGGCAATACATCCGCTGGCAGTTCGAAATGGCTCTGACCTACATTCACCGCCTGCAGATCAACACGGCGCACGACCTCCGCCGCTTCACGGTGGCGGGGCACTGGAAGGTGCTGGAGACACTCGCTGGTCGCAAGCCGGAGGCGGCAGCCAAAGTCATGTCGCAGCATATCATCGGCTCGCTGGAATGGTCCGTCACCGAGACGACGGAACACCCTCCCGCAGCCGGCTCCGCTCCTCGTAGAGGCAACCTGGCGAAGATGAAAAGGGCGTCGCGCGCCTCCTCATAAGTCTGACCCGGCAACCCCCATGCATGGCCGGGCACCGCATCTGGTGCCGGCCGACTGTCTGTTTTTTTCTGTGATGAGACGCCCAGGTATATCTCTTCTCCTTTTGTTGCTCGTTTCTGCCGCATCCCCGGCTGTGGCGACGGACGACTTGCAACGTGCGGCGATGACCTTCTTTGAAAAGGAAGTGCGGCCCATTTTGGTTTCACGATGCTATGACTGCCACAGTGAGAAGAAACAGAAGGGCGGTCTGCGGGTGGACCATATCGGGTACCTGAAGACGGGCGGGGATACCGGACCGGCGTTGGTAGCCGGGAAGCCGGAGAAATCCGCCCTCATGGAAGCGGTGCGTTTCTCGAACCCGGACTTCCAGATGCCGCCCAAGGAGAAGATGCCGGATGCGGAGATCGCGATTCTGGAAAAGTGGATCAAGATGGGTGCCCCGTGGCCCGAGGATGCCGCGAAGAAGGTGGTGATCACCGAGGGCGGTTTCACGCAGGAGCAGCGGGATTATTGGTTCTTCAAGCCCGTGGCAAAGGTGACGCCGCCGGACGCAGGCGGCAACTGGGCGCGCAATGAGATTGACCGCTTCATCGCGGAAAAGCACGGGGAGATGAAGCTGGCCCCGGCACCGGAAGCGGACCGCCGGGAACTGGTGCGCCGTTTGACGTTTGACCTGCACGGCCTGCCGCCCACGAAGGAGCAGACAGAAGCCTTTGTGCAGGACAATGATCCGAGGGCGTATGAAACGCTGGTGGACACGCTGCTCGCCAGCTCGCGCTATGGTGAGCGCTGGGCCCAGCACTGGCTGGATCTCGTGCGCTATGCAGAGAGCGATGGATACAACGTGGACTTCTACCGCCCGTCGGTCTGGCCCTATCGTGACTATGTCATCAACTCGCTCAACGAAGACAAGCCCTACGACCAGTTTGTGCGTGAGCAGATCGCGGGCGATGAAATAGCGCCCGAGGATCCGCAGGTCCTCATCGCCACAGCATTCCTGCGCCATCCCATGTATGAGTACAACCTGCGGGATGTGCGCGGTCAGTGGGAGGTCATTCTGACGGACATGACGGATACGACCGGGGAGCTTTTTCTCGGCCTGAGCATGGGCTGTGCGCGCTGCCACAATCACAAGTTTGATCCCATCCTACAGAAGGACTACTACGCGCTGCGGGCCTTCCTGACGCCGGTGCACTGGCGTGATGACCTTAAGCTGGTGCCTGCGGCGGTCAGGCAGGCTTATGATGAGCAGCAGGCCAAGTGGGAAGAAGCCACTGCCGGGATCCGAGCCCAACTGGAAAAGCTCACCAAGCCGGGCGTGGATGAGGCGGTGGAGCGCTGGCGCGTCAGTTTCCCTGAGGATCTGCAGGCCATGACGCACAAGCCCGTGGCTGAGAGAGACGAACTGGAAAAACAACTGGCCGGTCTGTGCGACCGCCAACTTGAGTATGCACGCAGTACCTTCAACGCGGACTCCTATCTCAAGTCGGCGGAGAAAAAGGAGGAATACAAGAAACTGCGTGAGAGCTTGAAGCAGTATGACCACCTGAAGCCGAAGCCGCTGCTGGACGCGTTTGTCGTCACGGACGCGGGCCCCAATGCGCCCGCCAATCCCTTGAAGACCCGCAAAGGCGAGCAAGACGTGCCGCCTGGCTTCCTCACCATTGTGGATGCCAGCCCGCCGCAGATCACTGCCACCGCGACCTCCACCGGACGCCGCAAAGCGCTGGCGGACTGGATCACACGCCCCGACAACCAGCTCTCCACGCGGGTCATCGTGAATCGCGTGTGGCAGTATCATTTCGGTCGCGGCATCGTGGGGACGGCCAGTGAATTGGGCAAGCTGGGCGAGGCACCGACTCATCCTGAGCTGCTCGACTATCTCACCGCGAAATTCGTGTCCGGTGGCTGGCGGCTCAAGGCCTTGCATCGTGAGATCCTGCTTTCCGCCACGTACCGGCAAACCGCGCGTCGTGAGCCTGATGAAGCGACGGCGCAGATTGATCCCTCGAACCGCTACTTGTGGCGCTTCCATCCGCGTCGTCTGGATGCGGAACAGGTGCGGGATGCGTTGCTGGCGGTCAGTGGCGAGCTTGACGGGAAGTCCGGCGGTCCTGCTGGCGACGGCAACGGCACGCGGCGCTCCGTCTATACGATGAAGAAGCGCAACAGCCCGAACGAGCTGCTGCGCGCGCTGGACATGCCGGGTGGTTTTGCCAGCACCTCGGAACGCCAAAGCACCACGACGCCGACGCAAGCGCTGCAGTTGCTCAATGGCGACTGGCTGCTATCGCGCGCCAGCAAGCTAGCCTCCCGCGCTAAAACCATCGACGGTGCCTGGTGGGCGGTATTGGGGCGTGCGCCGACGGATCAGGAGAGGGTTGCGGCGGAGGGTTTCTTGCAGAAACGGGTCGAAGCTGCCGCACAAGTGGTGGCTGATGCGCCTGAAAGTGAGCCTGCGACGGCAGGCTTCAAAGTGAACACCGCGCATGAACGCGTGCTGGTGGAAACCAGCGAGAAGGAAGGCGACGACTTCACGGTCGAGGCCATCGTGAACCTTGCCAGCATCGACCAGGGGGCTGAGTTGCGTACGCTTGTTTCGCGATGGGATGGCGGCAAAGACAGGCCGGAATCCTTCGGCTGGAGCATTGACGTGACGGGCGAAAAATCGCGCTACAAGCCGCGTCACCTGCTCATGCAGATCGTGGGTCACGATGAGAACTCGAACATCGGTTATCAAGTGGTGGCCTCAAACATCTACCTTGAGACGGGCCGCCGTCATCACCTGGTGGCGCGTGTTTCCGGGCCTCGCCGCCAGGTCACCTTCACCGTGCGGGATCTTGATACACCCGGTGCGGCAGCGCGGTCATCCGTGGTGCCTCTGGACGGCCTTGCAAAGATCAGCCAGGGGGCCTCGCCGATTGTACTTGGTGGCTTGAGCAAACGCACGCCGACACGTCAGTGGGACGGCCAGATTGAGGCCTTGCGCATCGTGGAGGGTTATCTTCATGACGGGACGCTCAATGTCGATGCCAGGGGCTGGAAAGAGGGCGTCGTCGTCTGGCGCGCCCCGGATCCGCTGGGGGCCGCCTTCACCTGGAGCGGTGCTGACACCAAGTCCGCTCATGAGAACGATCCCTTCCGCCAGGCCATGAATGATCTCTGCCTCGCTTTGCTGAACACAAACGAGTTCTTCTACCTTCACTAAGTTTAACTCTCGAACCATCCTCTCCACACCGTCATGTCCTGCCATCGCTATGATCTACCCACTTCGCGCCGTGACTTCCTGCAAACAGCCGGTGGCGGCTTCGGTGCCGTCGCGCTTGCCGCATTGATGGGCGGCCAGGCCCAGGCCTCGTCAGGCCGTCTGCCGCATCGTGCTGCGAAGGCGAAGAGCGTCATCTTCCTCTTCATGGAAGGCGGGCCCAGCCACCTGGACACCTTTGACTACAAGCCACTGCTGAACCAACTGGCTGGTCAAACACTGCCTCCGAGCTTCGGCACGCCGCTCACGGCGGCGGGAGAAGGCAAATCACCGCTGCTGGAGAGCAAACGCGCGTGGAAACAGCATGGACAAAGCGGGCTGTGGGTCTCCGACTGGTTCAGCCATGTGGGCAAACATGCGGATGACCTTGCGGTGATTCATTCCTGCGCCTCCAGCGGCATCAACCACGCTGGCGGCGTCTGCTCGATGAACACCGGCTCCATCTTTGGTGGGCGTCCGTCGCTTGGCGCCTGGGCTTCTTATGGACTGGGCACGGAAAACCAGAATCTGCCTTCCTTCGTCGTGATCAAGGACAGCGAGGCCACCGTCGTCAACGGCGTGCGCAACTGGGGCAGCGGCTTCATGCCGGCGGTCTATCAGGGGGTGGAGCTCAGCTCCGACGGTTCGCCGATCCGATACCTCGAAAATCCGAAAGGGGTCGATCGTCAACGCCAACGTGACCGGCTTGATTTCCTTGGCGGACTCAACCGCGATTTCAATGCCAGCCGCGCTAGCAACACGGAGCTGGATGCCCGCATCAAGAGTTTCGAGCTTGCCTATCAGATGCAGGCGGAAGCGCCCGACGCCGTCGATCTGAGCAAAGAGACGGCCGCCACGAAGAAGCTCTACGGCATGGACAACAAGACGACGGCCACCTTTGGTCGCAACTGCCTTCTTGCCCGTCGCCTGGTGGAAAACGGCGTGCGATTCGTGCAGCTCTACAGCGGTGCTGGCAGCAAGTGGGACAGTCACAAGGAGATCGAAAAGAATCACGCGCAACTGAGCCATTCTGTGGACCAACCCATCGCCGGCCTGCTGGCAGATCTGAAATCCCGCGGCATGCTGGAGGAGACCCTGGTCATATGGGGCGGTGAATTCGGTCGCACACCGATGAGCGAACAAGGCGATGGCCGGGATCACAATCCCACCGGCTTCACCATGTGGATGGCGGGCGGCGGCGTGAAAGCGGGGCAAACCTACGGTGCCACAGACGACCTCGGCCTGCATGCCGTGAAGGACCGTCTTCATGTCCACGACATTCACGCCACGATTCTCCACCTGATGGGCATCGATCACACTCAGCTGATCTACCATCACAAAGGACGGCCTGAGCGCATCGACCAGAACGAAGGGCATCCGTTCACCCGGTTGCTTGGGTCTGAGCTCGCCTAGCCTGCAGCCGCTTTCACTTCTCTTACCCACTTTACGATACGATCCCACTGCCTATGAACACCAGCACTCTGCGCCAACGTCACCCGCAATACGGTACCTGGCTGCAAACCGGGTCATCCGTCGTCGCCGAACTTGCGGATGCGAGCGGCTTCGACTGGTTGCTCATTGACCTCGAACACGGCTGCGGCGTTGACGCGACGGTGCTGCCGCAACTCCAAGCCATCCGGCGTGGCGCAGGCATCGTCCGTGTGGGCTCGCCGCGTTCCGATACGATCATGCGAGCCCTCGACTGGGGGGCGGCTGGCATCATGGTCCCGATGGTCTCCACGGCGGAGACCGCAGAAGCGTGCGTGCGGGCGATGCAGTACCCACCACGCGGAGACCGCGGTCTCGCCAGAATGGTGAGGGCCTTTCAATACGGACTCGACAACGAGGCGCCGTCTCCCGTCTTTTTTGCCCAGATCGAGACCATTGAGGCCGTGGAAAACGCGCGCGCCATCGCCGCTGTCGATGGGGTGGATGTGCTCTTTGTCGGTCCGATGGACTTGCAGCTCAATCTTCGCTCCTATCCGCAGCAGGCGACTCGCGACTACGCAGCCTGCTTGCGTGAGGTGGCTGAGGCTGCCAAGTCCGCGGGCAAAGTGTGTGGGTTGCTCATGCGCCAGTCTGACGATGCGGCGGCGATGCATGCGCTCGGCTTTACCCACCTCGCGTTCGAGACGGACATCACGTTCTTGCGCGAAAGCTATCGCCATCTCCTGCACTCCTTGCGGGGAGAAGCTCGCAACGGAACGGGTTTAAATGGTTTGAACGGATCGTCAAACGGGTGCCTGCAGCATCCACAGCGCGCCATGGCAGTGGGGGCGAACGGAAGTGATTCAAACAGGGGACAGGGGTGATGGCGTGGGTCGTTTTTTGATGCTTATGCTGATTTGTTAACAAGCCAATCGATTAAACTTTCTTATGACAGCCGCCCTCACATTCTTAAAAGCGCTCAAGCCGGACAGATCACTCCTCTCTGGTGCCATTCTCCTCGCCTTTGCCAGTCTGGCTTACAATGCCGAGGCCGTGACGCTCGCCGTGAGCGGAGGATACGACGAGAATGCTTTCGCGACAAATAGTGTGGACAGCCAGGCTCCCGGCAATGCCATGAGCTCTGGCAGTTTCGGCACCGCTGTCAGCTCGGCCTTCACGGCCGGCAGGGGAGGCGTCATCAACTTTGACCGGCCCAACGGGGGCAACAGCGACGACGACAACAACCCTGCCTCCGAGACGATGATCATCAGCTATGGCAGTGGCAAGAGCTTTAACATCACCAGCAACGCCGCCTACGACATCCATAACTTTTCGAGTCTCACGGCCATTTCTGGGTTCGACAACTCAATCGATGTACCTGGAGGGAACACCCCGGATCTAACCCATAAAGGCATCGCCCTCACCAGTACTTCCGTTTACTCATGGACGCTCGATTTCGGCGCGATCTCGGGCGGCATCCCTGGCGAGGCAATCACCACGGCAGGTTTCACCCTGCTGTCACGCAACCTTATCCAGCAAGACGTCACCATTGACTGGCTCCTCAATGGTTCTCCCACCTCAGCGGCGACACAAACCGACAACATCGCCATCGGCAAAGCCGTGGATGACACGTTCTTTTCTTACACCGCCCCCGCCAACAGCTACATCAGTGGCGTCAGAGTCACATTCGGTGGGACCACTGGAGACCTTCGTTTGGGCATTGATGATCTCGGCTTCGTCACCTCCGCCGTTCCGGAACCTTCCCGGGTTCTCCTGCTCAGCCTCGCACTAACTGGCTGCGTCCTGCGCCGCCGTCGTTAGGAAAAGGGGCTTGCCCCCTCCATCACGGGGGCTGCGGCATGCTGTGTCGCAGTTTCCTAAACCCATCTGCATCATGAATTCGTTTCCGGTCTCAAGCCGCCTTTGCACCACAAGTTCCCGGTCAGGTTTCACGCTGGTGGAGATCCTGGTGGTGATGGCGGTCATGCTGGTGATCCTGGCCATGGCCTTCACGGGACTGGGCGGGACGCTGCGCGGACTGGCGCTGACGGACTCGGGCAACAAACTGACGCAGCTGTGCGATGCGGCACGTCAGCGAGCCATGAGTGCGAATGTCCTGACGGCGGTCGTGGCGCTGACCCATCTGGACGTGCCAGAAGACGGCCGGGCCTTTTGCGTGCTGGAGTGTCTTCCGGGCGGGCCGTGGAAGCAGACCAGGGAGTGGGAACTCTTCCCGGACGGGACCACTCTGGATGTCTCGGCCTCCGCAGACAATCTGGACACCTTTGCCAAGCATTCCCCGGCAGTATTTCCGTTCAATGGCGGGCAGACGGGCGCTCCGGTGGCTTTTCAGCAGCATGCCATGCTGCCTGCCGGGACGTATGCGGCCAGGATTTTCCTGCCAGGCGGCAATCTGAAAAACGCGAATGAACCTGCCCGATTCCAGATTGTGGAAGGGACCACCTCTGGCGGCCAGACCACTTACAAACATACCGGAGGCGGTCAGTCACCGCTGAACTACTACCGGATCACGCTGATCGGCGCGACCGGAGGCACCAAGGTGGAAAGACCATGACGCTTCCAACAAAACAGAGTCTGCGGCGGGGCTTCACGCTGGTGGAGGTGGCCCTGGCCCTGGCAGTGGCCAGCATGGCGATCATGTCCGTCATGGGCCTGTTGCCGATGTTGCTGGATTTCGAAAGAAAGAACACGGCGACGAGTCTGCTCCCGGCCATGAGCTCGCAGGTCATGGGTCGATTGCGGGAAGAGCCGTATGCCACCACCTTGCCGACCGGGGCCCGGTTCTTGTACTTCACCGATCAAGGGACCTTTACCGCAGATCCCCGGGATGCCGTGTATGAGTGCGAGATCACTCATAAGGCTCTTCCTGTGGAAGCAACCAGGCCGGGCGGTGCGCATCCTCCGACACCGGGAGATCACTGTCATATGGTGCAGATGAAGTTTCACTGGCCAGTCGGTACGCTGGGAGGGGAGATCCGTATTTTCCAAGCCACACTGGCCAATGATTGAACAGAAGAACACATCTAACTTGCGGAGAGTAAGTCCTCGTACCCGCGCGGGCAAAGAAGGCTTTACCCTGGTGGAGATCATGGTGGCTACCGCGGTGCTGGCGTTGTTGCTCGTTTCCCTGGTGCAGGTGGCCAGCGCGGTGGCTGATACGTGGAGCACCGGTCACAGCCGTGCGGAACGGCGGCAACATGGCCGGGCCATTGTGGACTTCATCGGCCGGGAACTTCGCTCGGCGGCGCTTCCTGTGCATCGCGCCGTGCTCAGTGATAAGGCGGACTTGCAGTTTGTCCTGAATCCCACTTCGCTAAGCGGGGGCCTGAAAAATCCTCATGCGTTGTTCTGGCAGGCACCCGTGGCCACAGACACCAGCCAGGGTGCTCTGGCCCAGGTGGGCTACTTCGTGCATTGGGATGGTAACAAGCCGATGTTGTGCCGCATGTTCATCAATCCAGGCAGCAGTGACTATTTGATCTATGATGCGAACAAGATAGGCTCCTGGATGAATGCGGGCATCACCAATGCCGCGACGCCTGCCGTGCAAAACGGATGGGTGGGCCTCTTCGCAGAGGATGTGGTGGGGTTCTGGGTCCGGTGTCTGGACCGGAACGGCCAGCCCATCGTGCAGAACGGCGGTGCCGGACTCTATGATTCCAGGGCGCCCTACAGCAGCACGGTGGACGGTGTCACCACGGCCTATGAAGCGCCCGTGTTGCCCTTCTGTGTGGAGGTTTCCATCGTCACCGTTGACTCCCGCGCGACAGCGGGGTTCGATGCAAGCACAAAAGCGGCCGTCATGGAGGTGGTGAAAAGTCCGGGCACGCTGAATGCCGCCGCTTTCATCGAGGCATTGAAGACGAAGGCCGAGACCAGGAAAGATCTGCTCCCAGTGCTGCGCAGTGCGGTTCCGTATCAGATCCAAGTTTATTTGGAGAATTCCCCATGAAGCCTGCAACGCACTTTCCTCTGGTGGCACGTCGTGATGGAGCGGCCCTCATCATGACCATCATCATCCTGGCCTTGATCACGGTCATGGTGCTGGGGTTTGCCAATCTTGTGCGGAATGAAACCGCGTCGTCCAGTTCCCACCAGGATCGCGGCCGGGCCTTGCTCTACACGCAGATGGGCACGGACATGGTCACTTCCACCTTGCGCAATCTGACTGCGAATCCCGCGCTCACCTGGGCCAGTCGCCCGGGCGCGCTGATCACCGCGGATCCCGGCGAGCCCACGAAACTCGTCAACCAGACCGACCTGCATTCTGGCATGCCTTCCGCACGCCTGCTGGATGCTACCTCCGACGTCAAAGCTGTCCTGCGTCCCGCCAACCTGAATGTGGCCACGCTCAATGACGACGGCAGTCATCTTATCACGGACGAGGTAACTGCGGGCTCCACACCGATGGCCTTGCCAGTCCGTTGGGTCTATGTCCGCGAAGATGGTTCCTTTGACTATGCGGAGGAACCGAATCTGACGGACGCCGCCAACCCCATCACCGGGCGATTCGCCTACTGGGCCGACGATGAGTCCAGCAAGATCAACATCAATACCGCGTGGAAACGCAACGCGCCAGGGGACAGCGCTTCTGCGGCGAACTACAACACCTTCCTGCCCACCCATCCCAGCGGAGTGAATTTGGGCAGCCTCTTCACCGCTGCCGATCCGGCACTCACGCCGGAAGACGCGCGGTTGAAGGCTGATTTCCTGCATGCCGCCATCACTCCCAATCATCGCTATACCGACCTGACCAGCGGTGCCGGGCGTTTCTTCAATGATCTCTCGGAGATGCGTCGCCTGGATCATCTGACAGATTCCCCCGGCGGTTTTGCGAAGGCGCTCTCCAGCGCGAAGTTTCAGCTCACGCACTACAATCACGATCCCGACACGACGTTCTTTAATGAGCCGCGTTTCGTCCTCACCACGCAGGAGAAATATGCGCCCCGCAACCCTGACGGCACCCTCATGAAAGATAAGAATGGCGTGCCTTACTTTCTGGATATCCTCAAAGTGGCCAACAGCGACCCAGGCCAGGCCTCGAAGGAGAATATTGATCGGGTCAAGCTGGACAAAACCATCCGCAAGCTCATCACTTATCTTCAGCGCACGGACTGGCCGATGACGACAGATCCACCTTCCGGCGCGCGAAGCAGCCTTCAGTCCAAATACTATCCTGCCGCGAATGAACTGCGACTGGCGCAGCTCGCGCTCAACATCGTGGAATACGTGCGCAGCGCGGAATCCTCCCTGCAACTGGTGGAGCCCATACGCGCTATCATCGACCTGGCGGGCAGCTATGGCGCACGGGGTGCCTTTGTCACCAACGCACATGTGCCGGATGTCATCAATGTGGGCAACAATGTAGCCAATATCTACAAGGGCAGCACCCGCAGCCTTTTCATCACGGAAGTGTCCGCCTGGGTGGGAGATACCCCGGTGATCAACAGCGGCACCACTTACTGGCCGTGTGAATTGTACTGCGAGATTCACCTGCCCAAGCACGGCGGGTTGGACGAGATCGATCTGGCCAATGTGGATGGGAAAATGGTTTCCGTCGGCTACTCCTACTATCTGAAGGATCCGGGGGAGTTCTTCTCACCGGCGACCTTTGCTCCCTTCACCGGCAAGTATATTCCCTGCCATCCCACCACGATCGTCGGAGGCAGTACGGTGATCAAGGCAGGGGAATACCGGGTGGCGTATCTCAAGGCGCTGATCAAGATCAAAAATCGTCCCGCCACGATGCCGATGCGTCTGGGGCTGGCACTGGGCCCTAAGTTAACTGCGAGTCAGGTGGCGACAGAAGGCGTCCCTGATCCAGGTTCTGTGTTTGACAATGCCCGTCGTCTGGAACTGGCACCCGCCGGTCAACCATTCACCATGACGGTGGATGCGCCCACCGTCAGCAAGGAGAACATCAGATCCTATGAGGTCACGGAATACAATGTCAACAGCGTCGCCAGCAGTTGGACGCGGGATGAAAACGGCGCAGCCATCACTCCGGGGCCGCATACTTTCGGAAGCGTCAACCGGCGCACCCTCAATGTCTTGGGCAAAGCCGCTGCCTCGCTGGATTTTCCTCCCAGCAGTGCTCCGCAGTTTGACACAAACAAGGACGGTAACGTGACCGATGCAGGCCTGCGCATGCCTTATCCCAAGGGGCACGCGAAGAACCCTGCTGGCATTGTCTATTCCGCAGGAGAGCTGGGCTTCATTCACACGGGTATCGAGTCCGACCGTAACAGCACCCGCGGAGGCGTGCCTTTCCGCACCCTCCGGCTGCAACCCAGCAGGCATGACACCAGCGTGGTGCCGGACTGGGCTTTCATGGACTTGTTCTCCGCTCCCGTCGTGGTTCCCGCCTCCGCACGCCCCATCTTTGCGCCCAACGATTCCGCCGTTGCAGGGCGAGTCAATGTTAACTGCCTAGTGGAACCCTATGCGGACCAGACACGCCACCCGCAACTGGCAGCGGTACTGGAACGGAATCTCCCGCTCATCGCTGTGTTGGCCGGAGTGCCCAACCCCTCAGAGACGGATCCAGCCCGGCTACTCAACACCACGGTTGCACGGGAGATTGCTGCCAGCATCTACCACCGCCGACTTGCCACGGCTGGCAAAAACTACGGTTATGCGGGAGCTTATGATTCGCCGGGCGAGATTGCAGAAATCGCCGGAGTCGCCGACCAAGGGGAGTTATCCGAGGCCGTCCTACGCGGGATCGCCAGTCTCATCACCACACGTGGCAGCGTTTTCAGCATTTATACCATTGGTCAATCGCTGCAACAAACGCGGAGCCATGAACTCCGCGTCACGGGGGAGCAGCGTCAACGAACCATGCTGGAAGCCTTGCGGCAACTGGATCCCGCCACCGGTCTCGCGACGCAGGTAAAGTTTCGCAAGGTGAGCCACGGCGATTTGTATCCCTAGTCGTCAACAAGCCAGACGTTGCCAGAGGTCATAGCATACGATGGCCAGGTCACCTACAACCTCTCCGATCGCCGGGGCTTGGACTTCCGCTGCCTTTGTTTCCGCGATGCTTGCACCCTGCAATAGGCACTTGAGGTTGAGGTGAGAAAGCATGGCGCGCTCGGCATGTTGATTGGAACGTCTGTGCTGCGCTGGAGACCGCTTGTCTGTAGTGTGAGACCACCAAAACGATGGCCGTGGTTTCTTTCGCCGGGTTGCCACGGCAGTGACAACAATTCAAACTTGTCCAGAATCATCCGACGATTTCCTCACAACGCGCTCCAACGCCCATCCGACAAAGCTACCAGACAATCTTGAGTAAAATTGGAATTTGCCAGGACGATGAGCCATTTCGATCGTCTTTAACCCTATACTTTTTCTCGTCGCTCGGAAGCGGTAGCCAGTAGGTGCAATGTTTCTGCACTGGCGGGCGGCGGCGGACAGATCACGGGTAGACACCCCGGCGTCGCGCCTCCCACCTCATTTTACCGCCCGGAAACATCAGTCCTGAACCATGTTTCCTCATCGAGCTCACCCATCTGACAGTCAGGAAATCCGACGACGTCTTAAGGCTAAGATTAGAAAACCACCACAGAGTAACAATGCTGATGACGGTTCGGGAACTGCATCAATGGAGAGAAACATGACCGGTTGCTGCGTAGTCGTGGTAGGAGAGCCATAATACACTTGCCCCGTAACATCAGTGTCAATGAAAACCGTGTCCAGCAGGGCATGCGCGCCCGGGTCCGAGTGCCACCACGATTTTACGCTTTCGAGGCCGTCTGTGGTGAGCGCGCCCGTCCAGAGATCCATATCCCTGCTATGGATCAAGGCCCAGGCGGCACGCTGAAAATCCCGTGCGACACCTTCTCCAGTCAGATCCGCCTGGATGGCGTCAATATTGTTGCCATAAATATTGATGAGGGAGGTTGCGATTGAATTCCTCGAATCCTCACCGAAGCTGTCCCACATGGATCCGCCCAAGTCGTGAATCTCAGTCGAGATCAAGTATGATTGAGTGCCGCTTGGAGCCGTGGCACCATTGTCCATGCAGAGCCAAAAATAATCGTCTCCAAAGAGCAAGGTGGGTGCCGTGTCTCTATTGGCACCGTAAAGAGGACCAAAGGTCACATCCAGCGTTTGGGCGTTGGAAGATAGACGGGAAAATCCCACTAATACAGCGACCGTTGCAAGCAGCAAATTAGACATTCTCATAAAAATATCTGCATTTGTGCATTGAACTGATTGTATTGAAGCAATCAATGAAAACAAGAGTAATTTTGCCTTTTCAAGGCGAGTGATCCATTGGCCACAGTGATCGAAGACGATCAAGCCTTCTGGTCAAGTAACGGGCTACCTTTAATCCTTTCAACAAGCTGCACTGTTTGCCCGCTTCATGGATGAGTAGCTTTCATAGTCCCGCCTCCTGCATCTGGCGGAGGTGGTCCATTACGCTACGGCGTCGGATAGCTTCGATGTCCGGCGGGCGCCGCGTTGAGAGAATAGAAGAGCCGTCCCGGCTCTTTGGGGTGCTGTGTGATGTGGGGAACAAGAACCGGGGCGGTTCTTTTACCTTGCCCGAGCCGCACGGCCATGAGGCCGAATTTACGGAAGGTTTCGGCGATGTGTTCGTGGGTCATGCCCAAGGTCTTCCCATTCTCCTCGGCGATCAGCAGGCCGTGGCTGAGAGCAAGCAGGCGGGCAAACCATTTGATGCCCCGCAGTGCTCAGGTGGCGATGGCTTCTTCTTCGACGGTGAAATCCGATTCCGCACCCACACTCTGAGACTCATCGTGCACTGTCGATGATCATCCCGCCATCCGGGACCAGGCTATAGCCCGTCACAAACTGCGCATCCTTGCTCGCCAGAAACAGAACAACAGGAGCAATGTCCTCTTCAGGCGAGCCGAAGCGTGAGAGCGCATTGGGAGGCGGCGGCGCATTTGATTCTGCTGCACCCCATGTGTCCGCCACGGGCAGCATGTTGTTTACCGTAATATTGTCGGGACCCCATTCGCGGGCCGCTGCCCTGGTGAGCGCCCGAACAGCTTCCTTGGCCATCGCGTAGGGAGTGTAAGGCAACAGGGCTACGACTCCGGCAGCCGATGCAAAATTGATGACACGCCCCTGCCCACTAGCCTTCAAATGCGGGTAGCAGGCTTGCATTAAACGCAAGTAGGCTATCGGTCCCATTTCGAAATTACGTTGCAATTTCTCGACTGACATATCGATGACCGAGGAGAAGACGGCAGACGGATCGAAGGCGTTATTCACCAGGATGTCAACTCCGCCGAAGGCAGCAACGACCTTGCCCACAGCTTTCTTGATCTGATCGGCATCGCTGATATCGCATGCCACGCCAAGCGCGGTGCCTCCCGCAGCCTCGATTTCAGAGACCACCGCATTCACATTGGCAGGAGTAAGTGATACTACTGCCACCTTTGCGCCTTCAGCCGCAAACAGTTTGGCTGTCGCACGGCCGATGCCGCGACCTGCACCTGTAACAATTGCAATTTTACCTTCTAGTCGGTTCATAGTAGTTTCCTTTTTGTTGTGGATTGTTTTTTGGCCATTCGTGTCTTTTGTTGGCCATGATTGAAGCAACGATCGGATTTTAATCCTTTACTTTCTTTTGTAAAGTAGGCACAATAAAGGAAGCGAGTTTGCAAAAGGAAAGTAATGGCCAAGTCTGAACCTCAAACATCACAAGATCACCTCCCCAAACTTCTCGATCTCCTCTCGGGGGTTTGGACGATGAATATCCTCTATGTGCTGCACAGTAATGGACCGACTAGATTTGGAGAGCTGAAGCGACATCTGGGATCAGTATCCACAAAAACACTCACGGAACGTCTCAGGACGTTGGAGGGTGAGGGGCTTGTTTCCAGACACTATGAGCCCACTGTTCCTCCTCAAGTTACCTATTCTCTTACCCCAAAGACCGGGGAGCTTGAGGTAGCTATTGGAGAATTGCAACGAGTCGCAGATCGATGGTACGGGGGCAGCGGTTCGAAAAGCTGATGCCTGGAGTGCAGACGTCCCTCATTGTGGCTTCTGGACAAGTTCATCTACAACTTGCTGTTGTCTCTGGTCCACACCCTTCAATATCTCACCGCCGTCCGGTCGAAGTCCGCTTTCCACTTGATTCCACTTTAGGAAGAGCGGCGTTATGGGAGCGGTATTTGCCTGGCGAAACTCCCATGACACGGCGGAAAGCTTTGCCGAACGAGCTTTCCGACTCGTACCCCGTCGCTAGTGCTATGTCGGCCAGCTTCATCGGTGGGGTTGCTCTCATCATGCTGCCTGCTCTCACCATCCGCCATTGTGTCAGATGGTCCAGCGGTGTTTCCCCGACCAGCCTGCGGAACCGTTCGGCAAAGGCAGAGCGGGACATGGAGACACTGCGGGCCAGGTCTTCCACGGTCCACTGCCGCTCGGGTTCTGCGTGCAACAGTTGGATGGCTTCGCCGATCTGCGGGTCATTCAAAGCATGCAGCCAGCTGGGATGATCCGCAGCGGATGAGGAGCCAATGCGGGACCTCATCGCCTGAACAAAGAGCACTTCCGCAAGGCGATCCACGATGGCGGTTCCTCCTGGCAGGTTTTGAGAGACTTCTGAAGCAATGAATTGCAGGGTGGATTGGAACCAGGGTGTCGCATGACTTCCCGAGCCTTGAAGGTGGACCATCGGGGGGAGGTGTTTGATCAGTAAATTCCTTTCGGGCGAGGCCAACGAAAAACAACCTGCAACAATAGAAGTCGATGGACCCCGGCCCCCATCGAAAGTGATCAATCGTGTACGGTGGAACTCTTCCTGTGAGGCGACCTCAAGCATCGAGCGAACCGATACCTCCGGGCTGCTGCGAATGGTGTAATACTTGGGTGTGGGGAGGAAGACAAAATCCCCTCCAACAAGAGACACCTGCGGTGAGTCATCGACACTAAGAAAGCAAGAACCGCGCGTGACGATGATGCAAATCCCATCGTCGGCGGGAAGCCGGAATCCAAAGGGGGCGGAGAGCTCAAGGCGACCGTACAACGAACCCTTCGTCCGCATGAGGGACATCATATGAGCGAGAACATCCATAGGGGGAAAGTATGGTTCAGATCATTTAAAAGTCCATTGAACATGGACGATTGGACTAGAAATGTGGACTTACAACCATTGAGAGTCCATGGAAAACGTCTATTGTCTCCCCAGAAAGGACGGTCACTTTATGAGCCAATCAACAGACACATCCCCAACCGGCATTGCCGCTTCCCCTGCAGGCATCAACTTCGATCTTCATCTCAAAGGGCGTCGAGCCTTGGTCACTGGGGGAACCAAAGGGGTCGGTGCCGCTGTGGTGCAAGCACTGCATGAGGCTGGTGTTAGCATCGTTACCACGGCACGCGAACTGCCAAAGAATCCGACCGCTGGTGTGCGCTACATCGCCGCTGACTTGGCAACTTCTCTGGGGTGCGCCACCGTCGCTGAGGAGGCTCTTCGCCACCTCGGCGGGATTGACATTCTCGTCAACGTCGTTGGCGGCTCAAGCGCCCCGGGCGGCGGTTTTGCCAGCCTTGATGATGATGTCTGGCAACATGAGCTTGATCTGAACCTGATGAGCGCAGTTCGCCTCGACAGGGCGCTGCTGCCGCCGATGATCCAACAGGGGTCCGGAGTCATCATCCACGTGACCTCGATCCAGCGCGAGCTTCCGCTGCCGGAATCGACGACGGCTTATGCGGCGGCCAAGGCTGCGCTCTCGACTTACAGTAAAAGCCTTTCAAAGGAAGTCACTCCCAAGGGTATTCGCGTTGTTCGAGTGTCGCCAGGGTGGGTGGAGACGGAAGCCGCCGTCGCGTTGGCAGAACGCCTCGCGGTCAGTGCGGGCACCGATTACGAGGGAGGAAAGCAGATGGTGATGGACGCACTCGGCGGTATTCCTCTAGGACGGCCGACCAAGCCAAAAGAGGTCGCCGACCTTATTGCGTTTCTCGTGTCGCCGCGGGCTTCAGCCATCACTGGGACTGAGTTCGTCATCGATGGAGGCACGGTGCCGACAGCCTAGGGCAAAAGTGCGCCGCCAATATGCAGAAAAAAGCCAGAATCAAAGCCGAACCATTCACCAGGGAATCTCATGATCGACCACATCATCATCACTGTCAGCGATCTCAATAAGAGCAAGGAATTCTACCAAAAGGCTCTTGCTCCTTTGGGTTACTCCGCTACGCCAGAATACACCTCAGGAAGCACGAAAGCGAAAGGAGTAGGATTTGGGGTGGAAGGCCAGGGGCATGATTTCTTCATCCAGGAAAACCAGGAATTGATTGCGCCCTGCCATATCGCATTTCGCGTTCCCACCAGGGAGCAAGTGGAGAGCTTCTACAAGGCGGCTATTGCGGCGGGTGGGAAGGATAACGGCGAGCCGGAGCTAACTCCAGACCATGGCCCCGACTATTACTCCGCCTACGTTTTTGATCCGGACGGCTACAACATCGAAGTCGTCTGCTGGGAGCCAGTTTAACTGAATCCACCCCCCGGAAACTCTTCAATCCTCTACCCACAAACAAATGAAACATGCATTTCTTGTTATCGCCAGTGTTCTCGCCGCCATGACTTTGACTGCCGGCGATTCTGCCGAGAAGGAAGCGCGCACCGGAGCCGTTAAAGCTACTGCTCCGATCCCGGAGCAAAAGGTCCAAGCCACGAAACCGGCCTACGTTGTCTTCACTCGTGAAAAGACTCTCGACCAGGCCGAGCTGGAGATTTATTGGAAGAAGGTGGCCGCCTCGCTTGAGGGGCACCCCATGAAGGTGCTCTCAGGTTATGGGCCGTATGAAGTGCTGGAAGGCGACAAGACAGAAGGCGTCGTGATTGCGGAGTTTCCCAGCATGGAGGCCGCCAAGGCTTGGTATTACAGCCCCGCCTATCAGGCAGCCCGGGAACACCGGCTCAAGGGAGCAGTTTATCGCGGGATACTCGTCGAGGCAACGACCCCTCGGGATTGAGTGCAGCCGAATGGGCGTCACTCATTCTCTGAGTTTGAAACCACAAAAAAAACAGGCGGCGCCCTTGAGGTTCCGCCTGTTTCTGCGAGGTGAGGTCACTTCACCGCTTGGAGGTGGGGCGCCGCTTTCTTAATCACTACAGCCACTTCCTTCGGCTTGGTGACGAAAGGAACATGGCTGGTTTCGGCTTCCATGATCTTTGCACTCATGCGCTTGACCTGCCTGAAAGGTCCTTTTGAAAATGCCTTGACGCCTTCCAGATGGAAGTGTATATACACACCATGTCCCAACAATTGGATATGTCGTCTGTGGCGAACTGTGTCTGTTTCAACTTGAGTCGGGTGACACGGGTGGCGAGCCAGTTTTTTGACGCTGAGATGCGGCGGCACGGCATCCGCACGACGCAGGGGGCGATTTTGCAGGCATTGAATGCCAAGGAAAATTGGAGCATGGCGGAATTGAGCAGTTGGCTTGGAATGGACCGGACTACCTTGGTGAGAAATCTTCGGCCATTGCAACGGGACGGTTGGGTGGAGATTGTGGGTGGTGGGCGGGGCAGCCGGGTGGAACTCCTCATTACAGCGAAAGGCCGGGAAAAAATCAAAGAGGTCATGCCAGCCTGGCGCTCAGCCCAAAAGGCTGCGGTCAAAATCCTGGGTGAACAGCGGTGGTCCGCCATCCTGTCCGATCTTGAAACGGCGGCGCAGGCCCTCAGCAAGTAGTTTTCAAGCCTCGAATATTTAAAGCGATGAGTCGCTTCAACATGTGCATATACACACTGCTATGAAAAACACCGACCGACCGACACCCGAAAAATCATGGGTTCTAATTACCGGTGCATCGAGTGGCTTCGGCGAGGAGTTTGCCCGCCAATATGCCGCGAAAGGCCATTCGTTGGTCTTGGTAGCCCGACGGCTGGATAGGCTTCAAAGTCTCGCAGAAGCGCTAGGTCGGCAATATCGCGTTGAGGTCATTGTGGAGCCGGTGGACCTCTCAGATATTGCGGCGGTCACCCAGCTACACCAGCGGCTTCGCGATCGGGACATCGCGATCGATATTCTTATCAACAATGCCGGACACGGACTACAAGGTCCGTTTTTGGGGGCTCAGTTGGACGCGGCGTTGGCAATGGTGCAGTTGGATGTTGCAAGTCTGACAGCCGTCACGCACGTCTTTGCTCAAGACATGCGGGCTCGGGGAAGCGGGAAAATTCTACTGGTGGCCAGCCTGTTGGCTTATCAGGGCGTGCAGAATTTCGCCGTCTATTCAGCCGCCAAAGCTTATGTATTACGTTTGGGTGAAGCGCTGCATCGCGAACTCAAACGCGATGGAGTCACCGTCTCGGTGCTCTGTCCCGGTATGTCGGACACGGGATTCGCACAGGCGGCTGAAATGAAGATCACGCCCACGTTGCGTCTTTTGATGATGCAGCCGTCAGCCGTGGTGCGCTCCGGGATCCGCGCGCTTGCCGCGGGACGCATGAGTGTGGTGCCGGGTTTGTCCAACAAGGCCATGGTGCTCTTTACCTGGGCCACGCCACGCTGGTTGCACCAGCGTTTTTTGTCCTACGCTATGAATGCGTGAACCGCGAAAATTTATGAAGAACACACTAATCGGGCTGACGCCTCTTACAAAGTTTACGCCCGCAGTCTCATGGGTGACCATTGGTCTTCCTGCGGGAGTGCTGACGATGGCCTTGATGGTCGCTGGCTGCTCCAAGCCAGCCGCAAAAGATCCCCGCCTGCAGTCTCCGACCGTGGAGGTCTTTAAGGTTGAAGCCGCTGGATCGAAAAGCAATACCTTCACCGGGGTCGTGGAAGCCCGGGTGCAAAGCGATTTGGGTTTTCGGGTCGGAGGGAAAATCCTGGCGCGATTCGTGGATGTAGGACAGCGCGTTCGCAAAGGCCAGATTCTGATGCGGCTGGATGCCGTGGACCTGGAACTCGCATTGGCCGCGCAACAAGCAAACGTCGAGGCGGCCCGGGCCAGATACACGCAAGCCAAGGCAGATGAAACGCGGTATGCCGCCCTGGTCAAATCCAATGCGGTATCGCATCAGGAGTATGATAACGCCCGGGCGATGCTGGAGAGCACCAAAGCACAGTTGGAAGCGGCGGAAGCTCAGGCTAGGGTCAGCAATAACTCCAGCGAGTATGCCGTGTTATCTGCCGATGCCGATGGGGTGATAGTTCGCACACTAAGCGAACCAGGTCAGGTCGTGTCTGCCGGGCAAACGGTGATCCAGTTGGCGCATGATGGCCCGCGGGAAGCCTTGATCAACCTGCCGGAGGGAGTGAGGCCGGATATAGGTACGACCGCCCCGGCGCGGCTGTACGGGCAGGATAAAGCCTATCAAGCCAAGTTGCGCCAGCTTTCCGAAGCGGCTGATCCGGCAAGCCGAACTTTTGAGGCCCGCTACGTGCTCGAAGGTGATGCCGCTTCGACGCCGCTCGGCTCGACCGTCACCGTCACCGTCACATTACTCACCGAAAACACCGCTGGCAATGAGTCTGTCCGCGTTCCCATCGGAGCGGTGCATGATCGGGGAACAGGGCCGGGCGTCTGGATCGTGGACGACAAATCGGAAGTGAAGTTCCGCGCCGTGGACATTGCCTCCATCGGACAGGAAGAGGCCGTCGTGTCGCGCGGAGTTGAAGTCGGGGAAAAGTTGGTGGCGCTGGGGGCGCATCTTCTGCACGACGGACAAGTCGTTAACCCAGCAAAAGAGGAGAAGGCATATGGGAAGTTTTAATCTCTCCGCACTGGCAGTGCGGGAACGCGCCATCACCCTGTTCTTCATCTTTGCTTCAGCATTCGCTGGCATCTATGCCTATCTTCAGTTGGGGAGGGCGGAAGATCCCTCCTTCACGGTAAAAGTTCTCACGGTTAGCGCCGTGTGGCCCGGAGCCACCGCGCAGGAAATGCAGGATCTCGTGGCGGAGCCGTTGGAGAAAAGGCTCCAGGAACTTCGTTGGTATGATAGGGTGGAAACCACCACGCGACCGGGACTGGCGTTGATGACGCTGCAACTGCTTGACAAAACGCCGCCCAAGGAAGTGGCCGATCAGTTTTATCAGGCGAGAAAAAAACTGGGGGACGAGGTGCGCAAATTGCCGCAAGGCGCGATCGGGCCTTTCGTCAACGATGAGTATTCGGACGTTTCCTTCGCACTCTACTCGGTGGAGGCTCCCGGTTTTCCCCTTCGAAAACTCACCCGCGTAGCTGAAGATCTCCGGCAGCAATTTCTGCATGTGCCAGGAGTCAAGAAGGTGGACATCGTGGGCGAACAACAAGAGAGGATATTCGTCGAGTTTTCTTATCGGCGACTGACAACCCTTGGCATCTCGCCAGCGGACATCTTTTCTGCTCTCACGCGGCAAAATGCGGTGACCCCTGCAGGATCGGTTGATACGGATGGCGCACAGGTGTTCGTCCGCCTCGACGGGGCTTACACCGACATTGATACAATCCGCAATACCCCGATTGTGGCCGGACAGCAAAGCTTCAAGCTATCGGATATCGCGAATGTCACGAGAGGTTACGAAGATCCGGCGACCTTTGTCATCCGTCACAATGGAGAATCCTCCCTGTTGTTGAGTGTCGTGATGAAAGAAGGCTGGAACGGGCTGGACCTGGGCAAGGCTTTGCAGGAGGAAAGCGCCCGAATTTCCTCCAGCCTGCCGTTGGGGGTTAGCCTGAAAAAAATCACCGATCAGGCCATCAACATCAGTTCGGCGGTGAACGAATTCATGGTCAAGTTCGCCATGGCCGTCGCCGTGGTGATGCTGGTCAGCTTGCTGAGTTTGGGTTGGAGAGTTGGCATGGTCGTGGTGGCGGCAATCCCGCTGACCTTGGGCACGGTGTTTGTGATCATGATGATCACGGATCGGGCTTTTGATCGAATCACACTGGGCGCGCTCATTATCTCGCTCGGACTCTTGGTGGACGATGCCATCATCGCCATCGAATCCATGGTGGTAAAGATGGAAGAGGGAATGGATCGCATCCAGGCTGCGGCTTATGCCTGGAGCCACACCGCGGGTCCAATGCTTGCCGGGACTCTGGTAACCGTCGTCGGCTTTCTGCCTGTTGGCTTTGCCCGTTCAACTGCCGGAGAATATGCCGGAAACGTCTTCTGGATTGTTGGATTCTCCCTCATTGTTTCATGGGTCGTAGCGGTGGTCTTCACTCCTTATATGGGGGTGAAACTTCTCCCTGACATCAAGCCCATCGAAGGTGGCCACGCCGGGATCTATTCCACTCCCGGATACCGGCGTCTCCGCCGTTTCGTCACCTGGTGCGTGAGGCGGAAATATCTCGTCGCAGGAGTTACGGTGGCTGCGTTCCTGATGGCGGGTGGGGGGATGGCCGTGGTGAAGAAGCAGTTTTTCCCAAACTCTGACCGCCCGGAATTGTTGGTCGAGGTTCAGCTTCCATTGGGTACCAGTATCGAGACGACCAGCGCAGCGGCCAGGAAGATCGAACTTTGGCTGTCGGAGCAACCCGAATCAGAAATCGTGACCTCCTATATCGGAGCGGGCGCACCACGTTTTTTCTTCTCCTACAATCCGGAACTGCCCGATCCCTCCTTTGCAAAGATCGTGGTGTTGACGCAAAATGCGGAGGCAAGAGATAAGCTCAAATTGCGTCTCCGCCAAGCTGCCGCCGATGGCTTGGCATCGGAAGCCAGGATTCGGGCGACGCAGTTGGTTTTTGGTCCCTATTCTCCGTTTCCCGTTGCTTTTCGGGTCATGGGACCTGATGCGGCAAGGCTGAGGGAAATTGGCAGCAGCGTAGAAGAGATCATGCGCCATGATCCAGACATGCGTACGGTGAATGTGGACTGGGGGCAACGCTCTCCCACCTTGCACTTCGTTTTGGATCAAGAGCGATTGCAGCTTATTGGATTGTCACCTGCTGAAGCAGCCCAGCAGTTGCAGTTTCTTCTCAACGGTCAGACGATCACCCAGGTTCGAGAGAATATTCGTGCGGTCAGTCTGGTGGTAAGAAGTGCTGGGCCGGAGCGACTGGATTCTGCCAAACTGGAAGATTTCGCCCTCACGAACCGGAACGGAAAACCGATCCCTTTGAGCCAGATCGGGCGGGTCGAAATTCAACCGGAAGATCCACTCATCAAACGGCGCGACCGGATTCCCACCATCACTGCGAGAGGTGACAATGTGGAAGGCTCCCAACCACCGGATGTCTCCTCCCGAATTTGGGGAAAGCTTTCGGCGCTCCGAGCATCGCTACCGGAAAACTATCGTATCGAGATGGCAGGCTCGATCGAGGAAGCATCGAAAGCCAACTCAGCGCTGGCTCCACTTTTCCCCGTTATGATCCTGTTTATGCTGGCCATCATCATCATCCAGGTGCGCTCATTCTCAGCCATGTGGATGGTCATGCTCACCGGGCCGCTTGGACTCATCGGGGCGGTTCCCGCGCTGCTGATTTTTCAGCAACCATTCGGATTTAACGCCATCCTTGGTCTGATCGGTCTTTCTGGAATATTGATGCGGAACACTCTCATTTTGATCGGTCAGATTCATGCCTGCCAAGAGGAGGGTCTGGATCTTCATCATGCAATTATCGAGGCCACCGTGCAGCGGTCGCGACCAGTCATTCTGACGGCACTGGCTGCCGTGCTGGCCTTTATTCCGCTCACCCATTCCGTGTTCTGGGGCTCCATGGCTTATGTGTTGATCGGAGGGACCGCTGTAGGCACAGTGTTGACACTCGCTTTCCTTCCCGCTCTTTATGCCATCTGGTTTCGGGTCCGCAGGGAGAAGGCTCCCACAACTGCAACCTGAAACGGAAGAACTCAAAGCGGCTGTTCTATGGCACATGCTGTTCTTTGTATGAGGCAAGCATGGGGGGATGCATACTGCGGCTCATTCATCTTTAGGGACTCTTCCAACGTCGACGATCAACGCATCAATCTTGATCCCATAGGGGAAGCAATGGCTGAAGGGGAAGGATTCGAACCCGCGGTAGCTTTTGGCTACGCACGATTTCGAGTCGTGTGCCTTAAACTGGGCTCAGCCGCCCTTCCGTGTATAAGCTCGCAGGTTCCTTTTCACCCCCTGGCCGCACCGCCCAATCCCTCTCTTCGCGGCACGTCCCGTCCTTGTTCACCCGCCGGGTTCGGCACCGCCTTCAGCGGGATCGCTCCCGCTGGGTGGGCCTGCACTAAACTTGCCTGGAAGCCTTCGTCGCTCAGCACATCGCGGGCTTTTTCGAACTCGCTGCACCAGGTTTCCTCGACTTCGCGGTCGCGGAGGGGATCGCGGCCGGAGGCATTAAAGGCGACGACGCGGGATTGGACCGCGTTGCCTTGCGCGGGGGCGCTGAGTTCCACGCCGTAGGCGGCGTCGCCGGGCTTGCGGAGGACGATGCGGCCCTGTTCCACCCAGGCGGCGCTCATGCCTTCGCGCACTTCATAACCGGCAGCGCTGAGGGCGCGGAGGACGGCGGCGCGTTGCTCCTGGCGGGTTTCCTCGGCAAAGGTCTGGTCTACCCAGGCCCGGGCTTCTTGAACGAGGGCGCGGGTGGCCCCCAGAGGGGAGGCTGACAGGGCGAGTGCGGCGGTGAGGCGCTGCTTCCAGTCGGCGACGGCAGGCGAGTGGAGTTCCTCCAGCTCGGCGAGCAGCAGGGCCAGATCCTGGCGGAGGGCGAGGGCGGCCCGGCGGTTTTGCAGGTAGGAGGACAGCTCCAGCGCCAGGGAATCGAGGAGTAACGCCTGCTGGTCCGCAGGAGCGGCGGCGGTACGCCGGGCCTTTTCGGTCAGGTCTTGAAGTTCGGGGGAGTCCGCGGAGTCCGCCACGGCGGAGAGCTCGGCAAGGAGGGCCCAGCATTTTTCCAAACGCAGCTCCTGGGGATCGGCGGGAAGCTGGGGAAGGGGCGAGTTCGATGAATCGGCATCGGGATCCATGAGGCCGGCGGCGAGCTCGCGCAGTCGGCTGGAGCTTTCATGCTGCTGGTGCTGTCCGATGAAGTCCAACGCCTCGCCCAAGGCGCTCTGCTGCGCCGCAGGATCCGCATTGCGGAGTTGCCCAAGAATGCGGTCCCGCTCTGGGGTGACGGGCAGGGGTTGCAGCTGAGCGATCATCTGGGCCAGGCCCTGCTGGAGGCGATGCTCACGACGCAGGCTGGCCGTCCGATCAGTGACCTGAAGCTGGCGCAGCCGACGGGCCTCTTCCTCATAGAAGCTGCACTGTTTGCCCGCTTCCTGGATAAGAGGCTCCCATTGTCCCGCCTCCTGCATCTGGCGGAGGCGGTCCATCACGCTGGAGGTCTGGGACTCCGTCGGCTGCCAGCGATCGCAATCGGCGAGAGCGAGCTCGAGCCGCTGGAGCAGGGCCAGACTTTCACGCTTCTGACGGCGTCGGATGGCTTCGATATTGATGACTTTGGGGCCGCTCATGGAAGGGAGAGAGAAAAGGGAAGAGGGAGATGAGAGGGAAAAGGGGAGTCAGTGGGCAGTAGGTGGGGCGGGAGTGGTGGAGAGGTGGAGCTGACGTTTGAAGTTTGAAGTTTGAAGTTTGAAGTTTGAAGTTTGAAGTTTGCGCCGCGGTCTAAGGAGCCAACGCTTGCTGGATGGCGGTGCTGAGGCGTTGCTGTTCTGAAAAGCGATCATGATACCAGCGGCGGGAACTGACCCTATGGAGGTGGGGGATGGAGCTGCGGAGGACGGAGGGACGCCAGAGCTCCCGGGCGCGGGCGGAGGCGAGCACGGGATGATGATGGGAGTCACACTCAATGCCGAGCCCAAACTGCCCTGTGGTGGGGTGGGTGATGGCGAAGTCCAGGCCGAAGGCATCGCCCTGGGCGGGGACGGGTTCGTGCCCCAACTGGCGGATGAACTCGCCGACCTCCTCCACAAAACGGGAGGCGGCGGCCCTTCTCTGGTGCTGGGGGAAGTGCGAGGCGTGCTGCCCGTTGACGGCATGCAGGAGCTGGCGGCTCTGCTCGAACTCGCCTGCATGCAGGCGCTCCGCATAGGCGAGCCAGCCCTGGAGGAAATCCCGCGGGGTGGAGGGCGGGCGGCGTCCGCCCTGGCCTGACCAGGTGCTGACCTCCCCCACGGGCATGGAAGTAATGAGCAGCACCTTCTCCCGCGCACGGGTGACGGCGACATTCAAGCGGCGCTCGCCGCCGTGCTGGCCCAGCACGCCGAAGTTCCGCCGGAAGGTGCCGCGATGATCCCGGCCGAAGGTGGTGGAGAAGATGATCCAGTCCCGCTCATCGCCCTGGACGTTCTCCAGGTTCTTCACGAAGAAGCCCATGTCCTCGCCGTTCTGGGTGCGGTTTAGCTCCTCGATCCATGCCGTGCGGAAGGCCTCATCCTGCTCGGCGAGCTCCTCCATCTCCTGCTCGATCAGCTCCGCCTGCTTGAGGTTAAAGGTGACAACACCGATGCTGGGCCGCTGCTCAGCGGGCTGACGCCAGATCTCCTGAAGGCGGAACACGACGCGGGCGGCCTCGTCTTCATTCGTCTGATCAAAGTACTCGCCCTCCACGCGATCCACCTCCACCGGCCGGACGCGGAGGATCTCGCTATCGGGGTGGCGGGCGGGGACGCTGAGGCGGTTCGCGTAGAACGCGGCGTTCGAGAAATCAATGAGCTGGCGGTAGCGCGAGCGGTAGTGGATCTCCAGCGTGGCGGTGGGCAGGAGGTTCTGCGCCAGGGTGAGGAGGTCCGGACAGTCCTTCACCTCGCGACGTCCCGCGGCCTGGGCGAGCCGCTCCCGCTCGAGGTCGTCCAGGCCCGCGTCATCAGCGGCCAGCCACGAGTCGGCGTCCTCCTCCTCATCCGACTCCAGGTGAGAGCCAAAGAAGCGCGAGGGCGGCATCTGTTTCTCATCCCCGCTGACCACCATGCGCCTGGCACGGAACAGGGCGGGGAGCGCGCTCTCCACCGGGAGCTGGGAGGCCTCGTCGAAGATGACCACATCAAACAAGCCGGGCCGCAGCGGGAAAAGGCGGCTGACCATTTCCGGGTTCATCATCCACACGGGCCGGAGGTGGAGCAGACCGAGGGGCTCGCCTCGCTCCACGACCTCCCTGAGGCGGCGGGCCCGCGGGCCGGTGAACATGACCACGTCATCCCAATGACTGCGGGGGGAGAGCGGGGCATCTGCCGCACACCGGCTGAGCAGGTGGCGGTTAGCCTCACGGAGCTCCTGGTCCTTCTGCCCCAGCAGGCGTACTTTTTCCTCGAACTCGTCGCTCTCGATCAATAGGGAGGGATGGGACTCTTCCAGTTGGCGCTTCCATTCCAGCAGGGCCTCGCGCTGGAGGGTGGCGGTGACCTGATCTGGGAGACGGGAGGGAGGCAGCGCAGACCAGGTGGCCTCCTTCTCGCGCAGCTTCGCGTACACCGCGAATGCCACCGGGCTGAACGACTGGGCCCGGGCGCGGAAGGTCTGAAACTCCGGCAGGGTGGGGAAGGCGGCGGCCAGTGGCTCCAGAGGCACGCTGCCTGGTGCATGAGTTTCGATTTCCTCTAACCGGGTGTCAATCCACTCCGGCATGAACCACGGGCGCAGCTGGTCCAGCCTGAGCTTGCTCTCGCGGTCCGCCGGCCACAGGGAGAGGCTGGCGTGGCAGGCGTCCAGGACCGAGGCGCAGAGGGCGGGGTCGCCCCCCTGCAGGAGGGTGCTGGCAGCGAGCTGGACAGGGCAGGACTGCACACGACGGGCGGCGGCGAGCACGAGCTGCATCTGCTCAATGAGGGGCCGGATCTGGCGCTGCATCACATGCAGAGGTGTCGCGCTGCCAGGCTCGACGAGGGCCAAGACCTCCAGCCATTGCGTCAGCATGGGCCGGTCCTGGCGCAGCTCGTTTTCCAGCTCGGCGGCCTGGTGGAGCGTGGTGAGATCCACGTTGTCCGGGTCCACCCCGGCCTGGGTGAGCCAGCGGTGCAGCTTGTTCCGCGCAAAGAAGCGGGTGGGGTTGAGCTTCTCCCAAAAGGAGGCGGGCGCAGCCAGGCGTGCGGCATCGCGGGAGAGCTGCCGCAGAGGCGCATCGCCGCGCTCAGCGAGCCTGGCGTAGAGCCTGGCATCCAGCGTCCAGCGGGTGAGCACGGCCAGCTTCTGGCTCAATCCCTCCAGCCAGGGGACGAGTTGATCTGCGGAAGAGGATGCGCCTGTGCCCCACTTGGCGAGATGGGCCGCCCACTGCGACAGGTGGCGGACGACGGGGGCGGGCAGGGCCCGCAGGGCAGCCTCATGCTCGGCAAGCCAGCTTTTCAACTGCTCCGGTGAATCGAGGCTGAAGAAGTGGTCGTGCTGACGCAGGAGGGCATGGCGGTGCCGTTCCGCCTGCTGAAAGGCCTCGAACGCCTGGCGAAACTCGATGAGCGTGGACTCGTTCGTACTGAAATAGCTCAGGTCATGCAGCGGGCTCTGCTCATACTGCGCCCTCAGCCACAGCGGTGTGAGCGGGGCCATCTCTGCGACCATCTGCCAGGCCCCGGCGTGATCGAGTTCGCGGAACAACGCACCAACGCCCGGATGGGAGGTGATGGGGGAGCGTTCGCTTTCGAGCTGGAGGAGCTCGTCCAGCACCTCGCGGTAGGAGAGGTGGCCGGGTCGGTCGGCGGGCCCCTCATGCAGGGCCAGATGGGCGCTGGTGAGCTCCCTCTCCAGCGAGTCAATGTGGCGGGACAGTCCTTCGCGTTCGCGCTGCAGGCGGGCGTTGTCGTTGGGGGAGTGGGCGGGCTGCTCCAGCTGGCCCCGCAGATCCTGTAAGGTGGGTCGCCGGTCGGAGGTGGTGTCCTTCAGGTAGAACAGACGCCCGCCCAGGCCCTCGGTATCCAGGCGCTTGCGGACGACTTCCAGCGCGGCCTGCTTCTGGCAGACGATGAGGACGCGCTCCCCGCGGCCGATGGCATCGCTCACGATATTGACGATGGTCTGGCTCTTCCCCGTGCCGGGAGGTCCCTGTACCAGCAGGCCGGGGCCGTGACGGGTGCGGAAGACGGCGCTCTGCTGCGAGGGATCTGACGCCGCGGTGAAGTAGCGGTCCAGCTCCGCAGGCAGAGTGGGCGGGGTCTCCGGAGCATCGGTAGTTTCACCCGCGCGGATTGCCGTCTCCAGGGCGGTGCCTTGCAAGGGGATGCCCTTCGAGATCTGGTCGATGTCCTGTGCGATGGTCTGGCCGGAGAAGTCACAATGAAATAACACCGCCGCTGCATGGAGCTGGATGGCGCCAGGGGTGCCAGTGACGGTGGCGGGCGGCAGCGGACACAAATCGGGGCCCGACTCCGTGGCGGGCGGCAGCGTGGCCAGTGGGCTGAACGCATCCAGCACGGCCTGGAGATCGAGGTGATCTCGCGCGCGGAGGTCATTCAGCATGTCCCGCCAGCTGGGGAAGGCGGGGCCGAGCAGCCCCTCCAGGGCCGGATTCGGGCGGATCTCGCGTTCTTCATCGAACCCGAGCTTCACCGTGCTACGCTGGCCGGCGGGCATGTCCAGCCGCACCGGCCAGAGCAGCACGGGGGCGATGCGGGGCTTGGCCGACTCTGAGGCGCGTGCGTCCCGCAACACAATGAAGGGGAAGCCGAGGTAGAGCGGATTGATGCCCGTGTCCCGGCGGTAGGAGAGGGCGTTCTGCGCGAGACGGCGCAGGCGCTTCTCGCGGAGCGGCTCCGCCAGCAGCGGGGTGGGATCCAGGCTGAGCGGCAGCTGGAGCCGGGTCAGCACGGCATCCAGCAGGGCGAGGGCCGGCCGCCCGGGGCCGCCGAGTTCCGTGAGATCCAGCCGGGCGGAGGTACGGCCGATGGTCATGCGGATCAGGCCGGTGACGAGCCGGCGGTGGAAGAAGTGCAGGATGTTCCGCACGTACTCCTGCCGGGCGGGCTCACGCCACTCCTCCTGGGGAATGGCCAGCAGCACGAGGGCCCGGGCGAGGGTGATGCGACGGTCCTGACGGAAGTCATCCGCCCATTGATCCGGGATCTGGCGGCCGCAGCGGGCGAAGTTTTGCAGCCGCTGATCCACGGCCTTGAGGATCTCCGCCCGGCTGTGTGCGAACCACGCGGCCATGGGTTCAGGAGTAAACGGAACCTGCGCACGATGGGCCTCCCGGCCTGCCTCCTTCCGCACATCCGACGCGGGGCGGAAATGGGCCTGGGATGCGGAGATGAGCAGGATGAGGTCCTCCTCCGTGGGGCTGCGGCGCTGGGCGAGGGAGATGAGGGCGGGGTGCTCTGCCTCCGGGTAGAGACGGCGCTGCTGGGCCCAGCGATTCTCCAGCATGGTCTGGGAGGTGGCCAGCATGGCGGCGGAGAGCTGGGTTTCATCGAACTCCACATCCAGCTCCCGCACCCGGGTCCGGAGGCGGTCGGCGCGCTCCTTTAACCGCACGAACCAAGTCTCGCGCCCCAGTTGTCGCAGGCGTTGGGGAAGGGGGCTGTCGAGCCACTGCCAGGCGGTGTCTGGGTGGGAGAGCAGCCAGTTCGGCGTGATGATCTCTCCGCGCAGGCAGAGGGGCAGGTGATCATTGAGCAGGAGCAGGGCCGCGCTCAAACGGGCGTCCTCCGGCAGCGTGGTCTCCGCCGCCACATCGCGTACCTGGGCGGCGCGGGTGAGATCGCGTTCACTCTTTCTTTCCTGCAACCACGTGGAAATCCGGCCGCTCAGGAGGAGGTCGCGGGCCTCCTCCCAATGGGCGGCCTCGACGGCGGCGAGGGCGAAACTCTCCGGCGCGGGCCAGGTGCGGCCCCCCAGGCTCAGGGTGACGCCGGAGGACGAGGCCTCATCGCCATGGTCGGAGTAGCCATGCGGGATGCCGCGCTCTCCCTGGAGCCAGCGCTCCACCTGGGGCCAGCCCCAGCGCTGGGAGGGATCCCGGGCGAGCAGCCCTTTCAGCAGTTCCTGCCAGTCCGGAGGCAGGTCGGCCGGCACCTGGAGGCCGCGCGTGACCAGGTGGAGCAGGAAGGCCCGCTCGTGTACGCCCTCGAACCCGCGGCCCTCGGTGAGCATCTCCAGCACCATGACGCCGAGGCTCCACCAGTCTGACGCGGGTGAGCAGGTGCCGGCGATGGTCTCCGGCGCGGCATAGCGGGTGGTCTGCCGGGACAGCGTGAGTTGCAGGTCGAACTCGCTGACGGTGGCGGTGCTGAAGTCTGCCAGCACCAGATCCAGCGGCTCCCGGCTCCGCACCAGCACATTGGCAGGTTTCAGATCCCGGTGAATGAGGTGGATCTGGGCCAGGGCGTGCAGGGCGGGGCCGAGCTGGGCAACGACATGCCGGACGAGCTCTGGACGGGCCTTCTCCTGCTGGGGGATGTCGCCCAGCGTGCCGTGCGGGTGGTATTCCCAGACTTCATACGCCCGATCCTCATGACGCCCGGAATCGAGCAGCCGCACTCCGTGGGCCGCGTCCAACGTGCGCAGCGCAGGGTACAAGGAAATTTCCGGCTCGATGCCGCGCCGGTAGTGCTTGAAGACGCCCGTGGTATCCGCCTGGGTGGCCAGACGCAGGTCAGACTCCCCGGAATGAACCGGAAGCTCCTCGCCGAGGGTCCAGCCATGAACGGTGATCGCCACGGTGTCGGGTGGGGCCGATGGCGAAGCGGCGGGGGTGATCGCGGGTTCCCCGCAATCCAGGCAAAGGAAGTCCCCCGGCTCCAGCGCGTGCCCGTTGCGGCACAGCAGTCCCGTGGAGGTGGTGCACGTGGCGGCAGTGCCAGAGGGGGAGGTGACTTCCGGGAACCCGGTGGTGATTTCCTCTGCCGCCGGGGGCTCCTCCCGCGCGGTGGCCGGTGGGGTGGGCAGGATGTCATACAGAGGCCAGCCGCAGTGGGCCTCGCTGAAACGTCCCTGACAGAGGAGTTCCTCAAGCGAGCGGTCAGTCTGGCAGCGGGGGCAGTGGCGAATCATGCGAATACAGGAACGGAAATGGAGGAGGGGCCTTCGAGGCTCCCGTCGGTAGCGGTGGAGGCGTAGCCTGCCTCTGCCAGCGTGCGCTGGATCAGCGCGAGGCTGCCGGGGTCGGGGATGCCGGCCATCCAGAGGGTGTCCCCTTCAAAACACACATCCAGGGCCTTCGGCAGGGCGTCGCGGAGGGCATGCTGCCACGCGGTGTAGCGCTCGTGGCCCAAGGGGGAGAGCAGGTGCAGGCGTTGATTGTCTGAACCCCGCCATGCCAGCGTCTGCGGGGCTGAGCGGATGAAGGGATCACTGATGACGGCGTCTGCCAGGCCGGGCCAGTTGCTGAGGTGAGGGGCGATCTTTTCCCAGGGCTGGCCGGAGTAGATAAGGATGTCCTTGCCCGGGCCGATCTCGCGGCGCAGGGCCTCCAGCAGGGCCTGCAGGGCGTCCACCTGCTCAAAGTGTTCGCCTCCAGAGAGAGTGATGCCATCGGCCTCGGTCAGCCAGGGCGCGACCGTGCGCATGACCTCCGCCACCGTGGTCTCGCCCTGCCCGTGCGCCCAGGTATCCACACTGATGCAGCCCGGGCAGTGCAGGCTGCAGCCCTGGAACCAGATGCCCACGCGGCACCCGGGACCGAGCGTGGTCACGGGGAAGTGCAGACGGCTGAGGAAGAGGCGCATGAGGGCGGGCGGGGGAGATTAGAACGTGGCTTGCAGGGTCGTCGCTGCACCGCGTTGCAATCCCGTGATGCGCAGGGCGGCACCCGCGGGCACGTTTTCATCAAACAAGAGGCGGGCAAGGGGATTCACGAAGTGCACCTCCAGTTGATTGCGAATGCCGCGACCGCCGTTGGAGAGATCCCCCAGGCACAGGGCCTGCAAGGCTGCTCTGGCCTCGCTGGTGATCGTGACGCTTACGCCCTGGGATTGCTGAGCCTTTAGAGTCAGCCCATCGAGCATGGAATCAAAGATCTCCACCGCCACCTCGTCGCGGACGAAGTCGAAGACCATGATGTTCTCCCCCAGGCGGTTCAGGATCTCGGGGCGTCCCAGGGTGAGCTTGAAGTGCCGGGCGATCTCCTCCTTCACCTTGGCCTGGACGGTCTCATAGGGTTCGTCCGGCAGGACATTGGGCACCCGCTCGCCGTGGGCGTCCAGACGGTAGATGCCCAGGTTCGAGGTGAATACTAGAAATGCCTCTGAGAAGTACACCCGCTCTCCGCGCCCGGAGGTCAGGACGCCGTCGTCCAGCACCTGGAGGAACTTGTCCAGGATGCGGGGGTGGGCTTTTTCTATTTCATCGAACAGGACCACGCTGAAGGGCTTCTGCCGTACGGCATTGGTCAGCTCGCCACCCACATCATAGCCCACGTAGCCGGGCGGTGCGCCGATCAGCCGCTGGTCACTGTGCTCGGCGGAGAACTCGCTCATATCAAAGCGGATGCAGGCAGACTCATCGCCGAAGAGCAGCTCGGTGATCGTCTTGGCCAGCTCCGTCTTGCCCACGCCGGTGGGCCCGGCCAGGAAGGCGACCCCGCGGGGGCGTCCGCCGCCGCCTTCCTTGGCCCCCAGGCCGGACACGGCCCGCTTCACCAGATCCAACATGTGAGTCACGGCGTGGGCCTGCCCTTTGACCCGGCGGTGGATCAACTCGCCGGCCTGGCTGAGTTTTTCACGGTTCACCCGCTTCCACGGGTCCTCGGTGACGCCCAGCTTGTAGCGTCGCACGCCTTCCCCGATGTCTGCGAGCGTGAGCCCCTCGCCCCGGCAGAGCTGGGCAATACCCACCAGGTCACTGACCCAGAGGCCCTCGGTCGATTCCACAAAGAGATTCACCATCCGCGGTACCTGGTCGGCGGCCAGATCGCCCCGCAGCGTGTTCGCCAGATTCTCCACCACCAGACGGCGCACCGAGTGATCGGGTGTCGGCACTGGGATGTGCCGCATCTTCGGATTCCCCAGGAGGAACCAGTCTGGGAGGTCGCCCTCCTTGTCCACGATCCAGACCACGGGGTTGAAGAACGGCCTGCCCTCCGGGCCCAGCGGTCGAGGCAGGATCTGATGAGAGAGCACCAGCGCCCGGGTGAAGCCGCGCTGCTCCGCCTCGGAGGGCAAGTCAGCCCGAATGAGCAGGCGCGAGGCGAAATCGGCAAAGAGTACGATGGGCTCCCCGGGATGCCGCACGATGACCTCCAGCAGGTCAAAGAAGCGCTCCGGCGTGGCGGCTGCGCGGCCATTCTCCGCCCAGGTGAGGCCCAGGAGCTTCGCAAAGAACTCCCGCTCTGCCAGCGGATCCAGGCCGGGGATCATCGGCACCGAGAAGCCTTGGGCGGGATCGTAGGTCAGGAAATGCGCCATGCCCTCCCGCTGCAACTCCATGCCCAGGCAGGAAACCAGCGGTAACGGTGCCACCAGCCCCGGCTGCAGTTCCACCGGGTACAGGTCCCGCACATTCCCAGAGAGCACAAACTGGCTCCGCAGTGGGAGAAAGCGGATCAAATCACGAAGCCAGCGGGGTTGGATTTTTGGCATCCGACATCATAAAAAGAGGGGAGGCGGGGTGCAACGGAAGACGTGGGGGCGACACAAGACTTGAAGACGCAAGACCTGAGGCGCTGGGTGGGCTTCTACCTTGAAGACATGGCGGAGAGCAAGGGAGACGGGGGGCCCAGGCCTGCACTTGGGAGCTGCCCAGCTTCAATGTGATGGCAGACCGGGGCTGAAAATCTCCTTCGGAAAGAGCAGGACAAGTGTCTGGCGTAAACTTTCGAGCACATAGGCGTCAAGCCGCCCTTCACGGTTAAGCAGCCATTGCATGGTGGCTCCGGCTAACATCGCCTGCAGGAGGCGCGATGCCGCCTTGGATTCGTCCGGAAGACCCTTCGGGAATCGGGCCTGAATTTCCGCTTCCACATACGCATTGCGCCTCTGGGCCAACTCTCTCAAGAGAGGATCTTGAGCCTCATGCCAGGCTATCTGAAGATGAACCTCGTAGCTGTCGCCAGGGCCGAATATCTTGCATAGTTCTTGGATGAAGATCCACAGCCCTTGTGGCCCTGTTATGACGGGTAGTTTTTCGAAAAACTCCTTCGTCACTTTCACGGAGCGTTCCAGGGCGCACCGGAGCAAAGTGTCGCGGTTTTCAAAGCGTTGGATCAGCGCAGCACGAGAGATGCCCACCTCCTTGGCGACGTCGTTCAGCGTTAAGGAAGATGGCCCCCGCCGTTTTAAGACGACTCTCGTCGCATCCAGAATGGCTTCGTCAGTATGCAGTTTGGGCCGGGGCATTGGGAATATTTTGAAGGGGTGTTTCGCGCATTCTGGGAATCCGATTCCTGGCAGGTTTAAGGGATATACAGGAGGATGCAGACCGGGGAAGGGCACGATTTCGAAATCCAGTTGAATGTAACCGACGTGACGGTTATATTCAATGAGCCTCCAATTTTGTATGAACCTATCTCCAACTTCTGCCTCTGAACGCGATCTCGTTTCTGCTTTGGCGCTGCGACACGGGCTTGAGCTCTCGGCCAATCTGGACATCAACGAGCTAGGTCTTGATTTTCGTGTCGTGACGACCGCCGATCGTTCCGGCACGCCTTGGGTGCTGAGAATACCTCGGAGAGCAGATGTTATCAAAAAAATCCACCGCGAATCAAGGACTCTGGAGCTGTTGAGAAGGCAAGTGCCGTTTGCCGTTCCCGATTGGCGCATCGTGTCCGACGAACTCGTGGCCTATCCCCGGCTAAACGATCCCACAGCGATCCATATTGAAGCATCCTCTGGTGAGGTGATCTGGAATATCGACCGGAACACGGATGGATTTGTCGCTTCGCTTGGCAGTGCGTTGGCGGCGTTGCATCAGATTCCTGCGGAGCAAGCCGTCCAAGCCGGATTAAAGAACTCGTCCCCCGACGACCTACGCAGGCAAGTGGCCCGCGATATTGAGGTGGTGAACGGTTCGTTTGGCATTGATCCAGGCTTGAAACAACGCTGGGCAGACTGGCTGAACGACGACACCTCATGGCCGGACTTCACGGTGGTTGTTCATGGGGATCTTTATGCAGGCCACCTGCTCGTCAATTCCCAGGATGCGGTCACCGGGATGATCGACTGGACCGAGGCCGAAATAAGTGATCCCTCGATCGACTTCACCTCCCACCTGCTCCTGTTTGGTGAAGGAGGCTTGGAGGGTCTCATTCACCACTACGAAACAGCAGGCGGTAGAATCTGGCCCCGCATGGCGCATCATACAAAAGAACGCCTTTCGTTGACCCCAATTAGATATGCCTTGTTCGCGCTAGAAAGCGGTGAGCAGGTTCACATGGATGCCGCCAGGGCTCAGCTTCTTCCGCCGTGAGGGCTTGCTGGCTTGCTGTTAAGCGATTGAAGAACCATGGCGGAAGGGGAGGGATTCGAACCCTCGGTAGCTTTTGGCTACGCACGATTTCGAGTCGTGTGCCTTAAACCGGGCTCAGCCACCCTTCCGTTTTTGGTCTTAATTTCCCGTGCCTTTTTGGGGTCGGGAGGAGAGGTTTATCATGAGGGGAGGGGGAGTGCAACTGAGAGTTTGAAGTTTGAAGTTTTCAGTTTTCAGAAGGGGAGTTGCTGCGCGGGGGCGGGAAGACGGAAGAGTTGAGATTTGAAGAGGGAGGTGGGTGGGGTTGGGCGTGCTTTGGAGGTTTGGGGGCGCCGGTGCCGATTGCCAATCTGCGCTACGAGGTGGTTTGGGAGTTGTGCCTTTACGTCAAGATTGTGGAAGAACCGTCTCGGTTCTTGTTCTCCAGATCTCCCAGCGGGGGCAAGAGCCGAGACGGCTCTTCTACCTTGCACTTAAGTGACGCCTGCCGGGAAGCTTAAAGGAGGCGGGGGGGCCCTAGCCCCGCTGGGGAGCGGGGAGGGTAGGGGCGGGGCTGGACGACTAATCTCCGCTACTGGAGGCGTGTTAAGCATCCGCTACCGGTTGATGATCAACGGCGAAGTTTGGTTTGAGGTGGTTGGTTTCACCTTGGGACCCCGAATTTGTGTCGATGGACCCGACTAGCAGAGGTGCTCCGGGGCGCGTCCGAGGATTTTCGGGCTACCACCTACCGCTTTTGGGGCACCAAAAAATCCGCGCTCAGGTGCAGGAACAATGCCGCTGGGGAGAGCAAATTTCCGAACGCAAAAGCTTAGTTTTCCATAATTTCGCTCAATCTGAGATGCTTGGAAAAGTTGGTACTTTGGAAGCGGGACTGAAAAATTTCGATGGAAACGAATGGGGGTTTTTACTTGAAAACTTTTTTAAGTACGCAGATCCGGCCAAATACTAGGGAAGACGGCTTTTGCCCCGCCTGTAGTGGCCAAAACTCTGGACCGGCACAACATATTGTGTTCTACTTGTGCCCCACGACACGACTCTCGACGCTCGGTTCTGGCTCAACTCCCTCTCCCTCAAGCAGATCTCTCCTTCCGTCTCCCAACATGGAAAAAACATTTCAAATTGGCAACCGCACCTTCGTCTTGGATCAGGACAAAGCTGAGGCCGCCTTTCATGCGAAGCGCGTCATCAATGGGCGTCAGACCATGACGTTCAATCTCCTCCCCCTTAAGTACCAGTGGGCCTATGACCTGTACCGGGTCATGAAGGCGAACCACTGGGAGCCGGAGGACATCCAGATGCAGAAGGACGTGGAGCAGTGGCGCTCTGTGGACCAGGTGGCAGAGGTGGAGCGCTGGATCATCATGATGGGCATCGGCTACTTTTCCGCCGCAGAAGGCATCGTGGGGGACAACATCCAGCACGTGGTGCGGGAACTGGTGACCGCCCCGGAGCTGAAGCTGGTGCTGGGTCGCCACGCCCATGAGGAGAACATCCACGCGGATTCCCTGCTATATATGATCTCCTCCCTGGGGATCAACCCGCATGAGTGCGAGGCGATGTTTGAGGACATCCCGACGATCGTGAAGAAGAACGCGTTCGTGACGCGCTCCTCCAATGCGCTGCGTCGCGACCTGGATCTGACGCAGATCGAGAACAAGCGTCTCCTGGCGAAGAACATCTTTGTCTTTGGCCAGTGCATGGAGGGGACCCAGTTCTACGGGCTCTTTGGCATGATCCTGAGCCTTTACCGTCAGGGCAAGTTCCCGGGGATCGGCACCATGTTCCGCTACACCCTGCGGGACGAGAGCAACCACATCAAGGTCTTCCGGAACCTGTTCATGGACCTCATTGACGAGAATCCAGAGATCTGGACGCCAGAGTTCCGTGAGGAGCTGGTCGAGCTGATGAAGGAGGCCGTGGCGCTGGAGAAGGAATTCATCCGCGACTGCCTCCCTGTGGCCGCCGTGGGCCTGACGGCTGGGGAGTTTGAGCTGTACATCGACTTCATCGCGGATCGCCGTCTGGCGAGCGTGGGGCTGCCGGCGCTCACCCCGGGCATCGTGAATCCGCTGCCCTGGCTGGCGGAGATGCAGGACATCCGCAAGGAGCAGAACTTCTTTGAGGGCACCGTGACGGACTACCAGAAGGCTTCCTCCCTGCACACGGGATCCGACGACGACCTCTAAGACGACAACGACTCCAATTTCATCTCTTTAGCCCCGGCTCCGGGGCTTCCTCCCACCACCACCTGCTGCGCTGCGCCCGTCCCCCTTCGGCGCGGCCCCCCGTACTACTACTAGAGGCGCGAACGAAAGATCGAGTCCGGCTTGCGCCGCTCCCGACCCCCGCTAGACTTCGCGCCCCTTTTCCGGCCCCCACAACGCATCAGACTCCCAAAAAGCCCCCCTTCAGCGATCCATCCTCAACCTAAGGCTCAACATGATCTCGACCCACCATTTCCAGGAAGACCTAGAGTTGAAACGACTTGCCACCAAGTCGAAGAGCGAAAAGCCCAGTTTCGACTGGCGAAATGTGGCCCTTGGCGAAAACGCGAACGGCGCGGCGACTCTGAAGGTGCGGGTGCGGGGCGAGCATCGTGACTTTGACCTGGCGGAAATCGCAGAGACGATCGGTGGGGCCCTGACGGATCTGCTCCTCTCCCGCAATCAGGAGGAGACCGACATCTTCACCCCGGCCAACCAGAAGCGGGTGAAGGCTTTCAGTCTGCAGGTGGCGCAGGAACTGCACGAGCGTGCCAAGCGTAATGCAGAGAAGGTGGGGGATGAGCTCCTGTCGCTCACGGCGCAGGAGATCTACCATGCCATCGAGCACGTGCTGGTGAAGCAGAACGCGCACGATGTGGCACGCAGCGTCATTGCCCGCCGTCAGCGTCTCGAAAGCATGTCCGACACGGAAGCCAACGCCCCGGTGGGCCTGCTGGTCCCCACGAAGATCATCCGCCGCAACGGGCAGGTGGTTTCGTGGAACCCCAACAAGATCGAGCTGGCCGTGAGCAAGGCGTTTGTGTCCGTGGAGATGGGCACCACGCATGCCAAGGCGGTGGCGGAGGCGCTCACGCAGCAGATGATCGAGGAAGCCAAGCAGTTCATCCACATCGAGCAGGTGCAGGACCTGGTGGAAGAGCAGCTCATGCGGCAGGGCCACTTCAAGGCAGCCAAGGCCTACATGCTCTACCGTGCGCTGCGCGCGGACTCCCGGGAACGGGATGCCAAGTCGGCGGCTGACATTTCCGCACCGGAACTGCCGGTGGATGACGGCCAGCAGGAGATGATCATGGTGCGCATCTCGGACAAGGAAACCATCCTCTGGGATGGCCTGGATCTGCAGCGGCGCATCGACTTTGCCATGATGGGACTGGACCTCTGCATCAATCGTGCAGAGATCGAATCCTCCCTGCGCCGCTCTCTGGCCACGGACATCTCGCTGGATCACCTGAAGCAGACCATCATCCTGAACGCCAAGGCCCTCATGGCCAGGGATGCGGACTTTGCCCGCTTCGCCGCGCGCATCCTGCTGAGCTACATTTATGAAGAAGTGCTGGGCTGGGACATCGTGCGCGATGGCATCGGCTCCCTGCAGGCCTTCCACCGCCGGGCCTTCCGCCGCAATCTGCAGCGCGGGGTGGAGATCGACCGCATCAACGCCAAACTGCTGGACTTCGATCTGGACAAGCTGGCCGATGCGCTGGACCCCGCTGCGGACATGGACTTCGACTACCTGGGCATCCACACCCTGTATGACCGATACCTGATCATCGACAAGAAGACGAAGCCCGCGAAGCGTCTGGAGACGCCGCAGCTCTTCTGGATGCGTGTGGCCATGGGCCTCTTCGTGCGGGATGAAGATCCCACGGAGAAGGTGATCGCCCTGTACCGCATGTACAAGAGCCGCCGCTTCTGCTCCAGCACGCCGACGCTCTTCAACAGCGGCACGCTGCACTCCCAGCTCTCCTCCTGCTACCTGTACAAGGTGGATGACAACATTGAGTCCATCATGATCCGCGGCATCGCGGAGAACGCCTTCCTCAGCAAGTGGGCGGGCGGTCTGGGTGGCTCCTGGACGGCCGTGCGTGGCACGGGTAGCTACATCAAGGGCACCAACGGCGAGAGCCAGGGTGTGATTCCCTTCCTGAAGCTGCACAATGACCAGCTCGTGGCGGTGAACCAGGGCGGGAAGCGCCGCGGCTCCGGCTGTGCGTACCTCGAGACCTGGCACAACGACATCGTCGATTTCCTCGACCTCCGCAAGAACGTGGGCGACGAGCGCCGCCGCACGCATGACATGAACACGGCCAACTGGGTGCCTGATCTTTTCATGAAACGCATGGAGGCGCGCGCTCACTGGACGCTCTTCCGCGCCAACGAGACGCCGGATCTTCACGAGCTCTATGGCCAGGCGTTTGAGAAACGCTACCTGGAGTACGAGGCACTGGCCGCTGAAGGCAAGGTGCTGGGCAAGCAGATCCCGGCGATCGATCTCTGGAAGTCCATGCTCAAGGCGATCTTTGAGACCGGGCACCCCTGGATCACCTTCAAGGATCCGTGCAACGTGCGCAGCCCGCAGGACCATGCCGGCGTCATCCACAGCAGCAACCTCTGCACGGAGATCACGCTGAACACGAGCAAGGATGAGACGGCTGTCTGCAACCTGGGCTCTGTGATCCTGGAAAACCACCTCGATGAGGCGGGCAACATTGATCACACCAAGCTGCGCGAGACTGTGCGCATGGCGGTGCGGGCGCTGGACAACGTCATCGACATCAACTTCTACCCGACGGATGCGGCGAAGACGGCGAACACCCGCCATCGCCCGATCGGTCTGGGCGTGATGGGCCTGCAGTACGCGCTCTATCGCAAGGGGCTGCCCTTTGCGTCCAAGGAGGCTGTGGACTTCAACGACGAGGTCATGGAAGCCGTCTCCTACTACGCCTATGAGGCCAGCAGCGATCTCGCTGCGGAGCTGGGCAAGTACTCCACCTACCAGGGCAGCAAGTGGTCCCGCGGCCTGCTTCCGCAGGACACGGTGGACCTGCTCGAGAAAGAGCGCGGCGAGCCGGTGGAAGTGGTTCGAGGAGGCAAGATGGACTGGACCCCGGTGCGGGAGAAGATCGCGAAGCAGGGCATGCGCAACAGCAACGTCCTGGCGATCGCCCCCACGGCGACCATCTCCAACATCATGGGCAGCAGCCCGTGCATCGAGCCGCTCTTCACGAACAACTTCACGAAGAGCAACCTGGGTGGCAACTATGTGGTGCTGAACCCGTACCTGGTGAAGGATCTGAAGAAGCGCGACCTCTGGACCAATGAGGTGGCGGAACGCCTGAAGTATTTCGACGGTGAACTGGCCGCCATGGACGAGATTCCCGCGGATCTGAAGCGCAAGTATGCCACGGCGTTCAGCGTGGACTGGGCCTATGTGCTGGATGCAGCCGCCCGTCGCCAGAAGTGGATCGACCAAAGCCAGTCAGTGAACCTCTGGTGCCCGGACACGGACATGCGGACCCTGAGCCACATGTACCGCGCCGCCTGGCGCAAGGGGCTGAAGACCACCTATTATCTCCGCACGAAGGGCGCGAGCTCCATCGAGGGCTCCACCACCCAGGTGCAGACGGACATCCGCGGCGTGGTCGCCCAGACGGCCGCTGCGGCAGCCGACAAGGCCAAGGTGGATGCGGATGAGTACAAGCAGTTCCTCGCCGAGGCCCGTCGGAAGGCGCAGGCGGGTGAGGATTGCGAGATGTGCCAGTAGGCCGCGAAGCGGCCAGTGGCCAGACGCAAGACTGGAAGACACAAGACGCAAGACGCAAGACTTGAAACTGAGACGGGAGACGGAGATCGTCTCCCGTTTTTTTGTGGGTGGGTTGGGGAGACGTCCGGGGCCGGAGACTCCGCCTCCTTTACCGGCTGGCGGATGTTTTTAGGAGGGAGGAGGTTGTTGCGGCGGGCGAAAGCGGCGTCGAGCCGCACGCACTCCAAGACACTGGCGTGTGGTTGGATGAGCCAACGCGGTGAGATGGACAGGAGTCGATGGGCGTTCCTTGTTCCCAGCGCCTGCAACGTCGCGAAGCGCCTTGGAGTGCGTGCGGCTCGACGCCGCTTTGGTGGATCTTGTGATGGGCTCGAACCTGAGACGGTTGAGCAGGGGAGATGTTGAAGGTAGTGCAGAGCTTT
>NZ_BATR01000147.1 GCF_000739655.1 Verrucomicrobium sp. BvORR106 | reverse complement strand
TGGGTCAATTTCCAGCCTGGAATGGCCCCGGTGGTACGATTGGCGGCACGGGTGACGACAAAGGTCCCGTCGGGACCGGCCGTCAGGCTCGCGGTGGTTGTTTCCTTGCTGCTGGCATCCAGTGCGGTGCCGCTGGCGACTGCCCAGAGACGAATGGAGCCGTCCTCCAGCGCGACCGCGATCTGCTGGCTGTCGGCAGAGAAAGCCAGGGCGACTGGGGGCGATGAGGGTTTGGCGGCTTCTTTCTTGAGCGCGTTCATCTCTCCCGTCACCTTGGCGGTGGTGGCTTGGGAGGCGGCCAGGGCCGACTTGGCGGAGGCGACGGCGTCGGCATTCCGGGTCTTGGTGTCCGTGATGCGTTTCACCTCATCCTGCGCGTCCTTCAGGTTGCTCTCTGCGGCGGAGACGGCCGCCAGTGCGGAGGTCTCCGTCATGCGGGTGGTGATGAGCTTGTCCTGCGCATCCTTGAGTGACTTCACCAGGGCCGGGTCGGGCTTGTCAGCGGGAAGTGCGGCCAGCTTGGCGGCGGCTTCATCCACGGCCTTTTGCGCCAGGTCCTTGGCGTCGGTCGTGGGCTTCACGGCCTTCTGCTTGTCGGGGACGAGTTTTTGCATGGCCGTGATGGTCTCGTTGGCCTTCTTCAGCAACTCCTCCAGCGCCTTGTTCTGGGCTTCGATCCGGGCGACTTCCGCATTTTGGAAGGCCTGCTCCAGGGTTTGCAACCCCAAGGCCCACTCCAGGCTGGCAGTTTGCCGGAGATCGGCATAGGTGCCGCGCAGCTCCAAGGTGGGCTTGGCGGCCCCAGTTTCCCATAACCTGACCACACCGTCCGCGCTGGCGGTGGCGATTAGCGCTCTCTGAGGGGCGGCGATGCTGCAGGTGATTTTGCTTTTGATGGTTTCCTCGCTCTTCTTCAGCCACACGGGGTCCACCGGGGCGGGGGCGGGGGCGGGGGACGGCGTTGTCGTAGTCGCCGCAGGGGAGGGGGCTAGCTGCCAGAGCTTCGCTTCGCGAAAACTGCCGCTCGCCAGCCGCGTGCCGTCCGGGCTGAAGGCAAGGGTTTGCACCATGCCGCGGTGGGCGGCCTTCTCTGGGGCAGCGGCGTCGTGCAACTCGGACACCAGCTGCCGCGTGGCGAGGTCGTAGATGAAGATCCGGTTGGACCTGCCGCAGGCGGCGTAGCGACCGTCTTGGGTGACGGCCACGGCGTAGATGGGGTGCACGCCGGCAGCGAGGGGTTGCCACTGCACCTGCCGGACCTCCTGCTGGGCCATCGGAGCGCCCTGGTCGATCCACAGTTTCAGCAGCTCGATTTCGCCAGGGGTGAGATTGACCGCGCCCGACTTGTTGTTGGCCGGGGGCATCTCCATGTCATTCTGGTGGCGTGAGGCCAGGACCACCAGGCTCTCTGCCCCCTTTCCGGGAAGCAGGGCGGGACCGGAGTCGCCGCCTGCCTTCATGGCGTCCGGGGTCTCCATGTTCAGACCGGCCTTGGTGGTGGTCTTGTTGTGGCAGGAGATGCAGTTCGCTTTGAGAAAGGGCTGTACGTCCTTGTAGAACTCAAGCGGTTCACCGGCTGCCTGCGCAGCGGTGGCCAGAATCAGAGGGAAGGCAGCCAGGGGAAGTTTCACGAGATGGAAAAGGGAAATAACGAAAACGTAAAGGGACGTCAGACTGTCGGTGGCGGGAGCACCTCGATGACAAGATGGGCCCCCGTGGCATTGGCACCGGCGACCACCTGGGGGATGCCGTTGAGGACGTCCAGAGTGGCCTTGTGCGTGTGCCCGGCGAAGACGCCCAAGAGATTGGGGGCGGCGAAGACTTCGCGGTGAAATTCCAGGGTCACGGCGGTGTGCCCCTCCTGCCGCCAGGGAGGGCGACGTTCAATGGTGAAGCCCTTGTCCACCTTGGCACCCCAGGCAGGATGGCCGCAGCCGAAGCCGACCGGCCGTCCCGGTGCGTAGAGGGGGATGTGCACCATCAGCACGAGGGGCTTGCCCGTGGCCACCTGGGCCTTGAAGAAGGCCAATTGCTCCGGCTGGATCTCATAGGTGGAGTTGTCCAACATGACCACGCGCACGCCGCCGACATCCAGGACCGACATGAGCGGATCATGCCCTTGATGCAGGGGGCGCAGGCGCTTTTCACTCCATTCCTTGCGGAGCTCTGCCGAGGTGCCCGGCAGACCCTCGTAGTGCCAGTCGTGATTGCCCGCGGTGTAACGCCAGGGAATGCTCAAAGGCGTGAGCCGGGACTGGACCCACTCAATGGCAGCCTCGGAAGGGAAGCTGACGATATCTCCCACCAGGAACAGGGCGGCGGCATGCTCTTTCTGGGCTGTCTGAAGAGTTTCCTCGAAACACGCCTCGGGCTGGGTGGGCTGGAGGGTGCGGAAGTGCCGGGTCTGGTTGTACGCCTTGGCCATGCGGCCGCTGTATTCGCGGAAGGGGGCGCCGCGCTCGTCATCGCGAAACAGATGGGTGTCGGCCAGCATGACGACCTTCACCGGTTGGGTCACCTGGGGGCTGTACAAACGGACGCGGACCTCATCGATGGCGAATCCGGCGCGCAGTGAGCCGGTTGCGGACGGAGCAGCGGCATCAGGGGCGGCGCCCTGCGTGCAGACGGGACCCAGAATGGAGCCAGCCGTGACTGCCTGCAGGAGCCGGCGTCTCGTCATGATGGATTGCGGGGACTTCATGGAAGCGGCAACGGAGTTCAGCCGGATCAAGGCTGGCTGGAGACGGCTGCGGTAGCGGCTGCCACGGGGGCGGGTTTAACGGAGAGGCGGATGGGGGCGGAGACGATGATGTCCACGGTGTCCCGTGGTTCCGCAGTGGTGGAGACAGCTTTCATTCTCTTGGTGGCCTCAGCCATCAAGGTGCCGGCCTGTTGGGCCTTGGCCGCGGCAGCTTTGGCAGCGGCGGCATCGGTGGCGGCGATTTTCTTGGCTTCCTCAGCGGCGGCTTGGGCCAGCAGCTCGGCCTTCTTTTGCTCCGCCTCGGCCAGGGGCACGGCGGCGGGATTGTAGCGGTACTTGCTCACGGCGGTGCCATAGAGGGCCAGGGCGTGCTCTCCCACCGGGAGCTTCAACGCGGCGAGGTCGAGCGTGAGCGTGGTTGTCTCCGCCTTCATGGGGATGTCTATTTCCTTCAACCCGGCAAAGCCGTCGCCATAGGCCCTGAGCTTGAGAGAGGTGCCGGTGAACTCATTGCGCCAGGTGATCTTCAGCGGAATCGTCACCGTGGTGCCAACGGTGGCCTCCACCACCTTGCTGTCGGCGGGTTCGATGGTGAGTGGAGCGGGCTCAGAGTTGCTCACTGAGACAGGCACATCGGCCATGAGACGAGGCGCGGGGATTTCCCCCTTCGCATCCTTGACCGGCCATTTCATGGTGGCCATGCGGCAGGAGCGGGTGGTTTCCTGGCCGTTGATGAGGGCTTTGCCCGTGATCGTGGCCAGGGAGAAGGCATCGGTGGCATCGCTGGCGGCGGTGAGGACGAGGTGACCGTAGGTCTTGCCGGCGCCGATCTTCAGGCCGCTGGCGGTGACTCCTGCCGGGAGCCCCTCCATGGAGAGCTGGATCTCCCCGTCGAAGCCATCGCGACGCTGGGTGACCACCTCAAAGACCCGGGACTCACCCGCGCGCAGGGCCATGGGCTTGGAAAGGGCGGCCCGGTCCCCGTTGCGCAGAGTCATGTGCACACCCCAGGCGGCCAGGGAGAAGTCGGGGGCGGCTTTCCGGACCAGAAGCCGGTACTCATTGTCCGGATCGCTGCGGGTGCCGCCAAAGAGATCCCGCAATTGCAGCCGGTAGGTGCCGTCCTCTTTTACCTCGAACTTCCCGTTCACATCGGGAGAGCCGGCATTGTACGGCGGGCCGTCATAGGCGTAGCCGTTGGAGGAGAGCTTCATCGGGCTGGCGATGTCGTAGAGCTCCGCCACATCGGTGAGCGTCTCTTTGCCATCCGCCTGCTTCACCTGCTGCACCAAGACGAAGGGATCCGTGTCGCGGCCGAGGCGCTCGGAGGCCACCTCCACCCACCAAGTTTCGCCTTTCTTGGCCGCAAACTCAAAGGTGTCCACATCTGCGGCGGGGTAGAAGTTCCCGCCGATATCGCAGGGCAGGGTGATCTTCTGGGTTTCGGGGGCACGGTTGTTGGGCTCTGTTTCCCGGCTGGCAGGTGTGGCGGCCAGACCGGAGGGAGGCCAGGACATGGCGCTCACGCTCTGTGTCTCGGGTTGGCGGGGCAGGGGTGTCTTGCCATTGGCTGCCTGCAAGGCGAGCCGGTAGAAGTAGCGTTCACCGCCCTGGAAAGTGAGGTCATTCACCTTGATGAGATAGCGGCCGTCGGCCGGGGGCGTGAAGTTCAGGCGTCCACCGGTGCGGTTCACCAGCAGATCCCGTCCTTGGGCATCGGCGATGACCACCACGGGGGTCAGTCGTGAATCGATGCCTGCCGCCGCGCAATCTACGACGATGGCTTGTCCCTGCCGGGCTTGGAAGGCATAGTGATCGACCGCCCGTTTCGTCATGCTGGCGTTGCAGATCGAGTCGAGTTCCAGCGGCAGGGCCGTCTCCACGGTGTTGTTGGCCGCGGTGCGAGTTATTTCCTTGAGGTTGCTCACGGCAAAGGCCCGGACGGAGGAGATGCCGAGTCTGGAGAGGACTCTAGCATCATGCACCCCGGCAGGGGTACCCGGGGCCACGGTGACGAGGAACTTGCTCGGTACGGAGGTGCCGTCTGAGCTCGTCACCGGGTGGGCGGTGATCTGCGGGGTGGAGAAGAGCAGCGCGGTGACTTCCTCCAGGTTTTCCCCTGTGAGAGTGATTTCCACGGACCCGCCGGAGGGGGCACCCATGGGCATGAGGGTGAGCAGTCGGGGCAGCGGCAGGGTGACCTGCTGCGCCTGGGAGGGTGAAGACGCTGCGAACCATACGGAAACCGCGACGCCCAGAGTGGGGAGGGACAAGTGCCTGCTGATCATGAAAGGGGAGCGGTTAGTGGTTGTAGAGAAACTCTTTGGTGTTCACGAGCGCCCAGATGAGGTCCTCGTAGCCCTGTTTGAGGGCTTGGGCGGCAGGGAGCGGCTTGTCTTGCGCATCCGGCCGCGGCTTGAGCAGGTGGGTCTCGCTGAGTCGGATTTCTTCAGCGGTGGGCTCGCGGGAGAGGGCGGCCTGATAAAGCTCGCGAATGCGGTCGGGCACAGATTTCTCCGCCTTGCTCAGGCGATCGGCGCGACCGTTGCCCACAGCCAGCTTGGCCTTCACATCCGCGGCGTTCATGAGGTGCAGGCTCTGGGCCAGGCTGGAGGATTGCACACGCTCGCACTCGCACACGCTGGCCCCTTCAGGACGGCCGAAGACTTTCAGGAAGGGGGAGGCGCGGTTGTAACTGTTGTCCGGCAGGGAGATGGCGCGAGTGCCGGGCGGAAGGTCGGCGAAGTCGGACTGGGCGCCTGTCACCTGGTTGATGGCATCCAGCAACACCTCGGCCTGCATCCGCTTGGGATAGAAGTGGGAGAAGTTCTGCCGGTCCACCGCATTGTGATCATTGGGCATGGTACTGAGCTGGTAGGTCTGGCTGCGCGTGATGACCCGCACGACCTCCTTCAGGTCGAACCCACTTTCGACGAAGTGCTTGGCCAGGTCGCTGAGCAGCGCCGGATTGGTCGCGGGATTGGAATCGCGGATATCATCCTCTGGTTCGATGAGCCCACGCTTGAAGAAGTGCTTCCAGTAGCGGTTCACCAGGGCAGTGGCGAAGAAGGGGTTGTCCTTGGCTCCCATCCAGTCGGCAAGTTGCAGGCGCGGATCGTCATCGGGGGCGATGTCCAGGATGGGTCCACCCAGCGCGGCAGGTTTCACTGGCGTGCGGCTCTTCTTGTTCTCCAACTGGGCCGTGCCCCGCTTGTGGAAGATGAGGTCCTCTCCGGCGATCGCGGTAGGCTTGCGACCCACCTGGCTGAAGAAGGCGGAGAGGCTGTAGTAGTCCTGCTGGCTCCATCGCTCAAAGGGATGGTGATGGCACTGCGCACACTGCATGCGCACGCCCAGGAAGAGTTGCGCCACATCTTCTTGCTGCAGGTGGGGTTCCTTCACGCGCTTGTACCAGGCCACGGGGGGATTGGAGACGATGGTGCCGGTGGCGGCCAGGATCTGGCGCACGATGTCGTCATAGGGACGGTTGGCCAGGAGGCTGTCCCGCATCCAGGCGTGGAAGGCAAAGTTCGCGGTAATATCGGCCGCGTCATCGCGCTTGTTCTTGAGGAGGGCCGTCCACTTGTTGGCGAAGTAGTCGGCATAGTCCGGACTGCTCAAGAGCGACTCGATGGCTTGATCCCGCTTGTCTGGTGCTTGGGAAGTTTGGAACGCCTGGACCTCTTCCAGCGTCGGCAGTCGGCCTGCGATGTCGAGGGAGACGCGACGCAGGAAGGTGGCATCGTCAGCTACTGGCGAAGGCGGGATGCCGATGCGCTTGAGATTGGCAAAGACATGCTCATCCACGAAGTTCTTCGCAGGAGGCAGGGCCTCGACGGGCGCTCCCAAGGGAATGGTCACGCTGAAGACGGAGACCTGCCCGGCGTAGCGCACCATTACCGCCACGTTGCCAGGGATGTCTTGTGTGGTCACCAGTCCTTCCTCGGTCGTCTCCGCCATGCTCTTGTCATTGGCTTCGTAGAGGGACAGGGAGGTGACGTCACGTGTCGAGCCATCGGTGAATCGGGCGGTGACTTTGAGCTGCTGCGTCGTCTTGGCCTTCATGGACAGGACGGCAGGCTCCACGGCGATGCTCGCCAGCTTGGCATCTTCAGGACGGCCGTAGGCCATGCCTTCGCGGATCCAGCGGACGAGCGTGGCGTACTCGTGCGAAGCGGGGTCCAGTTTCTTGCCACCGCCGTGAGGGACAATGTTGGCGGCCTTCAGCACCAGCAGGCTCTGCTCTGGCGCAGCGGGGAAGACGCGGCGGCCCTTGCCCTCTTTGACGATGTATTCGTAGTCTTCCTGGGGCTCGAAGCCGAGCAGGGAGAGGCGGAATCCTCGCTGTCCGGTGCCCGCCTTGGCATGACATCCGCCGGAGTTGCATCCTGCTTTTGTCAGGATGGGCTCGATGTCGTTGACGAAGTTGAGAGGCAGGTTTTTTTGAGGTGCCTCGGTGGCCTCAGCGGCAGGGGTGTTGAGGGTGAAGCAGAACAGCGCCGTCGCGATGAATCCCCATCTTCCCATGGAGGGGTGTGGGCGGGTGCATCTTGGGCTGGGGATATGCCGTTGCGGGATCTGTCTGTCCATCAGGACAAACATACGGAATCAGCAGGCGTGATCTGGCGTGGTGCGGAAGGATGCCCAGCGGAGAGGGGATAAAACGGGCTAATTTGAGGGGGTGACGGGATAAATGCGTAGGGAGCCGTCACAAAAAGTCAGGGCTGGGGAGGCGGAAATGGGAGTGGGGGAGGAGTGATGGAGTGATGGAGCGCGTGCCGAAGGAAAGGTAGAAGAGCCGTCTCGGCTCTTGGTTGCGGCGTGAGGGGGCGGGGATGGACGTGGAGGTGTTGAAGGCGATGGGGAGGGAGAGGGTGAAGTAGGCCTCCAGACCTTGGGTTTATCGAAGCTTGGTGATCAGGCGTGAAGCAGTAGATTGCAGACGCTTTAGCTAGTGCCTCCTCACGTCGACAACTACAGGGGCGCTGGGTGGTTGGTGACCAAATACCAGTGGGTGAGAGAAGAGGCGTGAGCCATCGGGGTGGGTGCGGATACGGAAGGTGTTTGAGGATGCCTTCTGCCGTATGACCGCCAAGGTCGGTCGTAGTTGTCGACGTGAGGAGGCACTAAATTCCCGGTATGCGATGCTTGGATCGTGGCATGCGTCCGCGTGCCCAAGGGGGGCTCTATGGCCGAGGGGGTGGCAGTATCAAATGTCCCTGTCGGCCCGGCCAACACCTTTGCTTCCTGATGAGGAATAAGCTTCCCGAGCATCTATGAGCCTTATGGCCCGACCAGAATGGGCTCGGTGGAGATCTCTGATTTCACGCCGCGGAGCTGCCACTCCAGGTACTGGAAGATGCGCTTGTTGAGTTCGTCGCTGTGGAAGTTGTGTCCGCCGTTGGTAAGAGGAATCAACAGGGAGGTGACGGCTGCCTGTTTAAGGGCTTTGTCGATCAAGGTCGCGTGTTCGAAGCTGACGCGCAGGTCTTTGGTGCCGTGGGCGGTCAGGACTGGCGGATCGTCGGCCGAGACGTAAGTGACGGGAGAGGCTGCCTTGCCGGAGACGGTACGGTCGCCCTCGCCCAGGAGGCCCACGACGGCGGGATCGTCCAGTGCGGAGACCATCTGGCCGTCTTTGTTCATGAGGGGCAGGGTGAGGTCTTCGGGGCCGCAGAAGTTGACGACGCAGGTGACTTTGCTGCTTTGGCTCGTGAAAGGGCCGAGATCGCCCTCGAGTTCCTTGACGCCGCCGGAAGTGCCCAGCAGGGAGACAAGATGCCCGCCGGCGGATCCTCCCCAGACTGCGATGCGGTCTGGATCAAGGTTGTATTTGGCGGCATTCCCGCGAATCCACCGGATGGCGGCCTTGCAGTCATAGATCTGCGCCGGCCACTTGGCTTCGGTGCTCATGCGGTAGCCTACGGAGATGCCCGCGTAGTTGGCGTTGAGCAACAGGCCGCCGAGAGCTCCGGCGGCGCTTTTGCGATCGCCACCGATCCAGGCTCCGCCGTGGATGAACACGACCACCGGCAGGGGCGTGGTGACGGTGCGATTCTTGGGGACGTACAAGTCCACCATCTGCCGGGGATTGGTGTTGCCCGCGTAGGGAAGGTCGAAGTGCGCCTCGATGGGGTGATTGCCGATCCGTTCCAAGATCACCTCATTGGTAATCGGAGGGGCTCCGAAGGTGGGGAGGGTGGGCAGGAGCAGGGCCAGCAGCAGGCCGCGGTGGAGGAGATTCATGCAGGGGAGAAGACGACAGGTGGGGCGGGGAAGTTACAATTGGGTGGTGAGGAGGTGTGAGTGGCACCGTTGGGAGCATTCCCGCTACCTTAGCGTGCATACCCAAAACAGACGATCAACACCCGTGCCGAACCAGGGCGGGCGATCAGATCGGCTCCGGCACTCAGCTCGTAGAACACGGCATCGGGAGCCAGAGGATCGCAGCCAAGCTCGGCGGGAAGGTCTCCTACGCGATAGGGCGACGTTTGCAGTCGTACTTTGCGCTCGATGGAGGGCTGACGGGATCCGACATACTGCCGCAGGGACTCGGGATCGAGCTCGAAGGAACAGTACTCTCTGATGCCCACCATGGCACGGGCAAACGTGGTGCTCCCCAGCGGGTGATAAGCGAGGTAGTTCCGATGCTCCTGTGGCAGAGGCGCTTTGCTGAGACGCTCGATCCGTCGCTGGGAGGTGTGAGGCTCGCGAACCTGAGACCAGATCATGATCACGGTCAGTGCCAGGAGCGGGCCAGCGACGGCGATCAGGAATCGGCGGCGGCAGTCCAGCGCCAGAGGGAGGAAGAGGAAAGTCAGCCCAATCGGGCAGATGAGCGACCCCAGGGCGGGGACGATCCCGTGAATCAGCGGTCCCGGAGCCTGTCGGAGGATGAAACCGATGTTGTTCCACGAACCTGAGGAGCTGGCGAGAAGCACGAGGTCCGCCAGATAGAAGGCGGAGAGGTAAAGTCCCACGCAACCAAAGAACACCGGCCAGCCCGCCGGATGGCAGGTGCGTTTGGGGAGGAGGACGGGCGGAGGTTGTTTCATCGGGCTCCCGCCAGCATGCCGAAGTGGCGATGCAGAGGGAAGACCGGAGGTGTGAATTCGACGTGAAGGAGTTGTGAGGGTTTGGTGAAGGGGAGTGGTGGAGTGGTGGAGTGGTGGAGTGGTGGTGGGGGCGTCAGTCAGCGGGTTGAGGCGGGAAGGGGGTGAAGGAAACTACGAGAATTCGCCGAAGGGAATGTAGAAGAGCCGTCCCGGCACTTGGTGGCGCGGGTGACGGACGTGGGGGAGTTGATGGCGGTGGGGAGGGAGAGGATGAAGTCTGCCTCCACACCTGAGGCTCTGCCGCCCCTGATACCCAGGGTGTGACTCGCTTAGGGCTCGTCCAACCCTGGGCTGAGGTAGATATCCCCTTCAGGGATAGGCTGCTATTGTGCGAGCTATGTCAGGGACGTGGGGGGCGCACGCATCTTGCGTGCTGTTCCAGGCATCTTGCCGGGGGCGTCAGTCAGCGTGTTGTGGCCGACATTCAAGGGGAAGAACAGATGGCGGCTCAGTGTGGGATCTGCCACCAGATAACCAGGATATCCTGCGTGCCAGGACGCGTTACAACGAAACCCGAGTGATTGATTCGATAGACTTGGAGGTCCGGCTGGAGCAGGTTGGGTCTGAAATCAGATGGCACTTCTCCCAGAATGCGAACGTTTTGGGTTAGCCGGTCTTTGTAAAAGTCTTCTGACAACGTAAGTGTGTTGAGAAAGTCTCGATGGGCTTTGGGATTGAGCTGGAACGAGTAGTAGTCCCGAGTGCCCGTGAAGGGGTGGCTGAAAATGTTTGCTCCAAAGGGATGAAAGGAACGATAGTGCTTCGCATCCGGTGGTACAGGGGTTCGGGTGAATTTCTGATAGCGAGCCTTGGACGTATGAGGAGGGGCTTGCGAGTAGAGCATCAGTCCTGCAAGGCATAGAAGGGGGCAGGATGCGGCAATGAGTCGGCTCCGTCGAGTGGGAGGAGCGATCTCAATCAAAGGCACCGCGATCACCAAGGGGCATGCGAGGGACAGCAAGGCCATGGGGAGCGATCTGATGAAAGAGGTGCCGGCATTCTGCAAGGCAAAGCCGAGATCCTTCCAGTCCTCAAAACTGGTGGAAAAGAGGATGATGTCCGGAAGATAGTAGGCGAGGAAGTACAACAGTGCTGAGCCGAAGAACACCTTGCCTCCCGAGATGCTGTGACGGGGCGAGGGTTTTGATTCGGGAGGGGGATGAGGGGCGAGATGTTGTTTTATAGGCTTTTCAAGAGCATTGCGAATGGACGTGCGGCTGAGAAGCCTTGAGGTGTGAATTCGAGGTGAGTGTTGTGTGAGTATTTTGTGAATGGGGGATGGATCGGTGCGCGGGTGACTGTCGTGGGGCAATGGATTCCGGAGGCATCCCAGCCATTAGCCAGGGGGTGAGCGTAGCGATACCCCTGGAGAACAAGAATCTGCGTTCACCCAGGAGGGTGACAGCAACTCCGCGTGCTGATGGACATCGCTGGCATCCACTCCGGGATGCAATACTCATCTTCATCTTCCGGAGGTGTCAGTCGCTACGCTCCTTCAACCATCCGGCTAATGGCTGCAATGCCTCCGGCATCGGGTAGCCCGGCCCGGTGCCCACAGGCGCATCAATCACACTTGGCGTGCGGTCCTCATGCTTCCTCGGACTGAGTCATCGCCAAGTTAGTGAGGAGGAGAATAGTAAATGATCAGTATGCGTGACGACGCTGGATGCGTGACAATATCGGTATCCCATCCGGCGGGGTACACGACCAAGTCAGGAGATTGCAGATCATAGGCAATCTCTGGCGGCATGTCCGCATGACGCCCTAACGGGCTTTGCAGTTGAAGCTTGCGTTCTTCCGAGGGATGAAGGTTGCCGAGGAATGTTTTCCTGGATTCAGAATCAAGATGGAAACTGTAGTAATCGCGTATGCCGGAACCGATGCGAACCAGCAAGTTGGAGCCCTGAGGGTGATATGCCAAGTAGCGGTCGTGAGCTGCTGGTAGTGGTATCTTCAGTTGTTGAGCCAGTCGATCCTTTGATGTGCTGGGACTGGTGAACGCCATGTAGACCATTAGAATTGAGAGGATCAACATCGGGGCCACCAGAGCGACCATGAGTCTGCGGTGGGATTGGAAGGCGATGGGGATGAACAAGAGTGTAAGCCCCAGGGGGCAGAATAATGAGATGAAGCCGGCAAACGCCCCCTTGGCCAGCGTTTCGCCAGCATACCGTTTTACGACAGCAAAATCGGACCAGTTCTCAAAGCTGCTAGTCAGGAGAATGACGTCTCCAAGCAAGTATGACGCGAAGTAGATTGTCAACGCGCCGAGGAAGATTGGCCATACGGCGGGGTGGGGAGTTTGGTGGGAATCGGCTTCGGACGGTTGCTTCATGATGTTGCAGGAAGCATGTCGAAGTGGCGATGCAGTGTGAAGTCCTGAGGTGTGAATTAGACGTGAAGGGTTCGTGAGGGTTTGGTGAAGGGGGAGTGGGGCGGAGGATGGAGTGGTGGCGTCAGTCAGCGCTTTGTGGCGGGAAGGGCGTTATAGAAAACATCCGCCTGCGCTGGAGGGAATGTAGAAGAGCCGTCCCGGCTCTTGGGTGTGCGGGACGACGCGGGTGACGGTCGTGGGGGGAGTTGATGGCGTCGGCCTCCACACCGTCTTTCCCAAGGTTGAACTGCAACCTTAGCAGGCAAAGGGACGTCGCTGGCATCCACTCCGGGATGCAATACTCACCTTGACCTTCCGGAGGTGTCAGTCGCTACGCTCCTTCAACCATCCGGCTAATGGCTTTGATGCCTCCGGCATCGGGTTTCGAGAGCGACTGATCTTCGGGCTAGCTGACCTTGCAGCAGGCCAGCGGCCTGCGCTCCCCAGTGCACTAATGCGCGGTGTTACAAGGCTCCCGCTTACCCTTCGACCTCAGTCGTGACCACGCCTGCGGAGCCTTCGCGCAGGGCTTGCTCGAGGGCGCGCCAGGCGAGGGTGGCGCACTTCACGCGCTGGGGGAAGCGCCAGACGCCTTGGAGGAGTTGAAGATCACCCAGAATGTCGGGCGGGTTTTCGGTCTGCTTGGTGATCAGATCGTGGAAGGCGGCGATGAGTTCCTCCACCTCAGCGCGGCTGCGGCCTTTGGTCTTGATGGTCATGAGCGAGGCGGAGGCCTGGCTGATGGCACATCCCTGCCCGGTGAACTTGATGTCGGCCAGTTTCAGCCCGGTGTCCGCCAGTTTCACGGAGACCACGATCTCATCGCCGCAGGAGGGGTTGTCACCTTGAACCTTGACCACCTTCTCGCCAGCCTCGGTGGCGTCGGCCTCGGTCAGCTCACCGAAGTTGCGCGGGCGTCGGGAGTGGTCCAGCAGGACCTGCTGGTAGAGTTCTTCGAGGTCGGAGTTCGGGAGCATGGCGGGAAAGGGGAGGCTAAGGGAGAGAAGGAATCCGCGGATCGACTTCGATCAACTGAAGAATCGGGCGGCCTCCTGGAGGATGGTGATCATGCGATCGATCTCCTCCTTGGTGTTGTAGAAGTAGAAGCTGGCGCGGGAGGTGCCGGGCAGCTTGAACTTCTTCATGAGGGGCTGGTTGCAGTGATGCCCACCGCGAAGGGCGAGGCCGTAGCGGTCGGCATAGGTCGTGAGATCGTGAGGATGCGCGGACTCCATGACAAAGCCGACGAGCCCGCTGCGTTCACGCGGTCCGATGATACGGATGCCGGGCACATCGGCTTCCATGCGCTGCTGGGCATAGCGGACGAGTTCGCCATCGTGCGCCGCGATGTTCTGGCGGCCGATGTTTTCCAGATAGTCCACGGCGGCCCCAAGACCGACGGCGCCCGCGATGTTGGGCGTGCCTGCTTCAAACCGGTGGGGGGCTTCTTTGTAGGTGGCCTTCTGCAAGGACACGCTGACGATCATTTCCCCGCCGCCGTGGTAGGGAGGGGTCTTTTCCAAGACTTCGGCACGACCGTACAGGGCACCAATGCCGGTGGGGGCGCACATCTTGTGTCCGGAGAGGGCGAGGAAGTCGCATCCGAGGGCCTGCACATCCACGGGCAAGTGGCCGGCGCTCTGGGCGGCGTCCACCACCGAGATGGCTCCCACCGCACGGGCGGCACGGCAGAGGTCTGCCACGGGATTGACGGTTCCGAGCGAGTTTGAGATATGGGTGAAGGAGAAGATCTTCACCTCGGGGGTGAGCAGCTCGGGCAGCTTGCTCAGGTCCAGGGTGCCGTCTTCCAGCACGGGGACAAAGCGCAGGGTGGCTCCGGTGCGCTCGGCCAGCAGTTGCCAGGGCACGAGGTTGCTGTGGTGCTCCATCTCCGTGAGCAGGACCACGTCACCCTCCTTCACGTAGCGGGTGCCATAGGCCTGGGCCACGAGGTTGATGCCCTCCGTAGTGCCGCGGGTAAAGATGATCTCGTCTGCGCTGGCGGCATTCAGGAACTTGGCGACCTTGTTGCGCGCAGCTTCAAAGGCGTCGGTGGCCCGGGAGCTCAGCTCATGGAGCCCGCGATGCACGTTCGCGTTGTCGTGCTCATAATAGCGGCTCAAGGCGTCGATGACCTGCCGCGGTTTCTGGGAGCTGGCGGCACTGTCGAAATAGATGAGCGGATTCCCCCGCACCTCCTGGTGCAGGATGGGGAAATCGGCCCGCACGGCCGCCCAGTTGACGCTGTCTGATGTCATGGCGAGACACAAAGACCAGAAGACACAAGACACAAGACGGAACGCGGGAAAAAGCACCATCTGTACTCTGCTGGGCAGGGGCAGGTGGGGAAACGATATTGCCCGGTTGCGCAACCTTGACAGACCGGGGGCGTTTCACTTACGGATGTTCACGATGAACCTAAAGCTCAGCGCCCTGCTGCTCCTTGCCACCACCTCCTTCGCCACGGTCGCCGAGGCGAGACTGGGGGAGACGGTGGAACAGTGCATGGAGCGCTACGGTCCGGTGATCGAGCGCCGGTCGGCCGTGCTGGCAGCGAGCGATCCCGAGACGCTGGTCTTCAGCAAGTCCGGGGTGACCATCATCGTCGAGTATCGGGAGAGCAAGGCGTGGCTGATCAGCTACCGCAAGGTGAAGATGCTGGCCAACGAAGTGGAATCCCTCGTGTCCGCCAATGCCGGGGAAGGGCCGTGGAGCGGAAGCCTGAAGCTGAGCCTGGGCGAATGCCGGATCTCTGGTGACCGCACCCGGCTGGCCGTGCTGACGGAGATCCCTGGTTCCAAGCCCGGGCTGAATGTGACCGAGCTTCGGATCATGAGCCGGGAGTGGCTGACGGAGAATCGCTCCTCCTACGTCCAGAGGGCTGAGTCACCATCGACGTCACCGGATCGGCCCAAGGTGGATCCGCTGCCCGGATTCTGAGCCGGTATCGGTGCCTTCGGGGTGGATTGAAAAAGTTCCTGCATTTCCGGGTCGAAATCCGGTCAAGAAGGGGCATTATCCGTCATTGCCAAATCGGCCAAGTCCTGATATCTAAGAGACGTTAAGCGACGGGGCTTTTTTCGCCATTTGGCTCCCAACTGACGTTTCAATGACCGCCCAGCCCAGCTCTTCTCCCACCGCCGATATCTCCGCCACCGGAGCAGACGCAGGCGGAGGCACGGGTTACCATCTGCCGGTGCTCCCGGCAGAAGTGGTGGCGGCTCTCGCCCCAGCTTCTGGCAAGGTCATCCTGGATGGCACCCTGGGAGGCGGGGGACATACCTCGCTGCTGCTCCAGGCCGGGGCGGAGGTGATCGGGCTCGATCAGGACACGGACGCGCTGAACCATGCCGGGGAGCGGCTCAAGGCTTACGCTGCCACGGGCCAGTTCCGGAGTGTGCAGTCCAACTTTCGCGAATTTCCCGCGGTGCTTCAGGCGCTGGGCATCACGGCTCTGGACGGTCTGCTGGTGGACTTGGGCGTTTCCTCGTACCAGCTGAATGTGCCCGCCCGTGGCTTCTCCTTCATGCATGAGGGGCCGCTGGACATGAGGATGAATGCCGGCGGCGGTCGTACGGCGGCGGACCTGGTGAACGAGGATGAGCCGGCGGAGCTGGAGCGCATCCTGTGGGAGTATGGGGAGGAGCGCCAGTCGCGCCGCATTGTGCGGGCTCTGGTGCAGCGCCGTGAGCAGAAGCCCTTCACCACCACCTCAGATCTGGCAGAGGCGATTGCCAGTGTGATTCCCCGCCGGGGGAAGACCCACCCGGCCACGCTCACGTTTCAGGGGCTGCGCATCGCGGTGAATGACGAACTGGCCGCCCTGGCGGACTTCCTGCACGCCGCACCCACCTGGCTGAAGCCGGGAGGGAGGCTGGCAGTTATTTCCTTTCACTCGCTGGAGGACCGCATGGTGAAGCAGGCCTTCAACCGGCTCTCCACGGAGTGGCTGGACCGCCCGGAGTGGCCGGAGCCCCGCCGCAATCCGGAGCATTGCCTGAGGCTGCTGCACCGTAAGCCGCAGGAGGCCACGGAGGAGGAGGTCAAACGCAATCCCCGTTCCCGCAGCGCCAAACTCCGCACCGCAGAGAAACTGCTCCAATGAAAGAACCCGAGCTCAGCCTCCCCCGAAACCGCGCCACACCACGGCGTTCCGGGGTGGCTTTCCTCCTCGTGGTGATCGCCATTTCCGTGGGTGCTGCGGCGTTGCTGCACATTTTTACGAAGAACCGCACCTACGCGATCGGTCGTCAGCAGGAACTGGTGGAGCGGGAAATCTCCGCGCTGGAGCAGGAGATTCGCACCCTGGACATGAAGGTGGGAGAGGCGCTTTCGCGGAAAAACCTCACGGATCGTCTCACAAGTCAGCGCTCCAGGTTGAAAAACATCCAGCCCGAGAGCATCATCAAGGTTCCCCCTGCGCCGGACCACGTCCCCGCGGCCGTCCCTGTTGCTGAACCCGTCACTCCTTCTCCTGCCACCGCCGACTCAGAATCCACGCCCTCCACGGGCAAGCCTTCGCGCCGATGAACGCTCCTGACTCCCCAACTCCCGACCTGAACAGATGGGTGCCCCACCGTATCGCGGTGATGCTGGCGCTGCTGCTGGCTGCCTTCGGCGGGGTGGCGTTCCGGCTCTACGGGCTGCAGGCGGTGGATCATGACGTTTGGGCCCGCCGGGGTGATGGCATGCTGAAGCAGCGCGTGGTGCTGCCCGCCATGCGCGGGGTCATCCGTGACAGCAACGGCGAGCTGCTGGCGCATGACAAGCTGGTGCATGAGGTCTGGGTAAACACGCAGCACCTGCGGGATCTCAATGACGTGCGCACCCGGCTGGCACGCATTCAGAAACGCCCGCTCTCTGAGGTGGTGAATGGCATGAAGCCGGAGGACGTGATCTCCCAGTACCGGGAGCACGCCACGGCCGTGGTCACTGCCGTGCTGAATGAGACTGGGGTGCCGGTCCCAGCGGATCTGGCGCTGCAGATGGCTGATGAGAAGCGCATCGAGTTTCCTCTGATCAAAGGGCTGCCCACGGAGACGGCCGACATCTGGAAGGCTCGGCTCAAGGAGGGGAACATCTTCGCGATCAGCCTGCGCTCCAGCGTGCGCCGCTTCTACCCGGCGGATGAACGCCTGACGCACGTGCTGGGCTATGTGAATGAGAAGACCGTGCTGGAGGAGGAGACTCCAGGAGGGCGCAAGCGCGAGAAGCACATCCAGATCGGCCGTGAAGGCGTGGAAGCGGTGCTCAACACCGAGCTCTCAGGCTCCGATGGCTTCCAGTGGATTGAAAAAGATCGCAAGGGGCGTGAGATCACCTCCTTCCGCGGTGAGGGCGAGGAGCCCCGGCATGGGCATGAGGTGACGCTCACCATCGACATGAACCTGCAGGATACGATGGAGCAGGTGCTGGAGCAGGCGTTCGTCCAGTACAAGCCCAAGCGCATCACTTCCGTGTTGATCGATCCCAAAACGGGTGCGGTGCTGGCGATGGCCAGTCGTCCCCACATCGACCGGGAGACGATGAAGGGGATCATTGCCAATCCGGCCGTGAGTGCCCAGTACGAGCCGGGCTCGGTGTTCAAAGTCGTGGCTTACACGGGTGCTCTGGACCGCAAGGTGACCGGACTGGGAGAGACCATCAACGTGGATCCCAGCCTCAAGGTCTTTGCCTCCCAGCGCATCAAAGATCACGTGAACGGTCCGGTGACCGTGCTGAACGCCTTTGCCCAGAGCAGCAACCGCGCGGCCTACCTACTGGCCCTCCGGGTGGGGGATGACAAGTACCTCGAGTACGTGAAGAACTTCGGCTTCGGCCAGCGCACCGGCATTGAGCTGACGGGCGAGATCACGGGGACCGTGTGGCCGCGCAAGGCCTGGGACGGCCTCACCTTCTCCCGCATGGCGATGGGGCACGCCGTCACGGTGACGCCGCTGCAGATGACGATGGCCGTGGGCGTGATCGCCAATGGAGGTAATCTCATGAAACCCCAGCTCATCAAGGAAGTGAAAGATGAGAAGGGCAACATCATCCGCCAGCTCAAGCCGGAAGTGGTGCGGCAGGTGTGCTCACCGCGCACGGCTGAGCAGATGCGCCAGGCGATGATCGAGGTGGTGCAGGGGCAGAAAGGCACCGGCAAGCAGGCGGGCATCGAGGACATCATCGTGGCCGGGAAGACCGGCACCTCCCAGCGCCGCCGTGATGACGGCCGGGGCTATGAAGACGGACACTACTGCGTGTCCTTCGCCGGGTTTGCTCCCGCAGAGAAGCCCGAGCTATGCGCCATCATTGTGGTGGATGATCCCCACGGCGCTCCGGAAGAACTCTACGGCGGCAAGCTGGCCGCCCCCATCTTTTCTCAACTCATGAAACAAAGTCTTCATACCATGGCGGTGGCTCATGCCGTCCAGCGGGAGATTTCCCCGCTGAGCAACGGAGGTGCCCAATGACCATTTTGCGCGATCTTATCGAAGGTTTGGATAAACCGGTCATCAGTGGTGGCCTGGACGTGGAAGTGGCGGGCCTGGCCTATGACTCCCGCCTGGTGAAGCCTGGCTTTGTGTTCTTTGCCCTGCGGGGTGTGAAGTCGGACGGACACGACTTCATTCCCAAGGCGCTGGCCGATGGGGCGGTGGCCATTGTGGCCGAGACCGCGCCGCCGGAAGACTCCAGTGTGACCTGGCTGCATGTGAAGAACGCCCGCGTGGCTCTGGCGGCCATGGCTGCTGCCTCCAAGGGGCACCCTGCGCGGAACATGGCGGTGGCCGGTGTGACGGGCACCAACGGGAAGACCACCACGGCCTTCCTGCTGCACCATTTGCTGAACCATGCGCATCGTCGCTGCGGCCTGCTGGGCACGGTGGTGTATGACGTGGGTGGGGAGTTGAAACCGGCCACTCATACCACGCCGGAGTCCCTGGAACTGCAGGGTCTGCTTTCCGAAATGCGCGATCACGGCTGCGTGGCGGTGGCGATGGAAGTTTCCTCGCACGCCATTGATCAGCATCGCACCCACGGCGTGCCCTTTGCGGCAGCGGTCTTCACGAACCTGAGCCAGGACCACCTGGACTATCACGGGACGATGGAAGAGTACTTCAAGGCGAAGTCGAAGCTCTTCTCCTCCACGGCGGCTTCCCGCGGTGGCAAGCTCGTCATCAACGTGGACGACATCTGGGGACGCCGTCTGGTGGATGCCCACAAGGAGCATCCCGGCCTGGTCACCTACGGTCTGGGTGTGGCGGCGGACTACCGCGCGGTGAACCCGCGCTATGATCTCACGGGCACCAGCTTCGAGCTGGAGCACAAGGGACGCTCTCTGCTGGTGCGCATCCCGCAGATCGGCCAGTTCAATGTGTACAATTCACTGGCAGCTCTGGCCGCGGCCCACGGCATGGGCTGTAACTTGCGCGATACGGTGAAGGCCATGCAGTCCTCACCGCAGATCCCGGGGCGGATGGAGCGCGTGACGCCGGATAATCATGCCTTCCACGTCTTTGTGGACTATGCCCACACGCCGGATGGTCTGGTCAATGCGCTGTCCACCGCGCGGGCCCTGCGCCCGGAGCGGATCATCACCGTCTTTGGCTGTGGTGGCGATCGCGACCGTCTGAAGCGGCCGCTCATGGCGCGTGCGGTAGAGGAGAACAGCGACATCAGCATCCTCACCAGCGACAACCCGCGCATGGAAGATCCGCAGGTGATCATGGAGGATGCCCGCAAGGGGTTCACCCGCTCCAGTCATGCCCTCATTGCTGACCGCAGGGAGGCCATTCACACCGCCATCAAGGGGGCGAGGGAAGGGGACATCGTGGTCATCGCTGGCAAGGGGCATGAGCCCTATCAGGACGTCAATGGGGTGAAGCATCCCTTCGATGATCGCCGCGTGGCCCGCCAGCTGGTGGACATCGAGATCCGTATCAAGGGTGAAAAGCGGCTGGAGGCACGCCAAAGGAGGGATGAACGTCAGTGAAGGCGTTGACTCTTGAAACCATTGCCTCGTACAGCGGCGGTCGCCTCGTTCACGGTGATCCCGCTGCGACCTGCACCAGCGTCAATACGGACTCCCGGAAGATCCAGCCGGGAGAGCTCTTTGTGGCCCTGGTGGGGGAGAAGTTTGATGCGCATGACTTTGTCCCGCAGGTGGCCCAGGCCGGTGCGGCGGCAGTCATCGTCAGCCGGCTGCCGGAGAATGTGGAGGCGCTGGGCTGTGCCGTCATCCAGGTGACGGACACGCTGCTGGCGCTGCAGCAGCTGGCGCGTGCTTACCGCGAACTCCTGAACCCGTTGGTGATCGGCATCACGGGCAGCAATGGCAAGACGTCCACGAAGGACCTTGTCGCTGCGGTGTTGCGGAAGAAGTACCAGGTGTGTGCCACGCTGGGAAATTTTAACAACCACATCGGTCTGCCGCTGACCATCCTCCGCATGGAGGAGGGGGACACGTGTGCGGTGCTGGAGATGGGCATGAACCATCACGGGGAGATTGCCGTGCTCGCGGGGATCGCCCGTCCGGATGCGGCCATCATCACGAACATCGGCGTGGCTCACATTGAGTACATGGGCTCTCGTGAAGGGATTGCCCAGGAGAAAGGCACGCTGGCTGAGGCCGTGCCGCACGGTGGGGTGGTGGTGCTTAATGCCAACGACGACTTTTCTTCCTCCATCGCCGCCCGAAGTCATGCACGGGTCGTCCTGGCTGGGGTGGGCGAAGGGGATGTGGTGGCCACGCTCACGGAGAGCGGAGCCCGCGGCTCTTTCTTTAGCCTGAACTTTGACGGGCGTGTGGTGGTGGATGTTCATCTGCCGGTGCCCGGGGAACACATGGTGGGCAATGCCGCTCTGGCAGCCGCCGTGGGTTGGCACTTTGGCGTGGTGCCGCAGGATATCGCGGCGGCTCTGGGCGAGGTGCAGTTGACCAAAGGGCGTGTGCAGGTGAAAACCTGGCGCGGGGTCACCGTGCTGGATGATTCCTACAATGCGAACCCGGACTCCATGCGGGCGGGGCTGAAGACGCTGGCGGGGTTGAAGATTCCCGGGCGTCGCGTGGCCGTGCTGGGTCGGATGGGGGAGCTGGGACCGCATGCGGAATCCAGTCACCGGGAGGTGGGTGGGTATGCTGCTGAGCTGGGCTTGGATGCCGTCTTTAGTGTCGGTGAAGAAGCTGCCCTGATCACCTCTCAGGCTGGAGCCTCGGGTGGATCGGGAGACTATAGAAATTTCTCATCTCATGCCGCCGTCGCTGCCTGCCTCACCGAATGGTTGCACGAAGGTGATGCGGTTTTGTTGAAAGGAAGCCGTTCTGCTGGCATGGAGCAAGTGCTCACACATCTCGACAACCCGGCATCATGATACACTGGCTCGCTGAATTTCGGAACTCCGTTGGAGACACTCTGCTCTCCTCCCTGCTCAACCTCCTGCACTATCACACCTTCCGCGCCGGCGGGGCTTGTCTCACGGCGTTTCTGTTGTCCCTCCTGTTTGGGGAACGGGTCATCCGCAAGCTCATCTCGCTGAAGGTCGGGCAGCCGATTCGCTCCAAGGAAGAGGTGCAGAAGCTCTTTGACCTGCATGGGAAGAAGGCGGGCACGCCGACGATGGGCGGGGTCATGATCCTCGCCACCTTCACCCTCTCTGTCCTGCTCTGGACGGACTGGGGGAATCCGATCGTGTGGATGGTGCTGGGCACCACGCTGGCGCTTGGTCTGCTGGGCTTCTGGGATGACTATGAGAAAGTCGCGCGGAAAAACTCCAAGGGCGTGAGCGCGAAGACCAAGCTGGTCTGGCAGTTTGCCGTGGCCATCACGGTCTCGTGGATCTTTGCCTACGGACTGCCGGGCGGAGTGACGTATGACAACCAGGTGGTGACGTATCGCAGCCTCTACATCCCGTTCTTCAAGGAGCCGCTCATCCTGGACATGGGCTTCTTTGCGGTGATCTTCTTCTCGCTGATGATCGTGGGCTTCTCCAATGCGGTGAACCTCACGGATGGTCTGGATGGCCTGGCGACGGGGTGCTCCATCAGCACGGGGCTGGCCTATGCCGGATTTTGCTACCTGGCCAGCAATGTGAACTTCGCCAAGTTCTTGCTCATCCCGTACTTTCACCTGGCGGATGAGCTCACCATCGTGGCCATGGCCCTGGTGGGGGCGTGTTTTGGATTCCTGTGGTTCAACTGCCAGCCAGCGCGCATGTTCATGGGGGACACCGGTTCCCTGGCCCTGGGCGGGGCGATCCCCACGCTGGCGATTGGTTGCAAGCAGGAACTGATCCTCCTCATCGTGGGCGGCGTCTTCGTCATGGAGGCGGGTTCCGTGATGCTCCAGGTGGCCAGCTTCAAGCTGCGCAAGGTCCGCATTTTCCGCATGGCTCCCATTCATCACCATTTTGAACTCGGGGGATGGCAGGAGAGCCAGGTTGTGGTACGTTTTTGGATGCTGTCGTTAATTTTGGCCCTTGTGGGCCTGGCGACCCTCAAACTGCGTTGATTCACGGCCTCTCCCACCCATGGACCCACGTTCCGATTACGACCTTGCCAATCAGCATGTAGCCATTCTCGGTGCCGGCCGCAGCGGCCTCGGCGCGGCCCGGCTCGCCCGACAGCTCGGAGCGGTGCCCGTCATCTTCGATGAAGGTGATCCGGTGAAACTCCAGAAGGCCGTTCAAGCCATCGCGGACGAGGGCATTGAATACCGGCTCGGCATTGAGGCGGCCAAGACGGCCGTGGCGGAGAGACCCTTCCGTCTGGTGGTGACCAGCCCCGGACTCGATGCCGGCTGGCCGCTGCCCAAGGCCTTCACCGATGCGGGTGTGCCGCTGGTGGGGGAGATCGAGTTTGCCTGGAGGCCCATCAAGGAGGTCCCCACGGTGGCCATCACGGGCACCAACGGGAAGACGACCACAACGGAGCTGATGGAGCGGATGTTCAACGGCTGTGGTCACCGCACCATCGCCTGTGGGAACTACGGCCACGCGCTGAGCGAGGTGGCAGTGAGCGGGGAGACCTATGACCTGCTCACGGTGGAGATCAGCTCCTTCCAGCTGGAGACCATCACGAGCTTCCGCCCGCGGGTGGCGGTGTGGCTGAACTTCGCGCCGGATCACCTGGATCGCTATCCGGACAACGAGGCCTACTTTGCCGCGAAGAAACGGATCTTTGACTACATGACGCCCAATGATGTCGCCATCATCCGGGCGGGGGAGCCACTGGGGGATCTGCAGCCTCGGGTGGTGACCTTCACCACGGAACCGGAGGTGGAGGCGGACTTCATGCTCTACCACGACCGGATCCTCTTCCGCGGGGAGAAGATCGCCCGAGTTTCGGACCTGCCGCTGCATGAGCGCCACAACATCGAAAACCAGATGGCGGCCCTGGCGGCAGGCTGGGTGATGGGGCTGGCCTTTGAGGACATGCTGGAGGCCCTGAGCGGGTATGAGCCCGCGCGGCACCGGTGTGAACTGGTCAGCGTGGTCAACGGTCGCTCGTACATCAATGATTCCAAGGCGACGAACCTGCACGCCCTGGAGACCTGCCTGAGATCTCAGGATGCGCCAGTGGTACTAATTGCAGGCGGGAAGGAGAAGGGTCTTGATTATTCACCTTTCCGAAGCTTAATTACGGAGAAGGTGACTGCTCTGGTAACCATAGGAGAGATTGCCGACAAACTGAGTGCCCTGTTCTCGGACCTGGTGCCCTGTCGGCAGGCTCCCAGTGTGGTGGCCGCAGTAGAAATCGCCACCCAGCTCGCCGCCCCGCGACAGTCCATCGTATTCTCACCCGGAACTTCCTCCTTCGACATGTTCAGCGGCTACGCAGAGCGCGGCAATGTGTTCCGGGATGCCGTTTTGAGTTTGCCTACCCCCATTTTGAATTAAACTCCGCCGAGGAGAGACGCTTATGAATGACAAATCCAACCTCTCACCCACGCGGCGCCTCTTTGCGTCGGAAAGCTTCCGCAGGCACTATGTGTCCGCGGTGGAGAACGGGGATCAGGCGGATTGGACGGAGCGAGAGCAGAGCGGCAACCTCGGCCGCGTGTTTGTGTTTCTGTTGCTGCTCCACGTGTTTCTGATTGGGGCGATCGTGCTTTACAACATTGTCTCGGACCGGCCGAAGGTGCCCGTGGCCACGGGCATGGGCAAGGCTCCGCCTGCTCTGCCGGGTGACGGGACGGATGCTGGGAACAGCAACGTGGTGAAGCGTAGTGAACTCTCTGAGTACCAGGTGCGCTCTGGCGACACGGTCCAGTCCATCGCGGACGCGACGGGGGCAACCACCGAGGAAATCATCCGCCTGAATCAGCTGGATCAGAATGGTGAGCTGTACGTCAGCCGCCGTCTGCAACTCCCGCTGCGCAAGGAGGTGGCCAATGAAGTGCCGGCTCCCGCGGCGGCGGTAGCGTTGACCTCTGGCCAGACCAGCCATGAATCGACCGTGGCCGCAGCCAAGGAAGTGAGTGGCAAGGCGGGCAAAGGCCAGCCGGAGTCCTTCAAGGCGGCGGTGGTGGCGGATTCCGCTGGCACCAAGAGCAAGTCGGGTGAGTCCCATCCCGCCCCGACCCTGATCAAGGCTAAGCCGGTGACCCTGCAGGACGCTCCTCCTGCTGAGACCCGTGCGACCAAGCTGGAAGATTCCCCACCTGCTGGCAAGGCCGGCTCCGGTGGCTCCGCCCAGAAGGCCATCCCAGTCTCGCCCGTGAAGCTGCAGGACGCTCCGCCCAAGGAGAAGCCCGCTCCCAAGGCCCCCCCTGTGGTGGCTGAGACGGCAAAGGAAAAGCCCGCTCCCGCCGCGGCGACGGGCGGTGGCCGCTCCTACGAGATCAAGGGAGGGGACACCTTCTACTCGATCGCCCGGAAGAACGGGATCAGCGTCAACGAGCTGATCAAGGCGAACCCGGGAACGAATCCCAGCCGCCTGAAAAAGGGCATGGCGATCAAGATTCCAGCTAAATAACCAATCTGCGGGGCGCCCAAAAGGCGCCCCTTTCATTCCCTCCCTTTCCCTTTCTCCATGGGCCGTGCCAGTGTTTACGTTCTCGTCTTTGCCGTCAGCATGCTGAGCGCGCTCGGCCTGGTCATGCTGGCCAGCACGAGTTACTTTTTGGATGAGACCAGTGGGGAGGCGTATTTCACGCTGCGCAGCCAGATCATTCGTCTGGGCATTGGGGTGCTCGCAGCCGGGGTCATGGCGTTCATCGCCTATCCGCGTCTCTATCGCCTGCGGTGGAAGATCTTCGGCGTCACGGTCGTCGCGCTCCTCCTGTGCTACGTGCCTTTCTTTGCCGATGAGGTGAACGGGGCCGCCCGCTGGATCAGCCTGAAGCGTCTCGGGATCGGCGGGCCGAATTTGCAGCCCTCAGAGCTGGCGAAGCTGGCGATCGCCATCCTGCTGGCAGGGTGGTTTACCCGGCACGAGCCGCTGACCCGGGAGTTCAAGCAGGGCTTCCTGATGCCCGGCTGCATGGTGTTTGTGACGGTGGCCTTGATCGCGGGTGAGGTGGACCTGGGCAGCGCGGCCCTCGTAGGCGCGCTGGGCGGCGGCATGATGTTCGTGGCCGGCACGCGGCTGATGTATCTGCTCCCCATTCTGGGGGCGGGGCTGGGGGGGCTGGCCTGGGTGGTCAAATTCATGCCCAACCGTGTGGAGCGTATCTTCGCCTTCCTGGATCTGGAGAAATATAAAGAGGGTCTCGGCATGCAGCAGTGGCGGGCCTTGATCGCCTTTGGCTCCGGCGGCGTCGAGGGCGTGGGCCTGGGCAATGGCCGGCAGAAGATGCTCTATCTGCCAGAGGCGCACACGGACTTCATTTTCCCCATGGTGGGCGAGGAGCTGGGTCTCTATGGCACCCTTTTTGTGGTGATCACATTTTCATTGCTCATCGCGGCAGGCATGAGCATCGCCCATCGGGCACCGGATCGTTTCAGCCGCTTGCTGGCCTTTGGTATCACGCTCACGATCGCTCTGGAAGCCCTGCTGAACATGGGCGTGACCACCGCTCTGCTGCCCAACAAAGGATTGCCTCTGCCCTTCGTCAGCTATGGCGGATCCAGCCTTGTTTTCCGCATGATTGGCATCGGAATTCTCATTAACATCTACCGTCAAACGCCTTACGAACGGAAGAAGGACTTGCTCGAAATACGGCGTCGTCGTATGACTGCGGTCTCCCATGGCTCGCTATAAGAAAAACCGCCAGAAGTCCAAGAACCCTCCTGTTCAGAGTGAAGTTCAAGGGACAGCCGTCGCGAAGCCGCAAACGAAATCCCGCACCACAACGCCTACTTCCAGTCAGTCTCCCTGGAAGAGCCGTCATATCATCATCGCCTGCGGTGGCACCGGGGGGCACTTGTTCCCGGGCATCGCGGTGGGTGAGGTGTTGCAGGCCCGCGGACATGACGTGATCCTTTTGATCAGTGAGAAGAAGATCGATGCTCTGGCCTCGAGCGGGCACTCTTCTCTGCGATTCGAAAAAATGCCTTTCCTGGCGATGCCCAAGCCGCTGTCCTTGCAGATGCCCAAGTTCCTGCTGGGTGTGTGGAACGGGCTCAAGCAGTGCAAGGCGATGATCCGGGAGCACGACACGCAGGTGGTGCTTGGCATGGGGGGCTTCACCTCCTTCGCCCCGGTGCTGGCTGGTCGTCGCGCCAAGATCAAGACGCTCATTCACGATTCCAACGCCATCCCGGGCAAGGCGAACAAGCTCACCGCAAAGTTCTGCGATACGGTGCTGCTGGGCTTTCAGGAGTGCGCGAAGTATTTCCCCAAGGAGAAGGCGACCCGCATCGTGGGGACGCCCGTCCGCAGTGCGCTTCGTCGTGCGGCGGAGGAGACCCAGGAGGATCCGTATGCCTTCTTTGGCCTCGATCCGAATCGCAAAACGGTGCTGGTGATCGGGGGCAGCCAGGGCGCGCGCGGCCTGAACAATGCGGTGACGCATACGCTGGATGAGCTGAACGCTCTGGGCGTGCAGATGCTGCACATCACGGGGCCTGGAGATTACCAAGAGGTCTCAGATGCCTACGCCGGCAAGGAGATCAAGCTGCACTCTCACATCGCCGCCTTCTGCCATCGCATGGAGCTGGCTTACAAGATCGCGGATATCGCTCTGGCCCGCAGTGGTGCTTCCACGCTGGCGGAGCTCGCGTACTTTGGGGTGCCCAGCCTGCTGGTGCCTTATCCGTATGCGGCAGATGATCACCAGACGCTGAACGCCCGCATCTTCCACGAGGCCAAGGCTGGCATCATGGTGCCGGAGCTTGATTTGTCTCCAGAGAAGCTGATTCGCGTGGTGCGTGAGATCACGACCAATGATCAACGGGCGGCCAACATGAAGGCTGCGGCCCAGGCGATCTCCCACGCCAGTGCGGCAGAGGAAATCGCGAACATCGTCGAAGAGATGGCGATGGGGAAATAGGGGTGCTTTCAGAGACAGGATTGACTAGATTTTTAAGGATTAACAAGATTGGGGAATTGGGTGGTGAGGGGCTGAGGATGGCCTTCACCTGATCCCGCCTGCCGGATTTTAGGAGTGCGGCAAGAATTGCCGCTTTTGGGAGTCCTGTGTCTTGCTCGTCTCCGTGGGGCGAGGCCGGAGGTAACGGGGCTCCGTTGACGACTTCGCGGCGACTTGTACGTCACAAGCGATCGCCAAAGCGGTGATTCTCACCGCAGTCCCAAAGCGGCTACGCCGCCAGGTGTTGGGGGTGGTGTGTCGCATGCAAGTGTTGCGCGCTATCGCTTTTCCAAGATGGAGGAGGCGAGCAACACGAACTTTTCTGCGGTGATTTGTCCTTTTGAAGCCGCTCCGATCGTCAAGGGGATGGAATGACGACCTTCGGGATCGAATTGTGGCGTCCGCAAGGGCCGCCGCGTCGAAGTAGTCACCAAGAGCAACCCACCTTATCAACTCCACTCAACGATCTGTCCTATGAATGCAAATGGCGAAACCAAACGCGGCATCGGAGCCTTTGCTCCTCACATTGTCCGTCTTTTCTATGGCCTGGGCTTCACAGTCTTTGGCCTCAATGGCTTCTTGAACTTCTTCCCGCCGCCTGACAAACCCATGCCGGAACCGGCCATGGCCATGTTCACCGGCTTGCTGGGCTCCGGTTATATGATCAAGCTCATTGCAGCCACGCAGCTGGTGTCCGGCGTGCTGCTGTTGATCAATCGCTTTGTGCCGCTGGCCCTGGCGTTTCTCGCTCCGATGATCGTGAACATCGTGGCCTTTCATGTGTTTGCCGCGCCCGAGGGTACGGTGATCGCTTTGTTCTTCGCCGCCATGGAGGTGTATCTGGCCTGGAGTTATCGCCGGGTGTACTACCCGATGTTGGCGGCCGTGGTGCGGCCGGGGTGATCACTGAGCCACGAGTAGGTTTAGCCCCCAAGGAGCGGCGGTTTGTGCTTGCACAACCGCCGGAGGTTGCCGGAGTGGGAGTGCGTTGTGCGTTAGATGGAGGAGTGACTGGGTCTGTCGAAGCTGGATGAGTTAGAGAGAAGACGGACGCTGTAGACGCTTCAGTTAGTGCCTGCCAAGGATCCTGAGGGGCTGACGTGGAGGTGTTGATGGCGGTGGGGTGAAAGCGGATGCTGTCGGCCTTCCCGCCTGATCATCTCCTGCGACGTTTCCCAAGGTTGACTCGCTTAGGGCTCGTCCAACCTTGGGCTGTGCTACAGATCCCATACTGGGATCAACTTCGGTCTGAGGCAGGCCTTCGCAAGGTGGCCACTCAAGAACCGTCTCATGCTCAGTCCGCAGTTAATCTTTGAAGGGGATTGGGGCCTGAAAGGCCCACCGAACCCAGCCCAGGGGCATAGGCCACGAAGTGGACGGAGACCCTGGGTACCTCCGGAGGGGATGATCAGGTGCGAAGGCCGAAAGCATCTGCTATCGGCCCATTGCTAGCAACACCTCCACGTCGATTGGCCCTGATGTCACACGCGCTGACTGACGTTCCCGGCAGGATGCCGGAAACAGCACGCAAGATGCGTGCGCTCCCCTGGTTTCTCCGGCACAGGCCGTTTTCAAGAAGCGCCAGACCGCCGAAACTCCTTCGGAGTAGAGTTCTATATCTCGGTTACCCAACGTAGACTCGCTTGAGGCTCGTCAACGTTGGGCTTGTAGCCGCATCCTCTTCGAGGAAGAGATTCGGCTGGCTACTTAGACCTGCGTGAGAGCCTTCGAGATCTCCGCCCTCGCCATTCGCCATCCGGCCCCAAGCTCTTGCGTCTTGCCGTCGCGCGCTTTTCCCGCCATGGTTTTGTCCATGACGCGGGTTTCTCGAGTTCTTACAGGGGTGGGGCTGTTTCTGGTCTCCGCTTCCAGTCTTTTGCTGATGGGCGAGCAGCCCAAGGTGGAGGTGCCGCCGCCAGTGGTCCCGACGGGGGCTTCGAGTGATTCCACGGCGTTCCTCAAGGCGGCCCAAGAGGCGGAGGCGCTGCGGGTGACGCGTCGGGTCAGTGAGGCGGACTTTGTGCGGATGGCAAAAGAGGAGAAGACGGTCATCCTGGATGCAAGGAGTCGGGCGCATTTTGACCGGTTGCGTATCAAGGGCAGCAAGAGTCTGCCGTACACGGAGATGGCAGAGGCTACGCTGAGACGGTTGATTCCTGATACCTCGACCAAGATCCTGATCTACTGTCGGAACAATTTGCCTGATGAGCCCGCATTCGTCGGGGATCCGGGCTCTCTTTTTCCGGCAGAGTTTGATCCTCCAAAATTTCCCAGCGCAGGTCTCAACATCCCCACTTACATCACCCTCTACATTTACGGGTATCGGAACGTGTGGGAACTGGATCCGGTGGTGGTTCCCGGCAAGTCGGTGATCGAGTTTGAGAGCGGCAGTCCAGGAGTGAAGCCCGCGGCTGCGGCCGTTTTGGAGGAGTTTCGTTCGCAGGTGCGGACCGGCACGTGGAAGGAGGACTGGCCGGATGGCAAGGGCGGGGTGGAGGTTCGAGAAGTCACGGCGGAGATCTGGACGGATGCGTTTCAGGCGGCGATTGTGAAATACGGGAAGCTGGAGATTCCGGGGCGCAAGGAACCGTACTATCTGGATGCGCCGCTGGTGCTGGGCTCCCGTCAATCGATCAAGGCGGCGCCTGATGCGGAGATCCGCCTCAAGCCGGGCGTGAACTCCTGCATGGTTCGCAACCGGAATATCCGGGACTTCTCCGACCGCCCGGTGCCGGACGATCTGGCATCCGACAATGATCTGGAGGTGGAAGGCGGCATCTGGACCACGCTGGCGGTGGGCGTGCCCAGCCAGAATGGCAATCGTGCGGGCCGCTCTGATGCGGCCAAAACGGTGCCGAACTGCAACGGGACACTGCTGTTCAGCAATGTGCGGAGGCTGGTGGTGAAGAACCTGGTCATCCGTCGCTGCCGGTCCTTTGGCGTGCATCTGGGCAACGTGAACCAGTTTCACGTGGAGGGTATTAGGTTCGAGGAAAATGGCCGGGACGGGGTGCATGTGAACGGGCCCGCCCGGTACGGCGTGATCCGGGGCATTTCCGGTGTGACCCATGATGATCTGGTGGCGCTGAATGCCTGGGAATGGCGCAACTACACACCGACGTTTGGCCCCATTCAGGATGTGCTGGTGGAGAAGGTCACGGGCGCACCAGCGGGTAGCAAGGCGACGGACGCGATCCGGCTGCTGCCTGGGGTGAAGCGCTTCTCCAATGGGAATACCCTGGCGTGCCCGATCAGCGATGTGGTGTTGAGCGACCTCACGGATATCCGGGAGTTCAAGCTGTACGATCAGCCCAATCTTGAGGTGGGACGAGACAAGGATTTCAGCGTGGAGGTGGGCAGGCTGGAGCGAGTATTGATGAAACAACTCCGATTTACCCGGCCCGGGGTGGTGCAGATCGCTGCGGATGTGGAGGGGCTGTCCATTGAGGACGTGGACTTGCAGTTCATGCCTGAACCTGCGTACAAGCTGGTGGAGATGGGGCCCATGTCCGCTACTTACCGGCACGGACCGGATCCTGCACGCTGGGTGGAGATCTTTTCACCGGATCGCGATGTCACGGTGAAGGGTTTCAAACTGGAAGCGGTGCGGGTAAACCAGCGACCTGTGCCGGATACGGCGACGCTCGTGCAGACGAAGGATCAGAAGGTGAATCCAGACTACCCGAAAAGCACGCCGCAGGGTGGCAAGGGGCGGGTGCGTTGGGAAAAATGAGACTCGCACTGCTGGTGCGATGGTCTCAGATGAAGCTAACTCAGCCGACAGGTTGAGCGATCGGTGCAGATGCGGATGTGGACACGAGCTGCCAGCCTCTGAGATCCCTCATGGGGAAGGTCAGCCGTTCCCCGTTCTGGCGAAGCAGCACCAATGCATCTCTGCCTGTAACATGACGATCCGCCTCGTAGATTTTTCGGTCCCCGTTCGTAAGTATGACAGTGTAGATCCGCATGCCACAAGATAGGGGCGCGATAACTGCGCACAAATCGTTAGCGGGCTTCCACCCAATTGTGGGGGGATGGGCTGAGGCGGGCGTCCTGATGGGCTTGGCATGGGTGACGTCGTGCGGTCGCGGGCGTCACTTTCGTATCTTTTATAAAAGCCTCGTGCCCAGCGGCACGTCTTGATCTGGTACGCAAAGAGCGACGTGTCCCTCGGCATTGTGAAAGCCGGTGACCAGGCATTCAGACTGAATGGGGCCGATCTGTTTCTTGGGGAAGTTGACCACCGCTACGACAAGGCGACCGACGAGAGTCTCCGGTGTGTAGAGGTCAGTGATCTGGGCGCTGGATTTCTTGATGCCCAGTTCGGGGCCGAAATCCACCTGCAGGATGTAGGCGGGCTTCCGGGCCTGAGGAAAGGGCTGTGCGCTGATGACTCTGCCGACGCGCAGTTGCACCTTGGTAAACTCGGACCAGTCGATCGTTTCCATTTCCGTATCCATACCGCGAATGTGAAGACAGGACTCGTGAGCGCAAGCAGTGGTGCAGCGGGTGGAGGGTGATTTCTTCGGATTCTGGATAGGGGAGAAGCTTTCCTCTTTGAGGGATTTGCGTCATGATCGATCCAGTGCAGCCGATGCAGGTTGCCCCATATGATGACCCCGTGTCGTGGATGCGCCTCAAGGACGCAGGCACCACGACCTATATTCATTCATTCAACCAAGCGCCCGCTGTACGAGGGACAGGCAAGGCATTGCAAGGATGCCTGCGCTTCACCCCGCCTAACTCACCCGCTAAAACTATGAAAGCTGTACTGATGGCCTTGTTGGCCTTGTTGGCGGCCACTTGCTTCACCTCCTGTGTGGCCGGGCATGTGGACCGTGTGGAAGATCGCTATGATCGTCGCGAAGACCGTTATGACCGTCGCCACTGGAGCGGCCCGGGAGATCGCCGGGAGGACTACTGGGACAAACGCGAGAACGTGAATGACAAGCTTCGCGGCCGACGCGGGCTGTACTACTGAGTGGACCAGAAGGCTGGACGCATGCCCCGGCACCCCGTGGTGCCGGTGCGGTGTCTTGCGCTATGATCCGCCAGTGAAGTGGGCGGCGTGGCGTAACAGGCCTGCGGTGGCCACTGCGATGAGTACGGTCGGCAGGAGGGAAAGACGGGTGGCGGCAAGGAGTGTGACCCCTAGCGCGATGAGGTCGGCGGGATTCCCCGATGCGAATTCCGGGGCGATCACTGCGATCAACACGCAGCCGGGGGCGGCTTCCAACACGGCCTTGGTCCGGGCACCCAGTTCCCGGTTGCGCAGAAAGAGATAGCCGCCGACGCGGGTAAGATAAGTGACAGCGGCCATGGCCCCGATGGTGATGAGCGTAGTGCTGTTCATGATGGGGACTTGGTGTTCCAACAAGCAAAGGCCACTCCTGCGGCGGCACCGGCGGGGAGATACCAGGCGCCGGGGATCAGCCGGTAGGTGGTGATTGCCACGGCCAGGCTCACCAGCCAGGGCAGCGCTGGGCGGAGGCCCTTCCACATGCCCCTGAGCAGCACCAGGAAGACGGCAGGGAATGCCATGTCGAACCCGTAGGAGCGGATGTCACCCAGCCGGGGACCAAGGAAGGCACCGGCCGCGGTGAAGATCACCCAGGTGGCATACAGACAGAGGGAGAGCCCCAGATAGTAGGGCAGGCTGAAGGCGGGGAAGAGCCCAGAGCTCTTCCGGTGCTGCGTATCCGCCAGGCCTATGGCCCAAGACTCATCACACATCAGGAAGAGGGCTGGTAGCGCCTTCCACTTTGGCAGGTGGCGCAAGTGAGGCGCCAACGCCGCGCCCATGATGAGGTGGCGGCTGTTCACGAGGAAGGTGATGGCGACGATGGCCAGGATGACGGGAGGGGAGCCCCAGAGCTCCACGGCAGCGAACTCGGAGCCTCCTCCGAAGTTCAGCCCGGTCATGAGGGGCACTTCCGGGGTGGCGAACCCCTTTTGCATGGCATTGGTCCCCAGCACGAGGGCGAAGGGGATGAAGCCCACCATCACGGGAATGGAGGCGACGACGCCGCGTTGGAACTCGCTGGCGGTGTGCGTCTTGGTCGCGATGGCCGGGGTGTGGGGGGCGGCAATATCACAAGTCTGCATGGTGTAGGCACGGTAAGCGAAGGGCGACAAAAGATCCTTGCGTTTATGCCTGAATACAGGGGTCGAAGTGGCACGCTGTGTTGCAGATAGGCGAATGAATGGCATGCTGTGCCAATGATTCTGGATTCCATCGATCGGCGTATCTTGGCCGCGCTGCAGCGGGACGGTCGGCTGCAGAATGTCGAGCTGGCCAAGCAGGTGGGCCTGTCGCCGTCACCCTGCCTGCGGCGGGTGCGGCGGCTGGAGGAGGCGGGCGTGATCAAGCGCTACGTGGCGCTGCTGGACCCGGCGAAGATCGGTCTGGGGCTGACGGTGTTTGCCCGGGTGTGGCTCACGGGTCAGGATGAGGAAACTACTAGCGGGTTCATGGAGGAGGTCCGCCAGATGCCGCAGGTGGTGGAGTGTCACCTGATGGCGGGGGATTGTGATTTCCTGCTCCGCGTGGTGGTGGCCAATCTGGAGGCATACCGGCGGTTTCAGATCGAGCACCTCGGGCGCATCAAGGGGGTGCGGAACATCAAGACAGACATTCCCATGCAGGTGGTGAAGACGTCGGCCGAGCTGCCGGTGGGGGCGTAGGGCACGTACAAGTGCTCTGACGCCAAGGGCATCATACATAAAAGCCCGGGGTAAGGCGTGGATCAAGCCGCCACCCTGGGTGCAAATCGGTTCATGGGAACTCCGAAGCGAGTTCTACAAGCCGTGAACACATTACGAGATGGCCACGGGATGCGAGAGCGTTGTCTCCAGGTGTTTTGGACGGTTTGTTGAACTCCTTTGGAGTTCCATCGTTTTCCCATCGATACCCGGGGTGGCGACCGCTTCGCGGTCTGATCCCGCGACTGCGGGACTATTTTGTATCACGCCGTTGGCGTGGGGATTTCGCCATGCGCGTTCAGAAAAAAGGGGTGGGACTTTTTGACCCCGTTCCCATCCATGCGTCGCATGATCCAGCCTGTCCGGTAGGCCAACCTGCGGCGACATGGTCCCCTCTATACAGTGATGGCGGATGGGAATTGTCATTCGAACTGGTGATAGACCTTGGCGACGATCTTCCAGATGCCGTCAATCTTGATGAGGGTGAGGAAGTCGTTGTAGTCGGCACCGATGGCGTCCTTTTCCATGTCGACACGCACCACGGCGGTAGTTGGCGTGATCGCCAGCACATCAAGGTGGGTGGTGATCTCAGGGGCATTGCCGTTCTGTTGCACGAAGTCATAAAGGTTACTGATCGGGCCGCCCAAGAGTTGACCGTTGGTGAAGCCATACATCACGGCATCTTTGTGGAAGGCCTCAGCGACGCCTGCGGCGCTGCCGATGCGCAGGCCGTCGACGTACTTTTGAGCGGTGGCGATGACGGCGTTGAAATCGCTGGTCGATACAGATTTGATGTTCGCTGACATAATGCGTTTCTTGTTGGGTGAATGAAATAACTTAGGCTGGGGCGGGCAGTGGGCATCGTCTCCAGATCATCAGTATTCGCTCAAGCGGCATGCGTGTGGTAGATCTTGCTGACGACCGTCCACTTGCCCTCAACCTTCAACAGATTGAAGAAGTCGGTGAAACTGAAGCCTGAAATGTTGTCGGTGTCGATGCGGGCACTGGCTGCGGTGCCCACGATGTCGATTCGGACGATGGCGGCCCTGGCTTCTGGGGAAGGGCGGAACACGCTGTCGATCGTGTCAAACAGACCTTGAATCGGGCCGCCAGCCAGCTTGCCGTCGCCATCCACGCCGAAGATGGTGGCCTGTTCATGGAACGCTGGTTTCATGATGGCGCTTCTGGCCTTTGCGCCGCCCTCGTTGTATTGGCTCAACACTTCGACGATGGCATCGTATTCCGGCACGTAGTTTGGTTTGCTCATGTTTTGGTTTGTTTGGTGTGGAGGGTGAAAAGGGCGGGGAAGGTCTCAAGCGGTCGCGGTGCGGTTGGCTGCGGCCCACGGACCGATTTTGCGAAGTTTGCGCTCCCTGCCATTGAGCCACCAACCGATCTGCGGGGGCCAGGTGTCGTAGGGGCTCTCGGGATTGGCGGCCCCCAGGACCTGTTCCGCCCGCAGTGGGAAATGCGGATCTCGGAGGGCCTCGCGGCCGATGGCCACAAAATCGGCCTGACCTGAGGCCACGATGGATTCCGCCTGGTGAGGGTCGACAATCAGTCCGACGGACAAGGTCTTCAGGCCTGTTTCGTGCCTGATGCGTTCAGCGTAGGGCACTTGATATCCGTAGCCGTTGGGGTGCTCGTAGCCTCCGATTCCCCCTGACGAGCAGTCGATCACGTCCACGCCAATCCGGGCCAGTTCTTTTGCGAAAACAATGCTGTCCTCAATGGTGAACCCGTCACGACTTCCATCCACGGCAGAGATTCGCACAAAGAGGGGCTTGTCCTCCGGCCAGATCGAGCGCAGTTCGCCCGCGATTTCAAGCGGAAACCGCATGCGGTTGCGGAGATCGCCGCCATAGGCATCCGTCCGGCGATTCGTGAGTGGAGACAGGAAGGAGTTCAGGAGATAACCGTGCGCGCCATGCAGCTCCAGCACCTCGAAGCCGGCGGTGAGCGCGCGGCGGGCCGCGGCCGCGAACTCGGAACGAACCTTGGCAATGCCTTCTGTATCCAGGGCACTGGGGACGAGCCAGGCTGCATCCACCGGCACGGCACTGGCTGAGACAATGGGCCAGGGCAGATCACCACGGGCATGGTCATCCGCGGTGAGGGGGCCGTCACCATGGTAGGGGCGTTGCATGGCTGCCTTGGGACCTGCGTGGGCGAGCTGGATGCCGGGAACAGCGTTGTGCTGCTTGAGGAATGCTGCGATGTTCGTCAGGCCCTCGATATGGGCATCGTCCCACAAGCCCAGATCACCATGGGTGATACGGCCCTCTGGTGAGACAGCGGTGGCTTCGACCAGCACGAGGCCAAAGCCGCCCAAGGCAAATTTGCCATAGTGCACGGCGTGATACGGGGTCACGAATCCATCGACTGCCTCATACTGGCACATGGGAGACAGGGCCAGGCGGTTACGAAGGGTCACGCCTCGGAGCGTGAGGGGAGAGAAGAGGATGCTCATGGTGGTTCTCGATCGACTTGCCCTTGCGCGTCAGTCTTTAATGCGGTATTAATGTAGTGGGCGTTACGTAATGGTGTCATTATGTAATGACCGTTACAGGCGTCAAGAACTTTTTTGCCACCCGAATTGAAGAGGAGAACATGAAATCGAAAAAACAGACCCAGCTCGCACCACACAAGAGCAAGGGGCGTCCGCGCACTTTTGATCGTGAGGTGGCGCTCCATCGGGCGCTGGGAGTGTTCTGGCGGAGCGGGTACGAGCCGGCTGCCATGTCAGAACTCTGCGCCGCCATGGAAATCAACCCTCCCAGTCTCTATGCGGCCTTTGGGAACAAGGCCCAGTTGTTCATGGAGGCCGTCCAGCACTACGAGGACGTGTACTGGAACGCCACCTGGCAGCGGATGGAGGACACGCGGGATATCCGTGAAGCGATGGCCACCTTCTTCAGTGAGGCCGCCGGGATACTCACCTCCCAAGAGGTGCCCTGCGGATGCATGGTGATTCTGGCTGCCACCAATGTCTCCCAGGAGGCAAAGGAGGTGAATGATGCGCTTAGAGCACTCCGGCAGGAGGGGCGAGATTGTTTCCTCACCCGGCTGAAGCGGGCCGTTGTCGAGGAGCAGTTGCCTGCGAACACCGATGTGGCATCGCTCGCCTCAACGCTGAACACCATTCTGGAGGGCATGTCGTTGCAGGCCCGCGACGGTATGTCTTCGGTGGAGCTGAAGCGCATCGCCGCCACTGCGATGACATTGCTTCCGGCGAAGGATTCGGAAGGGGACGTGCCCCAGCGTGACAAATCAGCGGGTGTCAAGACGCGGAAAAAGCGGTCATAGTGAACAACAGAAGCGGGAGGACATTCTATGCCGAACTTTATCGCCATGCGCATTGGTGCCGTAGAGCCGGAGGTGGAAGCGCCTGACTCGGGCAGTGTGATATCGGGCAAGCCCCGGTTCAAATCCTGGACCCTCGATGAGGCTGATGGTGGCCTGTCATCTGGCATCTGGGAGGCCACGCCGGGCAAGTGGCATTTTGAGAATGCTCACTGGGAGTACTGCCGCATCCTCGGCGGCGTCTCGGTGGTGACTGAAGACGGCGGCGAGCCTCACACGCTCCGTGCGGGGGATGCGTTCATTCTGCAGGCGGGGTTCAAGGGAACTTGGGAGGTGATCGAAACCACGCGCAAGGACTATGTCATACGGTTGTGAGGCCGCGCCATGGCAATGAAATGCCGCCCACGTGGGAGGCTAAGCGAGCCTCACGCACCGCGATCACTGCGCAGCGCCTTGAGCTTGCGTCGTTCTTCCCCTGAGGGGCGGGCGACGAGGATGGCGAAGGCGACAATGCCGAGCGTCACCAGGGCGGCTCCGCCCAGGGCCAGGCCTTGTGGCCAGGACTCGTGCAGGAAGAGGACGCCCAGCACCATGGCAAAGAGGAGCTCCGCCGCCTGCATGGCCTCGGCCGCCCCCAGGGCCACGGGTTGACTGCGCACCATGCCGGTGGCTTGGAAGAACAGGATGGTGGCGATGACGCCGGCGCTTAAGGCGACTCCGGCGGCGAGCCCGACCTGCCCAGCGGAGGGGATGCCCGCCTGGGACCAGGCATAGAGCGCGACAAGGCACCACAGGGGCTGGCTGGCCAGCGTCAGGCCAAAGACGCGCTGCGTGGCGTTGAGGTTCTCTCCCGTGCGTTCCAGGTGCAGGAGCAGCAGCCGGTTTCCCAGAGGGTAGGCGATGGCGCCGCCCAGCACGCAGAGTAGGGCGATCCAGGGCGGCTGCATCCATACGGGCCGGCGCCATGGCCCGAGTTGCATCATGAGCACGCCACCGAG
>NZ_BATR01000148.1 GCF_000739655.1 Verrucomicrobium sp. BvORR106 | reverse complement strand
GCGCGCAGCGCTTTTGGGACTGCGGTGAGAATCACCGCTTTGGCGACCCTTGTGACATTCGCCAATCTGTGCGTTTGCAGCAGGGGGGAGGGTGTTGAGGGTGTTTTTCCTGGAGAGTAGCCGATGGGGCGCACCAAGTGGTAGGGAAGTTGGCAATCGATCGCTCCGGTTCCGATCGGCGGTTGTGCAAGCACAAACCGCCGCTCCTTGGGGTGTGGGATGGGGTGGAGGATGTTGTGGGTTGTTTGGCTGTGCGTCCTTGCGGCGACTGAGCCGATGGGGACCATCGGACGACTCAGCAGCGTCGCGTCGGGGTAGTCCGACGGTCCCCGTCGGGTTGGAAGCGGAGGGGGAGAGGTTGCATAGTCGCCGGAGCGGTAATGACCGCCCAGTGCATTCACCTCTCGCGAGCTGCGGGGTTCGCGGAGCCTGTGTTGGGGCTGCCAAGGGCGGATAGCACCGATGAGTAGCGAGGGTAGCGCACCAGGCGGTGGGAAGTTGGCAATCGATCGCTCCGTTTTCGATCGGCGTTTGTGCAAGCACAAACCGCCGCTCCTTGGGGTGTGGGATGGGGTGGAGGATGTGGTGGGTTGCTTGACTGCGCGTCCCTGCGGCGACTGAGCCGATGGGGACCATCGGACTACTCAGCAGCGTCGCGTCGGGGGCGCAGTTGCCCGCCCTCGCTACTCCGCCGCCTCGGTGCTCTGCAACGACTGCACCTGCGTTCTCACGGCTTCATCACAGCCTTTCAGCAGCTCTTTGAGCTTCTCGCCATCGCCACCTGCGCGGTGTACCAAGGCTTGGGCGATGGCGTGGGCGGAGTGGAACTGGCCGTCGTCGTCGGCATCGATCCAGATGGGATTGGTGGAGCCGACCACTTTAGGAGTGAAGGTCTTGCTGGTGGGCTGGTAGGGGCGGGGGATTTCCCAGAAGGGTTCGGTGACGCCGGGGCCGGTGGCGATGGCGACCAAGTGGACGTCGTGGGCGGGCTTTGCCACGTCGAAGTGCACCACGCCTTTCACGCCTCCCTTGCGATTGGCGGGGAGTGTCATTTCCTTGATGAGGATGCCGTTGGCATACAGTTCCACTTTGTCTGCCGTCACCCAGGAGGGGCCGCTCACGGTGACCTGCACGTCGAGAGCTTCTCCCAGTTTGGTCGCGAGATCGCCGACCGAATAGCGGTCGTTCACCTTGATCTGAGTCAGCAGCCCAAGACTGACCAGAAGCCGTCCCTCTTTGTAGCTGCGCCATACGTCGTCGAGCTTGAGGTTCGCCGGGTTTGCGTCATCTGCGGCCACATAGGTCCGGCCCTGGCCGAGAATGAAGCGGTTCACATCGTGGCTGTCGCTGGAGGCGATGGCGGAGATCCGGTGGCCGCGATTCAGGAGGGCAAACCAGTCGCGATAGAGCAGGTGCACGTCCGACTGCATGGCGGCGGAGGTGATGACCTCGATGGCATCAATATCCAGCACCGAGGCATGGCGATGCTTTCCGCTCTTGGGATTGAACATCATGCCGCCAAAGGGGATGAACCCGCTGTGGAGATCTCGGGGATGATTGAGCGTGACGACTTTCACGCCGGACGTGGCGCGGATGGAAGGGATGAGCTTGGCCCAATCCAGCTCCTGGTGATTGGGCGGGACTGCGGCGGCATCCACGGGAAAGGCGTTGAAGTGTCCGCCCTTGGTCGTGACCTCGTTACCGCGCACGCCGGTGAAGTAGGAGGCAGTCCCCGTAGAGGCTGCGGCGGGGCCGTAGTCGGTGTGATGGTTGTGATCGGTGGCGATGGCCAGTTCGATCCCTTCACCCGCGATGGTGCGCATGCGGTCCTCGATGGTGGCGTCACCATGTCCGCTGTGGGTGAGGGTGTGAATGTGACTGTCGGCCGCGACCCAGCCCGTGGTGTCCACCTCGCGATTCAGGGCCATCTGCAGGTCAACCGTCTCGCCTCGTTTCACCGTGAACTCGCGTCGCTCGATGCCCCATTCGAATCCGCGTCCGGCGTGGAGCACGTAGTCTCCGGGCGGGATGGAGAGAACCGCTTGCCCCTTGGCCGCATAGACGACGCCGACGCGTGTGGTCGTCTCACCCGCGGGTTCGGCACGCAGGGGTTGGAGGGTGCCATCTCGCCGCGTCAGCGTGAGGCGGCAGGGCAGAGGGCTCTCATCGGCCTTGCACGTGACAGCCACTTTCACATTCGCCCCACCGATGGCGGCCGCGACCGGTTGATGCGTGAGGGCGATGGGGCCAATCTCGATGTCATCGAGGGAAGGCGGGGCCTCGATGCGCAGCTTGTTCTCGCCTTCCACCAAGGTGCCGGGGGGAATCTCCAGCACGGTTTCCAGGGCGGTCTCGGCAGTCGTCAGGTTGCCCAGCTTCTTGTTGTTCAAGAAGACGGGCCAACTGAGTTTCACATCCTTTTGCCAAAGATGCAGGGTGCAGGCTGTGGCGTTGGGGCGGGAGGTGAAGGTGAGCTCCATCCGCTCGGCATCCACTGGCTTGTCCTTGTAGTGCTCCCATTCCCAAGAGCCTGCCTTGCCCAGGTGCTGCGTACGAGACTCAAGGATGACTGCATCTGCCGCGTGCACCGGGGAAGGGGCAAACGCGGCAGCCAGGAAAGCGGCACTGGCTGCAAGCAGCCTCAGAGGATGGGACACAGGCAGGGAAGCGGGTTTCAGGAAACTTCCATCGGGAGTGCCGCGGAAGGTCAGGCGATGAGCTCCGCAATGGGGCGCCCGTGATCGACAATCGGCGTGGGACGGCCGTTCAAGTCGTTGATGGTGATTTTGGACGAGTCGATCCCGAGGTGATGATAGATGGTGGCCAGGAAGTCGCCCGGGCCGCAGGGGCGCTCGATGACATCTTCGCCCCGCTTGTCGGTGGCACCGATGATGCCGCCGGTTTGAATGCCGCCGCCGGCCCAGATGTTGGTGAAGGCGCGCGGCCAGTGGTCGCGACCTGGTTGCAGGGTGCCTGCCGGTGCGCTGGCGTCGCCTGCACCGGTGCTGCGGTCAAAGCTGATCTTGGGCGTGCGGCCGAACTCGCCCGTCACCACCACGAGCACCCGCTTGTCGAGGCCCCGGGCGTAGATGTCCTCAATGAGGGCGGCCACGGCCTGGTCGTAGTTGGGCATGCGGAAGCGCAGGGCTTCAAACTGGTGATGGTTCACGGCATGGTCATCCCAGTTGCCCACACGACCGCACAAGGGGCCGCTGAGGCTGCTGGTGACCATCTCCACGCCGGACTCCACAAGGCGGCGGGCGAGCAGAAGCTGCTGCCCCCAGCGGTTGCGGCCGTAGCGGTCACGGGTCGCGGCGTCTTCCTTGTTGAGGTCAAAGGCATCCCTCGTCTGGGGATTGGTGAGCAGGGTCATCGCCTGGGCTTCGAATTCATCCAGCGCACCCAGTTCGCCCTCCCGGTCGAAGGCTCGCTCCATCTTGTCCAGGCTCTTGCGCAGGGCGACCCGCTCACTGAGTCGGCGCGTCTCCGCATCATCTGCCAGACCCAGGTTCGGAACCTGGAAGTTGGGGCGGTTCGGATCATCCATCACGGAAAACGGGGCATAGGCATCGCCGAGATAGGCGGGGCCATTGTACTCCAGGGGAGGATTGACGCCGATGTAGTTGGGCAGGGGGTTGGTGCGCTTGCCTTCCTTGGAGCGCAGGTAGTGGGCCACGGACATCCAGTCGGGCAGGCGGGGCTTGGGCTTGTCCCGCGTATCGGCATCGCCGGAGAGCATCTGCATGGATCCGGCCGGGTGTCCGCCCGCCTTCTGGTTCATGGAGCGCAGCACGGTGAACTTGTCCGCGATGCGGGCGTGGTGCGGCAGCAGCTCGGTGAAATGGGTGCCTGGGACCTTGGTGCTGATCGTCTTGAACGGGCCGCGGTATTCGCTGCCAATCTCCGGCTTGGGATCGTAGGAGTCCAAGTGCGAGAGTCCTCCGGGGAGCCATACCATGATGATGGCCTTCCGCTCATGCCCGGGTTTCACGGCGTTCTCAGCGCGGAGCTTGAGGAGCCCCGGCCAGGTCAGAGAGGCGAAACCTGACAAGCCCACCTGCATGAAACTGCGCCGGCTCCAGCTCAGCGGACCCTCACATCGGGCCAGTTTGGAAGGGGTGATGATGGAGGACATGGTGGTGGTCGGTAGGGGGATTACGTGGCGGAAACGGGAAGACTTGCGATTCGAGGCCCCAGGCGGGCGGCAGGTATCAGGGAAGGTGATAAAACCATCAGGGTGGGGTGGGGGTGGCCTTGAAGACGGCCAGCTCCTTGCCGCTGGTCCGGTCCCAGACGCGGAGGGCGCTGTCTTCGCCGCCCGCGATGATCAAGCCGCCACCGGGCGCGCTGGCCACGGCCTGCACGTAGTCTGGCAGATTGGCCATCGCCCGCACCTGGGTGCCGTCGTCGCTGATGATGCGTACGAGATTGTCTCCGGCGGAGGTGACGATCTGGTTCGAGGAACCAATGTATTGCAAGGCGGTGACCTCCTTGGTCCAGCCTTCGATTTTCTTGCGGCGTTCGCCCGCCAGCATGTCCCAGGTGAGGACCACGCCGTCTGCGCCGGAACTGGCCAGCACGCGCCCATCGGCCCGGAAGGCCACCCCGGTGACGTGGTGCGTGTGCCCTTCAATGGTGTTGACGGGCCGCCCGGTGCTGAGGTCGGTGACCTTGGCGATCTTGTCCGCCGCACCTGAGGCGAGCCGTTTGCCGTCGGGGGAGAAGGCGAGGCTGAGCACCGCATCCTCATGCAGGTCCTTCAGGGTCTGGAGAGGCTTGCCCGTAACGGTCTCGAAGACGACGACCTCGCCCGAGCGGGAAGGCTCCCCGCTGCCGATAGCGAGCTTCGTCCCATCCGGGCTGAAGGTCACGGCGTTGACCCGGT
>NZ_BATR01000149.1 GCF_000739655.1 Verrucomicrobium sp. BvORR106 | reverse complement strand
AGCCGGACCTTCGGCCCTCCTGTGGTGGCAGACGGTTATGGGTCATAACCGAAGAAGTTACCCAACGTCTTCGCTCTCACGCGGGGCCGGAGACCCCGCCTCCTTTGCTGGTGCAGGAGACTTGTGAGCGCTGTGAATTGTTGCGTCATAGAACTCATGACTGCGTTTCGCGAACGCAGTTGCCAACACCTTCAGCGGCAACGCTGCCCTCCAGCGAAGCGCCTCAACCAACGTAGTGTCTCAACAGGCCGCTTGCGGCCCCCTCAACCAGCAACGCGTCTCAACGGCCGCGCAGCGGCTCTGGCAGGGCAAAGGCCACGAGCATACCTCCGGAGGGGCGACGGGACTTGCCGCCACCGGCGGAGATCACGAGGTATTGCCGGCCATTCACCATGTAGGTGCTGGGGGTGGCGTTGCCGCCGAAGGGGAGGGTGGCTTTCCAGAGGACCTTGCCGGTGTTCTTGTCGAAGGCGCGGATGGTTTCATCGGCCGTGGCGGCGATGAAGAGCAGACCTCCGGCAGTGGCAACAGGGCCGCCGTAGTTCTCGGTGCCTGTAGGAGGCAGACCACGGGCGGTGAGCTCGGCGTATTCACCCAAGGGCACCTTCCACTTGATCTCGCCGGTGTTGAGATCCACGGCGTTTAACGTGCCCCACGGGGGCTTGATGGCGGGATAGCCTTCCTGATCCTGATAGCGGCGGAAGCCGGCGAACGCGTAGGGCGGGGTCTTGTCTTCTTTGCTGTCGTTCCTTGCGGTAGCGCCAGCGGAGCCGGGCTCGTCCTGTCGGGAAGAGCTGGGTGGGGCGGCGTTGGACATCACGTAGTCCAGGATGGCCTCGCGCTGCGCAGGCGGGATCATGTCAAAGGCGGGCATGCGGCCCGCGCCTTGTTTGGTGATCATGGCCACTTGCTCGCGCGGGCGGCGCTTGTCCACATCCACCAGACCGGGGAAGCCGCCGGCGAGATTGCCTTTGCGATCCAGGCCGTGGCAGGCGGCGCAGTAGATCATGTATTCCTTCTCGCCGTGGATCAGCGGGGTGCCATCGGCCCGGCGGGTTTCCACCATCTGCACCACCCAAGGGATTTCGTTGACGTTCGCATAGTAGATGCCGTCCGGATCCACGGCAGCGCCGCCCCATTCCATGCCGCCGTCAAAGCCGGGGAACATGATGGTTTCCTTGAGACTTGGCGCAGGGAAGGGGCCGAAGTTCGGGGAAACACGGATGCGATCCAGCGTGGCCACGGCCGCCTGCGGGGAGACGTTGGAGATGTCTGCCTCTGTGTAGCCCTGGCGCATGAGCGGGGCCGGCTTGGTGGGGAAGGGCTGGGTGGGCCAGGCTTGTTCTCCACGCAGTTCCGAAGCGGGAACGGGACGTTCTTCAATGGGCCAGAGTGGCTCGCCGGTGACGCGGTCGAAAACGAAGAGCAGACCGTGTTTGGTGCCCTGGGCCACGGCATCTATCTTCTTGCCCTTGTGGGTCACGGTCAGGAGCACGGGCGGACAGGGAAGGTCCTTGTCCAACAGATCGTGATGCACGATCTGGAAATGCCAGAGACGTTCGCCCGTCTCTGCTTTTAGAGCGACGATGGAGTTGGCAAAGAGGTTCTGGCCATGGCGGTTGCCGCCGTAGAAATCGGGTTCTGCGGTCTTGGTGGCGATGTAAACAATGCCCCGTGCTTCGTCGAGCGACTGGCCGGGCCAGGGCATGACGCCGGTGGCAGTCTTCCAGGAATCGGCAGGCCAGGTGTCGCTGCCCACCTCGCCCGGGCGGGGGATGAGGTGGAAGATCCACTTCCGCTCGCCGGTGCGGACGTCGATGGCCCGCACGGCCCCCGGGCCACCCACACCGCCGAGGATGAGGAGGTTCTTGTAAATAACGCCGGGCGTGTTGAGGCCGATGTTGGGCGTGCCTTCCGTGTCCAGGCCGCTGCCGAGGTGGAACGCGCCGTCCTTGCCAAAGGACTTGATGAGCTGGCCCGTCTTCACATCCAGGGCGAAGAGGTAATTTCCCACAGCCGTGAAGAGGCGCTGCTCCCCGCCTTCTTCATTCTGCCAGAAGACCATGCCGCGCTGGCGGCCCTTGCCAGCCCCGGAGACGGAGGTGGCGGGATCCCACTTCCACAACTCGGCGCCGGTGGCAGCGTTGAGCGCGACCACCTTGCGGGTGGGGGTGGGGGTGTAGAGGACGCCGTTGACGATCAGGTTGTTCGCCTGGTACTCGCCTTTGTCGCCCGTGTCATACATCCAGGCCACCTTGAGCTGGCTGACGTTCTCCTGGTTGATCTGATTCAGAGGAGAGTAGAGGCTCCGCTGCTTGTCGCCCAGATACGTGGTCCAGTCGACGTTGCCACTCTTGGCGTTGGCGGGTTCCGCAGCACTGGCCGAAGGGCCGGTGGACCAGAGGGCAGCGAGACCTGCCAGGGGGAGAGCCAGTAAGGGGAGAAGAGGGGGGCGGAGCATGGCGGGGCAGAAGATCAATACAGGGCAAGCGATGGTGGAGAAAAACTCCCGGCGGGCAAGCGCAATCGCACCGTCACCCGATCGGCGGTCGATGAGCTGGTCACAGGTTGGCGTCAGGGCTGGGAAGCTGCCTTGACGATGGCATCGGCGATGGCTTGCATGCCACGATCTCCCGGGTGGCGGGCCACGCCCTCGTTCTTAAAGGGGCGCTCGGAGCGGGCGTAGTTCGCTTCCACTTTGTCGAAGTCGGTGATGTCCACGTAGGTGCCACCCACGGCGTCACTGGCTTGTTTCAAGCACTGGTCTTTGGCGGCGTTTTGCCAGAAGGAACTGCGGACAATGATCCTGGGGGAGGCTGAGCCTTTCAGGGTGGTGAGGAGGCTGGTGACATGCTTGGTGAAGAGGGCTTTCTCTTCGTCGGTCTTCAGGGCCGGGACGTTCTCGCCGATGGCCAGGACGATGAGCGTGGGGGCGAAGGTGGCGGCGTCTTTGAGCTTCGCGGCAAGGTCGAACGTGGCGTAGTTGCGCTCGAACTCCGCGATGTTCTGAACGAAGGTCTGCGGGGCGGGAGCGTCGGTTTTGGTCAGCCCTTTGGTGACGAGGTGAACGTAGTCTTTGTCCTCGGCGCTGGCGGCCATGCCCCAGTTTCCTGTCCAGCCGATGTCGGCCTTGGGGCCGTGTTTGGTGATGCTGTTTCCGAGGAAGAGGATCTTTTGCGGGGCGGGGTCGGCGGCGGTGAGGGAGGTAGCAAAAGAGAGGCCGAGGAGAAGGAAGAGGGAGAGGGAGGTGCGGCGGTTCATGAGGTGAGGGGAGTTGGGTGGGAGGATGGGGAAAGAAGTACGCAGGGGAGGCGTGGTTTCTGTAGGCGGAATGGCGAGGTGGGCGCCTGGGGTTGGAGGTTGCGATGGGCCTACCGCTCTGCGGTAGAATCGCGGGGTGGGGTTACCATGGCAGTCCCTTCTCGACTTGCGCATGCGCGCCAGGTGAATGGGCTCTGCCTTGCCGGATGCGAGTACTCTGACACCAAGGGCGTCAACACATACTAGCCCAGGGTAAGGCGAGGCACGAGCCGCCACCCTGGGTAAATGGGCAATCGGACCCGAACTCCAAAGTGAGTTCTACAAACCGCGGCCGCATGCCTGAGGTGTTCACCGCATACAGGTCGTCGTCTCCAGGTGATTTGGACGGTCTGTAGAACTCCCTTGGAGTTCCAGCACCAACCCATCGATACCCGGGGTGGCGACCGCTTCGCGGCCTGACCCCGGGCTATTTTGTATCACGCCGTTGGCGTGGGGTTTCCACCATGATAATGCACAACAAGGAATCAGCCTCCGTCCAGGTTCTGCATCACGTTAACCGACCTGCTTCTACTCGACGCCATGGCTATTCATGGTGAACACTCCGGGTTCGGGAGCTGGGTGGGGACAGGAGTGTGGGCGCAAGAGGACCCATAGGACGAATGAGACCCATAGGACGTATGCCCCAATGCCCGCAGGGTGTTCGCGGTTCGAGGAAGGGGGGCGGTTTTACCCAATGCCCAAACCGCTCTTCCCGTTCCATCCCGAGAAGAGCTCCCACTGCTTACCCACCCACCACTTACCTCTTACCGAACCTACTCGTCCCCACGGCGTTCGCCGATGTCGAAGAGGTACTCGAGGTCCTGCTGATCCAGGCTGCGGGCGAAGTTCTCCTCGCCCAGCACGTCGCTGGAGAGCAGGCTCTTCTGCTGTTGCAGGTGGCGGATCTTTTCCTCAATGGAGTTCTTGGCGAGCAGGCGGTAGGCCATGACGGGCTGGGTCTGACCGATGCGGTGGGCACGGTCAATGGCCTGGTTTTCCACGGCGGGGTTCCACCATGGATCATACAGGATGACGTAGCTGGCCGCGGTCAGGTTGAGACCGCTGCCGCCGGCTTTTAGGGAGAGCAGGAACACGGAGGGATCCGGGGTTTCCTGGAAGGACTTCACGATATCGGCGCGGTTCTGGGAAGCGCCGGTGAGCCAATGGAACGGGCGTTTCAACTCCGTGAGCTTGTCGCGGATGATCTTGAGCATGGCCACGAACTGCGAGAAGACGAGCACCTTGTGACCTTCGTCGTGGAGCTGGTCGAGCAGCTCCATGAGGGCGTTGAGCTTCGCGCTCTCCTCGTCGTCGGCTCCGGGCTGCACGAGGGCAGGGTGGCAGCAAATCTGACGCAGACGGGTGATGGCCTGCAGGATGGCGAAGCGGCGCTTGTTCAGCATCTCCGCACCGGTGGAGGTGAGGATCATGTGCTGGGCCTGCGCGAGCTGTTCGCGGTAGAGTTTTTCCTGAAGCCCGGTCAGCTCGCAGAGCATGTTCTCCTCCGTGCGCGGAGGCAGTTCGCGAGCCACCTGGCCCTTGGTGCGGCGCAGGATGAAGGGACGCAGGCGGGCGCTGAGACGCTCGGCGGCGCGGTCGTCCTTGCGGCGGTCAAAGTGCTTCTGGAAGTAAGCGCGATCACCAAGTGCCCCAGGGGTGGCGAAGGTGAGCAGGCTCCAGAGGTCCAGCAGGCGGTTTTCCAGCGGGGTACCGGTCAGGACCAGGCGGTTCTGAGCGTGCAACTGGCGGGCGGCCTTGGCCACCTTGGAATCCGGGTTCTTGATCTGCTGGCCTTCGTCCAGGATGGTGGCCAGCCAGTTGATCTTTTGCAGCTGCTCAATGCAGGAGCGGAGCTGAGCGTAGTTCAGCACCAGCACATCGGCGTTGTCCTTGATGTCGCTGAGATTCAGGGTGTCCTTCTCGCGAAGCACATGGACCCGCAGATTTGGGGCGGCTTTGCCGAACTCGATCGCCCACACGTCCAACACGGACTTGGGGCAGACAATGAGCACGGGGGCCAGGGGCTTGTTCTCTTTGATCGCCTCCAGTCGGAGCCAGAGGACCCAGGCGATGCTCTGCACCGTTTTACCTAGACCCATGTCATCCGCGAGCACACCGCCGAAGCGGTTCACCGCCAGATAGACGAGGAAGTGGAAGCCATCCACCTGGTAGGGGCGCAGGGTGATCTGGAGCTCGGCGGGGACTTCCGGCTTGGTCTGAAGGTCCAGGTGGCTGAGGCGGCTCTTGACCCGCTCCCAGAGTTCCGGCGGGATGAATTCCTTGCGCTCCTGCAGGGCGAGCTGCCGGGCGTGAATGGGGTGCGCCTCGTCGGTGAGCTCGTTGATGTCGATGCCGAGGGCGGCGATGGCTTGCTGCTGCTCCTCGCTGAGTTCGAGGCGAACACTGCGCCATGTGCCATCGGCCAGGCGCACATAACCGCCGCGGGCGGCGATGAGGCGACGGATCTCTGCGGGCTTGAGTTCCACGCCCTCGATGTCGAAGACGAGGCGGAGGTCAAACCAGTCGATGCCAGCCTCGTTGATCTCGAGGCGGACCGTGGCCTTCAGGGGATCGGCGAGGATGGAGTGAAGCCGGTCATCCGTGTCCAGAGCCATGACTTCCGGGAGATTCTTCGCCCAGTCGTGGAACTGCTCCGGGAAGGCCTTGGTGATGCGGGCGCGGAAGGCGCTCAACTCCGGATCATAGGTGGCTTTGACCCCTTCCAGCACGGGGAGTACGGCATCCAGCGGCGTGCGGTCGTAGCAGGGGATCACTCCGTTGGAGGAGCGAACCTGCTCGGTCACCTCCCATCGGCGGCCCCGGAGGGTCTTGGTGAGGAGCCCGTTGGAGCTGACGGCCTGTGCCGTGATGGCCACGTGCTCGGTGCCGCCTTGTTCCACCTTGGGCAGGCAGCGGGCGCTCAGCTGGACCTTGAATGTCTCGCGTGTCACCCGTGCGGCCAGGCTGGGGGGCAGGGGGACGTCCAGTTTTTCCAAGAACCGGATGCCTTCCTCCGTGGAGAGGGCCTCCACCGGGATCTCTATGCTGGTCTGGGCCGTGGTGCCCTCCTCAAAGGACGGCGGGCCGTGGAAAATAGTATCGGAGCCCAGATAGAGAGGCTCTGCGGCCGGCAGATAGCGCAACGGCTTGGGGGGCTCGATGCCGTTCCCGTCAAAGAGACGCAGCGTGATGGACTGGGTGCGGCCGGTGGGGGTGACCTTTTCCACAGCCTGCCAGCGCAGGGGCTCAGCCGGGCGGTGGAAGGGGGCTTCATCCAGCGTGACCAGATGGGTGCCCAGCTCCGGTTGTGCCAGCAGGCTGGCCAGCCACTGGGCGGGGGTGAGGTCTTCCAGACGGATGATGGGCCGCGTTTGGTCCCGCAGCCAGCGGGTCGCTGAGGAGAAAATGAGACTGGAGTTCACTGGCAGTCGCAGGGCATTGGCCCGCTCCAGTTCCAGCAGTTTCTCCAGTTCCGCATCGGCCAGATTGTGCCAGGCGGCGTCTTCCGCTTCAGGGCTGCGGATCTGGAATCGTGCCTCAGAGGGGGTGATGAGAAGGCGCAGCTCCCGTTGAACAGGCTGGGGGGCTTCACGCTGGGAGAACTCGCGAATCCGCTCGGCCCAGCGGGGCAGATCCTCCTGCTCGCGCCAGGACTGCAGGCGTGCGCGGGTTCCGGGCAGGTCGGTGACGTTCTCAAGGAAGGCGGGATAGGTCAGCTTCCGCTCCAGGAGGGCGGCGGCCAGATAGTTCCAGAACTCGAGCACGTCCTGGGGTGGCTCGGGCCAGAGCTTGAGCGGATCGTAGCTCTGGATGGGCCAGCGGGAGTTCAGACGCACCAGGTCGTGGTCGTGGATCTCTCCGAGGGTACGGTAGCGCTCGAACCGCTTCTCCACCTTGGCAAGGTACTGCTCTTCCGACGGAGTGAGCTGTCGGGAGAGTTTGTCTTCCACGATCTCGTGCAGGGTCTTCTCCGGCACGGTGGCGGCCACATCGCTTTCTGGCTGGCCTTCGGACTCCAGCATCACAGCGCAGGCGGCCAGATTGTGGAGGTCCTCGTCCTCGGTATCGCTGTCGGACTCCCAGAGGAGGCCCTTGCGAACGAGTTGGACACGGACGGTTTCTTCCTCAGTCTTCACCCGGCCCTCGATGGACTGGTGGGTGTTGCCTTCCAGGCGGACTCGACCTTTCTCCACTAACGCCCTGGCCGCGGCGATGATGGTTGGATCTATAGGGGCCAAAAATGATTCAACTTCAGCGGCGCTGGGCATAACGGGGGCGGCTTTGAGCGCCTCGAAAGGCGCGAACCTCCACGCTTACACACGGGATGGACTCGGTGCAAGGTGTTGACGGAGAATTCGACGATTTCGCAACAATGGTACCTGCCGATGTGGCGAAGTGCCTAATTGGCTCGATTTGCCGCAACCCGTTTAACGTAAGGGGCTTGTGGGTGGAGGTGAATTGGACATAAATGGACATGAATGGATATCACCGGCCTGCGGGGCTATCGGCAACAAATCCTGGGAGATGGGCAGCCGCCATAAAGTGCGGGCCTCGTGCTCCAGTCTAGACTGGCAAGAGCCCCTGCCTCACCCTCGCACTCCAGCCGTCTCATACCTGCCCCGAATGCACTGCCAGAGACTCACGCGCACGCGCTTGAGGGTGGCGCGGATGGCGGTGGAGGTGGTGCCGAGGCGGGCGGCGATCTCGGTGGCGTCGCACTCCTCGCGGTAGCGCCAATCCAAAATGGACCGGGACTTTTCCGGGAGGGTGCCCATGCAGGTCTTCAGGGCTCCAGTGAGCTCGGTATCGTCTGACCACCAGTCGTCCTGGGACTCGTCTCCGGGACCGAGGTCCTCCATGAGGCGCACAAACTTCTGCGCCCGCTCGGACTGACGTCGATAGCGGCGGGCATGTTCCAGCGCGACGTTGCGGGCGATGCCGCGCAAGAAGGCGCCAGTGCTCTCGGGTTGCTGAATGCGGTCGAGCCGGTCCAGAGCTCTCAAGAAGGTCTCCTGCGCCAGGTCATCGACCGAGGCGAGATCGGCGGTGAGCATGGACACAAAGGCCCGCACCTCCCGCTGGTAGAATTGGACAAACGCAGCCTGAGCCTTGAGCTCGCCAGCTTGGGCCCTTTGCAGGGTTTCGACGGGAATCAGGGGCATGGAGGTGAGGGTGAGATATCAAGGCGGGCACTACTGGGAGGACGCGGCAGGACGGGAGACCTCCAGCAGGGAGGGGCGACCCTCCTCGTACAGGCGGTGGATTTCGTCCTTGGTGAGGGCGCGTTTCCAGACAAAGAGCTCGTCGATACGACCGCGGATCGTGCGGACCGGGTTGCCTTCACCCGGCTTGGGGTTGCAGCCGCCGATGCGGGACCGGCCGGGGCGGATGCCCCAGACGTTGATCATGTTGCCAGTGAACGCCAGCCGGCCGTTGATCCAGCCCTCCGTGCGTTTTTGATCTTCATTGGCCACCATGACGACGAGGGACCACACGCCAGGCTGTACCACATCATCTGTGAGCTGGCTGTAGGTGGTGCGCGGGTAGGTGCCACCGAAGAGACGCCCCTGCCCATTGAGGTTCATGTGGAAGTCCTTGGCCTCCCAACCGTCGGAGGCGAAGATGGCGTTGTTCGGGAAGTCGTAGCGGTCCAGCAGGACCCAAGCGGCCACCGTGAGCTGCGTGTACTCCCCTGGGATGTCCACGATGGCCTGATCGTCATCATGGTCAAAGAAGAGGGCGTCCTTGCCCGGCCAGCGGCCGGTGACCCAGCGGGCGCCGGAGACTTGGGCGGCCAGAGGGACGCCGCTGGTCTTGATATCCTGCAGTTCGCGAGGGGACTCAGGGTTCTTCTGGAAGGAGTAGTAGCAGAGGAGGGTGGGATCGTCCCGCCAGCCCTGGCTGATTTGCTGCCAGCGGCGCATGCCAATCTCACTGGCGCTGGGGAACTTGTCCTTGTCCGGAGCTGGGGCAGCGGAGAGGTTGCCTTGGGCGAAGGCGACGGTTTGGCCCAAGGTCACGGACTCGATCTTGGTGCCGTCCGTCTTGAGAACGTCCACCTGACCATCGAAGACGTGCATCTGACTGGTGCCGGATTCACCGGCGCTCACGCCGAACTCGGTGCCCAGGTCCTGATAGTCCACGCCCTCGGTGGCGACGATGAAGCCGTGGGCAGTATCTGGCACGACCACGCGCATATCCCCGGTCTGCAGGCGGACGCGCATGGGGTCATCAATGTGGAAGGCCACCGGGGCCTTCAGCACGAGGTCCGTGCCGTTGATCATGCGGACATGGGCGAGGCCGTTCTCCAGCTTGTAAGCGCCGGGGGCAAAGCCGGTCTTCTGGGGCGAGCGTCCATCCGCGAAGGAGGCATCCAGTTCATCCACCAGCACGGCCACCGCGTTGCTCGTGGTGTTGGCTGCGAGTGCCGGTCCGGTAGGCTCAGAGGCGGGGCGCCACCAGGAGGCAGCGGCGGCGATGCAGGCCGCCAAGGCGACCCACCAGGGGGCCAGGGAGCGGGAGGCGCTCTTGGACGGGCGGTCCTTGCTCCGCATATCGATCACCTTGGCGGTGAAGGCATCTTTGCCGGATTCATCCGCCCAAGTCATGACGCGACGCACGAAGGCCTCGCCTCCGGCCAGTTCCTGCTTGATCAGGGTCTGCGTTCGGAGAAAGAGCGCCAGCTCCTTCCGCTGTTCCAAGCTAAGGTCGGCGGGGTCCAGGCTTTCGAAGACCTCTTCCGGCGGGGATTCACCCGCCAGGTGTTCGATGAGTTTTTGAAAATCAGGGTCAGTCATGTCGTGCCCGGTGCGAAGTGGACAATAGTAAATGATCTCACCCGGCCAACTGTGACGCGAATGGATTTTGTTGAAGTGGCGCTGCGTCCGTGCGGAGCATGCCGTCATGCTTTGTGCCGCAAGTCGGTCAATTCGTGACGGTTTCTGCAAACCTTGCGGTACTGCTCCGTACTGGCAACCCATGGGTACAGGATTCTTGGGTTTTAGGAGAACAAAGGCCGCTGTGTACGTCGCGGCGATCTATGGGATGTGCGTGGTCGGCGTGGCGCACGTGTCCGCCGAGACCGCGGCGGAACCCAAGGTGGAGGTGCAGGTCAATGTGATGGTGCCGATGCGAGATGGGGTGAAGCTGGCCACGGACGTGTACCTCCCCGCGGTGGCTCCGGGCCAGCAGCAAGAGCGTTTGCCCGTGATCTTGACCCGCATTCCCTATGACAAAACGGGGGCGAAGAAGGCGGGCACTTACTTTGCCGCCCATGGCTACGCGTTTGTCGCCCAGGACACTCGCGGTCGATACGGTTCAGAAGGGGTGTGGCGATTCCTCACGGATGATGGTGCGGATGGCAAAGACTGTGCGGCGTGGATTGGCAAGCGGCCTTGGTCGAACGGCCGCATCGGGATGATCGGCACCTCTTACGTGGGTGGCACTCAGCACACCATGGCACTGGCGGATGTGCCAGAACTGGCAACGGTGATCCCGGTGGATGCGGCCTCGAACATGGGACGTCAGAGCATGCGCAATGCGGGGGCGTTTGAGATGCGGTTCTGGAACTGGATCCTGCTCAATGCCGGGAGAGGTAGTATGCCTGGGCGGGATCCGGCCGTGGCGGCGGAGCTCAAGGCACTGGCTGAAAACAGGACGGCGTACCTGCCTTATCTGCCGCTGCGTCGTGGCGCTACCCCTTTGAAGCTCGCCCCCGAGTATGAGGACTGGCTGGTGGAGGCGATGAACCACGGGGTGGATGATGAATTCTGGGCTGCAGCCAACATCCTGGCGGATCCGACCAAGTACAAAGACATCCCGGTGTATCTTGTCGGTGGCTGGTATGACTCTTGGGCGGGAAACACGACTGCGAACTATGCGGCGCTCTCGAAGACGCTGAAGAGCTCGGTGTACCTCATCATGGGGCCGTGGATCCATGGTCAGCAGAGCAAAAGTGCGCATGGGCAGGTGGATTTCGGTGATGAAGCCGCGATCAAGGATGAGTGGGCTTGGCGTCGGGAATGGTTCGACCACTGGATGAAGGGCCAGAGCAATGCCGTGGGCACAGCGGCACCGTTTGCCAGCAAGGTGCGGATCTTTGTGATGGGGACCGGTGACGGCGGGAAGAATGAGAAGGGGATGCTGCGCCATGGCGGTGCCTGGCGCGATGAAAAGGAGTGGCCGCTGGCGCGGGCCGTGGCGACGCCGATGTACCTGCATGAAACCGGCGCGCTGGGCCCGGAGGCACCAACGGCTACCGCCTCGGCGACGAGCTATGACTTTGATCCGCAGAATCCAGTGCCCACCTTGGGCGGGAACATCTCCTCCGCCGACGGTATCATGCAGCAGGGGGCGTGGAACCAGCGGGGAGGGGAGCCCTTCTGGAACTGGCCCAAGCCGGTGCCGCTGTCGGCCCGGCGGGATGTGCTGGTGTTTCAGACCGAACCTCTGACCCAGGATACCGAGGTGACGGGAGAGATCGAGGTGAAGCTCTGGATCTCTTCCAGCGCGAAGGACACGGACTTTACCGCCAAGCTGGTGGATGTGTACCCGGCCAGCGCTGACTGGCCGGACGGTTTCGACCTCAACCTCACGGATGGCATCGTCCGGGCCCGGTTTAGGGAGTCACTGAAGCAGGAAAAGTTCATGGTACCGGGAGAGGTGTATCCGGTGACGATCAAGCTCTATCCCACCTCCAATATCTTCAAGAAAGGGCATCGCATCCGGGTGGACATCTCCAGCAGCAACTTCCCCAGATTTGACGTGAATCCCAATACGGGCGAGCCCTTGAACGGAAATCGGCGGATGGTGGTGGCGACCAATACGATCTATCACAATGCAGGGAGGCCCTCGCAGATCGTGCTGCCGGTGGTGAGGTGAGGTGAGGTCGGCGGGAGATAAGATTAACCACAGAGACGCAGAGGGCACAGAGCGACCGATAGATTGGTAGCCCCTGGACCCTTAGTATCGAACCGATGACTGAGTTTGCCGACGTTAGGGTGCAGGTCCTCCGGACTGTTGATGAACATATCTTTCCTGGGTGGGTGGAGTTCATCCTTCGTGATGCAAACGGTCTCGAGTGGATCTTCGTGGAAAAAGAGCCCGTGATTTGCAGGGAGCCTTTGGGGGGCGATGCCGAGTTCCCCGTGCCAGCATCCATGAAGTGTCAGATCGTGAGGAAATGGGTCGACGAGAGGGGGATGGAGCGATGTGTCATCGATACGGAGTTTCCGTTTGGGATTGAAACTCGGGACGGGCAGACGAAGTTTGAAGTCTACGTAGAGGAAGTCTGCATGTAGGATCGTGGAGGCAAGTGCTGCGGTGGGTGCGTGAATCGCCGACTTCGTGGAATGAGCGATATTCCTCGAACTTGCGTGGGGGCGGCAAGGTTGCGCGACTGATTCCGCTTAGCAGCCATTGCCATCAGGGAAAAAGTGGCGAGGCCGATGACCTCCCTTTTGCGAAGGAGCTGAGGGCTGAAAGCCCGGAGTGATGGCAGCCTTGGGCAGCGCCCAAGGTTGGCGCTAGTTTAAGATGTTGAGGGCTGTAGGCCCGACGTCATTGAGGGATGCTCGTCGTGGGCAGGTTTGATGAGGCCGGGCCTACAGCCCTCAAGGGCTAATGGGGCATCTATTCCTTGGGCGTTGCCCAAGGCTGGGTATCACGCCGGGCCTTCGGCCCTTCTGAAGTGGCATTACTGCCACCAAGCGCCCAAGACATTATCTCCCCCCTGAATGACGCCGGGCCCTTGGAGCGTTTGTGAATGCATTTCCTATGGCCATTCAGAAAATCAAGAGACTCGCTTGGATTGCGATGGTGTTGAGCACGCTCGGGTTGGTGAGTGTGGCAACTCTGCCCTATGTGATACAGAAGCAGATTTCCTACAAATTTGGCGAATTCGTGTCCGACGAATCACTGGCGAAGATCGCTGCGAAGGCCGTTACGGCAGAATTGCCAGTCCTCATTGGTGGATTTCTGCTGGCTCTAGCTGGCGTGGTGTCAGCGTTTGGGCTGTTCCGTTGCCGCGAGTGGGCCCGGAAAGGTTGGCTTGCAGTGTGCCTGATATGGGTAGGGATACAGGTCATCAGCGGCTTGCCGCATGTTGATATGTTGAGCGTGGTTGCCCTGGCATTTCGAGCTGGCGTCCTGATCTACTCCTTGCGAGTCCTCATGGACCATTCGGTGCGAGGGGAGTTCACCAAGGCCAAGATGCAGGTGAAATGTTGATCTGGTCTTGTGCGGTGTCGCGCTTTGCAAAACGACGGGTGTAAAATTTACTCCAACAAGACTGCCGTGAGTCTAAATTGATGTGATGTTCAAATGTGCACTGTTGGCAGGTTGGCAATCAGTCGATGGTTCAGCACAACTCCAAACACCTACACATCATATGAACCGCACTGTGCTAGCCCTTCTGGTCTGCTTCCTCATCATTGTTGCCTATATCCTCATCGGTGCTTCCCGGGAATTGAAGAACGGGGGCGGGACATTGCCGATGTTGGGTTTGATGGCGGCTGTGGTGGCCACCTGGAAGGGGATTCGCGGATCGGAGACGCCGGCTGTTCCAGTGGTGATTGAGCCGGAGTCCGAGCCCGTCTTGGCAAAACGGGATGATCAATCTTGAGTGCATTGGTCGATTTTTACCGCCGCAACTCCTCCGGAGTAGAGCATCGACTGTTGTCACCAAGTTGCCTCGGTGGGATGCGCGCAAAGCGCGAGGGCGGAGCGAATGTTGGGCGATCAGATCGCGCTGGGTGATTTTCGTCGCCTCCTTTGCTCGCCGAACCGACGGAGACCGTCGGGCTACCTCGCAGCATCGCGTTAGGAGGTAGTCCGGACGTGTCGTCCGGCTCAGTCGCAGTGCGGAAGCGTGGCGTTCGGACGACCCGCTCTGCTACGGAGGCGACGTGGTCTTGCTTGAGATGCTGTACAACCGGGTCTGCTTCATCGTCACCACGACGCGTACGGGGCGATCGGTGGGCAAGGCATGAGGGCCGCCTTTCCAGCGGGCTTTCCATTGGGTTGCGTCCGAAGTTAAAACCTCGCACTCGTCGGCGGAATGCCCAGCGATGGCCGTTCCATCAGCCTCCAGCAAGGCGACGCGGAGCTCGCCACCTGTGGCGTTGGCGTTGATGATCAATGCACTGCCGCGCAGCCTGAGAGGCTTGGTTTCCACGCGTCCGGTTTCACCGGCATCTAGCGAGGCGAAGCCGTGGCGTCGCCATTCAGCGCGGCCGATGGCGTTGCGCTTGGGAGGGATGGGGGCACCGTGGCTGGTGGTGAGGGCGGTGTAGTACACCCAGGTCTCATCCCCCACGTGCACCCACGTGCTGGAGACGCCGAGGATGGAGCCAGCGTCAAAACGTCCAGGCGCGCCTCTTGGGATCACCGGCAGGCGAGGTTCGGTGCGCTGCCAGTGGGTGCCATCGGTGCTGGTGATGAGCTGGACATCGACGAGGCCATCGGTGCCGCTCTGGCCGTGAGTGAGGCTCTCGGCCGGTCGAGTGGGGATGAGGACTCGAAAGAGGGTGGGCAGGCCGAGGAAGCCGCCAGCATGAGGAAATACGGAGAGGTTGTTCACCTCCGTCCTCTCGCCGGGATTCCGGGCCCAGGCGTTGTCGATGGCATCGGCAGCGAAGACGAGTTCCGGCTTGCTCCAGATGTTGAAGTCCACACTGCGGGAGAGCCAAACGCAACGGCCGTTCTTGGTGGAGGGACGTCGATGATAGGCGAGGTACTCACCCGTGAAGGGATCCTGGGTGAGGCTGATGTTGTCCGAGGCGGTCAGGATGGGATTGTCATCTGGATGGCGCTGCCAGGTGAGCCCATCTGGCGAGACGGCGGCGTAGTAGGCACCGACGCGACTGCCCAGCATCTTGTAACGTCTGGCGGGATCCTTCTCCCTCAGGTCGTGCAGGACGCTGGCGCTGTGGAGGTCAAAGACAATGTTGTTGGCCTTGGATCCTTGAAAGCTGTGCAGCCCGAGCTCTGGACGCTCCCACTCCAGGCCATCCCGGGAGGTGGCGTAGAGGACCACGTCGCCCTTGCCCTTGCGAAATCCTGGGACGCGCGGTTCCTTGCCGCTGGCGTCGGGCTCGGGATGCCCCAGGTACCAGAGCGAGAACCGGTCGGCGTTTTGATCGTAGTACACGGAGCCGTACACGTACACACGACTGCCTTCCCAGGGGAGTTTTGGCTCCAGGACAGGCGCGGGTCGTGTTTTCGCGGCGTGGATGGTGCGGACTACGCCAGAACTGGCGGCGATGCCGCTGTCATCGGCGAAGAGCAGGGGAAGCTCGTTCAGCTCAATGATCCGTGTGGTGCCCTCTGCGCTGGCTTGTGACGCAGGTGCCATCCCCAGGGTAAGCCCGGTTGCGATCAGGAAGGTGGGCAACCAAGAAGCTGAAAGCTTGCGCATGGGAAGGTGGGGCTATGCGGACTCGGGCAGAAAGGTTGGGAAGGCCAGCCCCTTGGTCTGGGGAACTGGGCCAAGGATCTGGGCCGTGTGAAGCTCCACGTTGCGCCCGCCCCAACGGTACAGCGTGCGGACTAGGCCCCCGGCCAGACAGGGCGCGAGGAGCACCGTGGCGTCTCCGCGCTGGGCATCGAGCGCTGCCCACAGGAGGGCGGCAGCTGCCGATTCATCGCGGGCCACGCCGGGGCCGGTCATGCGGAAGGAGGGGTGGACGCTGTACACCATGAACCCATCCAGCTCTCCAGTGTTCTCATTCTCCAGCACGAGGCATTTCCATGAACCGACTTCGTTCTTCAGGAAGAAGTGCATGTCCTGCTCCCGGCGGATCTCCTGCAACTCCATCTCCAGGTTGGCCATGCGAATGGCATCCTGTGTCTGGGCGGCTCTTACGTGGGCCACCCTGGCAGGTGGTGTCCCTGCCAGGCCTTCGACTGGGACATTAAAAAGGATATCCTGATACAGGGTGTGGGGAACAAAACCCAGCTTCGTGTACAGGGAGAAGGAATCCAGATTCAGCGCGCTGGAGACCAATCGCAGGGGTTGATTGCGCTCCCGAGCGATTGAGGCGGCGTGTTCCATCATCATCCGGGCGGTGCCGCGGCCGGAGGAATCCGGGTCTGTCGCCACAATGCCGACGGAGACGTGCGTTTCCCTGGGATGGATGAAACAAACGCCGACCGGGAGACCGGTGGCCTCATCTCTCACGGCGACCGCGTGCCCTGGGTCCAGGGCTTCATAGACCTCTGGAAAGATCCGAAAAGGCTCGGGGCGGTCACCGAATCTGGCCCCCTGGCGCAGCCGGGTCTCATACCAATGAACGAGCGATCGGTGCAGAAGGCTAGCCGTGGCATCGTGGTCCGCGGGAGTGAGGGGAGTCAGTTGCACGGGGGGCGAACAGGGTTGCGAAACGTCCTGGCGGAACCAAGGTCTAAGCGCGTGATCCGTGCTTCCGTGAACCTCAGCAAGGGAAAGGCTGACGGCTCACATGGGTGAATCGTCCTTGCCCACTTGCGCGATGAGCAGCTTCAGATGCTCGATGGTGTTTTTGATAGCGACGTCTTGCTCGGTCGTGGTCGCGGAGCGAGCCTCACTGGCGAGGGCCTCAAGATACTCTGCTCCAACCTTGATGTCGTGGAGGTCCTTGCCCTGGTACTCGAAGACATAGGTGCGGATCAGCTTCTTGCCAGAGCGCAGCTTGCCTTCGATCGAGGCCACCACGCAACTGCGTCCATGTACCGGCACCACTTGGCTCCAGCGGCCAATCGAGGCGCTGCGGTCGCGGATGTTGTCTTTCATCCATTGCTTGATGACCTCTTGAGCCTCTTCTTGCTGCGGTGTGAGGCCGGAGGACGGTGCTTGCACAACGACTTCCACGGGGTCATTCGCGCCGGGGTGAGCCTGATGCCACGCATACAGCTTGTAGCCGCCAAACGCCATTGCGATGGCCAGGGTGATTTGCGCGATGATGGTGACGATTCTCATAGGGAGTGATGAGGTGGTGTAGAAGGGCGTGATGGCTGAAGAAATCGACAGGGACTCGCTGGTAGTCAAGGAGGGATGAGTTTCCATGCGTGTTCGCCCGTCAGGTTTCTACGAGGTTCAGTTCCAAAACCCTGCAATGAGTTGACGCCGGAGCGCGAAACTTCCGCGGGCATGGTCAGCCTGCGCCCCTGTGAGATGTGGGGCGGGGTGGTCCTGGACAAAACTTATTCGCCGCAGGGGCGCGCAGACGGAGGGCGCACCCAGCCCGAAGTTGCGGGAACCTTTGTCGCTTTCCCCTAGGGTGCGGCCAAACCGGCTCGGCGATAAGAAATCACCCCCTCCAATTCGCGGCGGGCGCGATCGCGAATTGAGTTGTTGGGGAACTGGTCCACCCACGCCGTGGCGGAGTCAGGGTCCTGAAGGGCCCATTGATGCACGACCATCACGACCGCCTCCTCATGGAGAGGCCCTGGCGGAACTTCCTCCACTACCAGCCAGGCTGCCGACGGCGGGTCACTTTGAGACGCCGCAAACGCGATGCGGGTCATCAATCGATCTCGCACGGGGCCGACAGGGATCTCATGAGCCCAATCGTAGGCTGAGTTCAGGTCTGCTCCGGCCCACAGCTGGACAAAGTTTTCAAGGATGACCGGATCTTCTTTGCCCCATTGCGGATGCGTTCTTAGAACAAGGCGATTGGCAGCGTCAATCACCGCCGACTGCAAATGCGGATCGGTACCAAGCCGTGAGCGCTCCTCTGAACCAGACTTTTGGAGCAGCCATTCCAAGGCCGCGTGAGGGGCATCAGCCAATCTCTCTACGAGTCCACGTCTGGTTTTTGTGTGGGACTCTCTTTGGAACTCAGATGACGGGCCTGAAGGTCTGGTGATGGGAGGTGGAGGTGGTGCATTCGAGTCTTCGCTGATACGGATGATGAGTGCCAATGCCGCCATCGCGAGTGCCGGTGTTGCGATGGCGAAGAATCTGAAGCGCATAGGAGATGGGGCGAAGGTGGTGTCATGTCATCCCACGGCGGCTGCGCCCGATGAAGTCGGGCGCAGCCGCAGGCAAGGTCAATCAGGGTGCGGTGGTGATCGACCACTGCTGATTCATGCTGCCATTGTAGGGCCACTGGATGACCGATGCGCCGTCGGCCGTGCTTCCAGCGTTCACATCTGCAACCTTGTTGCTGTGCACAGCGGTAATCTTGAAAAAGCCATCGCCGCTGGGAGTGATGAGCCATTTCTGATTGTTGCCGTTGAGCCAACTCCAGAGATGGATGGCAGCGCCGTTGGCGGTGCTCACGCCGGAGACGTCCATCACCTTATTGCTGCCAGCGCCGAGCACTTGATACTGGCCATTTCCCAAGTGGGTGAATGACCACTGTTGTTCCTGCCCGCCGGTGAGACTCCATTGGACAAGGGGCGTGCCATTCGACGTCCCGCCAGCCGAGGCGGTGAGAGCCTTGTTACTCCTGCGACTGAGGACGTTGTAGGTGCCATTCGGGATCGTCTGGCCCTGGTCGCTGGAGAGCCCCCACTCACCGAGCTGCGTCGAGACGTCACCTTGGTTGGCGGTGACATTCAGTCGATAGTATCGATACGAGCCTGGGCTGGAGACTGCGTAAGCCAGGGCTTGGTAGCGAGTGGCGAAGGTTTGACCACTGCGGATGTCGAGCGTGGTCCAGAGGGCGCCATCGTTGGAAGCCTGAAGTTGCCAGTCCTTGGGGTCGCGCGCGGGCACATCATTGGCACTGGTGACGGAGTACCGCTTGATAGTCTGCGGGTTATTTGTGCCGAAGTCATATTGCAGCCAGCCTGGTGCGGTGGTGAGCCATTTGGTGGCGGGGTTCCGGTCGAAGGCCTTCGCGGCTCCCTGGGTGCCATTGGGGTTGTTGGCACTGTCGTTGGCTGTGCCGTTAAAGGCGATGTTCACCATGGGGATCTGCGGCGTTGCGCTGTCCTCGGGGGAATGGCTGCTCGTGCCAGCAGCATTGGAGGCGGTGACCACGTAGTAGTAGGTCGTCCCATTGATCACTGTGGTGTCGGTGTAGCTGGTGGCGGTGATGCCCGATGCGAGGGGCGTGTAGGTACCGCCGCTGGAGGTGGCGCGCCTTACAGTGTAGCTGGTGGCTCCGAACGATGGTTGCCAGCGCAGCGGGACGGCATGCTCGCCCGGAGCGGCCAGGAGGGCGACGGGCGCGGCGGGAGCGAGGAGCGGCGCACTACCGTCGCCGCCGGTAATCTGGACGTTGCTGAACGTGGCGGTGTTCAACGTGCCATTCACAACGGAGCAGACCGTGAGGCCCACGTAGAGTGTGGGCGGCATGTTGTCGTAGCGGCCGACATCGGTGGCCGCCCAGTTGGTGCCATCGGGAGAGACGTAGCCGGTGATGATGTTCCCGAAGCGTTCGAGCTTCACCCAGTACGAGGGACTGGCGATGTTGAAGGCTTTGTTGCCGTAGTTCGTCCCGCCATACACGGCCAGACCTGGCATGTTTTGTTCCGCCTGAACTCGCGGGGTGACGGCCATCCATGCCCGGGGCGTGCCCCCGGTGAGGCTAGTGCGGATCATCACGCCGGCTTTGGCGGAGAGGCTCGTGTTCTGCACCGACTCGACTTTCGCGATGATGGCGCAGTCACCGGTGACCGCTTTATAGGTGAAGTGGCAGCTGTCATTCGCGGCCCACATTTCACTGCCCGCGCCCTGCACCGTCCAAGTGCCGCCGGAGTAGGAGCTTCCACCGACTGGCGTAGCGCTCCCAATTTCGGAATCGGTCAACCCTGCGGTGATGGAGGTGGTGGAAGGGATTGGCAGCGTCGCCGCCGGAGTGGCCATGGAGGTGTCAGCCGCCTTGTGAAACATGAAGCTGTCTCCATCCACGGGCATCTCGAGGCGTCTCAGGGCGATGTGGGGTGCGGGGAGAGCCTTGCGGACGACATAGGCACCGTGGATGAGGTGCAGCGCGATGTGCCCTCCGCCCCAGCCTCGATTGGTGTTGTCGGCAGTGTAGTAGGCATCGGTCGTGCCGAAGGGGAGAAACGGCGTGGGGCCTAGGTCATTCACCCGCGCGAAATACTCGCCAGCTGCGAGTAGGCGGTTGTTGTAGTCAGAGTAGACGTCAATGCCCTGCTTCCAGAGGGCCTCGGCGAGCATGGCCAACGAGAAGAGCTGCCCGTGGGCATGGCCCTGGTCGCGAAGAGAGTCGCCCAACATGCCGAGGTCATTGGAACTGCGCAGGCCAATGTGTGCAAGCGAGCGAAGCTGATACACGATGGTGTTGAGCCTGGCGGTGTCGTCGTTGAAGATGGAGATCAATCCTCCGGCCACGAGGGCCAGTGCTCCCTTGTTCGCGGCACCGTACATGCTTTCACCGTACGGATTGGTGGCGGGCAGCAGGACGTTGCCGAAGTAGTTCTTCACGGTGGTGGTGTCTGCCTCCGTCCAGCCTGGCCACGTGCCGCGCAGGATGTCCGCGCCGCCCACGAAGCGGTAGGCGTAGTCCCCGAGGTCGAGTGGGGATTCCCCGCCGGTAAAGGATGTCTGTGTGGTGGCCCACACGAGCAGGATGTCGTGCGCCTTCTGCGCGTACGCTTCGTTCCCGGTGAAGTACCACATGCGCGCGAGATTCCAGATCGCAGTCATGTCGCTGCGCCATTGGTTCAGGTTCACATTAGGGCTGCGGCTCACGTTAGCGAAGGGGCCCTGCATGTTGTAGGTGAGCTGAGACCGCCAATCGGCGGCCAAGGCATCGTACCCTGCTCTCCAAGGCTGCTCACCCGCAGAGACCTTTGCCTTGAGGGCCATGAGGTCGGTGTTTGTCAGCGGGGTGCCGGGATGCGTAAAGGCTCCAGCTTTCGGCGGGTTCAACCACAGCGCAGCGGCGGCGGCCAACAAGACAAGGATAGTTTTGCTCATAGGACGAATCTTGGTGAGGGCCAACCGGTGATGGTGAGTCGGCGATTCGTCGTTAAGTCCTATAGAAACCAGAGCGCGATGACTTGGCGTTTTCGGACGAAATTTTGTCGAAACTCGCTGCCAGTCCTGCCATCGTCCTGAAGCATGCGCTCTCGTGTCTGAGCCCGGGGAGGAACGAAATCCGGGCGCAGGGGTGGCGTGCAGATTATTTCCTGAATCCGGAGCAGAACCAGCACTTGCCGAAGGCGGCGACGGCCAAGCGGGTGGAGCGGATTCTCCTCCTTGGCGGGGAAACGCTTTTGCGAGTTTCCTCAAGACTTGGCTTGATCTGCCAAGTGGTCGGGCTGGCGGGATTCGAACCCACGACCTCTTCGTCCCGAACGAAGCGCGCTACCAGACTGCGCTACAGCCCGTGTCTAAAACCACGGAAAATAACCGGGAGGGGATCATGGCTCGGGCGGTGGAATGTGCAACTGGAAAATTGTGGGATTGCGGGGCCCTGCTGCGAACGGAGGCCGGGAATTGCAGGGGGATGGGCCCAACAAAAATCCGCCGTGGAGACGAACTCCACGGCGGATTAAAAACTTAAAGCGAACTCCGATGCGGTGGGGGAGGTGCTTGGCTGACTACTGCCAGGACTTGATGTCGTCTGACTTTGCGCCGCCGGTGCCGGCATTTCCGTCAGCACCGTTGCAATAAATGATCACGCCTGAGGAGAGCGTCTCGCCTTCATTAAACGGATCGGCGATCAAGCCGTCGCCATCATAGTCAACTTGCACCATGTAGCCATTTTTCCAGGGGTCGGTGAGAGTCCCTGCTTTGCTGTCGTAGCCGTTCGCTCCGCTCTTGGCTGGCGGCGGGTCATAGAAGCGTACTCTGCGAGGATTGGCCGTGGTATCGGTTGCCAGGAGAGCCGCCAGAAGGGCGCCACCCGATTCAGCGTCGCTGGTGTCATAGACTTTCGTGTCGGCGGCCTCTGCGCCGGCCAACGGGTAGCGATTGTACTCAGTCTGGTAGCCCTTGATGGCGATTTCCAGCCCCTTCATGGCCGTCTTGGCCTGGAGTTCACGTGCCTTTCTCAGCACGATGTTTCCGGTAGGAATGGCGATGGTGGCGAGGATGGCGATGATGCCGATCACGACCAGCATTTCGATCAGGGTGAATCCGTGCTTCAGGCGCACGACGGGTTTCAGCGTCTTCATGGATGGATGTGTATTGGGGGTCAGTTCAGTCTGGCAGGGGTGGCGGTTATGCTAGCGGTATCTATGGCTCTGTTATTATGTACGGAAATGGGGAGCCCGGCCCGCGCGCAGGTTCGTGGCGAAGCGGGGGACTTTGATTTCAATGTCCAGAATACTGGAATTTCGTGAAAACCGTCAACAGGGGAATTTATGGGGGGTATGTTCTGGCGCTCGCCCAAGGAGTGGCGGTGGTGTTGGTGCAGGCGGCGGGAGCTCACCTGGCGAGGCTCGGCGAGCGCGTACGGTTGGTCAAAGGGGGCAGGGGGCTGGGACCGCTGGAAATGACGGGAGGCGAATCAAGAGGAGGAGGGACCAGCCTGAGTTGTCTTCAGCGCTCCGGGTTGACCATCACGGGTCGCAACTCTGGCGGGACAGGAATCAAAAAATTTACACGATGTGATGTGTAAAAATGGGCTCGCGGAGGTCACTTTTTTTTGAGGCAAAACGGGGCGTTTTGAGTGCTGCAACTAACGCGCAAAGAGTATTGACAGGCGAGGTGAACCCAATACTCTTGCGAAATTAATTCAATTTGGCTAGACGCATCGAACCAAACCAACACACACGAACATCACAGTCCCGTTAAAGTGACTGAATCAGCTATGGCAAAAAAAGCAACCAAAGGCGGCGCGGAGAAAACCAAATACGTTTACTTCTTCGGAGCAGGTAAAGCAGACGGCAACGGCTCTATGAAGGCGCTGCTGGGCGGTAAAGGGGCCAACCTCGCGGAAATGAGCCGCATCGGTCTTCCAGTACCTCCCGGGTACACGATCTCGACTGAGGTCTGCACCTACTACTACGACAACAAGAAAACTTATCCTGCCATTCTGCAGAAGCAGATGGAAGCTGGCGTGGCTGGCATGGAAAAGATCATGGGCTACAAGTTCGGCGACACCAAGAAGATGCCGCTGCTCCTTGCAGTGCGCTCCGGTGCCCGCGACTCGATGCCAGGCATGATGGACACGATCCTCAACCTCGGTCTCAACGACCAGACGGTGCAGGCTCTCGTCACCGCCACGAACAACGAGCGTTTTGCTTGGGACTGCTACCGCCGTTTCATCCAGATGTACGGCGACGTGGTCATGGGCGTGCAGAAGCGCCCTGATGAAGACGAAGATCCGTTTGAGGCTGTCATCCACAAGCTCAAGCACGACAACCACGAAGACGACGTCGATGACGCCCACCTGACCGTGGACGACTACAAAGAACTCGTCGTTCTCTTCAAGAAGCTCGTCAAAGACCGCACGGGCAAAGACTTCCCGACGAATCCTTGGGACCAGCTTAACGGCGCCGTGGGCGCAGTGTTCGGCTCCTGGAACAACGACCGCGCGATCGTTTATCGCCGCAAGTACAACATCCCGCACGAGTGGGGCACCGCCGTCAACGTCCAGGCCATGGTGTTCGGCAACACGGGTGACAACTCCGGTTCCGGCGTTGCCTTCACACGTGACCCTGCCACCGGTGAGAAGGTGTTCTACGGTGAATTCCTCATCAACGCCCAGGGTGAAGACGTCGTCGCCGGCGTGCGCACTCCGAGCCCGGTTTCCGAACTTCAGGCAGTGATGCCGAAGCCGTACAAAGAGCTCGACCGCATCCGCGGCGTGCTGGAATCCCACTTCAGAGATGTGCAGGACTTCGAGTTCACCATCCAAGAAGGCAAGGTGTTCATGCTTCAGACCCGTAACGGCAAGCGCACTGGCGTTGCCGCTGTGCGTTTCGCAGTGGAAATGGAGAAGGAAAAGCTCATCGACTGGAAGACCGCCATCAAGCGTGTTCCTGCCGACCAGCTTGAGCAGGTGCTTGCTCCGATCTTCGAATCCAAGGCTGTCAAGGCCGCCAAGGTGATCGCTTCCGGCCTCAACGCCGGTCCTGGCGCCGCTTCCGGCAAGATCTACTTCAACTCTGACCGTGCAGCAGCCGCTGGCGACAAGGGTGAGCGCGTTCTCCTCGTTCGTAACGAGACCTCCCCGGAAGACATCCGCGGCATGCTGGCCTCCGAAGGCATCCTCACCCTCAAGGGTGGTGTGTCCTCCCACGCTGCACTCGTCGCCCGTCAGATGGGCAAGGTGTGCGTGTGCGGTGCGTCCGACAAGACGCCCGGCATGAGCATCGACTACGAAGCACGTACCTTCACCGTGGGTGGCAAGACCTACAAAGAAGGCGACTCGCTTTCCATCGACGGTTCCAACGGCTTCGTGTACGAAGGCAACCTGCCGACCGCTCCTTCCGAGATCACCCAGGCTCTCGTGGACGGCAACAAGGAAGCCCTTGCGGGCCGGAACTACCTGAACTTCACCAAGTTGATGACCTGGTGTTCCAAGGTGTCCCGCCTCTCCGTGCGCACCAACGCTGACAGCCCTGACCAGGTGGCCAACGCCCTTGCGTTCGGTGCCGTGGGCATCGGCCTCTGCCGTACTGAGCACATGTTCTTCGAAGGGGACCGCATCTACGCCGTTCGCGAGATGATCATGGCCACCGACGAAGCCGGTCGCAAGAAGGCTCTCGCCAAGCTGCTTCCGTATCAGCGTGAAGACTTCACCGGCATCTTCAAGGCCCTCAAGGGTCTGCCGGCGACGATCCGTCTCCTTGACCCTCCTCTCCACGAGTTCCTTCCCAAGGAAGACCAGGAGAACGAGATGAAGGACACGATGAAGAAGACGGGCATGAGCCGCGAGTTCATTGTTCAGCGTATTCATCAGCTTCATGAGTTCAACCCGATGCTGGGTCACCGCGGCTGCCGTCTTGGCATCGCGTACCCCGAGATCACGGAAATGCAGGCCCGCGCCATCTTTGAGGCCGCTGCTGACTCGATCAAGGCAGGCATCAAGGTGAAGCCGGAAGTGATGATCCCGCTCGTGGGCTTCAAGAAGGAGCTCGACTTGCAGGTTGAAATCGTGCACCGTGTGGCCAAGGAAGTGATTTCCGAGCGCAAGGTGAAGATTGACTACCAGGTCGGCACCATGATCGAAGTTCCCCGTGGTGCAATCACGGCGGATGAGATCGCTGAGACCGCTGAATTCTTCAGCTTCGGCACGAACGACCTTACCCAGACCGCTCTTGGCATCAGCCGTGACGACATGGGCGCGTTCCTGACGCCTTATCAAGAGAACGAAGTCTTCAAGCAGAACCCGTTTGCCACCCTGGATCAGGTGGGCGTGGGTTCCCTCATGAAGATCGCTGTGGAGAAGGGTAGCGCGACGCGCCCCGGCATCAAGCTCGGCATCTGTGGCGAGCATGGTGGCGATCCAGAAAGCGTTAAGTTCTGTCACCGTATTGGTTTGAGTTATGTGAGCTGCAGCCCGTTCCGCGTGGCCATCGCCCGCCTCGCTGCAGCCCAGGCAGCATTGGAGGAAGAAGCGCAGCAGGATGGCTCCAAAGTTGCTCCGAAAAAAGCTGTCCGTGGTAAAGCAAGTGCCAAGCCCGCCGTGACGGCGCGCGCAGGCAAGGTTGCCGCGGCCAAGACAAAAACAGCAACCAGCAACCCAGTAACGAGGAACAAACCTATGGCAAAGAAAGCTGCCAAGAAAGCCGCCAAGAAGGCTGCACCCGCCAAGAAAGCTTCCAAGAAGAAGTAACGAGGCAGGTGTCTGAAGCCTGAAGGCCGCAGACAAAGGAATAATCGTTAGTTACAGAGTCCTGTGAAGATTGCCTTCACAGGACTTTGTTTTTTTGGGAGAGGCGGGAGTGATGGAGTTGGGGCTTCGGCCAGGGATGGATATCGTGGGCAGGTTTGATGAGGCCGGGCTTTCAGCCCTCGATGGATGCTTGATCATGGAACCCTGGGGCGTTACCCCAGGCTGGTATGATGCCGGACCTTCGGTCCTCCTGAGGCGGGGAGGGGGGAGGCGATCCTGGTGGGGCAGCAGCGGGCGATTGATGCTGTGATGGTGTCGAATGCAGAGTATTTGAATGACTGACTGTTGTGCTGGGCGAACGGTTTGGGGGAGATGAGATAATGGGCGTCGTGCGAAATGTGATGCATCGGGGCGCGGGTTGCTTTTCGTCCCGGAGGGACGTCGGAGAGTAGCCGGTGGTGCAGGGAGTGGAGCGACCGGAACCACCGGATTTCGGGTTCAAGGTATTGCGTCACGGATGGGACGCCGGACGGTGTGTGTGTGTGTGTGGATGGTGGTGGTGATGGGCGTTGATTCCGTGAACCGTGTCTGGCGTCCGGAGTGCTTTTGCTCCGTTCGGATGGTCTGGTTCGATGCT
>NZ_BATR01000150.1 GCF_000739655.1 Verrucomicrobium sp. BvORR106 | reverse complement strand
GATGCTTCGCATCCAGGTGTTGTTTCCAAGATCGCTCGAAGTACGTCCCTCTGCCCTCCGACCTCTGAGGGGCCTTTTATCCGGTTGGCGTTGCGTTGGCAAGGTAGAAGAGCCGTCCCGGCTCTTGGGGGTGCTGGGTGGTTGGGAGAACAAGAACCGAGACGGTTCTTCTACAATGGTGACGAAAGGGGGGGCGGGAGCGCTGGTGGGGTGATTGGAATCTAGGGAACCACAAAGGGGGGCGTGAGTGCCTGTGACCTCAATCCACGAAGAGAAATTCGTTCGAGCACATGAGGGCGTGGCAGAGGGTCTCCCAGGAGGCGGGAGCGGTTTGATCTCCTCCAATCAACTGAACTGCCAGTTGCAGCTCTGCTGGGGAAGGGGAGCGAGAGAAGAGTTCGCGGTACAACCAGGTCACCCCTTGCGCCGGGGTTTGCTTTGCCTCTGCGGGAAGTCGTTGCGCCAGTTTGGCAGCCTGCTCCAGGGCGAAAGGATGGTTCAGGAGCCAAAGGGCCTGGGGGGCGACGACGGAGTCGTTGCGCGCTTCTACCACGGTGTTGGGATCTGCGCCGTCGAACAGCATGCGGAAGGAGGAGCGATCCGAGCGGACGGCGGTGAGATACAGGGTGCGGCGAGGGATTTGCAGTTCCTTCACGGAGATGCCGCCGACGGTGCGGTCGAGGTTTCCTCCGGCCAGGAGCAAGGTGTCGCGCAGTTCCTCGGCTGACAGCTTCATGCGGTGCTGCCGGGTGAAGAAGGCATTGTCCGGGTCGAGGCGGAGGACCTCTTCGTCGGGGATGGACGTCTGTTGATAGGCGGCAGAGGTGCAGATGAGCCGGTGCATGGCCTTGATGCTCCAGCCGCTGTCCATGAACCGGTGGGCCAACCAATCCAGCAACTCGGGGTGGGTGGGTGGCGTGCCCAGTTTGCCAAAGTTATTGGCCGTGGCCACGATGCCTCGCCCCAGGTGGTGCTGCCAGATGCGGTTCACCATGACGCGGGCCGTCAGAGGATGATCGGGTGAGGCGATCCAGCGGGCGAGGTCCAGACGTCCGCTGCCCTGCGGCGCGGACGGTTGAGCGTTCGAGAGAAGGGCGGGGAAGCCCCGACGTTGCAGTGCCGCCAGCCGGGCATAGCTGCCTCGCACATGGATCTGGGCATCGTGAAAGCCCTCGTACTTTGTGCCGGGGATGCCGCCTTCACGCAGTCCGTGACACATGGCGGTGTCGGTGGCGGCCAGTTCTGCCTGGAGGGCTTGCTGTTCTTTGACCAACGGGGAATCCGAGGCTCGCTCGGAAACCAGTTGGGTGCCCTCGCCTTCACAGACGAGCCAGCCCTGCCCGGTGGCAATGGTGCTGCTGGTGGCGAAGTCGCGGGAAAGATCCCAAGTGCGACCATCCTTGCTGGTGAGGCGGAGGTTCACGGCGGTGGTGTCGCAGGTGTACTCGCGACCGCGCAGGATGGTGAGGGCGAGCAGGCTGCCCTTGGTAAGGGACACTTCTGTTGCCTCGAACTTGGCCGTGGCTCCGTTGGCCAGGGTGCCGCGTGACAGGTCACGTTCTCCGATGCGGGCCACCCACTCAATGCCGTCGCCGCAATGCGCATCGGCGTCTGTCAGCGTCGCGTGAAGATTGACGGTGAGGTCCTCTGGTGCCCGCCAGGCCAGGGTGACGGCGCTCTTGGGGCCGGGGTGTACGGAGACGGCGCCGGGAGGCAGGGTGATGGTGGAGAATCTGGCCTCACGCCCGGAGCGGTTCACGAGCAGTGAAGGATTGGAGGCGCCCTTCCGGTTTAGGGAAACGACATCAACGGCTCCCTTGACCGGAGCCTCCTGGGAATCAAACGGCAAAAGCCCCTGATTCAGCTCCGCGTCCACCACGGCGAGGCGTTGCTGGAGCTCCACACGACGGCCCTGCTGCTGGGGGGAGAGCAGGGGAATGCGCATGATCTTCTCCCCGGCAGTGGGGTGGGCAAACTTGTCCAGAATGTGGCTGCTGAAGAAGAAGCCGGCCATGGCGTAGTAGTCCGCCGTGCTGAGCGGGTCGAACTTGTGATCATGGCAGCGGGCGCACGCCAGCGTGAGGCCCATGAACGCGCGGGTGGTGACATCGATCTGGTCATCCACGATGTCCGTGTGCACCTTCAGCTTGTCGCTGTCGCCGTTGCCCCAGTTGCCGATGGCGTACATACCGGTGGCGACGACTTTGTTCGCATCCCACCCGTCGCGGGCGGCGAGGATGTCACCAGCCACCTGCTGACGGATAAACTCATCATAGGGCAGGTCGTTGTTAAAGGATTGAACCACCCAGTCCCGGTAGCGCCAGGCATCCAGGATATCACCCTCCTTGCCCTGACCCCGGGCATCAAGTGAGTCGGCATAACGCACGACATCCAGCCAGTGTCGCCCCCATTTCTCGCCGTAGTGAGGGGAGCGCAGCAGGCGTTCCACCGCCCCGGTCACGGCCTGTGGGCGATTGATCTTGGCCTGCTCCACAAAGGCCTGAATCTCCTGCGAGGAGGGAGGGAGCCCGATCAGATCATAGGTCAACCGTCGCAGCAGAACCTCGGGAGAAGCTGCGGGAGATGGGGCCAGTCCGCGGCCCTCCATGGCGGCCAGGAGGAAGCGATCCACTTCATTCTGCGGCCACGCGGTGAGTTTCACGGCGGGCACGGTGCTGCGCTCCGGCGGGCGGAAGGCCCATTGTTTCCTCGCCTCTGCGAGATCGAACGCGGGTCGCTCCGAGGCGGGAGCGGCAGGGGCGCTGGCAGTGGTGGCGACTCGCGGGTCAGGCGCGCCCATCTTCACCCAGGTGATGAAGTGCTCCACCACGCTCCGGGGGAGTTCCTTTTTGGGCGGCATGGCCAGGTCCTTGTCCATGCGCCGCACGGCAGTGATGAGGAGGCTGGACTCCGGATCGCCTGGCACGATGGCGGGGCCGGTCTCGCCGCCCTTTTCCCACCCGGATCGGGTGTCGAGATCCAGCCCGCCTTTCACCTTGCCCGCGGTGCCGCTATGGCAGTCGGCACAGTGCTCCTGCAGGGCAGGGCGGATGTTTGTTTCAAAGAACTCCATCTGCTCCGCGGTGGGGGCGGGTGGTGCGCCCCACACGATGGGGGCGAACAGGGAGACAGCGAGGGCGAGACGGGAGGTCTTCATGCGAGGATGCCCTTGACGAGATTGCCGTGTACGTCGGTGAGACGGTAGTCCCTCCCGGCGTAGCGGTAGCGCAGGCGGGTGTGGTCCAGCCCCATGAGGTGGAGGATGGTGGCGTGGAGATCATGCACATGCACGCGATCCTCCACCGCATGCCAGCCGAACTCATCGGTGGCGCCGTGCACATGTCCGGCCTTCACCCCGCCGCCCGCCATCCACATGGTGAAGCCGAAGGGGTGATGCTCGCGGCCATCGCCGCCCTCAGCCGTGGGCGTACGGCCAAACTCACCGCCCCAAAGGACCAGCGTGTCATCCAGCAGACCGCGGCTCTTGAGGTCCTTGAGCAGGCCGGCGATGGGCTTGTCCGTGGCGGCACAGTTGTTGGGGAGTTCCTCGCGTAGCTTGGAGTGCTGATCCCAGAGCTGGCAGCTGGACCGCTTGGAGGTGGCCGTGTGGTACACCTGCACCATGCGCACGCCGCGCTCTGCGAGGCGTCGCGCCATGAGACACTGTTTGCCGAAGGTGGCGGTCACAGGATCATCCAGGCCATAGAGTTTCTGCGTGGCTTCAGACTCTTGCTCCACCCCAAAGGCCTCCGGAGCCTCGGTCTGCATGCGAAAGGCCAGCTCAAAGGAGGCGATGCGGGCCTCCAGCCGGGAGTCGGCAGCGCGCTGGGCTTCGTGCAGGCGGTTCTGCGCCATGAGGAAATCCAACTGGGCGCGTTGGGCAGTGGAGGTCATCCTCGCGTTGCCCAGGTTGGCCACGGGATGGTTGAGGTCTTGAACCAAGGTGCCCTGGAGCGAGGCGGGGAGGAAGCTGCTGGACCAGAGCGGGGCGCCCTGAGCGGGCTGGGCAGGGCTGATGACCACGAAGCCGGGCAGGCTGGCATTCTCTGAGCCCAGGCCGTAGAGGAGCCAGGAGCCCATGCTGGGGCGGGAGAAGGCCTGCTCACCTGTGTTCATCTGCAGGCAGGCACCGTTGTGGTTGATGTTGTCTGCCACCATGGAGCGCACGACACAGAGGTCATCGGCACAGGTGGAGAGATGAGGCAGGAGCCCGCTCATCTCGATGCCGCTCTGGCCGTGTTTCTGGAACTGCCAGGGCGAGCCGAGGAGATTGCCGGTCTTCGTGCGCTCCAGCTTGGGCTTGGCAAACGGGAGGGGCTGGCCATTGCGCGCTGCAAGGGCTGGCTTGGGGTCAAAGAGGTCCACATGGGAGGGACCTCCCGACATGAAGAGGAAGATGATGCGCTTGGCCCGTGCCGCGTGATGCGCCTGGAGCAGGGGAGCTGCGGGCGAGGAGGGCGCGTCACTGGCAGCCATGAGGTCTGCCAGACCCAGCATGCCAAAACCGCTGGCAAACCGGCCCAGCATCTGACGCCGGGAGAGAGTGTGAGTGCGAGGAAACTCCATGGCGGCGGCGGTTACAGCGTGGGTTTGCGGTCACTACGGGCGGCGGCGTCTGCCTCCAGAGCCAGCCACCGACGCCAGCTCACGATGTGTTTCTTCATTTCCTCCTCCGCTGCGGCGGCATCTCCGGAGCGCAGGACCTTGAGCAGGCGCTTGTGCGCCTTCACGGTTTCCGCCTGGGTGGACTGGAAGACGGCCTGGTGGCGGCGTTGCATGAGGCCCAGCCAGGCCTCCACCTGATAGCGCAGACCTTCCCAGAAGTGGGCGGCACGCCGGTGGCCGCTGGCGCGCATGATGAGATCGTGGAAGGCGGCGTCCAAGCGGGTGACTTCCGCCAGGGAGGTGGCCTGCTCCGTGGCGGCGATGTTCGCGGCGAGCGTCTCAAAATCCTGGGTGGTGCCACGTTCCGCGGTGAGACCGGCGGCCAGAGGCTCTAGTGCGAGACGCAGGGAGTAAATCTCCTCCATGTCCTCCAGGGTAAGCTGCACGACGTGCGTGCGGCCTCGGGAGTCGAACGTGACCAGGCCGTGGCGCTCCAGTTCCAGCAGGGCCTCTCTCACCGGGGCGCGGCTCACTCCCAGTCGGGACGCCAGCTCGGGCTCCGGCACGTGCTGCCCAGGTTCGAGTTCGCCTGAGAGAATGGCCTCGCTCAGGCGGGTGCGCACGATGTGGGCCAGATTTGGCCGGGAGAGAGGGGAGAGGGGCATGACGGCTGTGGCTGGATGTCGACTGTCGACAGTGACCAGAACGAGGCCGACCGGGCTGGTCTTTCGGTGGGAAAAGACTCCGACCGGGAAATCAGCCCCGTGGATCTATTTTTCGATGTCTATTTTTGAAACCACCCATCAGCATCAGCCAGAGTAATCGGTGAAGCCGAACGAATCCAACCTGCACCTGCCATGCCAGAAGTAACCGCCGCCCAGACCAAGTCTCTCTCCGAGGTGATCAACCAGATGGACATGCACGGAGTGGGAGAGAATGCCGAACTCCGCGGCAAGGCGGACAAGGAGGGGGACATCGAACTGTATGCCAAGAAGGGCTTCAAGAATCCCTTCGGCAAGCAGTCGGTGCGACAGGCCAAGCAGAACACCGCCCGCGAGATGGTCGGCAAGGCGGTGGATAACGAGTTCGACAACATCAAGCCCGGCGGCAGGTTCCTGGCATCCGTGGTGAAGAAGAACATGCGCTCCATCTGTGAGGGCACGGGGGTGGTGACCCGGGGTGACCTGGACAAGGTGATGACCGAGGTGAACCGGGTGCGCGACAACTACCGTGCCTACACCGGAGGCAAAAGCCGGCATGAGACCAATGCTAGCTATCTGTTGGGCAAGGAGCAGTACCTTGATGTCGCGAAGGATGTAGCGGGGTTCGAGGAAGGGATGGAGCTCTTCAAAGGGATCGAACTGTACGCCAAACTCATCAACGGCCCCAAGCCGCTGTCTGAAACGACCTTGAAGCAGATGGGGGCGATGGAAAAATGGATCAGTGAAAAGTCCTCGGACCTGAGTGATGTGGGCTCTCTGGCGCGGGCCAACCTGGCCGTGGATGCTGCGGTTGATTCAGGGGCGACGAGCATCAAAGTGCTGCCCCAGGACCTGCCGCTGCGGCAGATCGGGAGCAAGAGTGACCAGAGTGGCCGCTGCTTCCCCATGGTGGCGCTGGCAGTGCTGGGAGAGTCAACCGGTCCGCGTGGTATGGATCAGGTGGTGCGGCGGTTCGAACAGGAGACGCAAAAGGCCCGCGATGCAGGACAGCGGGGTTCCACCCCGTACTCCGAGTGCCTGGGCACGGTGCACGGGAACGGAACGCTTGGAGCATCCCGCACGGTGATCAAAGATCACGCTGGCAAGGCCATCGAGTTCCCGGGGCATCGCAAGACCATCCAGCATCTGGCCACACACCCTGATCTGGCGGCGGGCAAACCCGTGTTCTACGGAGTGGAAGTCCACGGCCACATCATGATGGTCGGCGCGACCAAGCACAATGGGGAGGACAGCTTCATGTTCTACGATCCGAACTTCGGTGTGGCCCGATTCGAGACACCGGAGCAACTTTCCACCTTCCTTGACAAGTACTTTGGTGATCTGGGTTATGGGGAAGAGTACTCGATGGACAACTTGGGTGTGGACGGCTTCAAGTTCAACCACGTGACCGAGTATGACGTGGACAAGGTGAAACTGGCCAAGGTGGATGAGTTGCCCGACACGGATCCCAAACACATGACGATGGAGTCAATGACGACCCCGTTGTGAGGCGGGGTGGTTGTGCGATGGGGTGGTTGACAGATTGCCGGAAGTGACTTGGTATAGGAGTCGGTTAGCCTCCCTGATGCACCTATGAATGCCACGTCCCTCTCGAGCAATACTCTCACGGCGCTGATTGGTGATCTGGCCGGTCATGCTGACACCACCGAGATCAGGGGTAAAAAGGGAACCGGGGAGGCGGGCACGGTGCTGTACGAGAAGACGAAGTTCTCCAACCCCTTTGGAAACAAGACCGCCCGGGCAGAGAAGCAGGCGGTTGCCCGGGAGGCGGTCAAGCAGGCTCTGGTGGGAGAGTTTGCTTCCTCAAAATCTGGCTTTGCAGGCAAGAAGCAGGTCTTTCTGGAGATCGTCGCCAAGGACATGAAAGCGATGTTCGACTCCGGGCCGATGACCTTGGGCAAGGTAAAGGCGCTCAAGCAGAAGGTGGAGGACATGGCGAGTCTGGCGAGTGGCATCACGAAGACTCACGACAAGCTGGCAAAAGATCCGGCCTACGTCGATGGAAGCAGGCGAGCACGGGCCATTCTCACGGAGTCTGGCAGGACGCTGCCCACCATGGAGGCCGCCATCATGGAGTACGCAGAGCTCGCCAAGGTCGAACCCAAGTCGACTGCTGACAAAGCGAAGCTCGGGGCTCTCAAGGCGCACATGAACGACATGGATGCCGGGAAGCATGATGTGGCCGAGAACACACGTGCAAGAGATCTGCTGGAAGGGGCAGTGAGGGAGATGAGAGCCACGCATGTGGAAGTGTCTCCCCAGTGTGTGGCCCTCCGCCGGATGGGGCATGAGCATCAGCAAAAGGGGCTCTGTTCTGCCCTGATCCGGCTCGTAGCACTGGAAGAGAGTCGGGTGACCCGGCCGACTGAACAGTCCAATCGCATGCTGGAACGACTCGGCGGGGAGACAACACGGATGGTGGATGCGGGACGGCGAGAAGGGACCCACATGGCCACTTCCATCGAGGGAATCCTCGGCAGGTCCGAGGTAACCACCTCCCACAGTCAGGTGGTCCCTCATAGGGGGACGGTGAGCCACAAGGACCTCGTCAGCCAATTGCGGGCTTCGCCTGAGTTTGCAGCCCGCCAGCCGGTCTATTTCGGTTTGCAATTCATGGGCGGGATGAATCACACCATCATGGTGGGAGCAAACCCTGGACCTCCGGAGAACTTCACATTCTACGATCCCAATTTTGGCCTCGCCCGGTTTGATTCGGCCGAGGCCATGGGCCGTTTCCTGGATGGCTTCTTCGAGAAATATGGGGAAGAATACCACGTTCCCCGGATGCCCGTTCCCAGCGGAAGTCCACCCGGAACCAAAGGGGCCTTTGGCTTGAGCGATATCATGAAATTTAACCTCGCTGGGATCGAGGGGGGAATTCCTAGATCCCTGGGAGGACTGGGGGCAGAGTTTCGCGAACGTTGATTAGCGGTTAGGGTGAGGGTGCTGCCGTCACCATTTCCTGCGCTGCCTTTTGGAAGGCTGGCTGGATCTGCTTCCCGCTGTCATTCCGCCAGCCGGCGTGCTGCACCATGAAGATGGTGACGAGGCCGCGCTTGGGATCGATGCTCAGGTTTGTGCTGTACGCGCCGCCGTGGCCATAGGAGCCATCGCCGCCGACGGAGAAGCCGAAGCCGTAGCTCTCTTTCAGATTCGGCGGGGTCTGGCGGGAGGTCATGATCTTGAGCGACTCCTCTGAGAGGTAGCGCTTGCGGCCGAGTTGTCCGCCATTCAGCAGCATCTGGGCAAAGCGGGCCATGTCGGCAGCGGTGGAGAAGAGGCCACCGCCGGGCATGGGCTGGCGGGTGCGGTCATTGAGCGGATACTGGAGTTGGGTAACCGTGGTGGGGGTGAGGGCGGTCTTCTCCTTGTTCGGGGTGTAGGAGGTGGCGAGGCGGGCGATCTGCCCTTCATCCGGCCAGAAGGTGGTGTCCTTCATGCCCAGGGGCTTGAAGAGGCGCTCATCCAGAAAGGCCTCGTAGCTCATGCCGCTAACCACTTCAATGATGCGCCCGCCGGTATTGATGCCCTCGTTGCTGTAGAGGTACTTGGAGTCGGGCTCATGCAGAAGCGGCACCATGGCATAGCTTCTGACGCGGGTGGCCAGGGAGCCTTGATCCAGAGTTGGCTGCTCGATTCCCGACTTGAATGACAGGCCACTGGTGTGGCTGAGGATGTTCTTGATCGTGATGGGATGGGCGGGCTTCTTCAGCACCAGCTTGTCGTCGGACTGCTCGGCGATGACCCACTGGCCTTTGAACTCGGGCAGGTATTTTTCCACCGGATCGTCCACGGAGATCTTGCCCTCATCCACCAGCATCATGAGCGCGGTGCAGGTGATGGGTTTGCTCATCGAGGCGATCCAGAAAAGGCTGTCGGCCGCCATGGGCTTCTGGGTCTCCAGGTTGGCGTAGCCGACGGTGTCGGTGGCCAGGATGCGGTCCTTGGTCGCCACCAAGGTCACGGCCCCGGCCAGGACCTTGTCGTCCACAAAGGGCTGAAGCCGGGCAGGGATGGGGGACGGGGAGGGGGCCTCAGCCGCGGCGCGTCCTCCCAAAGTGGTATAACAGGAGAGGGCTACGGCAGGGAGAAGAAGCAGGGCGGAGCGGCGTTTCATGCGTGGGAAGATGGGACAAAGACGGCCCTGCCCGGAGTTTCTTTCCAGACGGGATGGGATGGTCGATCCCGGGCAGTCGAATTGTCCATGGACGGCATGAAACGAGCTATCAGCAGACTTCTTCGCTTGCGCAGGGGGGGCTCCTCCGCCATCTATGCACCCCCAGTTTTTTTCCCAATCGCCATGGCCAAGAAGAGCATTCGTGACATTGATGTGACCGGCAAACGCTGCCTGGTTCGTGTGGATTTTAACGTCCCCCTCGACGACAAGGGCGACAGCATGGTCATCACGGATGACACCCGTATCAAGGAGACGCTTCCGACGCTGAAGTACCTCCTGGAAAAGGGCGCCAAAGTGATCCTCTGCAGCCACCTGGGCCGTCCCAAGGGCCAGCGTGATCCCAAGCAGAGCCTCAAGCCGGTTGCCGCCCGTCTGGGTGAGTTGCTCGGCCTGACCGTGGGTTTTGCCGAAGACAGCATCGGCGAAGAAGCCCAGGCCAAGGCCCAGGCTCTGGGAAATGGCGACGTGCTCCTGCTCGAAAACGTGCGCTTCTACGCAGGTGAAGAGAAGAATGACCCTGAGCTGGCCAAGCAGTTCGCCGCCCTGGCAGAAATTTATGTGAACGACGCGTTCGGCTCTGCCCACCGTGCGCACAGCTCCACCGCTGGTGTGGCTGCCTTCCTTCCCGCCGTGTCCGGCCTCCTCATGGAGAAGGAACTCGCCTACATGCACGACGAGCTGCAGGCGCCTGAGCGTCCGTTCGTGGTGATCCTCGGCGGTGCCAAGGTGAGCGACAAGATCAAGGTCATCGACCGCCTCCTTGACAAGGCTGACACCATCCTCATCGGTGGTGGCATGGCTTACACCTTCAAGCTCGCTCTGGGTGAGAGCATCGGCAAGAGCCTCAGCGAGCCTGATCAGGTGGATACCGCCAAGGCCGCCCTGGCCAAGGCCAAGGAGAAGGGCGTGAAGTTCCTCCTCCCTGTGGACAACTACATCGTGGAAGAGCTGAACTTTAAGGACAAGACCGTGGGCCCAGGCCGCTACACGACCCCGGGTGAAGGCATCCCCGACGGTTGGGAAGGCGTGGACATCGGTCCCGAATCCGTGAAGAACTTCAGCGCGGAAGTTGCCGCTGCCAAGACAGTGGTCTGGAACGGCCCTATGGGTGTGTTCGAGATCAAAGACTGCGCCAAAGGTACCTTTGCCATCGCCGAGACCATCGCCGAGAACTCCAGCTGCAAGTCCATCATCGGTGGCGGCGACAGCGTGAAGGCGGTGAAGAAGGCCGGTGTGGCGGACAAGGTCACCTTCATCTCCACCGGCGGTGGAGCCAGCTTGGAACTGCTCGAAGGCAAGGAACTCCCCGGCGTTGCCGCCTTGCTCGAAAAGTAGTCCCCGCTGTTCAGTGCTGAGATTGCGTCATGGATCTGCGGATCCTGGTTTGACGCCAGGCAAGACACGACAGGCATCGCATCCCTCCCGACTCCCAACCTTTCCTCAATCAAACCAGGATTCTAAAGAACAAGAACGCCTCTATGCCTCCTGTATTCCGTAAACCTATTGTTGCTGCCAACTGGAAGATGAACAACCCTCCGTCTGAGACGGAGAAGTTCCTTCGCGCTTTCCTCCGCCTCATGCCGGAGAAGAGCCCCGTTCAGGTGGTGGTGGTGCCTTCCTTCGTCTCCCTCTCCCTCGCCCAGACCCTGATTCAGGGCGGCCGTACGGAAGTGGTGGAACTGGGCGCCCAGAACATGAGCCAGTACCCCAGCGGTGCTTACACCGGCGAGACCAGCGCGCTGATGCTGAAGGAGTGTGGCGTGCGCCACGTGATCCTTGGTCACAGCGAGCGTCGCGCCCTCTTTGGTGAGACGAACCAGATCGTCAATGCCAAGGTCATCGCCGCTCTTGAAGCTCGTCTGCACCCCATCCTCTGCGTGGGTGAGACCCTCGAAGAGCGTGATGGCGGCCGCATTGAAGAAGTGCTGGAGTCCCAGACTCGCGAAAGCCTCGCCAACGTCGGCTCCCGCCGTCTGCAGGATGTGGTCATCGCCTATGAGCCCGTCTGGGCCATCGGCACCGGCCGCACCGCGACCCCGGAGCAGGCTCAGGAAGCCCACGCCTTCATCCGCAAGGTGCTCGGTGAGATGTTCGACGCCGACACGGCGCAGAAGATCCGCATCCAGTACGGCGGCAGCGTGAAGCCCTCCAACATGGATGAGATCATCGCCATGCCCGACGTGGACGGTGCGCTCGTGGGTGGTGCCAGCCTCGAAAGCGGCAGCTTCTACGAGATCGTGAAGGCGATCATCACCTATCTCAATGACAACAAGCCGGTCTATCAGGCTCCCTGAGTGATTCAGGGAAGGTCCGAGTAGCTGGATTCAAGCTTTAGACGTCACCGCTCCCGGGCGGTGACGTTTTTTGTTTTCAGCAACCAGTGGTCTGGTTTTAGAAACTACTGTGACACCACCTGGCGACGGACGGTCTTGCCGGGGTTCAGGAGATCATCTCTCTCCAGCCCTGTGATCTGTTGAATGCGCTTCAGCAGCCACATGAACACCACCATCATGATGACCAGAAGGGGGATGCCGATGACGACGGTGCCGGCCCAGTTCAGGGTGCCCAGGGCTTTCACGAAAGCCTCGCTGCCGGGTTCCTTGCCGTTCAGAAGATAGAGTGCGAGGAAAAAATTCGCGATGCTGCTCAGCACCATGCCGCCGCCCAGGCCGAGAGAGGCCTTGAAGGTGGAGCGGTCCAGTTGTTCCTTGATCCATGGGGAGGACGCCGCCTTCGCCCGAAGGGTGTTCACATTCATGATGTGCGGCTGCATGAGCATGGCCTGAATGAGCGGCTTGCCGAAGCGGTGACTCAGAGGAAAGGCGAGGGCGATGATGAGGGGCATGGCGGTCTCCTTCACCGCCACCCAGACGGCGGGTAGCTTGAGCAGGCCCAGACCGCCGCTTAGGAGGATGGTGGCCAGGCCCAGGATGGAGAAGACGTTCCAGCCGGTCTTCTTGTACCAGCACCACACGCCGAATCCGAGTGGGAAGAGCAGGCTCACCACCAGAGCACCGAAGGGGCCCAGCATCTCGGGCTTGCTCAGCTTGTCCAGCACCAGGGATGGCAGCACGATCGTGAGCGCGATCTCAAAGAGCGGGTTCGGCGGATTTTTCGGGGCGGGGGAACTCACGAGGGGAAAGGGGATGAGGCGGGGGCGTGCGAGGCGGAGACAGACACACCAAAACGGGAAAACCACCAATCTGCAATCTCCAATCTTCAGACGCGCTTCCCCGTGTCAGGCGGTCTCGTAGCCTGATTGCGGGGTCTCCCGATGTGACGATTTGCGCCGGACTTCTAATTGGCAGCCCGTCTTTTGCGTTATCTTCACGACCATGCCCATCCCCCGCACCCTTTTTCCTGCCTTGCTGGCCGCGTCTGCGGTGGCTCCCACTGCCACGTATGCCGTTGATTTTGAGAAGGAAGTCAAGCCGATCCTCAAGAAGTACTGCTACGAATGCCACAGTGAGTCGGCCAAGAAGGAGAAGGCGGGTTTCGTCTTCGACAACCTCAAGCGCTTCGCCAAGGACATTGGGACCAATCTGGTGATCGAGCCGGGCAAGCCCTCCAGCAGCCACTTCTACGAGGTGATTGCCGATCCGAATGTGGACAACGCCATGCCTCCGGACGGGCCCATGCCGCAGAAGGACATCGACAAGATCCGCGAATGGATCGCCGCTGGAGCTGCCTTTGATCCGAATGCGCCGAAGGTGGCTTTCAAGAAGGAATTGCCTCCCATTTTGAAGTGGACCAATGCCGAGGGCCGCTCCATCAAGGCAGGTTTCGAACGTCTGGAAGGGGAGAACGTGGTGCTCAAGATGCCGGACGGCAAGTACGTGCAGTACCCGTTGTCGAAGCTCTCTCCTGAGAGTCAGCAGCTCGCCCGCGAGTGTGCTGCGCCTTGAGGAAACGCTTCTGCTACATGGAGAATCTGGCTTGAGTGCCGGGCTCCTGTCGACGCGTAGAGGCTTTCAGAAAGGACTGTCTGGTTCATGAGATGGATTATCTGATCTGAAATCATCTGGCGCTCGACAGGGATATTGAGGAGTGGGAAGACTGGGAAACGATTCCTCATTTTCCCCACCTCTCATGCAGTCCCGTTCTCTGGCCGACCCCTCCACCTTGTCTCCGTCTCAGCGTTACCTCGCCGCGTGTGAAGGTCTGCTGGCCCAAGTTTCCGCGCAGGAAGGCGTGATTCAGAAAGTGGCGGACCTGTTTGCTGCCACGATCCTGCAGGGGCAGATGGTGCATGTGTTTGCCAGCGGACACAGCCGCATGATGGTGGAGGAGATGTGGCCGCGGTACGGATCATTTCCTGGGTTCAATCCCATCGTGGAGCTCTCCCTGACTTTCCACAATCTGGTGGTGGGGGCCAATGGCCAGCGGCAGGCCATGTTCCTTGAGAATGTGAGCGGCTTTGCCAATCGCATCCTGCGGAACTTCGACCTCAAGGACGGAGATAGCGCCTTGGTGATCTCCTCCAGCGGCTGCAATGTGGTCCCGGTGGAGATTGCAGAGGAGTTTCAGCGGCGTGGCGTGCGGGTGGTGGCACTGATCAGCGCGGCCCATAGCGAGGCCAGCACGAGCCGTCATCCCCAGGGGAAGAAGCTACAGGACTTCGCCGATTTCGTTTTGGATACCGGTGCGCCAGTGGGCGATGCGATGGTCAAGATCGAAGGGCTCGACACCCCGGTGGCACCGGGCTCCTCGGTGGGCGGCTGTCTGGTGGTGAATGCCATCAAGGCGGAAGTCGCGGATCGACTGACGCGTGCCGGACAGCCTCCCAAGGTGCTGACCGCCACGGCGGTGTGCGGCGCGGAGAAGGGCACTGAGCTCTTCGAGGCCGCCTATGACGAGCACGCCCGCAGGCTGGCCCGGTACTATGAAAAGCTGGGTGCCTGATTCTGACGCATCTTTCTTCCTCAACCCCCTTCATCTCACGGACCTCTTCCCATGACCTCTCACCCGCTTCGCACCTCCGTCATTGGCTCCTATCCCTTCCCGGGCTGGCTTGAGTTTGCCTCCTCGAACCTTGACCAGTTCGGCTCCGAGGACATCAAGGAGATGCAGGATGACGCGGCGCGGGTGGCGATTGGCGATCAGCTGGATGCCGGGCTGGATGTGATCACAGACGGGGAGCAGACCCGCTTTGACTTCAATCTGTCGTTTTACGGATTCATCGAAGGGATTGCGCTGGAGGCTGCCAGTCCGCGTCGCTTCGGCCCTCCGGCACATGATCAACGTGGCAAGCATGCTATTGTGGGCGAGCTGGCGGCACCGCGGGGGCTGGGGGCGGTGGAGGAGTTTGAGCGCTTGCACCGTCTCGCTCCAGCAGGAACGCATTTGAAGGTTTCTGTTCCCGGGCCGTACACTCTCGCCGGACGTCTGGCTCCCAACGATCGCTACGCCGACCGCTATGCGGTGACGGAGGCGCTCCTGCCGCTGGTGAGAAAGGAGATCGAAGATCTGCTCCAGGCCGGTGCGCAGGAGATCTGCGTGGATGAACCGAGCATGAGCTGCTATGGCTACCGGGAAGATCCCCGGCGCTTTGTTGACATCTTTAACCGGACGGTGGAGCCGGCCCGGGGCCGGGCGAGGATCTGCACGCATCTTTGCTTTGGCAATTTCAAAGGGCACCCCGTGGGCTGGCGGAAGTATGCGCCGCTCTTCCCGGCGTTCCTGGACCTGCACGCGGACGAGGTTCATGTGGAGATGGCGAACCGGGAATATGCGGAACTCGACGTAATCGGACCCATGTCGCAGCGGTATGATGTGGCGGTGGGGATCGTGGACGTGAAGAGCTACCATGTGGAAACGGTGGCGCAGATCGCTGAAGTGGTGCGCGCCTGCTTGAAGTTTGCCCCCGCTGAGCGGCTGGTGTTTGCGCCGGACTGCGGGCTGAGCCAGACCGCACGCTGGGCGGCAAAGAAGAAGCTGGTGAACATGGTCCGGGGCGTGCGCAGCGTCCGGGAGTCGCTGGGCGTAGCGTAGGGGAGGGTTGCCGGGGTCGCTGGCGTCTTTTGCGTGTTCCCTCTGGGAAAATCGTGCATGGGACTTGCTGGATTCGGGGCTTCTGTGCCAAACTTGCCGATTCTCAGGTCCTCACATGCTCATCAAGCCCCTGCTTCAGAACGGTGCCCTCCTCGCAGACATTCATGCCGCCTCCAATGGCGGAGACCGGTTGCACGTCTGGTGGCTCGGCCAGAGCGGCTTTCTGCTGAAATGCGCTGGAGAGTACCTCCTGCTGGATCCGTATTTGTCTGACTCCCTGTCGAAAAAGTACGCGCGGACGGACAAGCCGCATGTGCGGATGACGGATCTTTCGATCATGCCGCACAAGTTGGACATGGTGGGCGTGGCCACCAGCAGTCACCAGCACACGGACCATTTCGACGAGGACACGCTCCGCCCTCTGTCTCAGGCCAACGGGCACCTCAAGGTGGTGCTGCCGGAGGCGACGGTTTCTCAGGCGAGACGGCGTCTGCCGGACACCAGCATCGAGTTCGTCTCACTGAACGATGGTCAAACCGTCCATGTGGAAGGTTGGGAATTCACCGGGGTGGCCGCAGCCCACAACCTGGTGGAACGCGATGACCAGGGGCGGTGCCAGTTTCTCGGATTCATCATCCGCCGCAACGGGCTGACTATCTATCACAGTGGCGACACCCTCTGGCATGATGGGCTCATCGAACCCCTGCGGAATGCGCGATGCGATCTGATGCTGCTGCCGATCAACGGTCACAAGCCCGAGCGCCGCGTGGCGGGCAATCTGAATGGGACAGAGGCGGCTGCTTTGGCGAAAGCCTGCGGCGCGGGGTTGGTCGTGCCGTGTCACTATGAGATGTTCAAGTTCAACACCGAGACCACGGATGAGTTTGTGGCCGCGTGTGAGCGGCTGGGGCAGCCTTATCATTTGATGCGGTGCGGTAGCCGGGTGACGATTGGGAGAAGGTGAGGGGAATGGGGAGTGATGGAGTGATGGAGTGATGGAAGGTAGAAGAGCCGTCCCGGCTCTTGGGCGTAGGAGGCGTGTAGGCAGCCGCGCGGCTCTATCTGGAAAGTGTCTTGCTGCCATCCCATCCGGGATGGAATATCTACTGATCCTCTACCGGAGGTATCGGTCGCTTCGCTCCCTCAACACTCCGGCTAATGGCTGGGATGCCTCCGGCATCGATGAGTTTGTGACCGCGTGTGAGCGACTGGGGCAGCCGGATCATTTGATGCGGTGTGGCAGTCGGGTAGCGATTGGGAGGAGATAGCCGAATGCGGAATGATGGAATGATGGAATGATGGAGTGATGGAGTGAGGGAGTGATGGAGTGAGGGAGTGAGGCGGGCGCGTCGGTACCTGATCGACTTCTGCCTTTCTTGTTCGCCGGCAGGGTTGGAGTGCCGCCTTTAGGCGGCTCAGTCGAATAACCTCTGTCGTGACGATCAGTCTTGATGAGGCCCGGACCTTCGGTCTTCGTGAGACCGGGCTAGGTGGCGGGTAACTCTTGCGGGGCGAAGGCCGAAGGTTTGGGATCGCCACGCGCCTTGCGAAGAAGGTAGAAGAGCCGTCCCGGCTCTTGGAGCGGGAGCACTGGGCGACTCGCAAACAAGAATCGAGACGGTTCTTCTACAGTGATCTCGGCGGAGAGGGGGCGCTGGCATATTTGCTCGCGCTCCTCTCCGCAGCTCTCAAAGCACTCTCCTAGGTCTCCCGCAGAGCGGACGCGATGGGCAATCTTGCCGCACGTACTGCCGGGAACAGGCCGCCGATGATGCCGATCACGGAGGCCCAGATGATGGCTTGGACCAGGAGGCCTTTGGTGACGGCGAACTTGAAGGTCACCTGGCTGAAGGTGGCCCAGTTGAGCGTGGAGGCCTCGTAGCCGTTGAAGGCGAGGTAGGCGATGCCAGCACCGATGGCTCCGCCGATGAGAGACACGGCGAGTGACTCGACGATGACGGAGATGACTACCGGGCCCGAACTGAAACCCATGGCGCGCAGGGTGGCGATCTCCCGCGTACGGGAGGCGATGGCGCTGTACATGGTGTTCAGGGCACCAAACAAGGCTCCCAATGCCATCATGCTGGCGATGAAGACCCCGATGGTGGTGATGAACTTGGTCAGCATCTCCGACTGCTCTGCGTAGAAATCAGAGAGGCGCAGGACTTTCACCTTGAGCTGAGGGTTCGAGGTAAGCGCATCCCGGAATTCCGTGAAGGAGCCGGCGGAGGACAGGCGGGCATACACCGACTGGAAGGAGTCCTCCCGCTTGTAGGCCGGTTGTAGCACTGCTGCATCCGTCCAGATCTCTGATTCCGCCACGCCGCCTCCAGCGGTGAAGATGCCCACGATGGTCCAGGTGTTCTGACCAATCTTGATCTCCTTGTCCAGATCCAGCCCGCCGAAGGCGCGGGCCGCACCCGCGCCCACGATGATCTCGTTCTTGCCGGACTCGAACATGTTGCCCTGCACGATCTTGATGTCATCGCGCACCTTGACGGCGGTCATCTCCACGCCGCGCAGAGGCACGTTTGCGTCCAGTCCAGTGGAGCGCTTGGGCAGGTTGATGATGACAAACAACTCCGCCGAGGTGAGCGGGGTGTCGCCATCTCGCGCCACGCCGGGGGCGTCGGAAATGAGCCGGGTTTCATCGCGGCTCAGGCCGCTGGTCATTTCACTGTCGGAACCGGTGCGCATCACCACGGCGATGTCCTTGGAACCGGAGGCGGTCATGGCGAGGCGGAAGCCTTCGGCGATCGCGAGCACGCCGACGAGCACGCCCACCACACCCGCGATGCCGATGGCGGAGGTGAAGGCGGCACCCCTGCGCTCCGGGATGGTGCGGAGGTTGTAGGACGCCACGGAGACGACCTGGTCAAGCCAGTTGGAAAAGCTTGTCATGAGAGAGAAGAGGGAAGGGGATAGACCGGTTGCCGATTAACCGTTGCGGCGGAGGGCTTCGGCAATGCGCAGTCGCATGGCCTGAATGGCGGGGGCGGCTCCGGCGACGATGCCGAGGGCCAGCACGATGGCGGCACCAATGACCACGTACTTCTCCGGAAGGAAGAAGTTGGGCAGCAGGTCAGGCACGGGGTTCGTGGCGGAGATGATGGCCCAGCCCAAGCCGAGGCCTGTGAAGCCACCCAGGGCGGCCAGTACGCAGGATTCCACCATCACCAGTACGAGCACCAGTTCATTGGTGAAGCCCATGGCCTTCAGCACGCCGAGCTCCTCAGTGCGTTCGCGCACAGCCTGGCTCATGGTGTTGCCCGCCACGAGCAGGATGGTGAAGAACACCGCACTGAGCACCGCGACCATGATCGTTCCGATATCGCCCACCTGCTGGGCAAAGCCCTGAGCGGCGGCGGCTTCGGTCTCTGCCTTGGTCTCATAGGGCGAGTTGGCGAACTCTTCATCAATGCGTTTGGCAATGGCCGCGGCATTGTCGGGGTTCTCCACACGCACGCTGTACCAGCCCACCTCGCCTTTGCCCTTTTCACGGGCCTCGTCGAAGTAGTCGTAGCGGAAGTAGAAGGAGGTGTTGTCCGCCCCCTTTTTGTTCACATCGTACACGCCCACGATCTCAAACTCCCACGCCGGTTGATTGGCGGGCTCGCCCCAGATGGGGGAGGTGATGGGGACGCGGGAGCCGACTTTCCAGCCGTGCTTGGCTGCCATGCGATCCATCAAGGCCTTGCCCACGATCGCACCGTTGCGGGTCTTGAGCCACGCCTGCATGACGTCGGGGGGCACCACGATCTCGTTGTACATCTTGGCGAACGACTCCGGCTCCACCGGCATGGTGGCGAAGAAGTTCTCCTTGGGGTCCTGGTAGATGCCACCGAACCATGTCTGGTGCGTCACGCCGGATACACCGGGAATCGCGGCAATGCGGTTCGTGTAGCTAACCGGAAGGGTCTGAATGATGGAGACCTTGTGCCGGACCATGAGACGGTCTGCGCCGGCGATGCTGACACCGCCGGTGAAGGCCTCCGTCATGGCACAGAGGAAGGCGAAGAGGAGGAACGCCACCAGAATGGAAAGCAGCGTCAGGATGGTGCGCAGCTTTCTCCGCTTCAGGTTGCCCCAGATCAGGGAGAAGTATTTCATGCGGGCTGCTCGGTGGATAGCTGACCTTTGTCGAGGTGAACGGTACGGGTGGCGCGGGCGGAGGCGTGCGGGTCGTGCGTGACCATGATGATGGTCTTGCCGTGCTCCTGGTTCAGGGCCTGGAGCAGGGAGAGGATTTCATCCCCGGACTTGCGGTCCAGGTCACCGGTGGGCTCATCGCAGAGCAGCAGGGTGGGATCCGTCACGATGGCGCGGGCGATGCCCACGCGCTGCTGCTCACCACCAGACATCTGGCGGGGGAAGTGCCGGGTACGATGAGACAACCCCACGGCCTTGAGCGCGATCTCCACATGCTTCTTCCGCTCGGCCTTGTTCAGATGGGTGAGCAGCAGGGGCAGCTCCACATTGCGCTCGGCATTGAGCACGGGCATGAGGTTGTAGAACTGGAAGACGAAGCCCACGTGCCGGGCGCGCCAGGCGGCGAGCTGCCGGTCGGAGAGCTCATCAATGTGGTCCCCGCCAATGGAGACGGAGCCCTTGGAGGCCCGGTCGAGGCCGCCGATCAGGTTGAGCAGGGTGGACTTGCCCGAGCCGGACGGTCCCATGAGGGCGAGGAACTCACCCTCCTTCACCTCCAGGTTTAGCTGCGACAGCACGGGTACTTCCTCCGAGCCGCGGCGGAAGACCTTCGTGACGTCCGATACGTGGACGAGAGTTTTGGCGGTGTTGCTCATGATTTTGTTTCTTTGACTCGGGTGCCTTCTTTGAGCGGGGCGGTGGCGCTGACGACGACTCGTTCCCCGTTGGAGAGTCCGGCAGCAATGGTGGAGTTGTCGCCCTGGGTGAGGCTGACGGAGACGGCGCGCCGCTCGACGCGACCGCTCTCGATGATCCAGACGATGTTCTTTCCTCCATCCTCATGCAGGGCAGACTTGGGGATCACGATGGTGGGGGCGGGTCCCTTGCCCGGCGTGGCTTCCACTTGGGCGGCATGGAAGGCCACCTTCACGCCCATCTCAGGGAGAATGCGGGGATCTAGCTTGTCGAAGCCGACGCGCACCTTCACCGTGGCCTTCTGGCGGTCGGCGGTGGGGATGATGGCGACCACGCGGGCAGGGATCTTCCAGTCGGAGTAGGCGTCCAGAGTGGCTTCCACCGGCTGCCCGGGCTCCACGCGATTGATGTAGCTCTCGCTCACATCCACCTCGATCTCCAGAGAGGTCATGTCCACCAGGGTGCAGATGCCGGTGCGGGTGAAGCCGCCGGACGACATGGGCGAGATCATCTCGCCCGGTTGAGCGTTCTTGGAGGTCACCACACCGGAAAAGGGGGCCCGTATGATGGTGTCATCCACCTGCTGGGTCCAGGTGGCCAGTTCGCGCTCGGCCACCGTCAGATCAGACTCCTGGCGGGACAGTTTGGCCTTGAGCGAACGAGCTTCTGCCTGGGCCTTGTTCAAATCCGAAATGCTAGTTGCTTTGGTGGCGGCGAGGTCGGTGAAGCGCTTCACTTCCTGTTCGGCGAACACGGAGGTAGGGCGCGTTTCTTCGATGGCGCGACGAGCGGATTCAAGTTGTGCCTCAGCGAGTTTCAGGCTGGCCTGCACGTTGGTGTCATCCAGCTTGGCAAGCTCCTGGCCTTCCTCCACTTTCATGCCTTCCTCGACCTTGATGTCCACCACCTTGCCGGTGATCTTGGAAGAGACGGTGGCTTCACGCCGGGCGGTGACGTAGCCGGATGCATTGAGCAAAGGGGCGCTTTGGGCGCGGCTGCCGTTCTTGCCTGCGGGCACCGTGGCCTGCACAATATAGGTCTCCACCTGGACTGGCTTGGGGCCAGCGACGAACCAAGCCACCAGTCCTGCGGCAATCAGCGCGCCTCCACCGACAGGAAGGATCCACCTGGGCCGGGATGGAGCTTTGGACATGGTCGGACGGTGGATGCGCAAACCGTCGAGACTGGCTTTTTCTGAACTCATGGATGGATGGGCGGGAGGAATGGGCGCCGCGGGCTGGAGGGGTAATATGCCTGGACCCGACGGAGGAGACGGTGAGATTATTGTCACGAGCCGGTGGTGGAGCCCGGCTTGCGATGGGGGGGCTTGGCGGGTGCGGAAGCTGACAGGTCGGAAGTATCGAGTGCAGGCCGCTCTTTGTGAAATCGTTTCCACTGGGGCAGCCAGCCGCAGCCGTCATGAGCAATCTGCGCGACTAGTTCATGAACGAATTCAATCTCGGCCTCGATCATTTTCAAGTGGTATGAGGTCTCGACGGAGAAAAGCGCGGGCAGTCCGTGGTGTTGGGCGACTGTGATCGTGGCACGAGTGTTCTCGGCCTGCTCCTGCAGAGCGATGATCCGCTTTTGCAAAAGCTGGCTGGCTTCCTTCGGGGGCAGCGCGCCGAGCAGAGAGAGGGCTGCTTCAAACTGGGGATACTCCTTCACCGGTGTCTTTAACAGCGATCGCATCCATTCCCTCATCTCGACGTTTCCCGCAGGGGTCAGTTCATACACGGTGCGTTCAGGACGGCGGCCATCCCGCAGCGTCTCGCGGGGCGTGATGTGGCCTTCACGAGCGAGGATGTCGATCACGGTATAGAGCGAGCCATAGCGCAGCTTAATGCTGTCTTCCTTGTGCCTCTCCTTCAGTGTCGCGGCCATCTCGTAGGGATGCATGGGGCGTTCAAAGAGCAGGGCCAACACCGCGAGCGCGAGTGGGTTGGAGCGCTTGGGTCTGATGACAATCGGTGGCATATCCGTGAACGGATATACGGTGACGGTGAAATCGAGAGGAGTCAATCATGAAGTTGCGGCATCGTCTTCCAGAAGCGGATGAGAGGGGGTGTTCCGCCCGGATGGGAGGCTCAGGCACGCTCGCACCATGGTGTGGCGCGGGATGTGCGCTGGGGAATTCGGATGATCGGTCTGGTGCGCCCCGGAGGCGGTGGGATCGGCTGGTCGAACGGTTGGAGTTTCGCCGTGGGGATGCCCTGTAGGAGGGGACCGCTCATGGAGGCTCCTGACCGCTGGTCAAAAAGCCCGCGACACTGCTAAAATGCATGGCAGCGTTCCCTACACCTCACCCGGTTCATCATGTCTCTCCAGGCCATCTCCGTTACCCATCCCGCTGCCGCCTCCCCGGCGGCGGAGGCTGCAGCCCGGGTGCGCCAGTCGGAGGAAAATCGTCGCTTCTGGTGGGGCCACAAGAACTACTGGCGCTGTCAGATGGCGATGTGGTTCGGCAGCATCGGCCTGGGCTGGTGGGGCAGCTTTCTGGACCCCACACCTCATGTGGAAGGCGGGCTCCATCCGCTGTGGGGCACGGTGTTCTTCTCCACGGTGGCGGTGCTGCTCACGCATGCCTATCGCTGGGTGATCCTCGCGGGCAAATGGAAGGAGAAGAAGCTGGGCGCTCTCTGGCCACGTGTGGTGGCTGCCTCCCTGACCTGCGGCGCGATCGTGACCGGGCTCAGCTGGACCATGGACCGTCCCACGTGGGAGGCGGAAGGCTTTGGAGCAGGACTGGCGGCGTTGCTGGTGGTGTGGATCTCCATTCAGCTGGTGGCCTGGTCCGGTGCTTACTTCAGCCTGCATTACTATGTGCAGCTTCAGGAGGCCAAGGTGCAAAAGCTTCGCGTGGACATGTCTGTAAAAGAGGCCGCGTTGGCTTCACTGCGATCCCAGATCAATCCCCACTTCCTCTTCAATGGTCTGAACACGCTGCGGAGTCTGATTGATTCCGATCCGGAGCGGGCCCGCCTCATGGTCACGCAGCTCGCCAAGATCTTCCGTGCCTCCCTGGCCGGGGGCAATGCGCAGCTGGTCCCGCTGGCGCAGGAAATCGAAACCGTGGACGCCTACCTGCAGATCGAGAAGATGCGGTTCGAGGATAAACTGGATGTGTGCTCTGCGGTGGATGTGGATCCTGCGGAAGCCCTGCTGCCGCCCTTTCTCCTGCAGACGCTGGTGGAGAACGCTGTCAAATATGGCGGCGCGGATGGTGAGGGCGTGCGTCGCGTCGCCTATCGCGTAAGCGCGGTGCCGGGTTGGATTCGGATTGAGGTGGAGAACCTTGGGCGGCTGGGGCGTACGTCCGGCTCCACGGGCATGGGCCTGAAGATGGCGTCAGAGCGGCTGTCGCTCCTGTACGATGGTCGCGCTACGTTCCAAATCAGTGATGAAGCCGGTGGCAAGGTCGTGGCCCGTGCGGTCATCCCGCAAGCCCAGAATGTAGCAAGTGTCATACCCCGATGATCCGAGCCCTGATCGTAGACGATGAAAATCCCGCCCGGCGGGAGATGCGCAAGCTCCTGGAGTCTCATGACGACCTGGAGGTGGTGGGCGAGGCGGACTCTGCCGCAGAGGCGGTGGAGCTCTGTCTTCAGACGCGTCCGGATGTGATCTTCCTGGACATCCAGATGCCGGAGAGAACGGGGCTCGAAACGGCAGCCCAGATGATCGGCAATGGCTGTGAAGTGGTCTTTGTGACCGCGTATGATGAACACGCGCTGCGCGCCTTCGATCTGGCGGCTTTTGATTATTTGCTGAAACCGGTGGAGCCGGAGCGTCTGGCCCGCACGCTGGAGCGGCTCAGGGGCGAATTGCCAGCCGAGCGAGGCCGCGCCCAACCGTTGGGGGAAGGGGACCGCATCTTCCTCAAAGGGGCAGAGGGGCACTGGTTCACCCCGCTGGAGAGCATCCGCCTTCTCCAGTCGGAGGGCAACTACACCCGCGTGTACTTCGATGAGGAGCGCCCCGTCATTGGCAGGTCGTTGTCGGCCTTGGAAGAGCGTCTGCCGGCACACATGTTCTTCCGGGCCAATCGGGCCCAGATGATCAATGTGCGCTGGATCGTCTCCACGGAGGAGTGGTTCAGCAACTCGCTCAAGGTGCGTTTGAAGGACGGCACAGAGGTGGAGTTGTCCCGTAGGCAGTCGAGGGTGTTTCGGGAGACCTTTGGGCTGTAGGGGGGGCTCAGTGCGTCGGTGCGTCAGTGAGGGCGCGGCATCCTAGATGAAAAGGGCCGTTGGCGCACATGGCCACCCTGCGGTAAAGCCTCTGAAGGCCTCGAGTCTTGTGCCAACGACAGCGAAAATCCGCGTGTTGCCTGCCTTGCACCTTGAGTACGGACGATTCCCGTCTTTGGTCGGGCAGACATGTCCAGCGTCCTTTCCGTCTCCCAACTGACCCGCCAGATCCGCTCACTCCTTGAGGGGCAGATTGGGGATGTCTCGGTGGAGGGGGAAATCAGCAATCATCGGCTCCAGTCGTCCGGACACCAGTACTTCACGCTCAAGGATGAGGGGGCGCAGATCTCCTGTGTCCTCTTCCGCGGAGCCAGTGCCCGCATGCAGACGCCGTTGCGAGACGGGATGCAGGTGCAGCTCTTTGGGGAGCTCACGGTGTACGAGCAGCGGGGCAACTACCAGATCATTGTGCGCTCGGTCCAGCCCAAGGGGCAGGGCTCGCTGCAGGCCCGGTTCGAGGCTCTGAAGCAGAAGCTTGCGGCGGAGGGGCTGTTTGAGAATCACTGGAAGAAGCCCATTCCCAAGTTCCCCCGCGTGGTGGCGCTTGTGACCTCGCCGACCGGTGCGGCCATTCGCGACATGCTGAACATTCTCACCCGCCGGGCTCCCTGGCTGCGGGTGCTGGTCTTCCCCGTGCGCGTGCAGGGGCAGGGGGCGGAGCAGGAGATTGCTCGTGCGATCGATCTGCTGAACCAGGAAGTCGCGGGGCTGCCTCGCCCTGACACGATAGTGGTGGGACGTGGCGGCGGCAGCCTGGAGGATCTCTGGAACTTCAACGAGGAAGTGGTGGCTCGGTCCATCTTTGCCTCCACCATTCCCGTCATCTCTGCGGTGGGGCATGAAATTGACTTTACCATCGCCGACTTCGTCGCGGACATGCGGGCGCCCACGCCCAGTGCTGCGGCGGAGTTGCTGGCACCGGATACGGCGGAGCTGCAGCGGCATTTCGATGCCATGGAGAAGAGTATGACCCACCGGATGCGGGCCACGCTGGAGCATCATGAGCGGGTTCTGGAACTAACTGGCAAAGGGGCGCTGCGCCGTGAACCCGAGCGCCTGCTGAGAGATGCGGTGCAATCGGTGGATGACGTGGAATCCACGTATCATCGTGCTCAGGAGCTCTACTGGCGCAGCCTGGATGACCGCATGGTGCAACATCATCGGTCGCTGGAAAAGTATCACCCCCAGCGGGTGCTCACCGAGGCCGCGCATCGCGTTGCGCTCCTCCAACAACATCTCGGTGCCTCCATGCGGCAACGGATTGAGCAGCGTGCCCAGAAGGTGCTGGCCATGCGCAAGCTGCTGAAAAGCATGGGGCCGGACTCCGTGCTCTCCCGTGGATTCTCCATGACCACCGATGCGACGGGCAAGGTCATCGAAGATGCCTCCAAGCTGCGCACGGGCGACATGATGATTACCCGCCTGGCGAAGGGCAAGGTGGCCAGTGTGGTGACGACGAATAAATAGGGATAAGGGGAAAGGGAAGAGGGATAAGGGTGGTGAGTGGTGGGTGGCAAATGGTCAGCAGGGGATGTCTTCCCACTCCTTCTGCTTGGTCTGGCCGCGAAAGAGGCTTATCCGCGTGGTGATATCCCTCATGGTCTGGGTGCCGTGCAACAGATCGACGTAGAGGTTTCTCTGGACGACAGCGGGGAGGTGAAACGCCCAGTAGATGGGCATGAGCGGATTGATCCAAAGTTTTGATCCCTCGGTGCGTCCGGTGCGATGCACATCTCCAAAGTGTCCTTCAACTGCGGATGCAATGGAGTTGGCCACAATGCTCTTTCGATGGATGGAGTTTAGATTCGCATGCTGCACTGCGGAGAGAAACTCCTGCGCTTCGGGCATGTTCTTGAGCACGGAGGCGACTCCGAGAAAAGCATCACTCTGCGTCAATGCCGCTACTGCCTCCAAAAAATGGGAGTGACACACTCCGTGAAAGGTGTCGATGCCAAAGCCGATGCAGGCCAGGAAGGTCTTGCACCCTGTAGGGATCAAGGAGTTCACGGCGACGAGGCTCGCGATGTCTTCCTCTGGAGTGCCCAAGCCAAACTCATCTCCGCGCATGAGGCTGTCCGTGCCGCCATCGACAAGAACCACGGCGTCGAGATTGAGCCGGAGCCGCAGTTGATTGTACGCATCAATCAAGGGGGCAGTACCACACTGGGGGAAGGCATAGATGCTGACCTCCTCCTGGCGATGGCTCCTGAACCATTCGGCGAGAGTCTTCTCCGGGAAGTAGCTGCTGCGGCAGCGTGAGTCTGCGTCTACCCTGACGCAGTGTGAAGTGATGCCGGATTCCGGTGCCGTGGGGAGCTCTGCAAAGGAGAGGTTTGCCAGATGGACCGTTTTTCCTGCGGCACGGAGGGCAAAGTAGAGGGGGAGTCCGGAATAGACATCAAAGCCACCTCCCGCCCCGGCGATGAGGATGCTCTGGCAGTCTTGGAGTTCGCTAAAAAGGGGCCAGTGTTGGAGGGGCATAGAATGAATGGGCGATTGATCGCACAAACCGTGTGGTTTAGCCAGGGTCTGCGGACTCGACTGACAGCGCGAATTCTATGGTTGACGGAGTTGTGAGTGTACGCTTACTTGTGTGATTCCATGATCTCACAACCGTCCAAGAGACTCAGCAGCGATGAGCGCCGGGAGGCGATCATTCGTGCTGCGTTGAAGGTCTTTTCTGAGCGGGGGTTTCATGGTTCGACGACGAAGGCGCTGGCTCTCGAGGCGGGCGTGTCGGAGGCGTTGATCTTCCGGCACTTTCCCAGCAAGGATGAACTGTACACTGCCATGCAGATGGAGTGTTGCCGGGCCAAGCACACGCCGGCGGCAGAGGAGATGATGGCATTGGAGCCTTCGACCTCATCGTTGGTGACGATGGTGCACTACTTCATGGCCAAGATGCTGCGTCCGCCGCAGCGACGGTCGCAGGAGGAAAACAGCCTATATCGCCTGATGCTGCACAGTTTCTCTGAAGACGGCGAGTTTGCCCGGGGATTCATGCGGCATGTGGGAGATGGCATGATCAACCAGCTGAAGGCTTGCATCGATGCGGCGGGCCAGGCAGGCGATCTGTCGGATACCCCTGTGGGGACACCGGCCTTGAGGGCTTGGCTGGCCCAGCACCTCGCCGGGATGCTGATGCTCAATGAACTCCCTGGACGTCCGGTGGTGGACATGGGCGTCTCCTATGCCGAGCTGGTGGAGCAGTCCACGTGGTTTGCCCTCCGCGGGATCGGCGTGCGGGATGAAGCCATCAAGCGTCACTACAATCCGAAAGCCTTCGCCATGCTGATGGGCAGCGAAGGATAGGGAGTCGTTTTTTTGTGCTCTGTAGTTTAGTGAGTACTTACTTGTGAATCTAAATCAACCCTCAAATCAACTTCCATGAATGCTCTAGCCCCTGCTCAAAAAGGTCACCGTCTGTGGATTCCGCTCGTCGTCGCAGCGCTCACCGCTGTGGGTATCGCCGTCACTGCGCTCATGCCAGAGTTGGATCGCAACTTCAAGAGTTGGGGGGTGTCGGCGCTGAGCCTGCTGGGTGGGTTGTTACTGGTCCTGTGGTTCCTCTTCTTGAGCCGCTATTCCGGTCGGGCGAGGCTCGCTGTGGTAGGGCTTTTGGTGCTGGCAGGGTTCGGCGTGAGCCGGGCGGTGCGGGTGGATGGTACGGTGGACGGCACGGGCCTGCCCAAGCTGGCCTGGAAATGGACCCGCCCTGCGGAACGGCATTTCTCGGCGGTCAGCGTGGTTCCAGTAGCGGAAGTGGCCAAGGTGGAAGGGGCGATGGATGTCCCCCAGTTTTACGGCCCCAAGCGGGACGGCGTGGTGCAGAATGCCGCTCTGGCGCGTGATTGGCAGTCGCAAGCTCCGAAGGAAGTGTGGCGACAGAATATTGGCGAAGGCTGGAGCGCTTTTGCCGTGGTGGGTGGACGTGCCTACACCCAGGAACAGCGCGGGGACGAGGAAATGACCACCTGCTATGAACTGGCCACTGGGAAACCGCTCTGGAGTCACGCGATCAAGGCCCGCTTCACGCAATGGCAGGGCGGCACGGGGCCGAGGGCAACGCCGGCGGTGGATCGGGGGCAGGTGTTCAGCTACGGCGGAACGGGGGTGCTGACCTGTCTGGATGCGGTGACGGGCAAGGCGCTCTGGAGCCGTGACGTGCTGAAGGAGAATGACCTGCCCAACATTGAATGGGGCGTGAGTGCGTCGCCGCTGGTCTATGATGATCTCGTGGTGGTCACTGGTGGGGACAAGGAAGGGGCCACGGTGCTGGCCTTTCATCGCCAGACCGGCGAGCCTGCCTGGAAAGCGGGAACGGCCAAGGCCAGCTATGCCTCACCCACGCTGGTGACTCTGGCCGGACGTCGGGTGGTTCTGTCTGTTAACGCAGGCAACCTGAGCGCGCATGATCCGACGACGGGTGAAGTGCTGCTGGATCATGCCTGGGGAGATCCTCGCTGGCCCAAGGCCTCCCAGCCTCTGGTGGTGGGCGAAGACCAGGTGTTCCTGTCGGCTGGTTATGGCATGGGGTGCTCCATGCTGAAGATCAAGCCAGCAGCCGATGGCAAGAAGCTGGAGGCAGAGGAGGTCTGGAAGAACCTGCGCATGAAAACCCAGTTCAACAGCACCGTGTGGCAGGGCAAATACATCTTTGGCTTGGATGACGGTCAGATTGCCTGCATGGATGTGGAGACCGGAAAGCGACTGTGGAAGAATGGCCGCTACGGTTCAGGGCAGAGCCTGGTGGTGAATGATGTTGCCGTTATCCAGAGCGAACCGGGAGAGGTGTATCTGGTGGATCTGGCCAAAGAAGGTGCCGTCCTGGGACAGTTGCCCGCGCTCAGTGCGAAGACATGGAATCATCCCACCGTGGCAGGGAAGTATCTGCTGGTGCGCAACAGCGTCGAGGCAGTGTGTTATGAGATGCCGGGGAGATGAGGGGGAGGGAGTTGAGACGCAGCCGCCAGGGCGGCTGCTGGTTGAGGGGGCCGCAAGCGGCCTGTTGAGACGCTGCGCTGGTTGAGACGGCTTCGCCTGGGTTAGGAGGGAAGGGGCAAGATGTCGCATCGACTCTTGTCTAACAAATGATCCAGCTTTTGTGAGGGCAGGGTTGGAGTACCGTCCTGCATGCGGGATTAAAACCATCAGGGAAAATGGGGTGAGGCTGATGATCTCGCCTCTGGCGAACGAGCTGAGGGCTGAAGGCCCGGCGTGATGCTAGCCTTGGGCAACGCCCAAGGTTGGCGCTAGTTTAAGATGTTGAGGGCTGTAGGCCCGGGGTCATTCAGGGATGCTCGCCGTGGGCAGGTTTGATGAAGCCGGGCCTTCAGCCCTCAAAGGTAATTTGGTTATCTATTCCTTGGGCGTTGCCCCA
>NZ_BATR01000151.1 GCF_000739655.1 Verrucomicrobium sp. BvORR106 | reverse complement strand
GGGTCGGCCGAGTGGAACGAGGACTACCCATGGTCACCGCAATAAGGAATTCTACCGCGGAGCGGTAGGCCGATCGGGTCCAAATGACGGACGGGGGGTATCGCGGGGATGGCGTCTGGGGTTCGGCAACACGATGGGCCTACCGCTCCGCGGTAGCACGTGAGCGGGTGACAACCACGGGTAGCCCTCGCTAGGCTCGGTCGACCCGTGGCTACGCATGGTGAACCCTCCGGGTTCGAAACTCTGATGGCAACCGATCGCTGTATGAACTTGGCTTAGTACCTCTGAACCCGCTACCTCACAGACGAAGGTCGATCAATCCTTGGTCGCCACTGAAGGGACCGTTGAATTTTGAACTTTGAATTTTGAAGTTTTTTCCCACCCTTCTACCTCGTCACCCCACAAGCCAGAGTCAGTTGCTCTGTCATTTCCTCGAGGTCGAAGAGGCCTTCGCCGAGGGGGACGCGTTCGGTGAGGAGTTTGAGCTCGCGCTCGATCCAGGCGTGGTCGGGCTGGAAGTCGTGCTGGGTGACTTCATGAAGATGCAATCGGGCGGCCTGGCGGAGCTGGGCGGGATCGCAGCGTGGGGTGCCGAGTTCACCCATGGCGACGGCTTCTTTCATGAACTCGGATTCCTCGGCGAGTCGCTCATGCTGCGCCTGGAGGAGATCGGGCAGGGCGGCCAGGGGCGAGGCGAATGTTTCTGCGAGATCCCGCTGGCAGAAGAGAGCCACCTCTTGGGCATACTTGCCGGGTTCGAAGGCGGGATCGATCTTGCCGCTGCCCTCTGCTGCGGCCTGCATTCCCCAAGGAGTGGGGGCGACCATGCCGTCGATGGTGCCTGCTTCCAGACCCTTTCGCAGAAGCTCCATGGGCAGGACCTTGAAAGCTGGGGGATCGAGGAGTTTCCCCGCGACCTGCAACTGCCAGGTGAGGATCTGATAGCGGGTGAGGGAGCAGCGGGCCTCAATGCCGAAAACCAGTCGCTTGGAGTCTGACGAGGCCTTGCGATTGCGCGGGGGATAGACGGTCTTCATGGCCTTGGGCGTGAGCACCAGTTCCATGGGGCAGGCATGCACGATGAGCGGCACCATCCACTGGCCTTTTTGACCAGGCTTGGTGACGAGCTCGGTGATGCCCAGTTCCCAGGGGATGAGTCCGGCGGCGAGTTCACCGGTGAGGAGGTGGCGGATGATCCGCCCGTAACTGGGGCAGGGGTGCATGCGCCAGGGGCTGCCGACGGCCCGGGTGGAAGCCAGGAGGGGAATCGCCTCCAGCGAGGGGACAAAGCCAGTGGAAAGGGTGAGAGGGGCGTTCATGAACGAGACCGTCTGGAGCTGGTTTGTGCGTGGTCATGGGCGTGGACTGTGAGTACGAGTCTGACCGTGAGACACGCGGGGACGGAGGACATGAGCTGCCGATCCTTTTGCCTGAAAAAGGCCGGTTGCTATGCGAGGGGGTTGTGAGGTGAGTGAGGTGCCTTGCGGTTGAGTATCAACTCCAAGTGCGCCGGGCAGGGAAGCAGGGGGCGTGCCGCGGAAACGTGACTCCCGTATCTGGTAGCGAGAATCCATGGCGGCATGGAGAAATATTGTGCCGTGAGGAAATCCAATGAACACGTTGGGCTGGTGATTTCCCCGTACCTATGGACAAAGACCGTCCTCTGGATGCGTAAGGGTGACAGGCGGGGCATCTCAGGCAGGCAGCCTGGGGACCTGGCGCCGCTCATACCCTCCCTTTGGTCGCGATGGCTCCTCAACGACGTGATTTCCTCCGTACCACGGCGACTGCTGCTGGCAGCATGGCAACCGCTTTGGTGACTTCCGCAGCGCCGGAGAAGACGACTGCGAAATCGGGGCTGAATCCCGTACAGGTGGAAAATGCCCGGGAGGGCGCGAGAGACTGGCAGTTGACCCGGGTGCGCCTGGACAGCGCCAAGGGCTTCCGGTCGCCGATGATCGAGGGGTACTGCTCCCGACAATCGGTGAAGCCGGGCGAGACGCTGGACATCATGGTGAGCACGAGGCCCGCGTGCCCTTTCAAGATCGAGATCTTCCGCACTGGCTACTATGGCGGACGCGGGGCGCGGTTAATGGCGACCTACGGCCCAATCGCGGGCAAAGTGCAGCCGGATCCTGAGGTGGGTCCGCGTCGGCTGCGCGAGTGTCGCTGGGAGCCCTCGCTCTCCGTGGCCATACCTGAGGATTGGCTGAGCGGGGTGTATCTGGGGCGATTGACGACGCTGCCGGAAGGCAAGGACCAGCCGTGGTGGCAGAGCTACGTGATCTTCGTTGTCAAAGACGATCGCAAGGCGGACCTGCTCTTCCAATGCAGTGACAACACGTGGCAGGCCTACAATCGCTGGCCAGACAACTACTCCCTCTACACGGATCCCCGGGCAGCTCATGCTTTTGACGTGGCAGTGAGCTTTGACCGTCCATATAGCAAGTACGCCCAGATCTTTGACGCGCCTCAGTCGGTCGGTTCAGGGGAGTACCTGCTCTGGGAGTATCCTGCTGCGTACTGGCTGGAGCAGCAGGGGTACGATGTGACCTATGGCTCCAATCTGGACACGATTTCGTCGGACCATCTCTCCCGTTGCCGGGCGTTTCTGAGCGTGGGGCACGACGAATACTGGGATGTAAAACAGTATGACGCGGTGGCGAAGGCCATCGCGGGAGGAGTCAGTGCCCTCTGGTTGTGCGGGAATTCCGTGTTTGCGGTCAGCCCGTTCGAGCCTTCGGCCAAGGGCGTGGCGGGGCGAATCATCAGCCGGGCCGGATTGTTTGCGGGCCTCACCGATGCGGAGATCGAAGCCGAGCGGAAGGTGTTCCCCAAGGAGTTGGTCCGTCTGGGGCCCGACGAGAGCCTGATCATGGGAGCGCGTTCCATTGTGCCATTCAACGGCGGTGGGGACTGGACCTGCACCAAGCCGGAGCACTGGGTGTTTGCCGGAACGGGGATGAAGGCGGGGGACAGCATCCCGGGGCTCGTGGGCTGGGAGCACCACGGGGCTCCGGCCAAGTTGCCGGGCCTGGAGGTGATCGCAGAGGGCACGTCCTGGCGCGGGGGGAGACTCCGGCGCACTGGTCGGCCACGGTCTTTCCTGGGCCGAAGGGGAACATCGTCTTCAATGCCGCGACGATCTACTGGCCTCAGGCGTTGAGCAGTCCGCCTGGGCACATGCTGCCGTGGTCGCACTGGAGTCGGCCCCATGGGGTGGACGACCGGGTGCAGCGGATCACGGAGAATGTGCTGGCCCGGGCGTTGGGACGGGAGAAGTGAGGGGGGCTCGGCTGCATCCCGGAAGGCGAGCTGGGTGGTGAGCGCCTCCTCGGTGATTCTTGCCAATCCCTCCGCTGCCAAACCGACGGGGACCGTCGGACTACTCCCGCAGCGTCGCGTCGGGTGTAGTCCGGACGTGCCGTCCGGCTCAGTCCCGGTGGGAATGCAGGTTTGCGGCGTCGATTGGTTGCCAGTGACTGCTTTGTTAGGTGGGATTGTGAGTGAAAATTAACATCTGGAGTGGGGAAACCGCCTCCAGGGCCGGGGTTGACTTTGGGCAATTGTCACGCAATCGTCACCCGGACCGTTTGAGATAGACTCCCGCCCCCCCAGATGAGCAAGACTGCGGCGCCCGCCGCCCCCCCAACCTCTCGAAAGGAGATCAGCCGCAAAACGGTTTTTCGTTTCGTCGTTCTGACGGTGTTGGCCACGCTGGTGGGCCTGTATGTGAACGCCTTGCTGACTTTCGCTGGCAACACCTACTCGTTTAACAACCGGTTCACGGAAGTGGCCATGGTGGACCACTGGTTTTACCTGCTGTGGAGCAACGTGGAGGTGCTCAAGGGCTACCTCCTGGTGGCTCTCGTCTACGTTCTGGTGATCTATCCGCTGGTCTTGGTGTGGAAGCGGTTCAAGACCTTTGGCCGTTGGGGGGTGGTCTGGCGCACGCTGCTGTTCTCGGGGGTGCTCTACGGGTTCTTCATCTTCCGGCTGATGATGAACAAGCCCTACTTCGGTGACTTCAGCTACTTCGACCAGGGTTACCGGAAGTTTGGAGAGTGGTTTGGCGGCGCCATCCAAGGGGGAGCCCAGTTCTTTGTGCTCTACATCTTCCCCACGGTGGCTCTGTCCGTGTGCGTGGTTTTTTATGCGCTGGAACTGCGGAAGGCGTGGAAGAAGAACCCGCGTTTCTTCCCGTGGCCGGTGATTGGGCCGATTGCGATTCTCGTGGCCTTTGTGGTCTCCGGTCATGGCTTTGTGAAAGACCCCCCGCCGGTGGAGGAAGTGGGTCCCCCCAAGCTGAAGCCCAAGAACATTCTGATCATCGCCTCGGACTCCCTGCGCGCTGACCGCCTGAGCTGCAATGGCTACTTCCGGCCTACATCACCCAGCATCGACAAGCTGGCTGCCGAAGGGGTGAACTTCTCAAAGTGCTTCACGCCCATCGCCTCCACGCTGGAAAGTCTGACGACGATGTTCTCGTCGCAGTATCCGCATACCCATGGCATCCAGCACATGTTCCCCAACAAGCAGCAGGTGGATGAGGCGAACGCCAAGATGCCGGCGCTGGCGGCCACACTGAAGGCCCAGGGCTATGACACGGCGGTGATCGGGGACTGGTGCGCCTGCGGGTTCAATGAACTGCCCATGGGGTTCAAGGACGTCATCGTGTCCGACTTTGACAACTTCAAGGTGTACATGAGCGAGGTGGTGTACCTGCACCACCAGATCCTGCCGCTGTTCTTTGACAACCGGGTGGGGCACTGGCTCTTCCCCAAGCTGAAGTCCTTTGCGAACTTCATGACGCCAGACGTGGTGACCAATCAGGTCATCGAGCGGCTGAAGAGCCGCGAGAAGGATGACAAGCCTTTTGTCATCTTTGCCTTCTACTCCTGCACGCACCTGCCCTACCGCACTCCGCGGGAGTACGCAGAGCTCTGGACGGATCCCAAGTACGAGGGCCCGCACAAGCACATGCTGGGGCTGAACGTGGACGAGTTCATCGGTGACGTGGACATCGGCAAGAAGTGGGAGAAGCTGCCCCAGAAAGAGGTGGACCAGATCAACGGCATCTATGACGGCTGTGTGCGCATGTTTGACGACTGCGTGGGCAACATCGTCCGGGCGCTTGATGCTACCAAGCTGAAGGACAACACGGTGGTGATGATCACAGGCGACCACGGGGATGACCTTTTCGAGCCCAACGTGACGTTTGGTCACGGTCTCACATTCAACGGCGGCGACCAGAGCAACAACATCCCTCTCGTGATACGCGTACCGGGTCTGGATCCCGCTCTGACCGGTCGTACGGTGGACAAGTTGGTGCGGACGGTGGACTTCGCCCCCACGCTGCTGGATCTGGTGGGACAGCCTGCTGAAGCCCGGTTCGAGGGCAAAAGCCTGGTGCCGTACCTGAATGATGCCAAGGCGGATCTCTCCCTGGCCTGGTATGGCGAGACCAGCTACCTCTTCTTCCGCCGGAAGATCCCGGGGGAAGAGCCGCTCTACATTCCGCCGATGGATGAGACGACCATGATCGATCCGGACTTCGACTTCCACTTTGTGCTGAAGGACAAGTACCAGGAAGACGTGCTGAAGACCAAGGAGCGGGCGCTGCGCACGGAGCGCTTCAAGCTGGTGATGACCCCTGGTGAGAATGGACCGATCTACCGGTTGTTCGACCTGAAGTCTGACAAGTTCTGTGAGCGGGATGTGAAGGCCAGCTTCCCGGATGTGTTCACGACGATGAAGGGGGCATTGGGGCGCTTCACCGAAGAAAAGGCGGAGATGACGATCAAGGACATCTTTGCCGGGCAGGATGAGAATGCCATTCAGCCTACGGTGAGGTTGTGAGCTGGAATTGGGGTGCGCAGGGAGTAGCTCTCTGCGACCCCTTCGAGGTCGGGGGCTCCTCTATCGAGTGGTGCGCCCGTCGTCGCGGCAGCGTATTTGAGTAGGGTGGCTCGACACCGTTTTCGCCAGCCGACGAGACGACCTGAGGAGGTGATTATTCCGCCTGCGGATGATGGGGGGAAGCGTTGGACTTCGCTCAGGCCACTGGTTGCAGTATGTCGGTCCCGGCTAGAAAACGGTGTCGAGCCACCGTACTCCAAGACGCTTCGCGTTTGTTGGAGGTGTTGGAGAGGTTGGAGCGGTGGGGAAGTTTGTTGCCTTTAACTTGATGCGTGCAGGTCGACTGCGCCGCTCTTCACTTGCACTCGGCGATGGTGCGCCTCATCGAGTGGGGCGTAGGTCGTCGCGGCAGCGTCTTGGAGTACGGTGGCTTGACACTGTTTTCGCCAGCCGACGCGACGACCGGAGGAGGTGATTTTTCCGCCTGCGGATGATGGGGGGGAGCGTTGGGCTTCGCTCAGGCAGACGGGTATGTAGTACGTCGGTCCCGGCTAGAAAACGGTGTCGAGCCACCGTACTCCAAGACGCTTCGCGTTTATTGGAGGTGGTGGGGAGGTTGGAGTGGTGGCGGAGGTTGTTGCCTTTGTTGACCGCCGCAACTCCTTCAGAGTAGGAGGTTCCGAATGAGGTATGCCCGACGTAGGCTCGCTGAAGCTTGCCAACGTCGGGCTTGTGGCTGAATCCTCTCGAGGAAGCGCTTCAACCGAGCATCCAGGCTGGGTAGGATTCCTGGTCGCCAGCCTGAGCGTGCGGTCGGTTTGTTCTCCTCAAGGATTCTCGGCAATGAAGGCCTTCAATCGGCTGAGGGCGGCGTACCATTGGCGGGATACGGCTTCGAGGTAGGTGCTGAGATCGCGCATGGGGCCGGCATCGAACTCGTACAGGCTCTCGCGGCCGGAGCGGACGCGGTGGAGGATGCCGGCGCTTTCCAGTACACCCAGATGTTTGGTGATGGCCTGACGGGTGAGGGGATAGCCTTCGCTCAGTTGGGCAATGGAACGCGGCTGGCCATCGGCCAGCCGGTTCACGAGCGAAAGGCGGGTGGCATCACCCAATGCGGCGAAGACGGAAGCCCGGAGCTGATCTGCGGCAACGGGGCGGTCAGGGGTGGGCGGCGACATGGCGATGGATGTTCTGCACCTGCTCTTCCCAGCCGCCCTCGTTCATGCGGAAGGCTTCCAGACGGCGGTGAGCGGGCACTTTGTCGAAGCCGGACTCCGTGACCGTCAGGCGTGTGCCGCTGGCAATTTCCTCGAGCCGGAACTCGACGAGGGTGGGAACTTCGTCCGAGTAGTCCACCTCTGGGTCGACGGCATAGGGATGCCAGGTGTAGGAGAAGAGGTGTTCGGGTTCGATCTGCTGTACCACCACCTCCATGATGACGTGCTCGTAGCCGGGATAGAGGATGTGACCTCGGGCGGTTTCGCTCACGGCGAAGGGGGCTTCCAGTTTTACCCGGAACCATTCGCCGAATTCACGGTGGTCCGTGAGGGCGCGCCAGACTCGGGAACGGGAAGCGGGGATATCGATTTGTTTTTTGATTTGGTCAGGCACAGGCAACCTTTCGGTTGCGTAATGGTCTAGGGTGGATCGATGTGCAACCCTTTAGTTGCCTATGGCGCCGGATTTCTATCTCGACCGTCCGCGAGGATGGCCAGAATCGTTGCCGTTGCTGCTGCCTGAATTGCTGTTGCTCGCATTGCTGCGCACTTGGGACAGTTCCGACTCCAGGCAGCGGATGCGGGCTTCCAACTGGCAGATGGTGGAGCGCAGTCCACTGATGCAGGAGTTCAAGTTCAGGACATCGGACAAGAGTTGATTGTTGCGGCTGCAGAGGTCGCGGTTTTGACCTTCCAGATGGGCCACACAAGACTGGGTGCGTTCCAGCTCCTGCTGGAGATTCCGGTTGTCTCCGGCCAGTTGGCGGGCGTTGGCTTCCCATTCTGCCGCGGTGTTTGCCAGGTTTTGATTCGCCTGGGAAAGTTGCGTGGTCTTGGTCTCCAGGGTGGTGAGTTGCTGGGTCGCTTCTTCGTGTTCAGAATCACGCAGTGCATTGGTCTGCTGCACAACGTTGGCCAGTTGATCGCCGTAGGCCGCCCAGGAGGCGACGGCTTTGGTCTTGTCTGCCACTTCCTGACCGACACGCAGACGCCAGTTGTCGGCATCATCGCGCAAGTCTTCCTGTTTGAGGATGGAGTGGCGCAGGGCAGTGATCATGGCACCCCGTTCTTCTTCGGCAACGCTGAGGCTGGCCTGGGTGCCTTCCAGCTTCTTAAGGTGGTCACCCAAGGTTGCCTTCAGGGAGGTGACTTCATGGGTGAGTGCCGCGGTCTGGGTTTGTGAGGCCTGGAGCTTCCAGGCAGTGGTCCCCAGCAAAGTGGCGGCGACTACCCACGCCGCGATGTTGCAGAGGGTGGCGGTGGCGGGTCTCTTGCGAGAAGGGCCACGTGGGATGTCGCGGTGAACCTTGCGGCGAATCGGCGGGAGAGGCTCGTCGTCGCGACTGGAAATGCGGTACACGGCATTCTCGGGCAGAGGATTCCAGGCGGTGACTTGGCCCCGGCCGGTGCGCGCAGTGGAAGAGAGGTCCATGCCGTTCAGACGAACGGCATGGCGCATTATTCAAGGAGCTGTGCGTGAAAATGCCGGGTCACTTTCTCCCTTACGCGGGCTCAGGTGGGGCACCTTGGGACTCGTCGAGGACCTTGGCACCCGAGGCATCGCGAGGCGGCGCCAGGAGCAGCCAGCTCCGGTATGCCAGCACCACGGCTGCCACACCCAGGCCCGCCGCGAGGCCGGTCCACATGCCTTCTGCACCCCAGCCGCACCGCAACCCGAGGAAATAACCCAGGGGCACGGCCACGATCCAGTAGGCAGCAAAGGCGATCCAGGCCGGGAGACGCACATCATTCACCCCACGGAGGGCAAAGGCGGAAACCACCTGGATGCCATCTACAAGCTGGAAGAAGCCTGCCACGATGAGCAAGCGTGCGGCGATGGCCTGCACCCCGGTGTTATCGCCAAAGAGGGCGGCAATTTCCCGGCCAAAGGTGAAGAACAGGATCATGGAGCAGGTCATGAACGCGGTGGAGAAGAACCAGCCACCGGCCAGGACGCGGTGAAGGCGGGCCTGCTGCCGGGCCCCCACGATCTCTCCCACACGCACCGTGATGGCCATGGCCACCCCGAGCGGGACCATGAAGGCGAAGCCTGCACAGTTGATGGCCACCTGGTGAGCGGCCAGGGGGACTGCGCCCAGGGTGCCAATCAAGATGGTGCACGCGGCGAAGGCACCGACCTCCGTCAGCAGTTGCAGGCTGGCGGGGAAGCCAATGGCCAGGAGGCTCTTGAACGTGGCCCGCTCACACCTCGCCCACCAGAGTCGGGGCGTCCAGGCATTGACCTTGGGCGAACGGCGCAGCCACTGGTAAAGACCGATGGTAGTGAGCACACGGGCGATCAGCGTAGAGATGGCGGCCCCTTCCATGCCGAGCGCGGGCATGCCCCAGTGCCCCCAGATGAGCAGCCAGTTCAGCCAGATGTCCAGAAACACCCCGCCGAGCATGATGTAGAAGGGTGGCCAGGGGTGATTCAGCGCATCCGCATGATTCTTCCACGCCATGGTGATGAAGGCGGGGATCAACGACGCGGCGATGATGACAAGGAAGGTAGGCGTGAGCTGGATCACCTCCGCAGGCTGGTTGAGCCAGCCTAGGAAGGGGATGATGGCGATGGCGCTCAGAAGCGTGAGCACGCCGAAGACGAGCGACATCCAGGTGCCATGGCGGACGGCGCGACGCGCGTCTTCCGGCCTGTTTGCACCGTGGGCCTGGGACACGCGGACCGAGATCGACGACAGGAGACCGATGCCCAGCACAAAGGGCACGATGACAAGGGTGTTCGCCAATGTTGCGGCACCCAGTTCATTCACGCCCAGGCGACCGATCATGACGGTATCTGAGATGCCGAGGAGCATCTGGCCCACCTGCCCGGCGATCATGGGGCTGGCCAGGGAGAACGTTGCCAGAAGCTCCTTGGCAAACGATGGCCAAGGCGGGCCAGGTTGCAGGCTGGTATGAGTTGATGAAGGGGAAGCGGGTAACATATGCGACTGCCGTGAAGTTTTTTTGAGAAGGGACTGGGGAGAAATGCCGACGGCAGGCACAAAAAAACCCACCGCCCTGTGATCTGGGGCCGGTGGGAGAGAAATCGCGAGACGACGAAATGCGCCAACTAGAACTCCCATCCAGGCTCCATGATGCCGACCGGCTTCGTGGCCGGGGAGCGATCATGACGGAGGCGGGAGGAGTTCATGGAGGTTTCTAGATACTCGCAGTGAAGTAGGGTGTCAAATACAACGCGCCTATCGGGAGTGGCGCGGGCCTTCATACAGGGGAGGAACGGCGGCGACGACGGAGCGTGAGGGCGGCGAGACCGCCGAACGTCAGCAGCATCCGTGAAGGCTCCGGAGCCACGTAGATGATCCCGTCGGAGATGAACTTGTCCGTTGCCCAGAAATTACCGTCAGACAGCGTCATACTAGAGAGGTCGAGACTGGCCAGGGTAAACGGTCCGGCGTTGTCGGGACCGTCGCCATTGAGGTTCAGGATTGTCCAGTCGAGGAGGTTGAAGACATCTCCCCATCCTGCGGTGTAGCCACTGCCATAAGTGACACGGATGAGAGTGTTGTCATTCAGCCCCAGCGTGCCGTTCACCTGGAGGGTGTCGTAGAGGCCACCAGAATCGGCAGTGGAGAAATAGGAGGCATTGCCGGCGGCGAGAGGATTGCCGAGGTTGCTGGTGGTGCCGCCGAGTTGCATCTCCAGGCGGGGCGTTCCCTGGGCGAAATAGGGGTGGATGATGACGTTCTCAAATGTTAACTCACCGAACCCTGCGCCCGCATCCGCTGCCGTGCCGCCTGCGCCTGTGCTGCCGGGGCGGATGACGCTGGTCCCGCGCACAATGAGTGTGCCCTCGACCCTGCCGGTGCCGGAGATCACCTTGTTGATCATCTCATAGTTTCCGCTGGTGCGGCCGGTCAGGCTGAGTGCTGCATTGGAGTCGATTTGCACCCAGGTACTGCCGTCGATGTTGCCCGTGCCGCTCAGGGCCAGGGTTCCGCCAGCGACTGTGGTCTTGCCCGTGTAGGAGTTGGTCAGGGCCTGCGGTTGGGTCTCCAGGGTGAGTTTGCCTGTTCCTGTCTTCACCAGGTTCAGGGATCCAGTGATCTCGCCGTAGTACACGCGGTCGGTGGTCTGGTTGACCGTGAGGGTGGCGACGTTGCCGGAGCTGTTGGTCACCGTTGTCTTAAAGGCAGAGTTGGAGGTGTTGCTCCTTTGCTCGCTGCTCAGTCCGCTCACCGTCTGATTAAATCCGGCCAAGTCGAACGCTGCCATGTCCGTCGTGAGGTCCGAGGAATGAACGTTGAGGACCGTACCGGTGGGCAGGGCATCGTGGCGACCGAGACGCAAAGTTCCCCGCACAACGCTGGTGGATCCGGCATAGGTATTGGCTCCTGAAAGGATGACAACGCCGTCTGTGGTGTGAGCGGAGATCCCGAGATTGTTGCCTAGACCACTCTTGATCGTGCCGCTGACAGTGAGTTGACCGTATTCGGCGGTGCCTAACCGCGCATTGTCATTGTTGATGGTGATGTCCCCGGCCCAAGTTGCACGAGTGACATTCTCCGTGGTGCCCGCCACGGTCTGTAGATTCCCATTGTTATTGCTTCCTGTACCTGAAATGGTGAGTGCTTCACTGGCGATCGTCACTCCGTTGGACAGGCGGAGGATGGCAGCGGAAGAAACAAACGTGCCTCCTTCGGTTGTACCCAGGGCCAGATTGTGGCCAGCAACGAGCGTGCCCACGCTTACATTTGTGATGCCAGCGTAAGTGTTGGCTCCATTCAGTGTCAATGTGCCGGTACCATCCTTTTGGATGGACCCAAGGCCGCTGATGATGCTGTTCACACTGGCGAGGAAATTCTGCGTGTCGAAGATGCTCTGGGCTTCCAGAAGCACGCCCCGATTTGCGGAGAGGGCGAACGATGCCCCCCACTGAAGTATCGCTGGGCCCGAACCCGCTGCTGGAGCACCCAGAACGATGTTTGCAGCGGCGGCGGAGACTGGCACCGCACCCAAACTGCCGTCTCCCATGATGCGGACCGTTCCAGAAGCGATCGTGGTGGTGCCGGAATAAGTATTGGTTGTGCTGGCAAGAACGAGCAGACCTCCATCCCGCTTGAAGACGGACACTTTTCCGGTGCCGTTGTCCACGATGTCTGAATTCACCGTGATGACCGACTTCGTTGAGGGGTCGGCAGCCGTGGTGCGGTTGATAAAGATCAGTTCGCCATCCGTGTCAGCTGCTCCGCCTGCCGTGAGCTGGCTGTGCTCCGTAGGGCTGGAGCCAATCGTGAGGTTGCCTGCATCAAGCGAGAGCATGATACCACCTGAAGCGCCCAACCGGAGGATTTTGTTTGCGGGCGAGCCTCCAAAGCTGATGGTCGCTGAATTGGTGGCAGTCTGGTACAGAGTGTTTATTTCAGTGATCCCCAGTGTGCCGGTGTCAGCCAGGGTAATGGCCCCGCCGGTTCCTCCGGCAATGATCTTTACATTGGCTCCCGCGTTGTCAGGCAAGGGGGCGAGAGCTCCTGCTCCAGAGCCGAAGTTGGTAATGTTCGTGTAGCCAGAGTAGGCGACGATATTGCCATTCGAGACGGTGGCCCAATCTCCTCCACTCACGGTTGCCCATGCTCCGAGGATGCCGTTGACGTTTGAGGACGTGGTGCGGTACCCGTTGGTGGCGGACTGGGTTCCGGAGGGCAAGACAAAGTTGATGGCACCTCCCGTACGGTTGATTGCGCCGAGATTGAGCAGATTGTTCTGCGGGCTTCCTGAGCTGGTTTGGAGCAAGATCTCCGAGGTGCCTTTTGTGACCTGCAGCCCGTTGAAGGTCTGGCTCACGGCATGGTCTGTGTTGCCATTGACGATCAAGAGACCTCCCGCCGCCACCAGGGTGGAACTGGCACTGATGATGTCAGAAACGGGGGCGCTCGCCGCACCAAATTGCAACTGCAGAGTGCCGCCCGCGAGGGTGGTGTCCCCAGTGTAAGTGTGCGCGGTATTGAGATTTTGCGTTCCAGATCCGAGCATCGTCAGGCCCAGTCGGCCTCCGGCCGCATTGTCACGAAGCAGCCCGCTGAACGTGGTTGAGACTGACCCCGTTCGGACCAGGGTGGCATTCTGACCGGAAGCGTTCTCCACGACGGACGCGCCTGTGCCGCCCAGAGTGCTAAGAGCCCCTACCCGAACGACCGGGTTGGCGATGACCACCGTCTTGTCACTAGCTGTCGCGGCAAAGGTGAGGGTGATGGCTGTTTTTGCGTTGAGGGCACTTTCGTGAGCCAGGATGAGGGTGCCGGCGCTGATCGCCACGCCGCCTGTGATGGCATTGTTGCCGCTCAGAGTCCAGGTGCCAGTGCCGAACTTGTTCAGGACAACGGTGTTGGAGATGACCCCGGAAATTTGCCCGGTGGACGCGCCATCGAGGCTGAAGGTGTGGTCGACCCCATCCACAGACGAGGCATTGACGTTGCCCGCGACCAGCAGATTTCCGCTGGTGGCCTCGAAAGTGAGGGTGGAGCCCACCGCGCCGCGCACGTTCCCCGTCCAGGTGTTGTTTCCTTCATTCCCGATCAAGTGGGGAACCGAAAGATTCTCGCCTGTAATCGTCACTCCACCACGCAGTTCCAGGTGTGCTCCTATCAGGACGTTCGTTTCTCCGGCAGTGGAGCCCAGCGCCTGGTTGTGACGTACGCTCAAGGTGCCTGCCGCAACGCGGATCTCTCCTGTAATGGTGTTGGCGCTATCCAGGGCGAGGGTGCCGGTACCTGCCTTTGTAAACACGCCCGAGCCGGAGATGGTTCCGCTGTAGATGCTGTTGTTTCCTGCGGTGTCGAGCGTGCCGCCTCCAGCTTGAATCAGCAACCCGCGATTGGCATGCAGGTTGATCGAGGTGGCCAGTTGCAGGGTGCCGCCATTGAAGGTGAGATTGCTCGCGGAAAAGGATGCCGGGGGGGCTCCCAGTGAGCCGTCTGCGGCGATTCGCAGCACCCCGCCGTTTAGGATGGTCCCTCCTGTGTAGGTGTTGGCTGTGCCAGTCAGGATCTGCCGTCCAGATCCTTCTTTCACAAGAGTCAATGCGGCGCTCGCCGCGCCATCTGTGATCACCCCTGCGTAGGTGAAGTCATTCGAAGGCAGAACGGTATTGATGGTGAGGCGCGCCGCCGTGGTGCTGGAATTCTGTACCGTGATGGTGCCGGTGCCGCCGCTGCTGGTGAGACCACCGGCAACCGTGTTGGTTCCGTTGAGGGCGAGTACTTTGCTGTTGGTGTTGTTGCTGAAGATCACCAGGTTGGGTGCACTGGAATTGAGGGCGCCCGTGCTGCCCATGCGCAGCGTGCCGGCCACAATCTCCACCCCGCCTGTAAAGGTGTTGTTTCCTGAGAGCACGACTGTGCCGGCAGTGTTGTTCGTGTTGATTTGCAAGGTGCGGCTGCCTCCGGATTCACCTATGTTGCCGGAGAGGGTGGCAACCACGCCGACGGACCCTGTCGAAATCCCGGTATTGCCAGCCAGAGTGATGGGGCCGCTGAGGGTACGGGACTGGTCCACGCGAACTGCACCGCGGGAACTGGTGCCGATCCCTGAGAGAGTGAGGGCAACGTTCAGGGGAGATGCGCTTCCGTAGTTGATGACGAGTGTGGCGGTATTTCCCACATTGATCGAAGACAGGGTGGAGACGCTCGCCAGGTTTTGGATGTCCACAAAGAACGAGCCTTCCAGGGATAGGGTGCCGGTCCAGGCGTTCGCGGCGCGGAACTGGATGAGTCCAAGATCCGTGGCCCCCACAGATCTGCGCAGGGTGATGTTGTTCCCGGTAATGGCGGAGTTTACATCAATCCGGTAGTTCGTGGCGGTGTTTGAGGCGCTTTGACCGACCTCAATGAATCCACCATTGGCGATCTGAATGGTGCCGCCCGAGAGCTGGTATGCATAGTCTGGAATGCCCGAAAGCTGAATCGCCCGGAAAGCCAATCCTGCGGTGGTGACTGTGCCGTCCACAGAGATGGTGCGCGTGCTGCTGCTCAATGCGCCACCGGCTCCAAAGATCGCGATGGTACTGCTGCCCGTAGGATCCTGCGGCCAGACTTGGTTGTCTGTGCTGGGGCTGGAGACGGTGGGCAGCCAGTTGATCCCTGTGCCAGCCTTCCACGTGCCGCCGCCATCTTGGGCAGCGTCTGCCGAGGTATTTGCATCCCAATACAGTGACTGGCCATGCAGGAAGGGAGCAAGTGTCCACGCCAACACCATTCCCGTGATGGAAAGCAGCGACGGCAGCCTGGCGAATGCGCCGCTGCAGGGAAATCGGTGCTGAGGTCGGAGAGTGTCTGGCGAGAGCTGAGACTGGGGGGGATTTGAGGGAAGAAGCTTAAGCACGAACCGGGGGCGGTAAGGGACAAAGAGAGAGGCGCGGCCGCTGTGAGAGCAGGGGGCGCTTAGTGGGGGAGCCCGACAGTCTATATGTCTCCAGTCCGATGTGGAAATGGCTCGAAATGCTTGTTTTTAGATAGGGTGTTGGATTATGTCTGTAGGTGTATTTACGAATTGGATTCCGCGAACATCGCCCTCCTTGGACGGAGGTATGAGGGCTACGGTTTCGGAGTCTTCACATCCAGGCACACCACATCCCCGGCATTGTTTTTGCACAGAAGGCGTCCTTGGCTGAGCACGGGCAGGACGTAGCCCTTGCCGGGCAGCACCTGGGCGCGCTGGAGGACGTCCAGCTTTTCGGGCAAGGGCTTGGCCAGCACGAGCTCGCCGGTGCTGGTCAGGATGATGAGGTGATCATCACTCAAGATGGCCGTGCCTTTGTCGATCTCCTCACAGATCCACTTGGGCTTGCCGGTGGCCATGTCCACGCAGCGGAGATCTTTGACGCCGCGCTTCTGGTCGTTGAAGACGATGAGATGCTTCTGCCAGGGGACGCCTGAATTGAACAACAGGCCGAGGTCTCGCTCATTCCACGTGGGGGTGAGGGTGTTGTTCTTGAAGTCCAGTCCGGTGCTGCCCTCAGCCCCGGTGTGGGAGACGAAGATGGTGTTGCCCTCCACAAACGGGGTGGCGCAGTTGCTGAAGTCACGGGTGGTCGTGGCGTGGCGGGCCAGCTCTTTCCCGGTGATCGGCTCCAGGACCACAAGGGCCTCTCCCTTGTACAAAAGCATGACGTCCTGATCGCCCAACTTGGTGAAGACGGGCATGGAGTAGCCAGCCTCTCCTTTGCCCTCCCACCAAAGGGGTTCACCTGTTTTCGCTTTCACGCAGACAGTGGACCCGGTGTCTCCTCCAGCATCGTAGAATGCGTATCCGCAGGTCACGAGTACGCTGCTGGCATAGCCATACACGGGACGCTTCCCGCCGAAATCCTTGAGCAGGTTCTTCTGCCATACCACTTTTCCCGTCTCGGCATTGAGGCACAAGGCATCTCCCTCACGGCTCAGGGTGTAAACCATGCCGCCCACCACGGTGGGGGTGGCAGCGGGACCGAAGGGGACGATGGGCATGAGGTGCGCCGCGGTTTTGCATGGGTATTGGTGCTTCCAGACCTCCTTGCCCGTCTCCAGATCGAGACACCAGACGGTGTCCGTATCGGCACCGTCATTGCCCGCGGTGTAGGCGCGGTTTCCCACGACGGCAAACGAGGCCAGACCGCGGCCGACGTTGAGCTTCCACAATGTGGCTGGCCCATCGGCAGGCCAGTCCTTGTTCCAACCAGTTTCTGGAGAGGTGTTGTTGTGGTTGGGACCATGAAACTGCGGCCAGTCTGACTCAGCAGCCCATGCAGGGAAGGCGGCCAGAAGAGAGAAAGCGAGGCCCGAGACGAGAGTGGGGAGCAGGCGCATGGCGATGGGGGTGAATGAAGCGGGGCCGCCGGGCAAACAATGCCGGGGCCCCGGGTGGGATAGCGGTGGGGGAATGATAGGGGATTACTTGGCCACCTTCAACAGCAGGGAGGCATTGTGGCTGACCGCATCATAGGCAGCGCCACCGGAGTATCCTTTGGTTTCTTCCCGCTGGTGTTTGCAATAGAGGAGGTAGTTGCCGGGCTTGGAGGCGTCGATCTTGAGTTTGCCTTCTTTGTCAGCGGTGAGCTCGGACTCCACGCCGCCAGGGGGCACCACATTGACCTTGGCTTCGGAGACGGGCTGGCCGCGGAAGAACACCTGCACCTCGCCCGCATTGGCGGTGGGGACGATGTCAAAGGTCAGTGCCGGAGTGGCGGCACCGGCCTTGGCGTGATGCCAGCGGGCGTAGAAGATGGGCTTGCGGGCGGGGGTGTCGCCACGCTTCATGACGGCAAAGGCGGCCTCGGCCTGGGCACCGTTCTCGGGCTTGGCATCCACCAGCAGGTAGTGGTCGGACTTCTTCTGCACCTCAAACGCCTTGGGCTTGCCGTCTTCACCGGCGGTCCAGGCTTCCGGAGTCTTCAGGGAGTCGAGGTGACCGGGGGACTTTTCGTATTCTTCGCCATACTCGGCAAAACGGACGACGAGTTTGCCATCGGTTGTGTCCTCGATCCATACTTCATGGGCGGGGAGGGATGCGGTGAGGGCGGCCAGGGCGAAGGTGAGGCTGTAGGGGAGGAGGAAGCGCATGGGGTGGGACAATTATGAATTATGAATTATGAATTATGAATTATGAATGCGGAATGCGGAATGCGGAATGCGGAATGCGGAATGCGGAATGCGGAATGCGGAATGCGGAATGCGGAATGCGGAATGCGGAATGTTGGGGGTGCTTTACCTCTAACCGGGGTTTAGTCTGCTTTGCCGACGGTTTTGGTGGGTTCGGGGATGGTGACGATTTCGACGGTGTTGAGAGGTTTGTCACCGGTGGTGCCGCCGAGGGCGATGACGCTGTGGTTCCAGGGTTCGAGCTGGTGGAAGAAGCGGGAGCCGGAGAGTTTGGCGACTTCGGACCAGGTGTTGTCGGTGCCCAGGGCAAAGATCTTGCCGCCGCGGGGGCTGGCGATGACCCGGCCATCCAGTGAACAGGCGGCGACGGCGAAGGATTTCACTTTGCCCTCAGCAGGCAGGTCCTGGATCTTGCTCCAGGACTTGGAGGCCACGTCGTAAACGTCCACCGCGTTGCTGAGCTCGTTCTTGGCATCCATCCCGCCGATGGCGTAGAGCTTCCCGCCATTGGGCACGAGCGCGAGGGCGCGACGCTCGAAGGGCTGGGGAAGACTCTGCCATCCACTGGAGGGATTGGCCAGATCCAGCACCAGCGCGGTGTTGTGGAACGCTCGGACCTCATGGCGGTCATCGGCTTCCTTGTCGGGGGCATCCTTGGAAGTGTCGAGCGGCCATCCGCCTACGACGTAGAGTTTGCCATCCAAGACGGCGATGTCGTGGCTGGAGCGGGCCGCGGGCAGTTTAGGAAGATCGGTCCAGGTCTTGGCAGCAGGATCGTAGACCAGGGCGTGATCCAATGACTTGAGGACGGCCGGTTTGCCCTTCTCATTCTGTGGCTGCATGCCGCCCACAAGGTAGATCTTACCATTGGCTTCGGTGAGGCCAGGGCTTTGGACCGGCGGGCCGCCGGGGAGCTCCACCCAGGTGGTCGGCTGCTGGAGATCCAGCGCACGGAGTTTGCCGCTGGTGGTCTCCAGCGACCAGGAGTGTGCGCCTGCGAGGTGCCCGCCATACGTGTAAAGTCGGCCTTGGGAGATCACCCCGCCAAAGCTGGTGACCGCATCTGGCAGGGGCGGGAGTTCTGCGGCAGGGGCGAGCGTAGCCGTGGCTGCGGCCAGCGCGCATAGGCGAAGGAGGAAGGACATGGAAAAAAATTGAAACGGATGGGGATGAAAAGGCAACCACGATGAAGTGGTTGCCCGTTTTTTGTGGATCGTATCTGGGAGGATACGTGCGGGTTGAGGGGGGGGGTAGCGGGGGTTTTTTTGACTGAGATTGCCGGGGACTAGTTCATCACTGATTTCGGGGCAGCGCGTCGGCGACGAAAGACCATGGTGATGAGCCCTCCCAAGAGAAGGACGGCCCGACCGGGTTCGGGGACGGCACCGGCGTAGTTCAGCACGAGGTTGTTCCCGCTCTGAGCAAGGCTGAAGGAGCCTCCGGTGTAGCTGTTGAGAAAGGCCGTCGTATCCAGATTGAAGTCGGTGGCTTCAAATCCGCTGATGCCGGTGGTGGTGGTGACGATGGTCCAGGAGTAGTCCGACATGAAGTCGAACCCATCCAACAGCCCAGACTGGCTGTCAGCGGTGAGCGAGGTGATGTCGATATCGAACGCACCGGCGGTGAGGGACGTGAGGTCCAGCGAGCCGTTGATGGCCAGAACGTCCCAACCCGGATCCTGTCCCATGTTGGAACCGCTGAGGCCTGTGGCATTGATCTCCCAGAGGAAGGTGCCGCCTGTGGTCCAGGTCTGGCTGCCCGTGGTGAGGGTGCCGGGACTGTTGCCAGGAGCCAGCACGGCGATCTTGCCTGCGCCAGAACCGATGGTGAAGGAGTTCTCCATGTTGCCGGAGCCGGTAAGTTTGCTCCCGGAGGCGAAGACCAGGTTGCCTGCGCCCCACATGAAGCCGTCGATCTGCAGCGTGCCACCCACTTCGATGGAGCCAACGATGTTCAAGTTGGCCCCTTTGCGCACGATCAGGTCTTCGCCGCCGGTGTGGCTGCCATTGAGATAGAGCGTACCTGCGTTGACGATGGTGTCTCCCGTGTAGTTGTTGTTGGCCGTGAGCGTGAGGCTGTTGCTGCCCGCCTTGACCAAGGACACCTCGCCAGTGCCGTTGTTGCTGATGGTGGCCGAGATTTCGGTGACGCCGTTGGCGACGACGATGAGTTCACCGTCAGTGTTGTTTCCTGTACCTGCGGTGAGGGTGCCCTGGCTGATGACCAGCTTGCGGGAGGTGTTGCCGCCACTGGTGAGGATGCCGCCGCTTTCCACACGGAGGGTCTGGTTCCCCAGATTGAGCGTGTTGGGCGTCGAGCCGGAGGTCGGGGCAACCATGTTCAGGGAGTTCACCTGCCGGGAGGCGGTGAGGGTGACGGTGGTGGCAGTGGTGTTGCTGAACTTCACGTTGTCCGCCGCTGTCCAGGTGGATTCACCGGTGGTGGTGTAGGAGGTGAGGGCGGTGACGCCATACGTGCCGTAGGTGGCCCACTCATTGCCCGCGGTGGCCCAGCCACCGAGGATGCCGTTGTCCAGGGTGGGGGCGCTGGCGAACTTGATCTGGTTACGGGAATCTACGCCGACACTGGTGCCGTTGAAGTTGACCGTGGCACCGCCGTCGCGGGTCAGTTGGTTGAGCATGAGCACCGCGGTGCTGCCGTCTGCGGCGCGACTCGTGGTGACCACGTTGGCTCCTCGTTCCAAGTCGAGCGTTCCGATGGTCTCGCTGAAGGCCTGGATCGTGCCGGTGGTGGCGTTGTTGAAGTTCAGGATGCTGCCGTTGAGCTGGACGGTGGCCGAGTCTTCTACGCGGTTTGAGTTGGCTGCGACCTCCGTGTTGGTGAGCTGGAAGGTGGCGCCTGCCGCGACTTCGACATCGCCTTTGACCGAGCCAGCCGAGCCAGCCAGGGCCAGCGTGCCTTCCTTGACGGTGGTGCCGCCGGTGTGGGTGTTGGCAGCGGTAGATTCCAGGGTACCCAGGCCGGTCTTTTCAAAACCGCCGCTTCCGCTGACAGCACCCGTGAGGCGGGCGTCGACGACGGCGCTGCCGTTGTTGACCTGGACGGTGCGTGTCGTTGAGCCGAGGGCGATCGGGTTCTCGAATTCCACGGTGTTGTCAGAGACGGTGGAGGACAAAACCAGTTTCAAGTTGTCTCCCAGGAATCCATTGGCCCCCCAGGTCACGTTGGCACCTGCGCCGCCGAGGTTGACCTTGCGCACGGCACCGTAGGCCGAGAAGCCGGTGTTGCCGGTGAGTTGAACTTGGCCAGCACCGGTTCCGAGTGAGCGGGTGAAGTTCCCGGCGGCGAGTTCCAACACGCCACCTGAGAGAAGCAGGCGGCTGGAGCTGGAGAGGGCGGTGGTGCTGCTGAGGCGCAGCACGCCTTCCTGCACGATGGTATCGCCCACGTAAGTGCTCACCCCACCCAGGACCTGGGTGCCAGAGCCCTTCTTCACAAAGGCCAACTGATTCTCGTTGGAGCCAGCGCCACCCAGGCTGCCCAGGTAGGTGAACAAGGAACTGCCCATGACGTTGGCCGTCAGCGTGGAGATGGCGGCATTGCCACCCGTGATGCTGGAACTGGAGACGGCGTCATTGGAGGTGGTGCTGGTCGCAGTCTGGAAGACGACTGTCGCCTCGGCGCTGATGCCGCCCACCGTTTGATCCACTTTCCCACTGGCGTCACCCAAGACAAGATGGCCGCTCTCTACAGTCACAATGGTGGCATCCGTCATCACCCGGCGGCTGACGAGATCCACACTGATGTTGGAACTCAGGCGATTGTCGCCGCCGATCAGGTGCACGATGCCTTTCTTGACCTCAAACTCCAGGGTGCCCGTTCCCGCGTAGGTATTGACACCGGACAGGTAAACTTCGCCACCGTTGACGATGACGCGGTTTTGGCTGTTTTGGAGCAGGGTGTTATTTCCTGAGAGTCGCAGTGTGCCGTCGCCGCTCTTGTAGAATCCAGGTGCGGTAAGGTTGCCGGTCACATTCAGCTCCAATCCAGCGTCCACTGAAATGATGTTGAGCTGTGAGGAGAACACCATGGGTGCGGAGATACTGTGAGTGGCCGGGGCGCTGCCCGTGACAGTGATGCCGGCTTCGCCCACCGTGAGCACGGCACCGCCCTGACTGGTGAGGGAGAAGGCGCCGGGGCTGTTGATGGTGACGCCTTGGACGGTTTGATTGGCGTCCAGGATGGCACTGGTGCCAGCAGAGAACTGGACTGCCTTGCCGGTCAGGGGCTTGGTATTGTTGTTCCAGTTGGCCGTGTCTGACCACACCATGCTGCTTCCTCCGGCATCCCAGGTGGAGGCGGTGGCGAAGACGCTGGTGGTGTATTTGTCGGTCGATTGATCCAGCTGCAGAGCATACAGCTGGGCATGCTGCACCCCGGTGAAGGAGAGTTGCAGGGAGGTGATCGTGTCCGTGATGCCGCTCACGTCGAATTGAAGGCCCCAGGTGTTGCGGTACAGGTCTTCGTAGCCGGTAGGCATCAAGATATCCCCCGTGTAGATCTGGAGCAGGAGCTGGGATTGGGCGGGATCCAGCGTGTAGAGGGTACTGCCACCGGCGAGGGTGGTGTACTGGAGGATGGGCAGTTTGTGATTGTAGAAGTCGTATCCCGTGGCCTCGCCGATATCCACCTGGAAGGCTACCGTCTTCACGCCGGTGAGAGGCGTGGTGTCCACCACGCCGAGTGTGCCACCGTTGACGTTGGCATTACCGGAGAAGCCACCAAAGTAGATGGAACCAGTCGCGGGATAGGGCCCTCCATCAGTGCCATTGCTGATCTTGTACAGGAGAGCATCCCCAGAGCCGACAGTATTGGAACCGATGGCACCCACGGCTGCCGCGCCGCCTGCACCATCGGGATCGTAGGATGTCCAGGCTCCTGTGGTAGGCCAGGCCCCGCTGCCGGGGAAGGTCATGCCACTGTAGGGAGGGTTGAACAGGTTGGCCCAGCCGTCATAGGAGATGGTGCCGGTGAGGTTCAGGGCATAAGGGGCCGCCTGGGTCACGGTGTGGGCAAGGAGGGTGATGGACGCCGCAAGGGAGGCCACGTGACGTCTGCGCAACAGCCGCGTCATGGCGGATGTTTTGGGTCGTTTCATAGAACTTAGAGAACCGATCAAGGATGGGAGTCTGGCCCGGCACTGGGCAGATGCCGGGTGGAGGGGGATGTCTGGATGGAAGATGGTGGACGCGGAACGCCGTTCACGCGCAGGGGAGACCGTCCAGTGAGGACTGGCTCCCACTGGCGGAGCGCCGTGGCTGGGGCCGCCGCCGGCGGAACAACAGCACGGCGGTGGCGGCGGTGAGGAGAAGGAATCGTCCGGGTTCAGGCACGGCACTGTAGTGGAGCACCAGGCTCGTGCTGCCATCTCCATTGAGCAGCTGGCTCAGGGAGAATCCTCCGGAGTAGGCGTTGGCGAAGGAGCCGAGATCGATGGTGAACTTGTCGGCGGAGAATCCGGTGATGCCGCTGGACGCTGTCAGCAGGACCCAGTCATACAGTCCGTTCACCCCGTCGAAGTCCTGCACCAGCCCGCTGTTTCCGGTGGAGGCAAGAGATTGCACGCTGATGAAAAAACGGTCCGAACTGGTGGCGGTAATGGTGAGGCTGCCCTGAACCGCCGTGTGGTCCCAGCCGGTGCCGATGCCGGCATCCACATCCTGGAGTTCCCATAAATAACCGCCGCCGCCGCCGAAGGTGATGCCCTGGGTGAAGGTGAGGGTGCCGGTGCTGTTCCCAGGGGCGAGGCGGTCCCCCTGGTCAAAGATGACGGCACGTTGGACGATGCCCTTGCCACTGAGGGTGCCTGCTTCCATATTCAGGGTCCCCGTGCCGCCCAACGTGCCATCAATCTGGAGCTTCGCCCCGGCTTTCACGGTATAGTTACCGTTGCCGGTGTGGGAGGTGCCCGCCGCGATGACGAGGCGTCCCTTCTCCACCACAGTGGCGTTGCTGTAAGTCTTGTTTGCACCGCCGTACACCACGGTGCCCAGGCCATCTAGCGTCACTGTCTTGGTGGTGGATCCGCCGGTGATGGCCCCGGTCAGATTCAGCACATCAGTGGCGCTTTGGGCCGTGAAAAAGACGCTTCCTGCGGCGGATGTAGGGCTGTCTGGATCCGCTGCGGTGGAGGTGAGGCTGATGCCACCGGAGATGACCGCGCCGGTACCGGTGGAATTGATTGCGCCCAGGCGCTTGCCGAAATCGCCAGCGGCCAAGGAGACGCCACGGGATAGCGTGCGGTTGCCATCCAGGATCAACTCGGCCAGGAGGGTGGAGCCTTCTGAGACATACTGAAAGAGGGAGGCATCCGCACCGAGGGCGATCGCCAGATTGTTGCTGCCCAGAGCCCCGGTCAGACCGGCATCAGCAGCCAGGATCATGCGTCCGTTGAGCACAGTGGTGGCTCCGGAGTAGGTGTTGTTTCCTGAGATTCGCAGCGTTCCTTCTTGCAGCGCGAGGAAGCCGGTGAAGGTGTTTCCGGTCGCCAGATGGAGGGTGCCCTGCCCGGTCTTGACCAGTCCGTAGGATCCGGCGATGGCCCCGTTCATGACGACGGTGCCCGCGTTGATCTCGAAGAAATTCAGCGCCCCCAGCTGCAGCCCGGTGTTGATCGTGTAGGTGCCGGTGGCAGTGGAGCGGGTCGTGATGCCAGTGTTGCTGGTGAGGCGGTAGTTCTGGCCCGCGGCGGAGTTGATGGTGACGTCCGCCGGGTTTTCAAAGATGAGCTCGCCGACGGTATGGTTGCCATCGTTGAGTGTGACAGTGGCGGTGCCGGTGTTTTGAAAACGAAGGTTTCCGTTGGCTTCCGGGAGGGTGAGGCCGCTGCCTTCTTTCAGTGACCAGTTGGCACTCTGCGTCCAGTTGCCAGTGGTGCCAGTCCAGATGGCGGCATGGGGGATGCCAGCATCATAGTCCTCCGTGACAATGAGGTCGGCCTTCTGGAAGGACATGCTGGAACTCTCGGAGTCCCACAGAATTTTGTAAGAGGTGACAGGGGCACCCAGAAGCGTCGTGAGATTGCTAAGGTCCCACTGTATCGCCACGCGGTTGCCATACCCGGAGCCCGCGCTCCAGTGGGTGCTGCCGCTCTCACCACTGCTGAATTCCCGCAGGTATTCGGCCTCGGTCGCGTAGATCACATGGTCCTGACTCCCGTCGTTCCACACCAGGCGGAGAGAGGAGAAATCGACGTTCGTGCCATCGGTTTGAAACTGGAAGATGACGCCGCCGATCTGGGTGAAGTTGGCCGAAGGGGAGCCACTGTCCGCCAGATTGTCACTGAGCACGTAGCTGGTCTTGCTCTGAAAGCTGTAGATGTTCCCGGTGACGTCGGGGCCAATGATGAAGGTGCTGGTGGTGCCGGTCTGCTTGATGGTCGGATTTCGCAGGTCCCAGTAGGCAAGCGCGCTGGCAGGATTGTACACAGGTGACCCTGGGAATGAGCTGGGCCGGTGTACGGGCTGCCAGCCGCCTCCCGGGGCCTCCTCTCCGCCCCAGGGGGCAAAGAGGTCTGGGTAGTTGCCTTCCGTATGGGGGGCGTAGAAGACGTCCCACGCACTGTACTCATAGTAGAGATTCTCGTAGTCTAGGGTAGGCGTATAGAACCCGTTGGCTGTCGGCGTGGTGGGGTTGTACAAGACGCCTGCGAACGAGCCGCTCACGCCAGCCAGCATGGCGCTGGCAGTCAGGGCGAGTCGGAGGGTGGTGGAGTACGGAAACTTCATCAACGACGCCCCCCTCTGCCACCACCGGTATTGCCACCGCCCACGCCTGTGCTGGCCACGGGGGCCACGGTGTAGTTGGCATTGTCCGCCTCCGCGGCACGAACGCTCCAGTAGCGCATGTCGCGCAGCTCATCGATGGTCATGAGTCGCACACTGCCATCCATGAAAGCGGTGACGGCCTTCCCGCCGTAGCGGGCATCGACATGGAGACTGCCGTCCCAAAGCTTGGACCGGAAGTACGGCGGCTCGACGCCGTAGCGGCCTTCAATGCGTTTGTCCCCAATCTCTGTGAAGGCGGAGGCGAAGACCAGCAGGGAGCCTGGCTTGCTGACCTGCATGAGGTTCGTGGCGCAATCCGTGGCACCGGCGATTTCGTTGTCCGCCTTGTAACCACCGACATAGTAGTAGTTGATGCCAAGGGCGGGGCAGAGGCTGGTGCCGTAGTGGAACTGGCTGCCTGGGAAGGCTTCGGCAATTTGATCTTTGTTGCGGTTCACCAGCAGGGTGCCCTCAATCTTGTCCTGCATGTAGGGGGCGAGGCGGAAGGGGTAGCGGTGCAATTCTGCGCTGCCCAGCGTGGTGCCGTCTGGCAGGGTGTAGTCCCGGGCATCAAGATCAGGGCTGGAGCCCTCGTAGTGCGCCACCATCAGCTCTCCGTTGTTGTCGCTGGGATAGAGGAGATAAGCGCTGATCAGGCTTTTGGCGGCGGCGATTTCTGCTGCCTTGCGGGCGTGGGTGGTGGCAGCATTGAAGGCTCCGAATGCCAGGGCGGAGAGGGCGGCAATGATGGCGGTGACCACCAGCAGCTCCATGAGGGTGAAACCGTGGTGGAGGCGGGTGGGGGCGGGGAAGGGTTTCATAGTCGGACTGGTAAGTTTTCGATCAGAAGGGTGATCGTTGTTTGCGGGTCAGGCCGTGCGCACTCGCCGTCTGCGGAAGGTGACGGTGCTCAGTGCGGCGGCGAGCAGCAGGCTTCTGCCGGGTTCAGGAGTCACCGCGATATAGGGGCGGTACTCTGTGTTGCCAGTGGTGGCGTCGTTGGAGATGAACTTCAGCTGGGCGGTATCCGGGGCCATGAGGCGGATGCCGTAGTTGGACGTGGGTCGTTTACCCACTGCTGGACGAGGGACGTGATATCGAAGCTGTACCAGATGCCTGCAGTCGAGACGGTGGCGTCGGTGAGAAAGCTGCCCACCGTGGGCTGGGTGTCCCAGGTGAACCCACCCACGGACCAGTCTGACGTGATGTCTTGAACCCGGATGGTGCCGCCCGCTGTGACCGCTGACGAGTAGAGCCATAGCTGTGCCGAAGTGACGGGCTGCCCCGCGGTGTAACCCAGGGAAGCGATGTCGAACTCAATGAAGCTCCGGAAGGTGTGCGGATTGGCAAACTCACTGGCGATGTCCAGATCTCCCGTGCTGCTGCTGGGGATGTTCAGGAACCGGTAGAAGTCGGTATCCTGGGTGGCCATGACGATGGCTCCGCTGAGGGCCGTAGGAGACAGGGAAGACGCGGCAAGCCCAAAGGCCAGGAAGGCGGACAGGGGGAGTTTCATCGATTTTTTGCCTGAAGGAAATAAACGATAATGATTCTCAGGTGCAATAGAGTCGACGCGTTCCTGATTTCTGCTTGCCTCGCTTTGCTCTGAAGGCGCTTTTGATTGCCGGTTCTAGGCAATTAGTTTAACCGCGTGCCGTGACGTCGGCTGTTCACGATGCAATGTGCGCAGAAACTTGGCAGGTGCTTGCCCTGGGTTGTGCAAGGATGCGCCAAGGTTGGGGAAGGTGGGCCTGGTGTCTGTGCTTCGGATGGTGATTGTTTACTCGTACCCAGCGATAGAGACCGCCGGAACTCCTTCGGAGTAGGGAGCTTCTATGCTCTACCCAACGTAGACTCGCCTGAGGCTCGTCAACGTTGGGCTTGTGGCCGGATCCTCTTCGAGGAAGAGCTTCGTCTGAAGGCGGAGGCGTTGCTGTGGGACTTTGCGATGGCCGCTGACTGAGGCTTGCAGGGTTGCAATGACGCCGCTTCGCGTTTCACGCCAAGGGCGTGGTACATGGTAGCCCAGGGTCAGGCGAGGCACGAGCCGCCACCCTGGGTATATGGGCAGGCGGAGAAGAACTCCGAAGCGAGTTCTACAAACCGTGACCCCATCCCTGAGGTGTCCGCCGCATGCGGGAGGATCGTCTCCGAGTGATCAGGACAGTTTGTAGAACTCCCTTGGAGTTCCATCGTTCTCCCGTCGATACCCGGGGTGGCGACCGCTTCGCGGTCTGACCCCGGGCTATTTTGTATCACGCCGTTGGCGTGGGGATTGCGCTGTGAAGTACGTGTCTACGTCGGATCCTCTACGAGGAAGGGATTCGATTGAGTGGGGAGGCGCGGGGCCTTTGGTTGTGACCATCTCAGAGGTAGACCACCTTCCATGTGTGAGATGGATGAGCGCAAAAAAGGCCGCAGGATTTGTCTCCCGCGGCCAAGTGAAATTCGCTGCTGGCCACCGCAGTGCGGCAACCAAGAACTAGGAACTAAGAACCAAGAACTTTCTCACGCCACCTGCCGGCAACGTTTCCTGTAACCGCTGGGGGTCACGCCGAATTCACGGACGAAGCCGCGGGTGAAGGCGCTGAAGCTCTCGTAGCCCACGCGCAGGGCGATGTTGCTGATGCTTTCGCGGCTGGTGCTGAGAAGTTTGGCCGCGAGTTCCATGCGGCGCTGGCGGAGCAACTCGGGAATGGTGCGGCCCATCTGGCTGGCGAAGAGACGACTGAGATAGAAGGGGCCGCAGCCCACCTCACGGGCCAGCATCTGTAGCGTGGGCGGATTTTCCAGGTCGCGCTCCAGGAGGAAGACGGCCTTGTCCACGCGTTCGCGGTTCACTTCCATGGTGCTGGTCTCGCCCGGCTGCATCACGGGCTTGAAGAGCGTGAGCGAGGCGAGCTCGGTGACTTTGGCCTGGTACCAGACGGGGAGGCAGGCGGTGTGCGTAGGCGGCGTGGCCAGTTGCTGGGCCAGGCTTAGCACGCTGGCTGGCACGGTGAATTCTTTCGGTTCGAGGAAGAGGGGGTGGTTCAGGGCTTCCTCCGAGACCGGCGTGGCGTGGTCGCCCATGCCACGGAGGCGGACGAGCATCTTCTCACCCAGCTCTACCAGCACCATGCGGTGGTTGCGGCCGCCACTGGCTGTCCAGTACAGGCCGGACTGCGGCTGCAGGATGGCGCCGTGGTCTGCCGTGACCTCAAGCCGCGTGTTACGGAACACCAAGGACTGATGCCCGGAGAACACCACCGCCAGGGCAAGCGTGTTCGGGCTCAAGTACTGGCTGAGGGACTCATCGCGACCGGCAAAGAAGCGAATCTGCTGCACCCGGAAGCCGTCCTGAGCCAGGGAACCGTGAAGCCATTCGGATTTGGGAGGGGGAGTACGCACGGGGCGTTTATGGCGCTATCGAGACTCAGTTGCAAGTATTTTGTCTCGATTTGTGCGAGTCGGCGGGGCGTTTTCGTCACGCTGAAGCTGGGTGTTGGAGCGTGCCGCAGGGATTTTGGCATTGGAATCCCTGAAGCATGTCGGGGCCGCAGTCGGTGCAATCACTTCCGTCTGCGGCCCCGGTGCTGTGTTTTGGGACTGGCAAGGTTGCCCGAGCCACCCGGCCGGGTTTGCCAGCCCCGTTGATTCGCACCTTGGGCGCAAAGTGGCCGGAATCTTCTTAAAGGGTGTTCATTTGTCCCGAAGGCGAAAGGGCAGGGATTGGCGTATGGAGTAACCTTTTTTTAGAATCCAGACGCCGAATGTCTTGGGCGGCCGCGATGGTTCGTCATCCTCATTGAAGGGAGCGAAAGCTGCCAGACATCCAACCTCAGTTCCACACCACCATGAAAATTGCACCGTGTCTCTGGTTCGACGGTCAGGCTGAACAAGCCGCCAACTTCTATATCAACATCTTCAAGAACTCCAAGATCACAGACATTGCCTACTATGGTGAGGCAGGCCAGGAGCAGCACGGGCAGCAGGCGGGCTCGGTGATGACGGTCGTATTTGAACTGGATGGTCTGAAGTTCACCGGTCTTAACGGGGGGCCCACTTTCAAGTTTAACGAGGCCATCTCCTTTCAGATCGAATGCGAAACGCAGGCAGAGGTGGATCACTACTGGAATCACCTGGCCGAAGGGGGACCGCCCGAGGCACAGATCTGCGGCTGGGTGAAGGACAAGTTTGGTGTCTCCTGGCAGGTGGTTCCCAAGATCCTGCCGGTGTTACTGATGGATGAGGACAAGGTGAAGGCCGCGCGTGCCATGACCGCGATGATGGGCATGAAGAAAATGGACATCGCCGCGTTGCAGCGTGCGTTTGATGGGGAGGGATGAGGGTGGGGTGATTGGGTTGGTGGGGCGAATGCTCTTCGAGGAAGAGCTTCGGCTGGAGGACTAGGGCGGAGCAAAGTAGTACAGAGCTTTAGCTCGTCAGTCGCGCTGCCCACGTCTTCCAATACCGAGCTAAAGCTCTGCACTACTTTCAGCTGCCGCGTTCTGGCGCTGTTCAATGCTTCAATCTCACGACGTGTGGGGTCTTCTCCTCGTTGCCAACAGCGTCGTTGCTTTTCGCTGTGATGCTATTGGCCGCGGGGACGAGGGCTTCCCAATCGGCATAATTTGTCCGCAGGGGGCGGGCGGGGAGGTTGTTGACGGTGACGTTGGTGACTTCACCGTTGTCGAGCGTGACACCGCGAACCCGGAGTTTGCCGCCGGGTGCAGGCTCGCAGGAGGTGATGACCGTTGACGGCGGAAAGTCATCCACGGCTTCGACGGAGTCGAGATCACCGGGTTTCTGGAAGCGACTGGCGCGGGGGTGGAAGAAGGAGGCGGCCACGACGTCGGAGATCTCCAGGCGGCTGTGATCTTGCAGGTGGGAGTTGATGCGCCAGATGCCGTAGAGCACGCGATGAATGCGCATACGGTCATTGACCACGGAGGGGCTGCCGGCGTGATAGGCCCAGTCGCAATCCCAGAGGAGGGTGTTGCGCAGGATGAAGGGGTGAGTCCGGTCGGGGCCCACGCCATCCACGTCTTTGAAGGCCTGATCATCGGGCAGGCCGAGGATGGACAGACCGTTGAACCCACCGAGATTGATGCCAAACCGACGCTGGGTGTGGGCCTCGTTGTCTTCAAAGCGGATGAAGGGCAGGGTGCGGATGTCCACGGGTTTCCGTGAACCGTCTGGGTGGAGTACGGAGAGTACGGGGTTGAATTTGTCTGAGGCCACGACTTCAAAACGGTAGCCGTGCTGATCACACTCCACGGCGACGTTGCGGGTGAAGGCGTTCAGAGAGTTCGACCACCAGAAAGCGGCGCCGTCATTCTGATCAAAGGAAAGTGCCTGCTCTGGAAGCGGTTTCCCCCGCAGGGCGAGCACGCCCAGGTTGCGATCCAGGAGATTGCGGGTCTCGGTGCCGTCCTCCAGGAAGAAGGCATGGCCCACGCTTTGATAACCAATGCAGTCACGCACCACGAGGTAGTCGGTGCCGTGGATGGTGATGCAGCGGTTGTGACTGTCCCAGATGCTCATGCCCACCACGCTGGTGCCCCGCATGGTGGCTCCACATTGGTGGAAGTGGATGGGGTAGCGTCCCAGAACGTCTTTTTTGCCCAGATGACGAAACTCCGCGTAGCTCAGCCCGCCGCTGCTGCCGCGGTGGTACATGGTGTGACCGCGGGCACCGTTGGGGTCGGCTGACTCTACGACGACATTGCGGGAGAGATTGGCCACTTCTGCGGAGAAGAGTCCGCCGCCCTCGTGTTCATGGGAGGGAGGTTGATCTGCGGAAGTGATGATGGTGCGGCCGCGCTCCTCCCGGAGTTCACCGATCTTCAAGGTCTCGCTTTGGGGCCGCTCGGAGACGCTCGTCGTGAAGTTATAGGGATGCCCGGGGAACTGGCGACGGGTGCCGGTGATGAGGACGGTGTCGCCCTTTTGCCAGTCGGGCACACGCTCCGCCAGCTCCAGGTCAAACTCGGCGGAGTTCTTGTTGGTGCGGCCCAGTTTCACCCAGGTCTTCTGCAAATGGGCACCGTGGATATCGAGTCGTCCGCCGCAGGTGATGATGGCTGGGCAGGAGTTTGGATCGAGCCCTTCCACGAGGGTGAGTCGGATGAGGGCGGTGAAAGGGCGGGAGATGGGGTGGCTGGCAGTGCCCACCTCCAGGGCGGCGTCGGGGCCAACGGTGTCGACGGGCCCGGCCGGAGCGTGACAGTCAAAACCCTCTTCCCGTGTGTCCGCGTTGGGTTGCACCTTGATGAGACCCACGCAGAGCTTGGTGTTGCGGTCTCGCGCAAAGGTCAGCGTCCCACCGATGTGGATGGAGCGGATGACCGCATCACTGGCCACGTCATAGGTGATGGTGTGGCCGGGGAGGATATGCACCTTTTGCCCTGAGTTGGGCAGTTGCCCGCCCTCCCAGGTGGACGTGGTGGACCAGGGGCCGCTGCTGGCAGTGCGGACCGTGGTCGGGTCTGCGGCGGGGAGTTGTCCCGTGAAATGCAGAACGAAGGTGGTAAGGACGAGGAGACTCTGCGCAAGAGAGCGACAGCGCACGCCTGAGGAAGCGAGGGAGGAGGGGATCATGACCAAAGCAGATGACTCTGCCGAGAGCAGGCTTTCGGCCTGCGGCAGCAAGATGGAGTGGAGCGGCGAACTTTGATCCCCGTGAGCACCTCGCTTCGCCTGCGCGGTGCCACGTCGCGGTTATAGGAGGGGCAGGAGGGGATGTCAATCGCTTGTGACTGAATGGGAGAGCGGGGCCTGCGGGATCTCCAGACCGCCGCAACTCCTTCGGAGTAGAGATTCATCATTCACCAACCCAACGTAGACTCGCTGGAAGCTCGCCAACGTTGGGCTTGTAGCCGCATCCTCTTCGAGGAAGAGCTTTGATCGAGAGACAAAATGCAGAAACCGAAAAAATGGTATGGAGGTGTTTGGCGGGATTTTCGTCAGCGAGGGGTGACAGCCTGTTCCCGGGTTCATTCCCCGTGGCTCGTGAGCGGCTGTTGGCTCTCCCTCAACAACCGAACATGAATCACGGAATCCTCTCCTCCCGACTCCTGCGAATCTCCCTGGCGATGCAGTGCCTTCCCGGCGTGCTGCTGCCGCTGGCGGCGCAGGCCCAGACCGCGCAGAATAGCGAAACTCTTCCCGAAGTGGTGGTCACAGCTGATGCTGAGCGCAGCTTCGCCGTTACGGAAGCCACTACGGCTACCAAGCTGGACACCCCGCTGCGCGATATTCCCCAGGCGATCAACGTCATCCCCAAGCAGGTCTTGGAAGACCGCGGCGTGACCCGGGTGCAGGAAGTAGCAGACAACGTGCCCGGGGTGCAGTACTCCAGCGGCTACGGCGGTCTCTCCAGCGGCTCGTTCTTCATCCGCGGTTTTGATTCCAGCGGCACCTATCGCGATGGATTCAAGGACTTCGGTTTCCTCTCACCCGTGGATGTGGTGGCGCTGGAGCGAGTGGAGTTCCTGAAAGGTCCTGCGTCTGTGCTCTATGGGCAGAACAATCCCGGCGGCATTGTAAACTACGTCTCCAAGCGTCCGGTGCCGTACTCGCTGAATGAGCTGGGTTTCACGTACGGGAGCTATGATCTCTACCGTGCGACGGGTGACTTCGGCGGCACCTTGATCAGCAGGGATGTGCCCGGAACTCCGGGACCCGTGAGCGCCAAGAACCCGAAGGCCGTGGCTCCTGTGAATGGCCCCACGAGCGAGCCGGTACTGACGTATCGCCTCACAGGTTCCTATGAGGACGCCGGCAGCCACCGGGACTACAACGAGTCCGAGAGTTATTACATCGGGCCCTCGGTCACCTGGAACATCACGCCCGACACCACCCTGACGGTGTTTGGCGAGTTCCAGCGCTATGACTATGTGTTTGACCGCGGTCTCCTGCCGGTGAAGCAGACCTTCCAGGTGCCCACGAGCCGCTTCCTCGGTGAGCCATCGAGCTATGCGGAGACGGAATCCTGGCGGGCTGGGTACGAGTTCATCCACAATTTCAGCGACAATCTGCAATTCCGCAGTGCCTTTGCCGCGATCCAGAGCGAGCAGCACAGCCACTTCGCCCAGGCAAGCGAGCTTGCCGCAGACGGGCGGACGGTGTTGCGGGGCAGCACCCGTCGCTATGAGAAGTCTGAGAACTACACGTTGCAGAACGAGTTGAGCGGACGTTTCAACACGGGCTCGGTGGAGCATCACGCTCTGGTGGGCGTGGAGCTGGCCCGCTACTCCTTTGGCTACAATATCGGGTCCGGGCCGCTGGCATCGATTGACCTCTTCAATCCGAAGTACGGTGCCAGCCTTGGCAAGGTGTCGTTTGATCCCTGGGAGGAATACGGAGCGGATGCGCTGGGCATCTACGTGCAGGATCAGGTCACGCTGACCAGCCAGCTCAAGCTGCTGGCCGGCCTGCGCTATGACTATGTGGAGTCGCAATATGGCGGTGCCATGCCGGAGCAGACCGACAAGGCACTGAGCCCTCGCGTGGGGATCGTGTATCAACCCTGGGAGCCGGTGTCCATCTTCGCCGGATGGTCCACCGCTTTCAGTCCGAACATCTTCGCCTTGAGCCAGAGTGGGAGCGCTTTCGACCCCGAGGAGTCGGAGCAGTTCGAGGCTGGCGTGAAGGTGGAGTGGGTGAAGAACAAGCTCGCGAGTACGATCGCGTTCTATGACATTACCAAGGAGAATGTCCTCACGACCGATCCCAAGAACCCTGACTACAGCATCCTGACTGGCGAGCAGAAGAGCCGCGGTGCGGAGTTCGACCTCCTGGGCAGCCCCATTCCGGGCTGGAACGTCGTGGCCAGCTACTCCTATACGGACGCCTATGTGAGCGAGGACACCACCATCCCGAACGGGACCAAGCTGGCGGCGGTGCCGGAACATCAGGCCGGGCTCTGGTCCAGCTATGAGATCCAGGACGGCGCGCTCAAGGGTTTCGGCGTGGGGGCAGGGGCCTTCTACGTGGGAGCCCGTCCTGCGACCATGCCGGGGAACGGGGTGGATCTGCCCAGCTACTGGCGCTTTGATGCCTCGGTGTTCTACAAGAAGGACAACTGGTCTGCCCAGGTGAACTTCAAGAACATCAGCGACGAGAACATCTACCAGAGCCAGGGTTATCTCATCTATCCGGATGCGCCGTTCAACGTGCAGGCCTCGGTGACGTTCAAGTTCTGACGCAAGCATGCGCAAACGTCTCTGGATGCTCCATTCGTGGATGGGGCTGGTTTCGGGACTCGGTCTGCTCCTCATCGGGCTGACCGGGTCCCTTCTCGTCTTCCGCACAGAGCTGGAGGTCCTGCTCAAGGCCCCGGCAGCGGAGGAGAAGGTCGTGGTGAATCCGGACGTTCGCGCCCGGCTGGACTACGATACGCTGTTTCAAAAAGTACGGCAGCAGTTGGCGGGCCGGGAGGTGGTGGCCTGGGATACGATCATGTTTGGCAAAGGCGTGGATGCCGCCGCCGTAACCAAGCAGGATAATCCCCAGGAGTGGGACTGGATCCGGGTGGCGGCGAGTACAGGACAGGTGCTGCCGGATGAACCGGAGAGCTGGGCCTCACCTTACCTCGAATGGGCGCTGAGGCTTCACTACAGCCTCCTGCTGGGGGATTGGGGCATCTTCTTCGCCGGGGTGCTGGCGCTGTTGCTTTGCCTACTGGGCATTTCAGGCATCTACCTTTACAGGGGATTTTGGAAGACGCTCTTCACCCTGCGCTGGCGCAGCAGTGCGCGCATCTTCTTCTCGGATCTCCACAAGATGGTGGGCATCAGTTCGGTCGTCTTCAATCTGATCCTGGGCCTGACCGGAGCCTGGTGGAACCTCCCGGTCTTCAAGGAACTTGTTTTGGGGAAGTATGGTTCGAGCCAACAAGAGACGGAGGGAGAGAAGGAAGCGGTGGCCCGACCCAGGATGTACAACCAACAGCTCTCCATCAACGAACTGGTGCAAGAGGCTGCGCGACTGCTGCCCGGGCTGGACCCCAATCGCGTGTACCTGAGCCTGCCGCCGCGGAATGAACACATGCGACTGATTGGCTCCGTCGTGCCGGGCAACCGGCTGGTGGGGGACTACAACAGCACGATCCATTTTCACGCGGAGACAGGCAGTCTGGTGGAACTCACGGACTACCGCCATGCCTCCTGGTGGGGCAAGTTTGAGGTCATGATGGGGCCGCTGCATTTTGGCACCTTTGGCGGGCTGCCCATCAAGATCCTCTGGTGCGTGCTCGGGCTGTCTCCCGGTGTGCTGGCGTGGACGGGTGTGATGATGTACTGGAAACGAAGCCGGACAATTCGGGGCAAATCGAGTCAGCGAATCTCGCGCAAGGAGGTTGATCAACGTGGGACGGCAAGCAGGCTGTGAGTCCCATTTTTGATTCATGAGAATAGCCCCAAGTCCATGCCAAGCTACCCGTCTGGGGGTTGCTGGCAGAGGCATGGGGCGTACCGCGCGGCGTCGGCGTGCGGTGGCTGGGTTGGTTCTGCTGTTTTGCCTGGGGAGTGTGTCTGCGCTTCGGGCGGAGTATGAGGGGACTTACGTCTTTTCACAATCCCCCGGAGATCTGGCGGATGCGCTGGAATCCTACTCCCGTGCGACCAAGGTGGACGTGGTAGCTCGCGGTGAGGTGCTGGCGGGCCGTAAGGCTCCTGGCTTGCAGGGAACGATGACTGCAGAGGAGGCGCTGAAGCGTCTGCTTCAGGATGCGGGTCTGAGTGCCCGGAGAACAGGGGTGAGCGCCGTGGCGGTGGTGCCTGCGACCGAGTGGGAAGGCACGCGAGATGCGGATGATGCCGCACGTCATGAGGTGAACGAGGTGCTGGTCGTGGACTATGCAGACCGGGGGTACGCGGTGGAGAGTGCCACCACGGCGACTCGGCTGGATGTGCCGCTGCGGGATGTGCCCCAGACGGTGAATGTGGTGCCGCGTGAGCTGCTGGAGGACAGGGCCATGCTGCGGCCCGCGGAGGTGGCAGATGTGGTGCCCGGTGTGCAGGCGTTCACCGGCTACGGCGGTATCACCAGCGGAGATTTCTTCATTCGTGGTTTCGGCACAGACACCACTTACCGGAATGGCTTCAAGGACTTTTCCTTTCTCTCACCGGTGGAACTGGCCGGGATCGAGCGGGTGGAGTTTCTCAAGGGGCCGGGTTCCGTCTTGTATGGAGGAGGACAGCCGGGTGGGATGGTCAACTATCTCTCGAAACGGCCGGTGCCCCAGCGCATCCGTGAACTGACTCTCACGGGTGGGTCTGAAAACCTGTACCGGGCTTCCCTGGATCTGGGAGGGACCCTGGTCGAGCCCCAAGAGCAGGATCAAGCCGCGCCGCTGACGTATCGGCTAAACGCGTCCGTCGAAGATGCGGACAGCCATCGGGACTATGTCGGAGCGGAGTCCCTGTTTCTGGCCCCGGCGGTGACGTGGCAGATTGGCCCCGACACCTCCCTCACGGTTCTAGGTGAGTACCATCGCTATGACTATGTGTTTGACCGCGGCCTGCTGGCCGTGCCTCAAGCTCTGAAGGTGCCAGAGAGCCGTTTCCTGGGAGAGCCTGGGAATCATGCGGAGACCAATGCGTGGCGGGCAGCCTATGAACTGAAACACAGGCTGGGTGAGGCCTGGGAGTTCCGGAGTGGCTTTGCGGCCATTGTCAGTGACCAGGAGAGCCACTTTGCCCAACCCTACGCGGTGGCGGCAGATGATCGCACGGTGTTGCGTCAGGCCACCGCCCGCCATGAGCGGTCTGAGAACTACACTCTGCAGAATGAGGTGAGCGGCGCCTTCCATACGGGCGGCCTGGCGCATGAGCTGTTGGCAGGAGTGGAGCTGGCCCGCTATGAATTCCGCTATGAAATGGGGTTCATGGCGATGGACTCCATCGACTTCCTCTCGCCCGTGTATGGAGCGCCGCTATCCCGTCCGGCGTTTGCTCCGCTGGATGGCTATAGCACGGACTCCGTGGGGCTCTTTGTGCAGGATCTCATTACGCTTTCCCCTCAATGGAAAATGCTGGCGGGACTGCGGCATGACTGCTTCCGCACGCGCGAGCTCTTGCTGGGCCGGACGCTGGAGCATGAGGCCTGGAGCCCGCGGGTGGGGCTGATCTACCAGCCGTGGGAGCTGTTGTCCCTGTTCGCCGGATGGTCCCACGCCTTCTCGCCCAATTTTGGGGTGAATCGCGACAAGGTGGCGCTCCCTCCGGAGAAGGGTGAGCAACTGGAAGCCGGGGTGAAGCTTGACCTTCTGGAGAAGAAGCTGGCGGCGACGCTTTCGGTCTATGAAATCACAAAAGCCAATGTGCTGGTGACCGACCCGGTCAATCCGGAATACGTGACCACGGCAGGGGAGCAAAAGAGCCGTGGGCTGGAGCTGGATGTGACGGGTGCCCTGCGGCCGGGCTGGAATGTGAGAGTGAACTACGGCTACACCGATGCCCGGGTGAGCGAAGATCCGGACATCCCGGCAGGAACGCCGCTGGCTGGTGTGCCCGAGCATGAAGGCGCGCTCTGGACCACGTACGAGTGGCAGTCGGGGCCGCTCAAGGGCTTTGGTTTGGGCACTGGGCTGGCCTATGCTGGCACCAGTCCAGCCACCCTGCAGGAGAAGTCCGTCATCCTCCCCTCCGCCTGGCGCTGGGATGCGGCGGTGTACTACCGCCGGGAGCGCTGGCAGGCTCAGGTGAATTTCAAAAACCTGACAAGCGAGCGGGGATACCAGAGCCAGGGAGCACTGATCTACCCTGAGCCTCCGCTGCAGGTGCAGGCCAGTGTGGTGATCCGGTTCTAGGAATCCGCGGATGCGGGAGTCAACGCCGGGTGATGCGCACTTCTCCGCCACCGGCGGAGTCGAACTGTACGGGGAGGGCTTGCTCCAGGGTGGCGAAGGCCTGCTTCAGATCTCTGGTGGAGATGGTCCCTGTGACCGTCATTTGACCGAGTTCCGGATCCGCCAGCACCAGGCGGCCGGGGTGATAGCGTTGCAGATCAGCGAGCACGTGGGTGAGCGGTTGATTGCGATAGCGGAGACGGCCTTCCCTCCAGGGGGCAAAGTCCACCCGCTCCGGAGCGCGACCCCTGGCAGCGGGCTGGGCCCCGCTGGAGTTCCAGGTGGTTTCCTCGCCCGCCAGCAGTCTGACCGGAGGGGTTTCGGGATGGCGGGTGGAGGCGAGTTCCACCTCACCCTCGGCCACGCTGACTTCCAGCGCTGTATCCGTGGGACCGCTGCGGAGCTGGACTTGGAAAGTGGTGCCGATATCTCGCACGGTCCAGGAGCCGGTCGTGATGAGGAAGGGCGAGTGATTGGGGGCGACTTCGAAGACAGCCGTGCCCTGGTCCAGCTGCACGTTGCGACCTGATGCGGAGGCGCTGTAGCGCAGAGATGACTGCGCATCCAGATACACTGTGGTGCCATCGGGCAGGGTGACCTGCCTCGTCTCGGCGAGCCCGGTGGAATAGGTCTTCTGCTGGGAGAGGGCGATCCAGGCTCCCGTGGCGGCCACACCGATGGCGGCCGCTGCGGCCAGGCCGACCCAGCGGCGGCGTGATGCGGAAGATGTTGCGGGAGCGGACGGGCGATTCAACACCCGGGCGACCTCATCCGCTGAGAACGCCCCAGGCTGGCTCATGAGAGAGAGCGCGGCCTGGGCGGCGAGGTACTCGTTGTGGTGCTCAGGGCGGAGGGTCAGCCATTGCTGGAGGTTTTTTTCGTCCTCGGCCGTCCATTCTGCGGGGTTCAGCTTTCGCACCAGCCAGTGCATGGCCAGATCACGCACCGCCTTGGTCCCATGGCCAGATGGCGCGGGAACGTGAGGTGAGTGGGGGCGACGGGAATCCATGCGTATCGTTCAACTTATAAGACGCACTGGTTTCTGTTCACCTCCAGCGCAAAATCAAGGCGTAGGACAAAAAGTGTCCACCTATGCCTGAGGGCCGTCATCCATGGTGGCCCGGCAGGCCGCCAAAGCGCGGATCATGTGCTTCTCTACCGTACTGGGAGCGATGCCGAGACGGTCCGCGATTTCCGGGTAGGAGAGGCCACCAAAGCGATTGAGGATGAAGACTTCACGGCAACGCTCGGGCAGGGCTGCCACGGCTGTTTGCACCTTCCGGAGCTGTTCCCGCGCCGCGAAATGCTGATCCGGCGGGGCGATCGTGCTGGCTGTCTCAGCGAGGCGCTCCTGCGTGAGAGGCACCTGCACCTGCTGCGTCCTCGCGTGGGAGCGGGAGCGGTCGATCAGCAGATTGCGGGCGATGCGGAACAGGAGGCTGCGAGGCTGAGTGACCTGGGCCTTGGGCTGCCAGGAGAGCACCCGGGTAAAGGTCTCCTGGGTGAGATCCTGCGCCTCATGTTGGCAACCCACCTGACCGTGGAAGAAAGACTGCAGCCTGTCATAATCGGGCAGGACCTCCTGAATGATGGGGGGATGACCGGCTTCTGGCATGAGGATCGCAATATTTAGACTGCCTCATGCTGGGGTAAATGCGACTCAGTCGCAAGGGGAAATTGGGGTGAGGATGCTTGAATGCATGGGTGGGGCAGGTCGAGGGGGGATTGGCGGGGGAGAGGGCGAGCAAGGTTCTTTTATGTTGGAGATGAAAAGGAGGCGGATCGGTCGAATAACTGCTGACCTCATCCCGGGTGAGTGGATGCAATCGTCCAAGGGCTTCCTTGGCTCCGTTCGCCCGCGGGGTTGGAAACCCCGCCTCCTTTTTCTGGTTGGCGTTGCGTTGGGAAGGTAGAAGAGCCGTCCCGGCTCTTTGGGGGTGTTGGGTGGTTGGGAGAACAAGAACCGAGACGGTTCTTCTACACTGGTGACGAAAGGGGGAGTCGGAGTTGAGGTGGCGCAGTCGATCGTCCTTACAACACCAGTCATCTCCCTCCGCTTACGTCTTACGGTTCAAGCA
>NZ_BATR01000152.1 GCF_000739655.1 Verrucomicrobium sp. BvORR106 | reverse complement strand
AAGGTCCTCCCGATGCTGACGGAGTACTGCTACGACTGCCATGGCGATGGCATGGACAAGGGGAACTTCGCCCTGGACAAGAACACGGACTACGCCGCCATCTTGGGCGACCGGAAGCTCTGGGACAGCGTGCGGGAGCACGTGACCACCCACGTGATGCCTCCGGAAAACAAGCCGATGCCGACGAATGAGGTTCGGGATCAGCTGATCAGCTGGATCGACGATCAAGTTTTCTGGGTCGACCCCGCCAAGCCTGACCCTGGCCATGTGACCCTCCGCCGCCTGAATCGCGTGGAGTACAATAACACGGTCCGCGACGTCTTTGGCGTGGAGTCCCGTCCCGCCAGCTCCTTCCCCCCGGATGATACGGGATATGGGTATGACAACATCGGCGACGTGCTGAGCCTCTCGCCCTTGTTGATGGAGAAGTACATGAAGGCCGCCCGCAAGGTGGCAGACGAGGCTGTCTGGCTGAAGCCTCCTGGCGTGTACAAAGAGGAGCGCTTGGGCGATGGCCTGAAGGTGACCGAAGGGCAGGGGGGCGAGCTGAACGGCGCCACGGCCCTTTTCACCAATGGCAAGATCACGACTCGCGTGAATGTGAAGGAGGAGGGCGTGTATCGGCTCATCCTCAATGTCTCCGCCACTCAGAGTGGTCCGGAAAAGGCCAAGTTCGCCGTGAAGGTGGACGGCAATGACGTCCGCGAGGGCGAAGTGACGGCGGAATATCACGCTGACAAGCCGGACGAGAACTGGCAGCGCGTCAGCCTGGATGTGCCGGTGAAAAAAGGCGACTGCAAGATCACGGTTGCGTTCCTCAATGACTTTGGTGATCCCAATGCTGCTGATGCGAATCGGCGGGATCGGAATCTGCTGGTGCAGAATGTGGTGCTGCAGGGGCCGATCAAGTTCCGTGGTCAGTGGCAGTCCAAGTTCGTGAACTGGCTGGTGGATGGCAAGGCTCTGGCTGCACAGCAGATGGTGCTGGAGGCGAATGCCTTTGAATCCAGCATGCCGGTGAATGACTTCTATGATGATGGATTGATGATGATCGCCTCCGGCAGCATGGAGCGCGAGATCAACATCCCGTTCGAAGGCGAATACCGCATCATGGTGGTGGCCAGTGCTGATCAGGTGGGGGAAGAGGGTGCCAAGTTCACGGTGCGTCTGGGTGACAAAGATCTGGCCACCAAGGAGGTCACGGCCAAGACCGGTGTGCAGCAGACGATTAGCTTCAAGACACCGCTGACCCCGGGGCTTCGTCCTCTGAAGTTGAGCTTCATCAATGACTCCTACAGCAAAGAAACGGGCGACCGTAACCTCACGGTGCACCGGGTGATCGTGCAGGGTCCGCTGAACAACCAGCCGGTCAACCTGCTGAGCGATGAGGAGATCCCCAAATGGACTGCCAAGATGGGGTTGAAGATCTTCCGTCGTCCGCTGGATCCAGTGGATCTCGAGAAGCTGGTGGGCCTGGCCAAGATGGCCAGCAAGGACGGGGCGGATCTGGAGGAGACGCTGAGCGTGGTGACAGAGGCCATGCTGTGCTCGCCCAAGTTCCTGTTCCGCGGCGGTGCCGAGCCGGAAGGCAAGGTGGAGAACGAGGCCGTGCTGGTGGATGAGTTCACTCTGGCCTCGCGCCTGTCTTATTTCCTCTGGTCCAGCGCGCCGGATGACGAGTTGCTTCGTCTCGCCTCGGCTGGTGAGTTGCGGAAGAATCTGCGGGCCCAAGTGACCCGCATGATCGGTGACTGGAAGGGCTGGTCCCTGGCGGAGAACTTCGCCGGTCAGTGGCTGCGTCTGCGGGACGTGGAGCTCGTGGCCCCCAATCGCCGACTGTTCCCTGAGTTCGAGGGTCGTCTGGCCTACGACATGAAGACGGAGTCGCTCATGTTCTTCGACCACATCTACCGGGACAACCGGAGCGTGTTGGAGTTTCTGGACAGCGACTACTCGTTCATGAACGAGAACCTCGCCAAGTTCTACGGGATCAAAGAGGACGTGAAGGGCAAGCAGTTCCGCAAGGTGTCCCTGGAAGGCACGCCGCGAGGTGGCATCCTCACCCAGGCGGGTGTGCTCACGCTGACCTCGCACCCGAACCGCACCTCTCCCGTGAAACGCGGTCAGTTCATTTTGGAGAACATCCTCGGCACCCCGCCGCCTCCGGCTCCGCAGAACGTGCCGGCTTTTGGTGAAGACCGTGGTGCCAAAGTGACGGGCACCCTGCGTCAGCGTTTCGAGGCGCACCGCTCCAACCCGGCCTGCGCGAGCTGCCATGCTTTCCTGGATCCCATGGGCTTCGCCCTGGAGAACTACGATGCCATCGGCCGCTGGCGCGATACGGACAACAAGCAGCCGATCGATGCCACGGGCAAACTGCTCACCGGCCAGGCCTTCAACGGCGCAGCGGAACTGCGCAAGGTGCTGGTGGCGAACAAGAAGAACGACTTCACCCGCTGCCTTGTGGAGAACCTCTTGATTTACTCCCTCGGTCGCGGTCTGGACTACCCGGACAAGTACTTCGTGAAGCAGCTCACCAAGCAGGCTGAGGAACGCGGCTACAAGTTCCAGGACATCGTTGTGGCCGTGGTGGAAAGCGTGCCGTTCCAGAAGATGCGGGCGACTGAGGCGGGGAAGACAGTAAATCGGTAATTCAGTAATTCAGTAGGACGGTAAATCAGTGGAACATGTGGGGCGGATTGTGCCTTGAGTACAACCGCCGGGGATTGGGTGGGGTTCAGGAGGTTTCACGATGGATTCACGCACCTACAAGAGGGCCGATGTCTTCGCCTACGCGGGAATGGGAGTTTATTCTCTCTTCAACCTCGCATGGATCCAGTGGGCGCTTTCAGGAGCGGGCTTTGGCATTTTTGACACTGCAGGTTTCATCGGGCTGGTGGTGCCTGTGGTGGGGCTATCCTGCCTGATCGTGTTCCAATGTGCTTCCCGAGAGAATCGTCTTTCGGCGCTCGCGAATGTGCTCGCGCTCATGGTGATGTTGGGTTGGTTCCTGGCGGTATGGAGTATTGTGGTGGAGGCATCTGCGGCGGTGTAGTCGGGGATGCGTCCATGGTGGAATTGCTTGTTCCTCATTTCTGAGGGGCCTGGCGATTTGGCCATATCACGGAGAAAAACTGCTTGTTGGCTTGAAGAAAGGACTGAACTTGGGCATTTTGATTGCCCATGGGGTACTTCAAGTACATGGCCCAACAGCCCTTTAGCACCGACGGAGATGGTCGACGCCTGTTCTACCTGGGAGGTCCTTGGTCAAGGCCGTACATTATTCCCGACGCTCAGACGGAAGCGTTGCTCATGAATCGGCAGCTCGCCTTGATGAAGTATGGCTTTGGGTCGTTCATTGTCGGTCAGTCGATTCTCTTCGCCTTCTGGTCACCCGCCAAGTATCATCCCGCAGTCTTCCTGGGATACCTCGCGGTGGTTGTGGTCCTGTTTTGTCTGGTGGGGTGGCTAGCCTTTAGGCGGCTTGTCTCAAGCCTTCAGAGACTGGCCCGTCGGCTGCCAATTCGGCAGTTTTATCAAAGCATGGCCGACAGGCATTCCGCCGGGGCGCTTGTGCTTGGGATCCTCGGAAGTCTGCTGTTTGTCTGGGGTGGCTACTGGATGACCACTCGTCCGGCATCCATGAAGTTGGTTTCCGAATCTGTCATCGGATGGACGTGCATTGTGTTGTTTGGCCTGGCTGCTGTGGGATGGGGATATGCGTTGATGTTGAAGCTTAGTCGGAGGTGAATGATTGTGCCGATGGCTTGAAGACATGAGTGACAAGAAGCAACATGACATCGATGACGTCATCCATGCCGCCCGGTTGGCGATGCCTCAGGTAGAGGCGGTGCAAGCGGTCACAGTTCCGCATGCGTGTCTGCTCAGACGACAGCACCTCACGCCAACGGCGTGATACGCAAGAGCCCGGGGTCAGACTGCGAAGCGGTCGCCACCCTAGGTATCTTGTAGCGAAGTTGGAACTCCAACGGAGTTCTACAAACGGTCCAAGCTACCCGAGGGTATTGCCGCATCTTTGTCGACCCCGCAGGATTGTACCACGGTTTGTAGAACTCACTTCGGAGTTCTGGTGCTGCTGTTTATGAACCCAGGGTGGCGGCTCGTGCCTCGCCTAACTGGGCTGAGATGTGTGACGCCTTAGGCGTCGCGATGAATTGCCCAGAGGAAATGGTGCTTCGCAGTAAGGTGACGTGTCCGAAGATCGAAGCTTTGGAAGCTTTTCGTGTCAACGAAGTCTTGATCTCGCCGTCGCACAGCTTAGGCTTCTCTCAAGATTCCAACCCGATGAAGATTGAACCGCCGCCATTGCCCGAGCCTTCGGAGGACGGCTATGAGACGCTCGGCTGGTATCAGCCGGGGGAGGCATTCAAGTTGCTGAAGCGCTTTGATGACGAAGGGGTCTATGCCCAGATTGACCAATCGACCGGCAGCGACGATGCCTCCGCCGTCTGGGGTGATATGGGGCGTGGGTTTGGCATCGCCTCGCAGATTCTCATCTCCATCCATAGTTCCTGCCGGGAACATGCACTCCGCATTCACCGCGACTTGTTTGGCGATGATCTTGCCTCCACCGAGCCCGAGGAGTTTGTCGAGGAGACGGGAACTGACGAATGAATCTCCACGACTCGATGACGAACAAGACGGATGCAGGCAACGGCTCGTATGGCATCTTTCGTGTCAGCGACGCGCGATTCTCGCCGTCGCATGATCTTTGACGTTAGGCGCTTCCCACGTGCACCATCTTAACTCAAAACCACATCGCCATATGCCTCACCAAATATTCAATTGGTTACGACTAGCCATAGGAGCGATCATCCTCTTGTTTTGCATTGATCCCACATTTGCCGCTCCACCGACAGCCGAAACCGATGCCAAGGTTGCCGGGACATGGCAGGTTTCCGCCAAACAGGGACACGTAAGGATTTATGAAATCTCAGCCGGTCGGAACGTGAAGATCGTTGGCGGGGGACGTGAAGACCGGTCTGGACGATTGACTCCGAAGCAGGATGGCTCATACACGCTCAAGTTAGACGGCGATGCGATACAGAGGCTTGTCTTTGTTCCGGGTAACGACCAACTGCTCATTGAGCATTACGACTCCAAGAAGAATTTTGATCTCAGTCTTCCGCCTGACTGGAAGAAGCCAGCCGTGAGGATGCCAACCAAAAAATAACTCCTAAGAGCTACCAACACTTCGCCGAAATTCAATCGCATTGAAGCGCCTAAACATACGATGCAGCGCGCCTGGCCATCGCGTTCCGGTGTCCATGGTGACCTCTTGTGTGCTGGGGCGCTGAGATTGAAGTGCTCGCCTAACATGAAGACACTCATCTTGGCACTCGCGTTTGCCTCAACGGTTCCTTTCCTTCGCGCGTCGGAAACGGAGGGGCTGTTCGTCGCTGGAGACGAGCGCTATGCGCCAAAGTATGAACTCAAGGACGGTGAGTTTGTGCTCCGATTCAAGGCCGTACGCCTTCAGCTGACGCGCGCGGTTTTCAGATTTGATACTGAGGACAAAACTCGATACTGGCTTGAGATTGATATCGAAAAGACAGGGGCTCCGCGCAATCCGGACCCAGGTGACTTTTATCTTTTCAGAATCGAGGGGCAGGACTACGGAGGATTCTCCACTCGCGGCCAACAGAATGATGGCGGTTGGCGATGGGTATTGGGCATGACCGACCCTGTCGCAGGTCGAATCCTCCTTGAGAAGATCGGCAAGGCCTATGGCCTGCCTGCAACCCAAGTCCACGATCTGACTAAACCATGAGACCACGCCACCAACACTCAGTCGAGCAAAGCGCTGGTGGTAACGGCTCGTAGCAGATTGTCGTGTCAGCGAAGTCTTGCGCTCGCCGTCGGCGCAGCTTAGACGTTCGCTCAACCAATAGCGCCATTCGCCATGCCCATCGTAGCGATAGCTTCTCCGTCAGACTGGCAGCGAGTCCAGAGGCTCAGGCTGGCGGCTCTTCGAGACACGCCAGACGCATTTGGTTCCACTTTCGAGGATGAGTCTCAGAGGTCTCCCGAGTGGTGGATAGACCGCCTCCAGTCATCGGGCTCCGTGACATTCATTGCGGTCGAGCCAGGCGAGTCTGGGATCGCCGTGCTGGGGCCGTTTCGTTCTCCACCCGACTGCGGTCTTTTTGCGGTCTGGGTGGCTCCAGAGCACCGGGGAATGGGTGTTGGAGATGCTCTTATGTCGTCTGCGATAGCTCAGGCGAGGAGTCAGGGCGTTGGGAGATTGTTGCTCGACGTTGGCCGACACAACCTTCCCGCCCGGAGGCTATATCTCAGACACGGCTTTTCACCCACCGGCACCGAGTCCACACTGCCGCCACCACGCTCACACATCATTGAGGACCAGCTTGAACTCATATTGGACGCCGCCAGCTTGCCGCCATGAGTGGCACATATTTGCGAACGAGGACGCACAAGACTCTGGCGGCAACGGCTCGAGTAGAAGACTGCCGTGTCAGCGAAGTCTTGCGCTCACCGTCGCCACAACTTAGCCGTTAGGGCATGATCGCGATACTCGACATTCAAGCAGTCTATAGTCGAGGTTTGACAGACCCGAAGAGTCTCACGTCGCAAGAGCGACTAGTGTATTTGCTTGTTGACCTTGAGACTTGCGCGGACATGGAAGGTTGGGATCACTTCTTCATGCATTCCGGAATTGAGTATTACCCAGAGATCTTGGCCGGACTGAGGGCGGCAGGCGACATGGAGTCATTGGAGATACTGCAGGACTATGAACGGGCTTTGCGCGAGCACGGCGTTGCGTTCGATTCGGATGCGATCGGTGACTTTATGTGCAATGCTTCAGATGAGTATCTCCAGTCATGCCGTGACTGGCGCGAGGATTACTCCCGGCTCGCGGAAGCCCGATGGCAAAAAGTGAAAGACTATTTGAGCCAGTATGGATACACGATCATGGCCTAACCTGCTCCACAAACGCTCCCGACGGCCAGATTATCACCGGTTTGAATTCTTTTGGGCGTCACAGGACGACGCCACGGTCTGTAGAACTCACTTCGGAGTTCTAGTCCATTCGGCAATTATCCCAGGGTGGCAGCTCGTGCCTCGCCTTACCCTGGGCTGAATTGTATGACGCCTTTGGCGTCGCTGAGAATTTCTGAGACGAAAGGGGGCTTCGCAGTGAGGTGACGTATTCGAGGCTTGAGGCTTTGGAGGTTGTTTGTGTTAGCGAAGTCTTGCGCTCGCCGTCTCCACAGCTTAGACGTTAAGCGACTTCTCACGTCTTCACTTATTTGATCATGGAGACAGACACTTCCTTAACCCACGCCATCTCCGAAGAAGTCCATCACGAAACACGATTCGCGGTCGGCTGCACAGTTCGTAGCGGAACGGGATCGCCTGTTTGGGCTTCTGCCAGGCTGTTTTGCCGCCATCGAACATATCGGGAGCACCGCCGTTCCGCGACTCGCCGCCAAACCGATTGTCGACATTCTTGCCGGAGTGGGCTCCATCAGCGAGGCCGATGCATTGTTGGAGCCGTTGTGCGCGCACGGCTACGTGACTTCTGCCGAGTTCAACGCCACTCTGTCGGATCGACGCTGGCTCATGCGGCACGCGAACGGCAGGCGGACACATCATCTCCACCTTGTCGTCTTCGATGGCCCACACTGGACATCGCATTTGCAGTTCCGCGACTTGCTGCGATCGGATGCGGCCGTCGCCTCACGCTATGAGCGCCTTAAGCACGAGCTTGCCGAGCAGCACCGCGACGACCGTGAAGCCTATACCCACGCCAAGGCAGCGTTCATCAATGAAGTCTTCACCAACGTCGCCTAGCCAATCGCTGCTGCGATCCCGGCCATCGTGTCACTGTTGCAATCGTGGTGTCCTGTGGGTTTATCTCAGCAATGACTGCATTACAGTTGCCAGCGAGGGTGAACCAGGCGCAGGAGCCAACCTCTGGGGTTCCGCGCCGGAGGTTCGCCATTTCGATTTCAGCATCATCCGCCGATTCGAGGCTTGACTCCGCCTCAGTGGTCGGTTCAGCTCAATCCGTTCGGCCAAATGCAACGCGTAACCTCCAATCGACACGATCCTGCATCTATCTTGCAGGTCTTGGACGCCTGTTGCCGAAGTTTCACATTTCCCATGCTAGACAATGGCTATGTGTATCTGGCTGCCAGCAGGCTGTCATTGCACCGCTCAGACGATGATTGGGCTATGGTCATTGAGATTTTCGGGTTCTCGCCTCGATCGGGTTTGCCTGATGTCCAAGTTCACACATTCGGCAGTCGCCTGCACAATCGAAACAGCGTGCAGGAGTATGTCACCCCCGAAGCACATCAAGCCTACCTCGCTAACAACCCCAACAACGAGTCGCGCTTTTTTCACCCGATTGAAGAGGGGAGATGGATTGACGAAGACGAGCCGGAGGCGGTTTCACCATCCGGCACCGTGACACTCCGGAGCACGGCTATCAGGTTGCCATCTCGCGAGCAGTATCTGCCTGTAGGGATCGAGATTCAGGGCGATCGCCCAGCGATCTTCGAGTTGTGTCGGTTTCTGGCTCATCACCATCGAGATTACGTGTTGGCTACTTTTTCTGAACGGAGAGCCAGTGTTCCGGCTGAGCTTGATGAAATTCTTGTATTGGAGGACTGGCACCATCCCGATGTCTGTTCTGAGGAACTGCCCAGCGAGACCGAGACATTTCGTCAATTGGCTGAGGTGCTCGCCAGCGGTGAAGTTTCTCGGTATGAGACTGACGAGCCGCACATTACCCATTGGCAACACTGGCCAGATGGAGGCACACTATGACGATCGGCAAAGCCAGGGCAAGGGCGAGCGAAATTCGAAGAGTTTGGTGCTTGCGAGCGTGAGATGTTGCAGCACGTTGTTCCAGCGGGACAGCGAGCCGAGTATGAACACAGACCAAGATCCGTGGCCTAACCATGTGCTACAGCGGACCCGGCTTAAGCGTCGCGGTTGCAAACATAGCGTCCCGTGGGCATGGGTGCTGAGCTTTGGTCGTAAGGCAAAACCATGACAAGGCAGCGTGAAGGATGGCTCGGCGAAGAATACGTTCGGATTTACGCCGATGCCGACCGTAAACGAATCGCGCGGCTCTACGATTTCGAGACCTTCCTCCCCGACTATGAGCCTTGGGGCTCCATAGGTCTTGACGCCTTATGTCTCGGACCCGATTCTCACCTCTATCTGGTCGATTGGATTCCGCTCGAAGAGGGGTATCGGAAGGAGCGCTACGCCGGCATCGCAGAGTTCGAGGCCGGCCTCACTCGATTGAATGAGGTGACATCATCTTATTTGCACTTTGAGAAAGAAGTTCACTGCGTGCATCCACTGATTCTGGGCGGGGACCCTAACGCTCCACCGGTCATGCTCGACCAAGACACGCACGCGAAGGCATGTTGCTTCTTCAATCAAATTTGTCGGACTGTGAAGGCGAAGATCACAGCATGAGGAGGAAGCCCATGGACTTTGGAGTTGTGCAGTCGATCCCATCGACGGTGACTCTCACAGAAGGAGTTTCCGCAGTAGTTCCACCATCATGAGGGTTGTCGCGCTTCTGCTTTCGTTTCTTTGTCTCTTGGCCTCGATGGTCCTCTTGTGGCTGGGCTACATCGGCACTTTCGAAAGCTCCTCCCAATTGGCCAGGTTTGAGAGCACTCCCAAAGAGGGGTGGGACTACTGGCTCCGTAAAGAGTTTTGGAACGATGTTCGCTGGTTCAGCCTCTATTTGGGACTGGCTGTCGGCGGGTTCGGTTTGCCGCTGACTGCGTTCTGGCGTGGGCAAAAGAAGGCGCAGTGCAGTCGCCTCGTTTCGTGGGGCTTGTTTGGTGTCGCGATGCTGTATACGGGAGTCTGGACCTGGGGATTCGCCATGTGGTGGCGGCGCGGGGATTTTCATCTCATGATCATTATTCCCACGGTCATGCTGATGGGAAGTGTTGTTGCCTTGAGTACGTTCTTCGTTCAGGCGAGGCTACGGGGGGCTGGGTCCGGCTGAGTGACGGGTTGGCGTTGAATGGCGTGATGAACGAAAGGATGGCAGTCTCGCAGGTGGCACTGTTCAGTTGCGTGAAGCCTGACGCCAAGGGCGTCATACAAAGTAGCCCAGGGTAAGGCGAGGTGCGAGCCGCCACCCTGGGTGCATGGGAAGATGAGCCAGAACTCCGAGGTGAGTTCTACAGACTCTTGCCGCATCCCTGAGGTTTCCACCGAATGCGGGAGGATCGTCTCCGAGTTGACTGGACGGTTTGTAGAACTCCCTTGGAGTTCCATCACTATCACGTGGTACCCGGGGTGGCGACCGCTTCGCGGTCTGACCCCGGGCTGTTTTGTATCACGCCTTTGGCGTGGAGGACGTCGTTATGAGGATACTGAGACGACCTCCTCGCGGATGCTGTATCTTGTTGAGCTGACGCGCATGCGCGAATCGGCTACTTCTTGCTCTCGATGTACTCCTGCACCATTACCGGAACATCTGTGCAGATGGCATCGACGCCCAGGCCGAGGCCGAGGAAATAGTCATTGAGGTCACGGCCGGGCCAGCCGGTGACGATGAAGCCTTGCTTTTGCGCTTCTTTCACAGCGAGGCGGGTGGTGCCTTCCATCTTGGCAGCGATTCTCTTGGATCCGATGGCTTTGGCGGATTCCATCAGTTCGGGGGTGAGGGGGCCACCTTTGATCAGCATGATGTCGGCCTTGGGATCGATCTTCTTCAGAGCGATGAGGGGCCGCTGGTCGAATGAAGTGAAGACGTAACTGGAGCCTGCCGGGACGTGAGCAGTGACCTTGCGATAGACCTTTGCTGCGTAGTCATCAATGACCGCATCTGGATACAGGGTCTTGTTGCTGGTCTTCATCTCAAACTCCACGTACATGCCCGGTTTGTCCTTGAGGTATTCGAGGAGTTGGTCCAGGAAGAGCAGGGGTTCGTGCTGTTTTTTGGAAGTGATCTTGGCTGCGGCATCGGAGTTCAACTGCTCGACTGGGCCGGTGCCGTTGTGGGTGCGGTCCAGGGAGTCATCATGCAGAATCACGAGTGCGCCGTCCTTGGTCATGCGGACGTCCAGCTCAAAGCCGCGCAGGCCTTTGTCGTAGCTGCTTTTGAAGGCAAAGAGGGTGTTTTCCTCAAACTCGTGCGCGCCGCCACGGTGGGCAAAATGGAAGGGCTTCTTCTCTTCGGCAAATGCGTTGGAATGCAGGCCAAAAGCCATGCAGGCACCGGCGATGAGGACAGCGTGATAAGATAACTTCATGATGAAGGAAACGCTGCCAATCGAGAGTTCCTTATCGAGCCGGCCTTTATTTGCAGGTGGGAATGCCTGCCAAGGAACCTCGGGGTATGACTTGGATGTGTTGATGGCGGTGGGGAGGAAGCAGATGCTATCGGCCTTCCCACCTGTTCATCCTCTGCGGATGTACTCAGGGTTGACTCGCTTGAGGCTCGTCCAACCGCTGGGCTGTGTTACAGATCCCATACTGGGATCAACTTCGGCCTGAGACGGGCGCCTCAAGGTGGTTCCCTGGCTGCCACCCCAATCGCACGCGGTTGGTTTGTTCTCCTCAGGAGGGCAGAAGGCTCGGCCTCATCAAGCGTGCCCATGACGAGCATCCCTGAATGACGTCGGGCCTGCAGCCCTCAAATGTCTGAAACTACCGCCAGCCTTGGGCATTGCCCAAGGCTGAGTATAACCCCGGGCTTTCAGCCCTCAGCACGTCCGCCCAAGGGTGCCTTTCAATGGCCCTTGTTTCTGCCTACTTCTCGGGAAGCCCGTCCAGGAGCTTCTGTTCTTCGGCCTCTTCCTTCTCCTTCTTCCGGACACCGAGACCGAGGAAGTAGATGATGATGGCGGAGAGCAACATGGAACAGCTGATGAAGTAGAGACCGCCGACAAACGAGCCGGTGACAGTCTTCACCTTGCCCATGATGTAGGGACCGAGGGCACCGCCGAGGTTTCCAAAGGAGTTGATGAGTCCGATGCTGCCGGCCGCCGCGGCTTGCGTGAGGAAGGTGCTGGGCAGAGACCAGAAGGCGGGCATGTAGGTCTTGAACCCGGCGAAGCCGATCATGAAACAAGCCACGGTGAGTGGCAGGTTCCCCTGGGTCATGGGAGCACAGGCCAGGGCGGTGGCCCCCACCACGATGGGCAAGCAGGCGTGAAGGCGGCGCTCCTGGAAGTGGTCAGAGCTCCAACCGCCCACCAACTGGCCGACAAGCGCGAGCGCAGGGGGCAGGATGATGAGCCAGGTGAGTGTGTTGAGATTCATGTGGTACCAGTCATTCAGCACGCTGGGCATGAAGAACTCGATACTGTAGCTGCAGGTGACGATGCTGAAGTAGGCCCATGCCATCAGCAGCACTTTTGGGTGGCGGAGGGCCTCGCTCACCTTCATGCGCTTGCCACGGGATCTCACGGCCCGTTCACGCTCCAACTCGCTCTCGAGGGCTTCTTTCTCTTCATCGGTCAGCCAGGAGGCCTGACGAGGCCGGTCCTTCATGATGAAGAACACGATCAAACCCATCATGACTGCCGGGATGCCCCAGAAGACGTACACCCACTGCCAACCTGTCATCCCCAAGACAAGGGGATGGGTGATGGTCTGGCCGTTGACGACTTCGGTCGTACCGATCTTCAGAAGCAGGTACGAGATCTTGGGGCTGACCATCTGGGCGAATGGGGTCGCCACCAGGAACATGGCCAGGGCCTTGGACCGATCCCGATCGGTGAACCAATGGGTGAGGTAAACGATCACCCCTGGGAAGAAGCCCGCCTCTGCGAGGCCAAGCAGGAACCGGACAGTGTAGAACTGAACCGGGGTGTGCACGGCGGCGGTGAGTGCAGCCATGATGCCCCAAGTGACCATGATGCGACTGATCCAGCGCCGCGCGCCCCACTTCTCCACGATGAGGGATCCGGGGATCTCCAGGAGGAAGTATCCGATGAAGAAGATGCCTGCGCCGAACCCGATGACGGCATCCGTGAACCCCACGAGGTCCTTGGTCATGGTGAGCTTGGCCACGGCCACGTTCTGCCGGTCCACGTAGGCGATCATGTAGCTGATGAACAGCAGCGGAATGATCCGGTAAAAAGCCTTCTTGCGAGCGCGGTCGAGCGCCGAGGGCTGGGAAGGGGAAGCGGACGAGGCGGAGGACATGAGCTGGACCAAACGGCGGGAAAGCGGCGATGCTATCGGGAGGAATCCAGATGGGAAGCACAAAGTTCCGGCGAAGCCGGAGACGCAAGTCGGGAAGACGAAAGACGTCAGACCTGAGGGGAAGGTGGTGAGCTATTGCGGTTATTGGGAGATCTGAGGTGGAGGGACGTGGGGATGATGAAGGTGGTGGAGAGGAAGGGGATGGTGTTGGCCTCCACACCTGAGGTTCGCTCGGGTGCGGTACCCAAGGTTGACTCGCTTGAAGCTCGTCCAACCTTGGGCTGTGGTAGAAATCCCCTTCGGGGATTGGCATCTAGTGGCACTGGCTTCCAGCCGGATGATCATGCGCGATCGAATGTACGGATGAGCAGGGGGGGAATGTAGAAGAGCCGTCCCGGCTCTTGGGAGGTCTGTGGTGGGTAGATGCCGGTGGAGGGACGTGGGGGCGGCATCCACACCTGAGTTGGGGGCATTTCATGCGAGAGGACATTGCTGCCATCCCTCCGGGATGGTGAATCTCTTCTGCTGGTCCCGGAGGTATCAGTCGCTACGCTCCTTCAACCGTCCGGCTAATGGCTGGGATGCCTCCGGCATCCGAAGTGGGAGACCCGGCCCTGGCAGCCCCGGCCCTGGCAGCCCCGGCCCTGCACCTGCTTTCGCAGCGGTTGCACCAGTTGCTCAGGATGCCTCCTTCGGTAGCCGATAAAGTCGGATCTTGAACACATGAGGGATGCCTCAGGCATCCTTGGCTGACCTCAGGGGACCAAAAAAATAGCCGGATGCCCCCCTCACAAGGGCATCCGGCTTGCTTTTGCTTTTCTCACCTAACTACACACTGACATTCGCTAATGACCCAACATCCAAGGGCGTGACCCACTTTTTTGAGTTTGCATGACGCCAAGGCGGGTTTTTTTCTTCCGGTCGGGCCGGATCTTGGTTCCGCCTGGGGTGCCGCACCCGCAGCGGGAGCTGCACTGATGGGCGTTGCTGACTCGGGGCTCGTGCCGGCTGCGCTCGTTGACGGAGTGGGCGCGACGCTTGACGGGGTTCATCAGGGCGAGGTTGGGCGCGCTGATGAATCGCTGGGCGACGCCCTGACAACAGGGGCAGCTGGCGGCGTGGTTGCGTTCCTCGACGGTGCGGAAGAGGACGAAATCGCCGCATTCCTGGCAAGTGTAGTCGTAGACGGGCATGGCTGATGGAGGGGGAGAGGTGATTGAGAAGCTTGAGACGAGGGACGGAACTAGACGACGGAGGCGAGATCCACGCCCGGGGGCACCTTGATGGAGGGGCCATCCGCATTCGGTCGGATGTCGAAGTCGAAGATCTCTGTAGGCAGCCAGAGGGTGGCGCACGCGTTCGGGATATCCACGATGCCGCTGATGCGGCCTTCGACCGGGGCGGTGCCGAGGATGGCGTAAGCCTGCTCCCCGGTGTAGCCGAACTTCTTCATGTACTCGATGGCGTTGAGACAGGCCATGCGGTAAGCGACATGCGGATCGAGGTAATGCTGCTGGCCTTTCTCGTCCACGGAGATGCCTTCGAAGATGAGGTGGCGCTTGTACTCGGGGGAAAGCGGGCTGGGTTCAAAGATGGGGTTCACCACGCCGTACTTGGCCACGCCGCCCTTGATGAGGCTGACGCGGAGATCGAGGTAGCCGGCCATTTCAATGGCACCGCAGAAGGTAATTTCCCCGTCCCCCTGGCTGAAGTGGATGTCTCCCATGGAGAGGCCGCCGTCTTTCACATAGACGGGGAAGTAAACTTTGGAACCCTTTGTGAGGTTCTTGATGTCACAGTTGCCGCCGTGTTCACGCGGGGGCACGGTGCGGGCACCTTCGGCGGCGGCTGCAGCGGCCTCGCTGCCCTTGAGCTTGCCCATGTGGGCGGTAGGGGCGTAGGGCAGAGTGGCAAGTGCGGGGACTCGATCAGGCTCGGTGTCGTAGAGCTCCTTCTCGCGCGTGTTCCAGGTATCGAGCAGTTCCTTGGAGGGAAGGCAGCCGATCAAGCCGGGGTGCATGATGCCGGCGAATTCCACACCGGGGATGTGGCGGGAGGAGGTATAGATGCCGTGGAAGTCCCAGCAGGCCTTGCGGGCATCCGGATAGTGGTCCACGAGGAAACCACCGCCGTTGGTCTTGGCGAAGATGCCGGTGAAGCCCCAAGCGGATTCTGGAAGGACGCCCACGTCCAGAATGTCCACCACGAGGAGATCGCCCGGCTCGGCACCTTCCACCCCGATGGGGCCGCTCAGGTAGTGCACCTTGGAGAGGTCAACGTCCAGAATGTCGTTGGCCTTGTCGTCATTGACGATCTGTCCGCCGGTCCAGTCGATGCACTCGACGCGGAATTCGTCGCCGGGTTTGACATAGGCCACCATGGGCAGATCCGGGTGCCAGCGGTTGTGAAGGTAGTCTTGTGATTCAGGCGTGGCGTTGAGGTCTACTTTGATCAGTGTTTTCATGACGTATGCTTGGGCGTAGTTACTTGTCTGTTTTGGGGGATTGGGTTGGTGGCAGGCGGGGCAGGGCAGCGGCTAGACGGAAAGCATGGCTTTGATCTTGGAGGCATCGACGGACTCGCGTTTGTCCTCCCGGATGAGCTTGCCCTTGTCGATCACCGCGATTCGGTCGCAGGTATCGAGCACGAAGCTGAGAACCTGCTCGCTGACGATGATGGTGAGCTTTTTGAGGTCGCGGATCTCGCGCAGGCTGCGGGAGATGTCCTTGATGATGGAGGGCTGGATGCCTTCGGTAGGTTCATCAAGAAGCAGGACGCGCGGCTTGGTCATGAGAGCCCGGCCAATGGCGAGCTGCTGCTGCTGACCGCCGGAGAGGTTGCCGCCCTTGCGCCCCTTCATGTCGCGCAGGACGGGGAAGAGGGCGTAGATCTCGTTCACATCCTCTTCATTGACACTGCCCTTCACACCGGAGATGAGATTCTCATACACGGAGAGGTAGGGGAAGATCATGCGGCCCTGGGGCACGAAGGCGACGCCCTCTGCCACCCGCTTGTAGGAGGGCTTGTGCGTGATCTCTGAGGTGCCCACAGTGACTTTACCCGACACGGTGGGGATCATGCCGATGAGGCTGCGGAAGAGGGTGGTCTTGCCCATGCCGTTGCGGCCGACAATTCCGACGATTTCGCCTTCGGCGGCGCTGAAGGTGAGGTCCGGGATGACGACGCTCTGGCCGTAGGCGACTTGCAGGTTCTTGACGTCAAACATGTTGGGGGGCGGGTTAATGGCCGATGTAAACTTCGATGACCTTGGGGTCGTTCTGCACGGTCTCCATGGAGCCTTCCGAGATGACCTTGCCCATGTGCATGACCGTGACGCGGTCAGCGATCTCCTTCACGAACTCCATGTCATGCTCGATGACGATGACCGAGCGGTTCTGGCTGATCTTGCGGATGAGCTGGGAGGTCTCCTGGCGCTCGCGCACGCTCATGCCGGCGACGGGTTCATCCAGCATGATGACCTCCGGGTTCTGCATGAGGAGCATGCCGATCTCCAGCCACTGCTTCTGGCCGTGGCTGAGGATGCCGCCCTCCGTGTCCAGCTTGTCTGCGAGGCCGATCTGCTCTGCGATCTCGAGGCATTTGCCCATGATCTCCGGGGTTCGCCGAAAGAACAGGCAGCCAAAGACCCCGCGGCCGGTGGGGTGGGAGAGTTCCAGGTTCTCCAGCACCGTGAGGTTTCATAGATGGAGGGGTTCTGGAACTTCCGGCCCACGCCGAGCCTGACGATCTTGTACTCCCGCGTGCCGCGGAGCTCCCGGTCCTTGAACCGGATGCTGCCGCTGGTGGCGCGGGTCTTGCCGCAGATGAGGTCCAGCACGGTGGTCTTGCCAGCCCCGTTGGGGCCGATGATGACGTGGACGGAGTTGCGGTTCAGGTAGAAGTTGAAGCCATCCACGGCTTTGAAGCCGTCAAACGAGACGCCAAGGTCTTCGACTTCCAGGACGAAATTGCGGTCACTCATGGTTCAGCGGTCTTGGGGATTTCTGCAACGGCGGCGGATGCTTTTTCAGCGGACTCGGCGGGCTTGAGTTTTTTCATCAAACCTGCGCCCAGGGTGACGAGCTTCGTCTTGATGGTGCCGGATTTCTCAATGATGCCTGCCAGGCCATCCGGGAAGAACATGACCACGGCGATGAAGGTGCCACCCATGAGGTAGAGCCAGGCGTCCGGGTAGGCTTCAGAGAAGGCGGTCTTGCCGAAGTTCACGATGAGGCATCCGAGGATGGCACCGATGACGGAGAGACGTCCACCCACGGCGGTGAAGATGACCATCTCGATGGAGGGGATGATGCCCACCAGGGAGGGCGACATGAAACCCACCTGCAGGACGAAGAGCGCCCCTCCCAGACCGGAGAGCATGGCCGCCAGGGCGAACACGAAGGTTCGGCACATGGCAACGTCATAGCCGGAGAAACGCACCCGGTCCTCACGATCCCGCATCGCCATCAGCACCCGGCCGAAGCGGGTGTTGATGATGTATTTGGCAAGCAGGGCGCTGGCCAGCAGGAGGAAGACGCAGAGGAAGTACAGGGTGTACTGCGCTCCGGTGGTGCGGATGTCCCAGCCCAGCAGGGTCTTCAGGTCGGTGATGCCGTTTCGGCCCCCGGTGAAGCCCTGGTTGCCATCAATCCCGAGAGACAGGATGAGGGCGATGGCCTGGGTGATGATGGCAAAGTACACGCCACCCACCCGGCGGCGGAACATGGCCCAGCCGATGATGAAGGCGATGAGACCGGGCAGGAGGAACACGGCGCACGAGGCGAAGGTGAAGCTCTTGAACGGCTCCCAGAACCAAGGGAGCTGGGTGATCTGGTTCCAGTCCATGAAGTCCGGGATGCCCGGCGTGGTCTGGATGGAGGTGCTAACAGGGTCTGACGCCTCCAGCTTCAGGAACATGGCCATGCAGTAACCACCGAGGCCGAAGAAGACCCCCTGGCCGAGGCTGAGGATGCCGCAGCGTCCCCAGAGCAGCACCAGGCCGATGGCGACGAAGCCGTAGCTGAGGTACTTGCCCACAAGATTGAGCCGGAAGATGGGCAGGGCCAGCGGCAGGATGATCGCGATGAGCGCGACGAACACCGCGAAGGAGATGGCTTCTCCCTTGGTTTTAAAGAGCGTTCGAAAGAAGATCATGATTGAGTGGATGGGTGAGGGGGGCTGAGTCGCATGGGATTAATGGGCGCGAACCTTGCTGGGGAAGAGCCCCTGAGGCCGGATCATGAGGGCAACCACAATGACCAGGAGGGTGGCGACTTTGCCCTTGGTGCCTTCGAGGAAGAACTCGAGGATGGACTGCGCCTGGGCGATGCCGAAGGCGGAGGCAAGAGAACCCATGAGGCTGGCGGCACCGCCGAAGACCACGACGAGGAAGGCATCCACGATGTAGCGGCTGCCGCTGTCTGGTCCGGTGGAGCCGATGGTGGTGAAGGCCGCACCGGCGATGCCGGCAATGCCGCAGCCGAGCGCAAAGGCGAGGCGGTCCACCGAGTTGGTGTTGATGCCCACGGCACCGCTCATCTTGCGGTTTTGCACGGTGGCGCGCAGACGCAGACCGAACGAGGACTTGTACATGAAGAGCAGCAGCGCGAGGGAAACTGCGATGGCGAGCCCGAGGACGAACATGCCGTTGATGGGAATGTCGAGACCTTCCTTGGGGGAGTAAGATCCCATGAGCCACTCAGGGAGCGTGGGAGTGACTTCACGGGCGCCGAAGGTGGAGCGGAAAGTCTGTTGCATGATGAGGCTGAGGCCCCAGGTGGCCAGGAGCGTGTCCAGAGGCCGGTGATAGAGACGCCGGATCATGAGCCACTCCACCGCCGCCCCGACGAGGGCGCAGATGATGAAGGCAATGAAGATGGCCACCACGAAGTAGTAGGGGCCGAAAGAGGGGGCATACTCCGCGGTAAGGGTGGAGCAGAGATAGACGGTGTAGGCTCCTAGAGCCATGAATTCACCGTGGGCCATGTTGATGACGCCCATCTGGCCGAAGATGACGGCGAGCCCGAGGCCCATCAGCAGCAGCACGCTAAAGAGGCTGATGCCCGCGAAGCCCTGCATGAGGAAAATGTTCTGGAGGTCTTCCCAACTGTAGGATTCCATAGGTGGAGAAAGAGTTGAATGAGGGGGGGGGTGAGCGCGCCGGAGGGCCGGGCGGAGCAAAAGGAAAGAGGGGCGGAGAGAAGGGGAAGGGTCTCCGCCGCCCCCTGCATGGGCCGCGACCGCTTTCAGGCGAACAGCCGCGGCGTGCAGGGAGGGCGGAGAAAGGGGCGGCTTATTGATAGCCTTTCGGGAACGGATCGGGCTCGATCAGCTCGGACTCATAGAGGACCTTGGCCTGGCCGTCTGTGCCCCACTGGCCGATGCGGAGCTTGCTCCACAGGTGGTGGTTGGGGTGTACTTTCACATAACCCTCAGGGGCGGTGGTCAGTTCAAGACCAGGGGAGGCGGCGGCGATCTTGTCGATGTCGAAGCTGTTGGCCTTCTCCACCGCTGCTTTCCACAACCAGGGGCCGAGGTAGCCGGCCTGGGTCACGTCACCGATCACGCTGTTGGCGCCGTACTTGTCCTTGAAGGCCTTGACGAAGGTCTTGTTGTTCTCGTTGTCGAGGCTCTGGAAGTACTTCATCGCGGAGTAGAACCCCACGAGGTTCTCACCGCCGATGCCGAGCACCTCATCTTCCGTGACGGAGATGGTGAGGAGCGTCTGCTTGGCGCTGGTGATGCCGGCGGCCTTGAGCTGCTTGTAGAAGGACACGTTGGAACCGCCCACGACGATGGCGTAGATCACATCCGGCTTCTTGAGCTTGATCTTGTTGATCAGCGAACCGAACTGGGTGTGACCCAGAGCGTAGTACTCCTCACCCACCACGGTGCCCTTGATCACATTCTCGATGTGCTTGCGGGCGATCTTGGCGGAGGTTCGGGGCCAGATGTAGTCGGAGCCGATGAGGTAGAAGGTCTTGGCCTTCTTTTCCTTCACGATCCAGTCCAGGCCGGCGATGATCTGCTGCGTGGCCTCCTGGCCGGTGTAGATCACGTTCTTGGACTGCTCCAGACCTTCATAGAAGGTGGGGTAGTAGAGCATGCCGTTCTCCTTCTCGAATACGGGGAGCACCGCCTTGCGGGAGGCGGAGGTCCAGCAGCCGAACACCGTGCCGACCTTGTCACTCACAAGGAGCTTCTTGGCCTTTTCAGCGAAGGTGGGCCAGTCACTGGCACCGTCCTCCTTGATGACCTTGATCTGCCGGCCCAGCACGCCGCCTGCGGCATTGATCTGGTCAATGGCAAGCTGCTCGGCCTGGATGGAGCCGGTTTCACTGATGGCCATGGTACCCGTGGCCGAGTGAAGCTGGCCTACGGTCACTGTGTCATCAGTGACGGCAAGACCGGTGGTGTTCACCTCTGATGTGGGCGGCTTGGCGGAGGCTGTGATGGCAGACAACGCAAGCAGCCCGACGACCGGGAGCAACCTGCGATGAAGACTTGGAGTTCGCTGTTTCATCTAGTTAGATTAGGTGACGGTTTGCTGTTTCATCGAATCCGGTAATGACCGGGAATCGAGGCTTCCTCGAAAGCCGTCCCAGATGGACCGGGGCGGTAATTTCGATTGGCACGCATCACCAAGCACCGGGCGTGCCGCTGTCCTGCCGTGCCAGCCGTGACATGCTGAAAAGAATTCAACCTTGGATCACGCGAAGGCGATGTGGAGCCAGGCCGGTTTTCCCCGCATGGGAGGTGTGAATCTGCAAGAGAGCGATGGTGCTGACGCAGCTTGTCACGCTCATGGCATCATCCTTGCGGTGACGCGAGTCCCACCTTGCAACATGAATTTTGCTGCGGATGAGCGTCCTTCAATCCCCCACATCCAGTCCGCCGGAGTCCGGTGCCATTGATTCCCGCAGGTTGCAGGTCTTTCTGGCCGCTGCCCAGACGTCGAGTTTCGTCGCGGCGGCGGACCGCCTCAACCTCACCCCCTCGGCCGTGAGTCATGCCATCAAGACGCTGGAGGAGGAGTTTGACTGTAATCTCTTCAAGCGGCACGGGCCGCGCGTGACGCTGACCCGGGCTGGCATGCGCCTGACGCCTCTGGCAGAGGAGGTGCTCAATCGCATGGCCAGCTTGAGAAAGGAAGTGGCGGTGGTGCAGGGGAATCCCCGCAAGCTGCGGGTGCTCATGCCGGAGACCTTCAGTGTGACCATGCTGCCCCGCGTGCTGCCGGACTTCATGGAGTGTTTCCCCATGGCCATCTTTGAACCGGTGCTGGGGGACAGTGAAGATGAACGCGCCGTGCAGCAGCTCATGTCGGGAGAGCTGGACCTTCTGCTTACCTGGCAGGCTCGCAGTTCACCGGATGTGGTGCGGCGGGATCTGGTGCAAGATACCCTGGGCCTGTATGTGGCGGGATTTCATGCGCTGGCTCGGAAGCCACAGGTGGATGCAGCGATTTTTGAGCAACAGCCCCTGTTGACCAGTTGCGCGACGAGCGTGAGGTGTTTTCTGGAGCGGAAACTGACGCCCGGACAACGGCAGAATGCGAGGGTGTGGCATTTGCCCGGGATTGAGGCCGTGCGGGAGCTGGCGCGAGTGGGACAGGGGATCGCGTTATTGTCAGAGCGTGCCGCGTCAAGATTGGTCTCTGCTGGGCAATTGATCCAGCTGGAGCTGCCCGGCCCCCGGGCGCAAATGACGTGTGCGGCCCATTGGTCCGGCCAGACGGAGTTGAGCTGGGCGGCGGAGGTGTTTCTGAGTCTGGTGGAGATGGTGGCGCAGGAGTGAGGCCGGTGAGTTAGTGCGTCAGTGGGCAGTGCGTCAAGGTGTTGGGGGTGTTTGGGTGGGAGGACAGTGGGGCGGCTTGCGGGGG
>NZ_BATR01000153.1 GCF_000739655.1 Verrucomicrobium sp. BvORR106 | reverse complement strand
GCACGGAACTGGCGAAGGACAAGACGGGTGTGAGCACCGGTGCCTTTGCAGTGAATCCGGTGAACGGAGCGCAGATCCCGGTCTGGATCGCTGACTACGTGCTCATGAGCTACGGCACGGGGGCCATCATGGCGGTGCCTGCGCATGATGAGCGCGACTTTGAATTTGCGACCAAGTTCAGCCTGCCCGTGGTGCAGGTGGTGGCTCCGCCGCTGGGCACGGAGTGGCGCGGCTACACCGATGACGGGGTGGCGGTGAACTCCGGCTTCCTGGACGGGCTGACCACGCCCGAGGCGAAGCAGAAGATCTCAGCGTGGTTGGAGGAAAAACAGCTGGGCAAGGCCAAGGTGAACTTCAAGCTGCGTGACTGGCTCTTCAGCCGCCAGCGTTATTGGGGTGAACCCTTCCCGGTCATCTGGGAGGACGGACGCCACCGGGTGGTGCCGGAAGGTGAGCTGCCCGTGCTGCCACCCGATCTGGCTGACTTCAAGCCGACCGGCACGCCCGAGCCTCCGCTGAGCAAGGCGGTGGACTGGGTGCGCTACAGTGAGACGGCCAACCGGGAGCTGAACACGATGCCCCAGTGGGCGGGCTCCTGCTGGTACTACCTGCGCTACTGCGATCCGGGCAACAGCGAGCGCTTTATTTCCAAAGAGGCTGACGCCTACTGGATGGGATCCTCCGGCAAGCCCGGTGGCGTGGATCTGTACGTGGGGGGCACCGAGCATGCGGTGTTGCACCTGCTGTACGCCCGCTTCTGGCACAAGGTGCTCTTTGACCTGGGGCATGTGGTGACTCCTGAACCCTTCCAGAAGCTGGTGAACCAGGGGCTCATCCTGGGTGAAGACAGCCAGAAGATGTCCAAGAGCCGCGGCAACGTGGTGAACCCGGATGATGTGATCGTCGAGTACGGGGCAGACTCTCTGCGCCTGTACGAGATGTTCATGGGTCCGCTGGAGCAGGTGAAACCCTGGAGCATGAAAGGCGTGGAAGGCGTGTACCGCTTCCTGGCCCGCGTGTGGCGCCTGGTGCTGGAAAGCAACCAGGAAGGGGAGTGGACGCTGTCTCCTCAGCTCCAGGATGTGCCGGTGGACAAGAAGCTCAACAAGGTGATCCACGAGACCATCAAGAAGGTGGGCGAGGATATCGAGCGTCTGGGCTTCAACACCGCGATCAGTCAGATGATGGTGCTGACCAATGCCTTCACGGCGGCAGAAGTCCGGCCGGTGGCCGGGGTGGCGACGCTGTTGCAGGTGCTGAATCCCTTTGCTCCGCACCTGACGGAAGAGTTGCAGTCCCGTCTGGCAACCGCGTTCCCTTCTGCGAAGAAGAGCGGTTTGCTGTCTGAGCAGACGTGGCCGACCTTTGATCCCGCCGCGCTGGTGGAAGACGAGGTGGAAGTCATCATCCAGGTGAATGGCAAACTGCGTGATCGCCTGACGGTGGCGCGTGAGATCAGCAAGGAAGCCCTGGAAGCCCAAGCGATGGCGAGCCCGAAGGTGGCTGAGTTTACGGCGGGTTTGACCGTGCGGAAAGTCATCGTAGTTCCCGGGAAACTGGTGAACGTCGTGGCGAATTGATGCGCGGCAAGAACCGGGTGTCTGATTGATTGAAGACCGCACTCTCCGGATGAGAGTGCGGCGGGTGGGCGCTGGCTTGCAGTCTTGCCTCGCTGCAGGATTCGCCTTATGGCTTGGAGAACTGTCGCGGACCCCATACTGAGCTTCTCTTCCCCACCATGCGCATCGCCCTCGTCCATTATGCAGCTCCGCCGATCGTTGGCGGGGTGGAAAGGGTGATCGAGCAGCAGGCAAAAGTGCTGGGCGACTACGGGCATGAGGTGTTGGTCGTCTGTGGCAATGAAGGAGCGAAGGTTCCCGTCGCGGAGATGCGGATCCTGCCCGGCCTCAAGGCGAATGTCGCCCTGGACGAGGCTGAGGGGGATCAGCTCTACAGAGACCTGGCCGGGGCTCTGACGGGGGCGGACGTCGTGCTCGTGCACAACATGCTCACGATGCCGTTCAACTGGACGGCCTCTTCAGCATTGGCCCGCTTGAGTCGTGAGCTGACAGGGGCCCGCTTTGTGAACTGGGTCCATGATGTGGATGTTTCGCGAGAGGCCTTTACCGCGCTGGATGCACGAGTGGTCCATGTGGCGGTGTCCGAAGTGCGCCGGCAGCATTTTTCTGAGCGTCTCGGAGTGCCGGTGTCGGAATGTCGCCTCATCCCCAATGGGGTGGATGTGGCAGATGCTCTGGGGCTGACGCCAGGCGTGGCGGAGTTTGTCTGGCAGAGTGATCTGCTGGACCGGGAACTGGTGCTCGTGCACCCCACCCGGGTCCTGGCGCGGAAGAATCTTGAGATGGGGCTGGCCATCACGGCGGCACTGCGGGATGCCGGGACTGATGTGGTGTATGTCGTGACGGGAGCGCCGGATCCTCACCGGAAGGAATCGGCTGCTTATGCAGAACGCATTCGCGAATCGATCCTTCTGAATGGGCTGGAGGACCGGGTGCACTTTGTCTCCCGCGATTTTCCGGTGATGAATGCCGATGTGGCCAGCCTCTACCGGATCGCCGATGCGCTGATTTTCCCGAGTCGCAGTGAGGGCTTTGGGCTTCCTTTGGTGGAGGCGGCTCTGCACCGTTTGCCGGTGTTTTGTTCAGACATCCCTCCGCACCGGGAAGTGGCGGGGGATTTTGCGGTGTTTTTTGATCTGGCGTCACCGCCGGAGGAAGTGGCGCGGTTGGTGCTTGAAAGTATGGGGTCCGATCAATGTAGTACGGTCAGGAAGACCGTCATGCGGCGATTCGGGTGGAAGCACATCTTCAAGGAATACCTTGAGCCTCTGATCAAGGAACGCTAAGTAGTAAAACATGGCCCTGACGTACCCACTCGACGAGCAAGCCCGGAAAATTCTAGACGCCTCTCACAACGACCCCTTCAGTTACCTGGGGCCCCACGTCTCTCCTGACGGAAAAGTCACGGTCCGCTCTCTCCAACCACAGGCCCATAGTCTGAGCGTAGTGCTCAAAGCCACCGGAGAAACATTTGTTGGGAATCTGCTTCACCCGAACGGGTTGTTTGAAGTGGCGCTGCCTTCCAAGTGCTGGGGCCAGCCCTATGAGCTCGCCTGGCAGACCCAGGACGGGAAGGTGCACCGCCATGCCGATCCCTATGCTTTTGGCCTCTGTCTGGGGGAACAGGACATCCATTACTTCCGCGAGGGCAAACACTGGCACCTCTATGAAGTGCTGGGGGCTCACCTCCGGACGTTCAACGGGGTGGACGGGGTCCTCTTTGCCGTGTGGGCACCGAATGCAAAACGCGTCAGCGTCGTGGGGGACTTCAACGGTTGGGACGGTCGGGTGAACCCGATGCGCTGCCGGGTGGAGTCAGGGATTTGGGAGCTGTTCATTCCCGGACTGGCCAGCCTGGTGCACTACAAGTTTGAGCTCATAGGGGAGAACGGGGCGCTCTTCAACAAGAGCGATCCCTTTGCCTTCTTCTCCCAACACGGGCCCCAGACGGCGTCGCTGACATGGGACTTTCACCACTACCGGTGGAGTGATGACACCTGGATGAGCCAGCGCAAAGACCGCAGCCTCTACCGCTCGGCCATGAGCATTTACGAGGTGCACCTCGGCTCCTGGCGCAGACGGGAGGGCGGGCGCATGCTGACCTATCGTGAGCTAGCGGATGAACTGATCCCGTATGTGAAGGATCTGGGTTTCACCCACATCGAGCTCATGCCCGTGAGCGAGTTCCCCTTTGATGGCTCTTGGGGCTACCAGGTGGGAGGCTACTTCGCCCCCACGAGCCGCCACGGGAATCCTGATGAGTTCCGTGAGTTTGTGGATCGTTGTCACCAGGCCGGTCTGGGCGTGATCGTGGACTGGGTGCCAGCGCACTTCCCCAAGGATGCCCACGGTCTGGCCCGCTTCGACGGGACCGCTCTCTATGAACATGCTGATCCCCGCCAGGGTGAGCACATGGACTGGGGCACGCTGATCTTCAACTTCGGCAGAAACGAGGTGAAGAATTTCCTCATCGCCAACGCCCTCTTCTGGCTGGAGATGTACCACATTGATGGCATTCGCGTGGATGCGGTGGCCTCGATGATCTATCTGGACTACTCCCGCGAGGCGGGGCAGTGGGTGCCGAACCGCTACGGTGGCCGGGAGAACCTGGAGGCCATCGAGTTCATGCGGGAGCTGAACTATCAGTGTTACTCCCGCTTCCCCGGCATCGCCATGATCGCGGAGGAGAGCACTGCCTGGGGGGGCGTTTCCCGCCCTGTCAGCACAGGGGGACTGGGCTTTGGCTTCAAGTGGAACATGGGCTGGATGAATGACACCCTGCGCTACATGGAGAAAGAGCCGGTGCACCGCAAGCACCACCATGGGGAGGCCACCTTCTCCATGCTCTATGCCTATGATGAGAATTTCATCCTCGTGCTGAGTCATGACGAGGTGGTGCATGGAAAGAAGTCCATGCTGGACAAGATGCCCGGCGACCGTTGGCAGAAGTTCGCCAACCTGCGGATGTTCTATGCCTGGATGTGGATGCATCCCGGGAAAAAGCTCCTCTTCATGGGCTGCGAGATCGGCCAGTGGCGGGAGTGGAACTATCAGCAGTCTCTGGACTGGGAAGTGCTTTACGGTGAGGAACACCGTGGCCTGCAGTCCATGGTGCGTGACCTGAACCACCTGTACACGAATGAGAAGTCCCTGCACAGCCGCGACCATGAAGCGGGTGGCTTCTGGTGGTTGGAGCCCAATGACTACGAGAACAGTCTCTTTGCCTTTGGCCGCAAGGACCCGGAAGGGCGCACCTGCTATGTGGTGGTGAACGCGACTCCGGTGCCCCGACCCGGGTACCGCATGGGGGTGGAAGAAGGTGGCTACTACCGGGAACTGCTCAACTCGGATGCCGCCAACTACGGCGGCTCTGGCGTGGGGAACAGTGCCGGGATGCAGGCTCAGCCAACTCCCTGGCAGGGGCAGCCCTGGTCCGTGGAGGTGACGGTGCCGCCGCTGGCGACTGTGGTGTTGCAACGGGCCTAGTCACAGAGGTTTACCCAGCCGGGACACTGGCATCGGCGCCCCCTTGCGATCAAGGGGGCAAGCTGTGTCCCGGAAATGAGGTACATTCTTGCTTTTGAGGAGCGATTGCCCCATCCTCAGAAAAAATTATCAGAGGAAAGCTGCCATGAGTTTGCCGCAGATTGCAGGTCTTGAGTTGCAGGATTTGATTGGGAAGGGGAGCTGCGGAGCGGTCTACCGTGCAGTCACAGCTGACAACCGGACGACCGCCGCGGTGAAGGTCTTCAGCAGCATGGCGATCAATCGCAAGCTGCTGGGTATCGCCATGCGGGGGCTCCAGCAGATGCCGGAGCATCCGGGATTGCTGCCGGTCACCGCCTTTGATTTTGACAGCAGCCCCTATTTCGTGGCCACGCCGCTAGTGGGCTTTACCACTGAGGATGGAAAAGGCCGCCGGACATGGGAGACGCCGACGCTGGAAAGCTGCTGCGGCAACGTGGGTCCGGACGAGGCCTGGCGCTACATCTATGAGGTGTGCGACTCCATGGCGTGGCTGCACAAGCACAATCTGGTGCATTGCAACCTGAAGCCTCGCAATGTGCTGCTGGAGGATGACCCGGCCAGCGCCACCAAGATCACCGACATCGTGCAGGGGTGGATCGGTGGGGTGCATCATTTTGAAGCCACGGATCACTTCATGTATGTGCCGCCTGAGCAGGCGGAGCATCCCGATGCGCTGGCCACCCAGGGCACGGCTTGGGATGTGTACGCCTTTGGGGTGGTGGCCTACCGGCTGCTGACCGGTCGCTTCCCACGTGCGGAAGAGGAGTATGAGCGCCAGCGGAAACGCCAGACGGGCGACCGCGGCGGCATGCCTCCCACGTTCGACAATGCCGCGATCATGACGGCTGTGCGCGGACAACCTGAGGTCGGCTGGCCTACGAAGACGCGTTCCAAGTGGGATGAACGACGCCGCCAGGTGATCGAGCGTTGTTTGGCGATGGATCCGCGCCACCGCTGGCCGGATCTGCGTGAAGTGATGCGGGAGTTCGAGAGACTGGAAGCGGACTACCTCTTGGAAGACGCCCGGGGGAAGATCGATGTGGAGCGCCGTCGTCAGATCCGGCGGCTGGTGCTGCTCCGTTCCACGGCCATCGTGCTCGCGGCCGCGTTCCTGGTGGCAGCGGTGTACGGCACCATCTACGGTTTCGCGGCGACGCGCCGGGCGAAGAAGGCCGAAACGGCGAATGTGCAGAAGGATTCCCAGCATGAGGTGGCGGTCGCGGACCTGCAGTCACAGGTGGGTAATCTGGCCCGTGAAGTGGCAGCGGCGAAGGCGGCGAAGATCAGGTCTGAGGCCTCCCTGGACATGTCTCACGCGGCGGTGGACCAGTTCCTCACGCTGCTGCTCCAGACGCCCACTGGCCTCGGAATGCAGACGGAGATTTCCTCGAAACAGGTCAACGAAGCACTGACCTTCTATGAACAGGAGCGCGAACGCCTGAAGGAGGATCCTGAGCGGCTGCCGGAGCGCGCCCGCAACTACTTCAACACAGCGCAGCTCCTGCTGCGGAAGAACCAGCGTCCCGAGGCTGCTCACTGGATGGAGGAGGCGCAGCTGGCGATTGCCAACGTGTTGAAAGCCGAGCCGGATCACAAGGACAAGGTGCGGCTGGAGACCATGCTGGGGCGCACCTGCCGCTGGCTCGGTCTTCTGAAGGCAGAGGCAGGGCATCGCAGTGATGCTCTGGTGTTGTACCAGCAGGCGGTCACTTTCCTCACTCCGGCAGTGGAGGCTAATCCGACGGATCGCAACACGCGCTTTGAGTGCGCCTCAGCTTGGTACGAACTGGGCAAACGGGCGCGCCGCGACGGCGAGGGCGCAGTGTCGGTGCACGCATTGGGTAAAGTGCCGACTTTGCTGAACCCGAAGCTGGTGGGCGAGGAGCTCTCGGCCGAGGAACAGTTCCTGCTTTCTCGCAGTCAGATCGAGCGGGCGCTTTCCCAGCGGGACGAAGGCAAGCTTGATGACGCGATGCGGTCCCTCTTTGACTCCATGGAGGTGATGGTGAAGCTGGTGGAGCGCTCCAAGCCCAACAACCAGGAGCAGGCGCTGACCCTGGCGGAGGCTTACATTGAGTTCGGGGAAATAGTGGCCGGAAAGCTGGGTAATACGGATGCGAAGGATGCGCAGTCTGAGGCGCAATCCATCTTGATCGAGCTGGTTCGGGTGCATCCCCAGTGGGCGGACGCCCGCTTCCTGCTCGCGCGGAACTATGGCGATCTGGCCGCCCTGGAGCGTGACATGGGCAATGCGGCTGAGGCGCGTCGCAAACAAGACATGGCGGTGAAGACCATGGAGGATCTCAGCAAGGACAATCCGGACAACACCCGCTTCCTCTCCGAGTTGGCCCGGCAGCAAGGGATGAGCGCACAGCTCATCTGTGATCTGGGCAAGCCCAAGGAAGCCATTCCCGTGGCAAATCAGGCAATCGATCGTCTGGAGGGGCTGCTCAAAGATGGCGGCCCGCATTTCGACGAGATGGATCGCAAGAGCTGTGGGGTGCTGCTGGCTCAACTGTACGGCATCCTTGGACACAGCGGTGAAGTGGCCAAGGATTCAAAGCTCGCCAAGGCCTCCTTCACCAAGGCCTCCGAGCAGTGGGCCGCCGTGCAAACTCGTCACGGTACGGACGAGACCATTGAAGCAGGCATCTCCTGGAGCAAGGAACGGCTGGGGAAACTGAAATGAGTTGAGACGCTTCGCTGGTTGAGACGCTGCCGCCGGGGCGGCTGCTGGTTGAGACGGCTTCGCCTGGTTGAGGCGCTTCGCTGGTTGAGGGGGGCGCTGGGGCGGCGGCTGGTTGAGAGGTGGGTGTATGCTGGTCCGTCAGACGCTATGACTCCAAAGCCGTTAGGCCGCCCTGTAGGATCCACTCCTTCACTGTCGGCAGTTGATCCACCAGCGGTGTCACGGGCGTGCCAAAGGGGGCTTGGTTCACGGAGTCAATCGAGATGAAGCCATCGTTAACCTGGAGGGTCACCAGACCGTCAGGGAGCTGGTGGTAGAGGTCCGGGTGGGCGGCGAGGGTGGCGGCGCTGATACCCATCTCATCCGGGTACATGGAGAGGCCGCGGAAGTAGTGGTGCCCGTTGCGCTCCACATGGGTGATGCCCAGCAGGGCCTGCATGGCGAGGTCCTGGGTGAGGGGGATCGGGCCAACGTTGGCGAGATCTTCACCCGAGAGGATGAGCTCGCGGTCAGGATGGGCCAATCGAGACGCATGGATGGCGGCGGCGTTGGCCAAGCCTTTGAGGATGCCTTTGCAGTTCTTGTGGCTGCCGCCGGAGTAGCCAAGCTCCAGGGCAGTGTTGAGAGCGCCGGATTCGCCATCGCTTTCGTCGATGATGAGACGGGGGGCCTCAGGCCAATCGCGGAAGGCACTGGCCAGATCCGGATTCAGGGCGGAATCGCGATGGAGAGGCTGCTCGATCCACAACACGTGTGACATGAAGCCCTTCAGTTCGGGGTCGTTGTTTAGTGCCTCGAACCACTCGCGAAATGCGGCCAGATCCCGGAAGTTCTCGTTGCCGTCCAGGGTGACGGCAAAGTCTGGCGAAGCGTGTTGGCGGATGACTGAGGCTACCGCAGTGAGTCGGTGGCGATCAGTCTCCAGATTGCCGCTCAGCTTGATTTTGAAATAGCGCAATCCATAGGCGCGGATGCAGTCGTCCAAGGTGTGGGGCAGGCCATCGTGCACCGCTTCACTGGACGGGACGTCCCCTGCGGTGAGAGGATCTGCGAGGCCGATGGTGTGGCGCAGGGCGATCTGACGGGGCGGGGGATTGGCCAGGAATCCCGGCACTTCCACATCGGAAAGGGAAGGGTGCAACTCACTCCAGCGGATGCCTAGCGCAGGCGTGCGGAGCACCTCGTGCAACGGCAGCTGCCAGGCCCGGCAGAGGGCGTCCAGCAGAGCCCGCTCTACCAGGCTGACGCCCAGATTCCAAAGCAGCGGGGGATGTTCGTGGCGGGAGGCCCAGAGTTTCTGCTCCGCGGCGAGTTGCCGGACCAAGGGGTACCAAGTGACAAGCTCCCTGCCATGGAGAGATGCCAGACGAACGGCGTTCTGGATGACGGCCAGCATGCTGGCGACGTCCAGTTCATTGGGAGTGGTGGGGTCCTTGGTGAACCACTTCGGCGGCAGGCCTTCGCTGGTTCTGCCGACGATCGTCTGACCGTTGACCTCCAACTCGACCGTCACGAAGAGGTGGGGCAGGGCAATCAAGGAAGCGATCCCATACCGGAAGGGGAACCGGGTGCGCATGGGCAGCACACGCAAATCGATGCGGTTGATTCGGAAAGGGCTGGGGGCGGCAGGCATGAAGAGCCGCAGTATGGCTGAAAACGGCACGCTGTACGGGAAAAACCAAACTTCCTGGCGAATCGGATTGGGAACGTCGTATCATGGGGGAGCGACAACTCCACGCACGCTCATCCTGCCATGCCTGAGACTCCGCCTCCTTTCCCTTCTGGTCGCGACACCCGTCACGATGCCACCATTGAGAAAGTGGTGCGCAGCGAGGATGAGATCGAAAAGAAAATGGCCGGCAAGAAAGCCCTTCATGCGCTGCTGGAGCATGGGCGACTGATGCTACAAATGGTGGGGGACTATTTCTCTGGTCGCTACCGCGAAATTCCCTATTGGGCCATTGGCGCGGCGGCGTTGGCGCTCTTCTACGTGCTCACTCCGGTGGATATGATCCCGGATCTGATTCCCGGGCTGGGGTATCTGGATGACGCCACGGTGCTGGCTTTCTGCCTGAAGCTCATCGAGACGGAACTGGACAAGTACCGGGAGTGGCGCAAGACGCGGGAGGCCGAGGTGCAGGTGACCAAGGCGTGACAAAGGTCTTCGCGCTGAGGGCAAAATCGCGAAAGCTGGCGCAGGATTGAGACGTACAATTGTAGTCGTGACCACAGTCGCGACGTGGTATGCTATCAGGTGGGGCGCGCCCGCACCTGCAGGCGGCTGACGGTATGCTTCCTGCTGCTTGCAGGAGGCACACTTCCAGCGGCGGCAGCCACGTAGTTTCGCCCTCATAATGAAAGTTTTCCGTCGCCATCCCCGTTTTTCCCGTGCCGGTCTCGTGATCCTGCTCTCAGGAAGCTGTGCCGTTGTCGCCTCTGCCCAACAGCCGAGAGGCAAGGAGGAGTATGACAAGAAGGTCCTCCCGATGCTGACG
>NZ_BATR01000154.1 GCF_000739655.1 Verrucomicrobium sp. BvORR106 | reverse complement strand
GGGCTGGATGCTGCTACTGCTCGCCGTCCACTTTCAGCATCGGGGCCGTCAGCGCCTCGTAGGTGGGGCGATCCACGATGAAGGTGTCTGGATCCTCATTAAGCCGCCCGTGGTAGAGGGTGGGCTTTTGACCGGGAACCGAAGCGGCGGGCGCGAAGGTCAGCGTGAGGGGGCGGGGCTCACCATCAAGCTTGTCCAGATCTGCCAGGAGCAGTTGCACCGTCAGCGTGGGGTTCTTCAAGGCTTCAAAGGCGGCGGTGCGGTTGGTGCTCCACTCGACCGCGTCAAAGTTCACGAGCCGATTTAGCAGCTGATTGGCGGCAGCTGAGTTGATCCGGTCGGTGATGTCCTGTCCCGCCAAGGTGCCGCTCCAGCCAGCGTTCATCGCAGCGTAGTTGAGCGTGAGGGCAGGGGAGGTACCCTCCGCCACCACCACGCGGCGTGCGGCGAACAGGTTGGCCGTGATGACCCGGCCGCTGCGCCACTTCAGAGTTTCCGGCGGGGAAATGCTCAACATGAGCGGGCTCACCTGGAAGATGGTGGGTTCATTCTGATACTTGGCACTGATCACGCCCTGTTCGCCCTGCCCAAACTGAAGCACACGGGAGGTCTCTTTCGTGATCCACTCAATTTCCAGGAAGGGCCGGTCAAGGCCGTAGGGGGCCAGGTTGGCCGTGGCATTGTCCGTCACGAAAGCCTTAACCTGAGTGCCATTGAGGCCATCGAGCAAGGCCTGGATGCGCTCCTGGTTTCCTGGCTCCAGTTTGCCAAAGCGCTTGAGCGCCCAGGCTCCTCCATCGCGGTTGAGCACGACTTCCGGTTGGGCCAGGCTGCGAAGCCGCACGCCGGTGACGGTCTCCACTGGGATCCGGGCCAGTTGCTGGTCGCGCAAGTGATTGGGCTGGAGCCTCCAGAAGTCCCCCAGTTTCTGGGGGGCGAGGAAGTGACCGGGGCGATTGCTGGCCTCAGCTGGCACTTCCTGGCCAGCATCCACTGGATGCAGCGTGATGACCACCGGGGCGGGCTGGCCTTCTGCTTCCAGGGTGACTGTCATCAGCGGCAGGGCTGGATTGGGCGTCTTCTCGCTGGGTTTGGGCGCCGGATTCAGGTGGACATCCATGTTGAGCACCGCAGCCAGAACGGCGTTCACCCGCTCATCGCTGGCGGCTGTCTGTAGCGGCTTGACCAGCTGCCAGGGCTTGCCCTTCTCCCTCGTGAACTCGATCGCGCCCGTGCCGGCGGTCAGCACAAAGCGGCGGACGGTGTCCGCTGGGATGCGGACGAGCTTGATGTCGCGCCAGTCGTCAGCGTTTTTGGAAAGGAGGGCTGGCAGAGTGGATTTGGTAACGTGGAGGACTTCATTGCCCTTCTTGTCTGGTTTTTCACCGGGCTGAACGGCGTAGAACGACTCTTCAAACGGGGCCTTGCTGCCAAACCGCAGGCGGGCAAGTTCTTTGCCACCCTCTGCGAGCACTGCTACTTCCAGTGCAGTGGGATTGCCCAATCCGGTGCGCTTGTAGTCTTCCTTGCCCATGTCTTTCCGGGCGACGGTCTCCCGCCATTCCAGACCGTTGAGCGCTTTCAGCAGTTGCGCCACCCATTCTGGATTGGCGCGATCCTGATAGGGGGCGCGGGCGTGCCAAGCATCGTCTTTCCTTTGCAGCTTGAGGGTCCCATCCTTGGTGGTGATGGAGATGTCTGCTGCCTCCGCCGGAGCGAATTCAAAAGGGCGGTTGACTCGGGCCAGCCGCTCCGTGGTGGACGGGAGGTGGCGCTCGTACCCAGAGATGTAGGCGATCAGCCCCCCCACGAGGAGGAGCAGGACGAGGGTGGTGGAAAGCTTCATATCAGGTCAGGTCAAGACCGGCGGAAAGTCCAGACGAGGAAGCCCATGCCAAGCACGGCACCGGGCATGAGGATGGCCGTCACCCAGAAGATCTGCTGACGTTGCTCCTGCTTGAGTTCCAGGCGGAAGACCTGCTTCCGCTTGGGGGTGATGCCCATGTACCGCTCCCGGTTCAGCATCCAGTTGAGGCTGGAGGAAACAAAGTCCTGGTGGGAAGCGAGCCGGGTGGCGGGGTCGAGAAGCAGGGCATTCCCCACGACGACCATGCGGGCGCTGTCCACTCGAAGACGTTCATCACCCACCGCGCCACGCTCCACACTGGCGGCGACGTGTACCGGAGGGCGGGTGTCTTCCCGGTCCACCATGGGCAGCTGCTGGGTGTACTGGGTTTCACCCCAGAAACGCTCTGCCGCGTCGATCAGGGGCTGTACCTGGATCTGACGGCTGGTGAGTTCGGGGGAATCCATCTTCAGATCGAGCGACTGCGTCTGCCCGCTGAAGCTTGCGGACACCTCGGTGAACGGCTTGCTGATCGGCGAATCCTGCAGGAAGACAGTCTGCACAGAGAACTGCACCTTCGGCCCCGTGCTGGTGCTCTCCGCATAGAGCACGCGGTCCTGCCGTGGTGCCACGCCCTGTTTGCCCAAGAAGCTGCGCAGGCGGGGTGTCTCGCCATTGGGGTCCAGCAGGACCAGCAGGGCGGCGCGCTTGGTCTGCCAGTAGGCATCCAGCACCTGAAGTTCACGCTCGCTCAGATCATAGCGGGCACCCACCAGAATCACTCCGCTCGCATCCTCGGGGACCGACTCCACATTGGTGAGGTTCAAGGGCATGACTTCGAAGTTCTGCTGCTTCCCGAGATCCGCCAGGGCGATGTAGGCCAGCTCTGTGCCTCCGGGGCTGACGGCACCTTTGCCCGCAATGAAGTAGAAGCGCCTGACCCGGCCTTCGATGAGGCCCATGATGGCGGAGGTGATGGCATCTTCCCCTCGGAGATCCACGCTCGGGTTGTCGCGGTCATTGTTCAGGCCGCGGATGATGATTTCATTCTCGGTGATGAAACGGATGCGGTCGTTGGCTCGAACCAGAATGCCGTTTCCTGTGAGGGAGATGCCGTAGCTGAGTTTCAGCTTCTCTGCGTCTTCCAGATCGCGGGCGGGGTCGATCTCGTCCACGCGCACCCGGGACTTTTTCACCTGCCGGTACTCGTCCACCAGCGCCCGCATGTCCTGCATGATGACGGAGTCGCGGTTGAAAATCAGGGTGATCTCCACATCCTTGGAGAGCTTCTTGATGTACCCGATGGTGGCGTCACTCAGCGTGTAGTCCTTGCTGGGACTGAGATCCTTCCGCACGTAGTGGCGGTAGCTGAGGTAGTTCGCCACGCAAAACAGCGCGATCACCAGCAGGGTCTGAAAGGCCACATTAAGGCCGATGCCCAACCGGTGGAGGGGGCGGGCGGCGGGCGGCTGGGGTGGGGTGGTGCCAGGGGAATTGGCGGGCGGGGAGTCCGACATGAAACGTGAGGAAAGGCTGGAGGAAAAAACGCGGCCGGTCGCAGGGAGACAGTAGGAGGGGGGCGGGGATCAGACCCGCCAGCGACGGAATTCCAGCACCTGGTGGGTGCCGATGATAAAGACAAAAGCCAGGCTCAGGTAGTAGGCGATGGGCCGGGAATCGAGCAATCCGTAGGTGAACACCCGAATGTGCTCCACGGTGGCAATGTAGTGAACCAACTCCACGAACTGCTCTGGAATGCGCCGGCCCAGATAGAGGACGAAGACGCCGAGCAGGTAGTGCATGAGGCTGATGGTGAAGGAGAGGACCGCCGCCACGATCTGGTTCGAGGTAAGGGCAGAGGCAAAACAGCCTGCCGCCAGGTTGAACAGACCCATGACGAAGATGAGCAGGTAGATCCCGTAGAGGCTGCCGTGCGGGATCTCCGTGGCCCCCGCGGTCATGCTTTCGAAGATGAAGAAGTTGGCGAGGCTGGGGACCCAGATCAGGCAGTAGAGAACGACGGAGGCCAGGTACTTGGACCACACTACCTGCCAGGTTCGCACTGGTGCGGTGAAGAGCGTCTCAAAGGTCCCCAACTTCCGCTCCTCCGCAAAGAGGCGCATGGTGAGGAGGGGGAAGATGAAGAAGTACGAGAGCCAGAACCACTGGGAGTGGAACGTCCAGCTGACCAGGCTGCCCTGCTGTGGACCCCGCTCGAGGATGGCCACGGCGGCGCGGAAGGAGAAGCCATTGATGATCATCACCAGGGCGATGACGACGTAGGCGACAGGGGAGTAGAAAAAGCTGCGGAGTTCCCGGGTTAGCAGGATGAGGAAGGTGCGCATCGGAAAAGGCGGAGGAGGGGCGGGCAGGCGGGTACGGAACTCAGACGTGCGTCAGTTCGACGAAGACGTCTTCCAGGGTGGGCAGTTCACGCCGGAGTTCCCGGATCTGCCATCGGTTCTTGAGCGCGAGATCAAAGATCGCCTCCCGGATATCGGTGCGGGCTTCGATGCGGAGGGTGAAGTGGCTCCAGTTGCCCTCTTGCTTCTCCGCCGTGATCTTGCGCACGCCGGTCACCTTGGCCAGATGCTCCTCAAAGCCAGTGCCGCCGGAGACTTCCAGGTGGAGGTCGCTGGCTGCACGTAGCTTGCGGACGAGGTTCTGCGGGGTGTCATCGGCCCGGAGCTTGCCCTGATGCAGGAGGAGGACCCGGTCACAGGTTTGTTCCACCTGACTCAGAATGTGCGTGGAAAGAAGAATGGTCTGGCGTCCTTTGAAGGCGAGTAGCAGCTCGCGGACGTGGCGGATCTGGTTGGGGTCGAGGCCGTTGGTAGGTTCGTCCAGAATCAGCAGGGGGGGCTTGCCCACGAGAGCGTCGGCCAGGGCCACGCGCTGGCGAAACCCCTTGGAGAGGTTGTTGATGATCTTCCGCCGCACCTCGGTGAGGGCGCAGGCGTCCATGACCTCTCCCACGCGTTTCCGCAGGAGGCTGCCGCTCAAGCCTTTGATTGCGCCGCGGAACTGCAGGTACTCCTTAACCCGCATGTCCATATAGAGAGGGGCGTTCTCCGGCATGTACCCCAGGCTGCGCCGGGCGTCGATGGACTGGTGGAATACGTCAAACCCGTTGACCCTCGCCGTCCCGGAGGTCGGGGAAAGGAACCCGGTCAAGATACGCATGGTGGTGCTTTTGCCCGCCCCGTTAGGGCCGAGAAAGCCAACCACCTCGCCGGGTTCCACCTTGAAGGAGAGACCATCCACGGCGGTCTTGCCTACATAGGTCTTGGTGAGGTTTTGGACATCAATCATCAGGAACGTCAACGAAAGCGCAGGTTGGCAAAAGTGACAAGCTTTTGCCGTCACGGAAGGTTCAACCATCCAAAGGATAGGGGAACGGGGCCGTGTGAAGGCCATTCTGACCCCGTCTTCTAAAAAGCGGGTCACTTAATTGCGGTTTTTTGAAGTTTCCCTCCGTGGGAGCGTACGCGTATCTCCTTCCATAGGGCTGCCAGTTCGCAACCCCGCGAAACAATTGCAATTCAAGTCATATTTCTGCTTTCCCGCAGAGGCTCCCGATACATAGTGTCAGCCCCTGCATTCTTGCCATGAACGCCACTCTCCCCTACCGGGCAAACGTTGACCTGCTCGAAGAGAAATACCTCGCTTGGAAAAATAACAGTCACGATGTCGAGCCCGCCTGGGCCTCCTTCTTTGAAGGTTTCGAACTGGGCATGGCACAAAAAGTGGGAGCAGGGGGTGATGCCGCAAAAGATGCCACTGGCCAGCAACTTTCTGAAAAGGCGCTGGCTTTCCGTACCAAGGTCACCAACGCCATCCTCGATTTTCGCCGCGTGGGACACACGGCTGCCTGGGTGAACCCCCTGAGCAAGACCGCTCCGGACCAGCCTCTGCTGAGCCTGGCCAGCCTCGGTTTCACGGAAGACGAGCTTGATGAAGAGATCAGCACCCAGTTCTTTGCCAATGGCCGTCGCGTGAAATTGCGCGAGATGCTGGAGACGCTGCGCCGCATCTACTGTGACCGGATCGGATTCGAGTTCATGCACATTCACAACCGTGAAGTGCGTGCGTGGCTGCGGGACCGGATTGAGCGACGTGTGGAGCAGCCTGCTCCGACCGCGGCAGAGCAGGAAGAACTGCTCCGCTGGCTTTTGCAGCCGGAGACCTTCGAGCGCTTCCTGCACAAGCGCTACGTGGGCCAGAAGCGCTTTTCGATCGAGGGCGGCGAGGCGCTTATGGTGGCTCTGGAATCCATTTTTGAAGATCTGCCCAGTTATGGTGGCGAAGAAATCGTCATGGGCATGGCCCACCGCGGTCGCCTGAGTGTGCTGGCGAACTACCTCAAGAAGCCGCTCAAGACCCTCTTCTACGAGTTCTCCGAAAACTACGTGCCCAACATGGTGGCAGGGGACGGAGACGTGAAATACCACCTCGGCTTCCAGACCAAGCGTCGCACGAAGTCAGGCAACGAGGTCATGATTGATCTGGCGGCCAACCCGAGCCACCTCGAGGCGGTCGATCCTGTCGTCGAAGGCAAGGCTCGCGCCCGTCAGCGCCACTTGGAAGATACGGTGAACCGCAAGAAGGTGCTGCCGGTCCTTATCCACGGTGACGCCGCGTTTGCAGGGCAGGGGATGGTGGCGGAGGTGCTTAACCTCTCCCAGCTTCCCGGCTATCGCACGGGGGGCACCATTCACCTCGTCACGAACAACCAGATCGGCTTCACCACGCTGCCGGCGGATGCCCGCTCTTCCGACTACTGTACGGATATTGCGAAGGTGATCGAGGCTCCGGTGATCCACGTGAACGGCGACTCGCCTGTGGATGTGGCCTTTGCCGCCCGTCTGGCCCTGGAGTTCCGTCAGACTTTCTCCCGCGATGTGGTGCTGGACATCGTCTGCTACCGCCGTCACGGCCACAATGAGACGGATGAGCCCAGCTTCACCACGCCTCATCTGGCCCGCTCGATCGCTGAGCATCCCACTCCCGCCACCCTCTACGGGCAGCGGCTCGCTGAGGACGGCGTGCTCCAGGCGGAGCGCGTGGAAGACCTTCGCAAGGAACTGGAAGCTGCGCTCGAAGCCGGTTTCTCAGAGCTCGCCGATGACGAGAAGAAGAAGGGGCACAACCCCTTTGAAGGCAGCACGGCCCAGCCCCAGCCGCGTTATTCCCATGATCCCGTGGTGACCGGGCTTCCCGCTGAAGGCCTGCGCACACTGGGCTTCAAGCTGGTGGAACCCCCGCCGGACTTCCGTCTGCATCCGACGATTGAGAAACGCTTCCTTGCTGCGCGTAAGAAGGCACTTGAATCCGGCACCGGATTTGACTGGGCCCATGCGGAAGCTCTTTCCTATGGATCACTCCTGGCGGAAGGCACCGGGGTGCGTCTCAGCGGTCAGGACTGCCGTCGTGGCACGTTCAGCCAGCGCCACTGCGTGCTGTATGACAACTCCACCCGCGAACGCTACATCCCGCTGCAGAACATCCAGCCGGAGCAGGGGCGCTTCTGCGTTTACAACTCCCTCCTTTCCGAGGCGGCTGTGCTTGGCTTTGACTACGGTTATTCCCTCCTGGCTCCGAACGTGCTCATCAGCTGGGAAGCCCAGTTCGGTGACTTCGTGAACGGTGCCCAGGTCATCATTGACCAGTTCATCGCCAGTGCTGAGAGCAAGTGGGGCCAGCCCAGCAGCATCGTGATGCTGTTGCCGCACGGTTTCGAAGGACAGGGGCCTGAGCACAGCAGCGGCCGCCTTGAGCGTTTCCTGCAACTCTGCGCTGGCTGCAACATGCAGGTGGCCAACCTGACGACTCCCGCCCAGTATTTCCACGTTCTTCGTCGTCAGATGAAGCGGCCCTTCCGCAAGCCGCTGGTGCTGATGACCCCCAAGAGCCTTCTGCGCCACCCGCAGGCGGTCTCCAAGCTGGAAGATTTCGGCGAGGGCACACACTTCCATGATGTGCTGGATGACGACACGCTCACGACGGATCCGAACCGCATCACGCGTCTCATCTTCTGTTCCGGCAAGGTGTACTATGATCTGCTGGAATTCCGGAAGGAGAATGAGATCAAGAACGCTGCGATCATCCGCGTGGAGCAGCTTTACCCGCTGAACGTCGGATTGATCGAGAAGATCGCCGCCCGCTATCCCCGCGCCCAGAAGAAATGGATCTGGTGCCAGGAAGAGCCCGAAAACATGGGTGCCTGGACCTTCATCCGCCACCGTCTGGAAGAGATGACGAATCACGTGCTGCGCTATGCGGGCCGTGAACGTGCCTCCAGCCCCGCCGCCGGCTCCAAGGCGATCCACTCCCACGAACAGGATCGTCTGGTGGAGGATGCGTTCAGCGTCTAGTCTCAACCTCTCGTTAATCTCTCCCAGCAACCAGTCAGTCAGACCAGTACCATGCCCACAGAAATCAAGATACCGACCCTCGGAGAATCCATTGCCAGCGGCCTGCTCTCGAAGTGGCACAAGAAGGATGGTGACGCCGTCAAGGCAGGGGAAATCCTGATCACACTGGAGACCGACAAGGTGGCCCAGGAGATCGCGGCGGATGTGGATGGCATCCTGCGCATCACTGCCCAGGAAGGCGAAGACGTTCCTGTGGGTGCCGTGGTCGGCGCCATTGAAGAAGGTTCTGGCGCGGCCGCTCCTGCCCCCAAGGCGGAGACACCTGCCGCTGCTCCGGCCCCTGCTCCTGTGGAAGCTGCCGCCCCTGCGGCGGCACCCGAAGCAGCCAAGCCTGCTGCTGCTGCCGCTCCGGCCGCTGAAGCGCCCCAATTGAAGCTGGTGCCCAAGCCGGAGGCCGCCCCGGCCCCCGCGCCTGCGGTGAAGCGTGAGCCAGAAGGCCGCGTGACCCGCAAGCGCATGACCCCGCTGCGCAAGCGCATTGCAGAGCAGCTTGTGACTGCCCAGCGCACGGCAGCCATCCTGACCACCTTCAACGAGTGCGACATGAGCGCCCTGATGAACCTGCGCAAGCAGCTTCAGGATGACTTCGTGAAGAAGCACGGCGTGAAGCTGGGCTTCATGTCCTTCTTCGTGAAGGCTGTGGTGGACGCCCTCAAGGCGGTGCCTCAGATCAACGTGCGCGTGGATGGCGATGAAATCATCAGCAACAACTTCTTCGACATCGGCGTCGCTATCGGCACCGAGCGCGGTCTTATCGTTCCCATCCTCCGTGATGCGGACAAGAAGAGCTTCGCGGACATCGAGCGCGACATTCTTGACTACGCGGCCAAAGCCAAGCAGGGCAAGATCCAGATCGACGACCTCACGGGTGGCGTCTTCACCGTCAGCAACGGCGGCGTCTACGGTTCGCTCTTGAGCACGCCGATTCTGAATCCTCCTCAAAGCGGTATTCTGGGCATGCACACCATCCAGCAGCGGCCGATGGCCGTGGATGGCCAGGTGGTCATCCGCCCGATGATGTACCTCGCTCTCAGCTATGACCACCGCGTGGTGGACGGCAAGGAAGCGGTGACCTTCCTCATCCGCATCAAGGAGTGTATTGAGAACCCTGCCCGCCTCCTCGTAGGAGCGTAAGTGGGCAAAGCAGGGCAAAAGCGCCTGCGTTAACTTTCAACGGGCGATTCCGAGAGGGATTGCCCGTTTTTCGTAGTTGCGTCAGGGAAGGGGGGAGGGGCTTCGGCCTCGCGGTTTGTGGTGGGGCGGAGTGGGGAGATGGTCGTGGGACGATTGGGGAGTGAGCGGGGCTGGGAACCCCCGCCTCCTGTACCCGCGAACAAGCGTCGAGGTCAGATGGCCGCAGAGTAAGGAGGCGGGGTCTCCGGCCCCACGGTTTGTGGGGTGGGCGGAGTGGGAAGAGGGGCGTGGGACGGTGGGCGTGGGACGATGGGCGTTTTTTGGGGGAAGGGGCTGTCACTGAACGATGAAAGGGTGGCGCCACTTCGAAGGAGTTCAGGTTGCATGCGCCGTCATTTGCTCTTGAGTGCCCTAGAACTGCAGAGCCCGATTGACGATGACGAAAAACTTCGCCCACCCCCTCTCGACTTCGCTTCTCTTGTTGACCGCTTGTTCCGCTCCGTTGTTGGGCCAGGTGGCTCCTCAACCGGGAACGGTAGCTCCGCCGCCCTCCAAACTGATTGAGCCTGGATTGGAAAACGCGGTCAAATGGACCTGGCGGGTGGTGCCTCCCGCAGATGATCGCTGGGGTCGGCTCATGGCGGAGATTCGGGCGGCTTCTGCACCTGCGCCAGGCCCAGGTGCCACGGGCGCTCCTGGAGCTCCGGGCGAGGCGGTTCCAGCCATCACTCCCCCGCGTCCTCAGGAGTACACCGTGGAGAAAGGGGATGCGATTGCGAAGATTGCCCGCAAGTTCAGCATGTCGTCAGACCAGTTGAAGCAGGCCAACGGGTTGACGTCAGACGTGATCCGGATCGGCCAGACTCTCAAGATTCCGACGCTGGAGGAACTGAAAGCGATGATCCCGCCGCCGCCTCCCAAGCCGCCGGAAGGTACGGCTGAGACAAAGAAGGCGGGCAAACCTGCCGCCGCTCCCAAGCCGATGCCGGTGTATGGCCTGCAGGCGCAGCAGGAGTATGTGAATGTCCTGCTCCAGGTGTACATGGACCGGGAGGGATTCTCCTGCGGCTACATCGATGGCAAGTCCGGCCCGGTGTTTCAAAAGCTTGTGGAGCTCTTCCTGACCTCCCATGATGGGCTGACTGATCAGACCTCGCTCGTGGAGCGGGCTCGCTCGGTGTTGGGGGAACCCTTCACCACCTATCAATTGCGACCGGATGATCTGCGATTCATCATGGCGGATTCCGCGGGCGCTGGAGCCGCGGCGGCAGCTCCCAAGCGTTCTGCTGCATCGGGCAAAGCTGGGGCGAAGGGGTCGGCGGAGCCAGATCTCACTTATCGGGACCTCGTGGGCCCTCCGCTGCTGCTTTACCGGAGTGCCTGGGAGCTGGTGGCGGAGCGTTTCCACTGCGATGAGGCCTTCCTTCGTCGCCTCAACATCAAGATCAAAGGCACCCCGGTGGTGGGGACGACCTTCAAGGTGCCGAACGTCTTCCCCTTTGAGATTGAGCACGCCACGGAGGGCAGTCTGCAGCCGCTGGCGGACACAGCGGAGCCGGTGACGGCCTCGATCATCGCACTCACCCGTTTGCAGATTTACAAGGGAGGCAAATTGGTGGCGGTCATGCCTGTCGCCACCGCTCGTCCTGGTCTCCGGGGACGTAATTTCTGGACCGTGCTGGATGCCATTCCCGCACCTCGTCTGGCCACTCTTCAAGAAGATCGCGATCCACCCAAAGAGCCTGCGTCCCCTGTGACCTCGATTGGTGCTGCCTCGATCCCCACCCCTGAGGCCGCGCCGCCGAAGGCCAAGTTGGAAGAGGAGCAGTTCCTGGGTTCAGGACCCAACAATCCGGTTGGCATCGTGTGGATCAATCTGGCCCGGGGCAAAGGGGCTGAGCCGCTGCCCTTTGGGCTGCATGGTACGAGCATCCCTGCGAAGATGAATACCCAGGCCGGATTGGGCGGATTCCGCCTCACGAATTGGGACATCGCTCGCGCAGTCAGGCTGATGCCTGCAGGCACCCAGCTTGAGTGGAAGGAGAACTGAGGCGAGGCGGACCGCATGGTCCGGGGTAGGCGGGTGTTGTCTTCGCGTGAACAGACGCGGAGATGACTATTTCCCATTACCCCGGCGGCTCCAACTGAGGGCCAGACGGCCCAGCCAGTGGCCGCGTAGTTTCTTGAGGAGATGGATATCCTCTCCCGAGCGGGCGAGTTTTTCCTCCAACTTTGCCAGCTCAGCAGCCAGCTTGTCCTTCTCTTTGCCAATCGACTCCACCTGCTTCTGCTGGATTCGGTTGGTGACGTGGAGCGTTTCCACATCCCGCACGGCCACGGCAAGCTCCCGCAGGTACACCAGCGCGGCTCTGCGCTCCGCGTCTGCCTGCGTGAGACGATCTTGATCATGGCGGACCGGTTGCTGCTGCCACGTGCGGACCACTTTTTCGTGCAGGGCAGAGAGGCGGTCGATGGCCTGAACAAGTGTGCACTGAGTTCGCGTCATCTCAGTCGCGGACCGGGCGGCTTCCGCATCGTAGGCGGCCAGACAACTCTGAAGGATGGAGGCATCAAAGCCGGGATCGGCACGCTTCGGTGAAAAGTTCTGGCGTTGCAGTGTCTGGAAATTGTCGGCACGGGCCCAGCCGATGAAGCTCTGGTAGTTGGCAATGGCGACGGCGCAACCACTGGCCATGGCCTCCAGCGCGGAGCGCCCTGAGGCCAGGACGATATCGTAGCGTGGGAGCGCCAGCTCGGGCGTGCGCCGGTCCGTCTCCGTCCAGTCGGCAGTGGTCTCCAGCCGGATATGGTGGTGTTCGAAGGCTGGCCGGAGCTTCGCAGCGATGCCCGGTTCACCCAAGCCCCCGCCGAAGAGGAGGGCCCGCTCTGGTTTGGCTGAGGGAGACCGTGTGCCGCGAAAACGATTCGTATCCACCCAGTTGGGGAGATTGGTGACCTGATCCTCCTCCAGCCCCAGATGGATCCGCGTGCTGTCAGCCAGATCCTGGCACATGGCGATGTAGTGCAGGATGCGGGGATGCACGGGTGGGCGTTCCACCCAGGGTGTCCCGCCATGGATGTGGTAAACGGCGGGCGTTTCCGGGAACGCCAGCAGCGCGGTCATGGCATCCAGGTGATGCTGGGCGTGGATGAGATCCGGCTTGAAAGGGCACGCATCCAGCTGCTTCAGGACGGGAATGCTGGAGGCGCTCAGCAACTCCGCAACCTCTCCCAGGGTGGAGCTGTAGGCGGCGACCTCATGGCCGCGGAGTTGCAGTTCCCGGGCTATTTCATAAACCACCAGCTCCGTGCCAGCACGGACTGCCAGGGAGTGGTTGGTGATGAGAATCCGCATGGGAGATCTGGTCAGTGAGCGAGCGCTTCAACAATGTGCACTAGCAGGGGCTGGACTTTCGGGTGGGCGATGGCCAGGACCACGTCTCCAGGTTCCAGGAATGGAGGCACGAACCGGGTCCATTCGTCCACCGCGCCGACGCGTTGCACAGGCGTGGCGCGTGCCACAAGCATACCTTGGACTGTATCGGAAAAGCCTGGGTTGACCGGGGCGCACAGCACTGGCTTGAAGACATCGGCCAGGAGGACGAGGTCAAACTGGCTCATGACGGCAGCGAGCTCGGCGTCCTTGCCCGGCAGGCCGTTGACGATAAACGGCTGGTAGAGCAGGACTTGACGACGGTCGGGAAACTGGAGGCGAAAGTTCTCCAGCACCATCTGGAGGCTCTCGGGCAGGTAGGCCAGGTCGCGGTAGAGATCGATGCCATCGCATGAGCCAACGAGATCCTGACGCCCTTGCACACCCCGGAAGGTGGCGAGATGAGCGGCGGAATGGGCCAGGGGCACACCATGGTGTTTGGCAGCAGAGGCCGCCATCGCGGCATTCAGCACGTTGTGACGCCCGGTGACCGGCAGGGTGAACTCGGTCGCGGCCAGGATGAAGTGGATGCCGTTCTCGTCCTGGTTCCAACGAGTCACCTGAATGTCGGCACTTTCCTCGAATCCGACCCGTAGTTGCAGGCAAGGGGCCATCTCCGCCACCTGGCGGGTCAGGGGGCCATCGTCACCGGTCAGCAGCAGCCCATTGGCCGGCAGTTGGCAGATGAGCGTGCGGAAGTGGCCCAACGATGACTCATCTCCTTTGTGGTACTCGGGATGATCTGGATAGACATTGGTGAGAAGCACCGTGGAGGGCCGGTAGTAGGCAAACTTGGGGCTGTGATCCCAGAAGAGCGTTTCGTAGTCGTCCCCTTCAATGACGTTGAGCCCCTGTCCGGGAAAGCGGGCTGGCGGCATCTCGTCCTTGGGCACGCCTCCGATGAGGTATCCAGGGGAAAGGCCCTCCTTCTCCAGGATCCAGGCCAGCATGGTGGTGGTGGTGGTTTTGCCTTTGGTCCCGGCCACCACGAGATTCTTCTGCCCGTGAAGAAAGTGCTCCAGGAGGAACTGGGGCAATGAATAGTAGGGAATCTGTCCAGCAAGCACCGCCTCCACTTCCGGGTTCCCCCGGGAGTACTGTCGGCTGATCACCACCTTGGACGCGCCGATCACGTGGTCTGGATGAAACTCCAGACGGTGAGATATCCCTTCGGCTTGCAACAAGGCCACTGGCTCGCCATAGGCAATGGGTTCGTCCGAGCCGGTGACGGGAATGCCGGCGCGATGAAGCGCGACAGCGAGGCTGGACATGCCTTTGCCGCAGATGCCTACGAAGTGCACGGGGCCATGGGGGGCATGGGCAGAGGGAGTACCCGAATCGACTGTCGAGATCGGGCTGTTGCTCATGCTTCAGTGTGACAGGTCGCCAATGTTTCGACAATAGCCATTTTCATCGACGGGAGTGAAGAAACGACAGAGCTGTCGCCAACTGGCGTGCGGGGAAGGGGACCGGTGAAAGAGGGGCGCATGGTTGTTTGTCGGAATCGCATTTTCCGCCAATGCTGGTTGGGGAAACTTTCGATCTAAAACGGCCGGTGGCGGATTCATCTGCCATGGGCACGACTATGGATGCGCCGGTGGGCGGACCTGTTCGGTTTTCCATAGAGGAAGCGAGCAGGTTGTTTCCATTATCTGGCAGACGGGGACACCTCCCGAACCTTGCGCTCAGGCTTGCCCGGGCAGTTCCTTGCCGGACGAAGAGCGGGGCAGGTTAGTTCCTGACCCGCCGTCCAACCCAGCTCAGCGCGAGACGCCCCAGCCAATGACTGCGCAACTGAGTGACCAGTTGGGCATCCTTCCCTGAATTGGAGAGTTTTTTCTCCAGTTGCCCAATTTGGGTCGCAAGCTTCTGCTTGGCTTTCGCGGAGGACTGCAGCTGCTTTTCCTGGCTCCGGTTCGCGACGTGGAGCGCTTCCACATCCCGCACAGCCACCGCGAGCTGGCGGAGGTAGGTCAGAGAGGCCTTGCGGTCATCTTCTGCGCGTTCGAGCTCCCAGTCCCGGGCCGCCTGCTGGCGTTGTTCCCAGTTTCGGATGGTGGTGCCGTAGAGTTCCAGCAGACGATCCACTGCAGGTACAAGAGCGCACTGCTCACGAGTCATCTGAGTGACCGCGCGGGCCGCCTCAGCGTCGTAGCCGGAAAGGAAGGTCTGGAGGGTGGAGGCATCAAAGCCGGGATCCGGACGCTTGGGGGCGAAGTTCTGCCGTTTCAGTATCGGAAAGTTTTCAGGGCGGACCCAGCCGGTGCTGCTCTGATGGTTGGCGATGATCACGGCGCAGCCGCTGGCCATGGCCTCCAGGGCGGACCGGCCTGAGGCCAGGGCGATATCGTAGCGAGGGAGGGCCAGTTCAGGCGTGCGCCGATCGGTCTCCGTCCAGTCGGCGGTGCTATCGAGACGGATCCCAAAGGATTCGAAAGCCGGCCGCAGCTTCGTCACCATCGCGGGATCTCCGAGGCCGCCGCCAAACAAGATGGCTCGTTCCGGCTTGGCCGGGGGGATGTGATTGCCTCGAAAGCGGTTGAGATCCACCCAGTTGGGAAGGGAGGATGCCTGGTCTCGTTGCAGGCCCAGATTGATTCTGGTCACATCTGCGAGGTCATCACACATGGCGATGTAGTGCAGGATGCGGGGATGCGCAGGCGGGCGTTCCACCCAGGGCACGCCGCCATGTGTGTGATAGACGGCCGGAGTATTCGGAAACGCCAGCAATGCCGTCATGGCATCCAGGTGGTGCTGACCGTGGATGATGTCCGGTGTGAAGGGGCATTCTTCGGGGCGGTTCACCACTGGAAGGCTTGAGCCGACCAGCAGTTCAGCCACCTCGCCCAAGGTGGAGCTGTAGGCAGCCACCTCATGCCCGCGGCGGCGCAGTTCGCGGCCAATTTCATAGACGACCAGTTCGGTGCCTGCACGAGCCGAGAGGGAGTTGTTCGTGATGAGAACGCGCATGGAAAGAGGCCGGTCAGACAAATCAGAAGGACTGCGGGGAGATGATCGGGAGGGTGAAGGGTTGGAGGAAATCTTGCTCACACCTAGAACTGACGCCACCTGCGATGCCATCTGATGTCAGGGCAATCCACCCAAAAGGTGTAACAGGAAAAAGCAATTCGCAGGGTTTACGGTTGAGCGTACCCCTTTGTGGTGATGCGGCTGCGTACACAGTGCAGTAGGGGTAGAGTAGTTTCCTTTAATTGACGTAGGCAAAATGAGTAGATGTCGGACTGGCGGGCGCAAATAGTGTCCGATGGAAAGCAAATCTCGTAGCGTTTGCCCTGCGAGTTCTGGGTGGTTTAGTTGTCGGCCATGCAGCAGGAAAGCATCGCCAAAGTCGTAGCAGGGATTTCACGGGTCTGGTCCAGGCGAACCATCGTGATCCTCGCTCTCGCGGCTTCCGGGTTCCTGCCGCTCCCGGCCGCAAGTGAGACTGAGCTGGCGTTGCGGACTGATCTGAAAGCTCCGTTTGAGCAACAGAAGGTGAAGGGGGTGATCGTGATCTTCGACTCTGCCACTGGCAAGGCACAGACCAACGACATAGAGCGGGCGAAGAAGCAGTACATCCCTGCCTCTACCTTCAAGATTCCCAACTCGCTGATCGGTCTGAACGTGGGGGCGGTGAAAGGGATAGACGAAGTCCTGCCCTACGGCGGGAAGCCTCAGCCGTTCAAGGAGTGGGAGAAGGACATGAATCTACGCGATGCCATCAAGGTCTCCAACGTGGCTGTCTATCAGGAACTGGCGCGGCGCATCGGCCTGGAACGGATGCAAGGGGCCCTTCGGGAGCTGGGCTATGGCAATATGGAGGCTGGCCCGGTGGTGGATCAGTTCTGGCTGAGTGGGCCGCTGAAGATCTCGGCGCTGGAGCAGACTCAGTTTCTCGCCAAGCTGGTCTCCGGGAGCCTGCCAGTGTCCCCCAAGGCGGTTTCAGATGTGAAGGAGATCACGCTGCTGGAAAAGTCTGCCGCCGTGGCATTGCACGCGAAAACCGGGTGGTGCATCGCCTACCGTCCTGGTCCCGATTTGGGCTGGTGGGTGGGCTGGGTGGAAGATACCGCCACCGGCAGGGTGGTCACCTTTGCCCTGAACATCGATATGGCCGGCAAGGTAGACATTGCGAAGCGTCAGATCATCGGGAAGGCCTGTTTGAAACTTGCTGGGGTGGTGCTGCCGGGTGAATGAGGTCGACTGAGGCGGACGCGTGACCGGACTGGTGGTTGCACCTTGAGTCTGGATAGGTCCGGGCTAGGATGGCCGCCCCATCCCCCAAGCACCCCTGATGATCCGCAATTTCCTCCTCGACTGGTCCGGCACCCTTGCAGACGATCTGGGAGGGGTGCTGACCGCCACCAACGGTGTCTTGGGGCACTACGGAAAGGCCGCGCTGGATCGGGAAGGGTTCCGGGCACTCTTCCGCCTTCCCTACACGGAGTTCTACCGCGAAGTGCTGCCGGATGTGGATCTGGAGGAGGCCAAGGAGCTGTATCTCCGTCACTTCCCGGAAGGGGACGACGTGGTGCCGCTGCTACCCCACGCCCGCACCTTCCTGGAGTATGCGGCCGCGACAGGACGCCGCATGGTATTGCTGAGCAGCGCCCCGCGGGAGCATTTCGAGGCCCAGGCCAAAGCCAATGGGGTGCATGATTTCTTTGAGGCTGCCTACTGTGGGGTGGTGGACAAGCGGGAGGCCATCCACGAGATCCTGGAGCGCCAGGGGATGCTGCCCGTCGAGACGGCCTTCATTGGGGACATGCGTCATGACGTGGAAGCGGCCCATGCAGCGGGAGTGTTGTCTATCGCCACCGCGACCGGGTATGAGTCGCCGACGGTATTGATGCAGGCGCATCCGGAAATTCTGGTGCGCGATTTGTCGCGCCTTCCCCACCTGCTGGGGGGCTGGCATGTTCAGGCCGCTACCACGGCGGGACATGGTGCCGTGCATCCTTTGGCCACCGTGGGGGCCTTGATTCTGGATCAGCAGGGGAGGGTGCTTCTGCTCAAGACGCACAAATGGAGCAACCGCTGGGGCATCCCGGGCGGCAAGATCAAGCGAGGCGAGACCTGTGACGAAGCCTTGCGCCGGGAGATCCTGGAGGAGACGGCGCTGGAGTTGCAGCCGGACATCCGGTTTGTCATGGTGCAGGACTGCGTGGAGCCGCTGGAGTTTGAGCGCAGCGCCCACTTCCTGCTCCTCAACTACTTGGCGGTTTGCGCGTCTTCAGCGCCAGAGGTGCATCTGAATGATGAGGCGGAAGCGTTTCAGTGGCTGCCGTGGGAGGATGCGATGCGGGAAGACCTGAACATCCCCACCCGCATATTGATGGAGGAGATCCGAGATCGCGGCGGTTTCGGGCTCGTGTAGTGTTGGCGTTCGATCAAGATCATGTTTCACCCGGATCAAATTCAAATCGTGGGCCTGGACCTGCCGGTGCGCATTGGCGTGCCGGAGGAGGAGAGGGACAACTGGCAGGTGCTATCTGCGGACATCACTCTGGAGCTGGCCCAGGCGTTTGACGCCATGACGGACGACCTGTCCTGCACGCTGGACTACTCGGTGGCGGCCAATCAGGCGCGGGATCTGGCGGCTGGTCGACCGAGGTTGCTCCTTGAGACGCTGGCGGCTGAGCTGGTCGCCTACTTTTTGGGGGATGACCGCGTCAACTGTGTCGAAGTGACGCTTCGCAAGCGTATCCTTCCTGGAACCGATCATGTCGCGGTGAAAATGCGACGCTCAAAGCGGGTGGCATAGCCGTTGAACAAGAAAAACTTGCGCGCAAGCTCGCCCGCATGTTTGTCTAGCCCTACGCCATGCTCCCACATGGCATGCATCATGTCCGAACGGCCCCTCAACCCCGATCCCGATCAGGAATTCGTCGAGCGCTCCCAAAACGGGGACACGCGCGCATTTGATGAACTGGTCAGGAAGTACACGCCCAAGCTGTACGGACTGGTGTACAACATGACCTCCAACCGGGAGGACACGGCAGATCTGCTACAGGACATCTTTGCCAAGGCCTACCGGTCGCTGAAGCGTTTCCAGGGGAAGAGCACGTTTTACACGTGGATCTACTCGATCAGTGTCAATATGACACTCAACTTTCTCAAGAAGCGGGGGCGCTACACCAAGCTCAGCCTGGATGATGTGGACAACGGGATCCAGAATGACCCGGACTTTATCAAGCTCACATCAGGGGGGAATCCGCTGAAGGATGTAAACATCCACGAACTTCAAAAACGTTTGAACGAGGCCATGATGAAGCTGTCCGAAGACCATCGCACAGTGGTCACTCTATACGACATCCAGGGCTTGCAGCATGCCGACATCAGCAAGATTCTGGGGGTCAGTGAAGGCACCGTGCGTTCCCGACTATTTTATGCCCACCGACAGCTTCAGAATTATCTTGAGGAATTCCGCAAGTAAACCGATAGCAATCGTGGAGAGCACTACCCCATAAGACGCATCCAAGAGGAACTCTATGAGCGACTTCGACGACATCCAAAACCTGATCCGCTTGAAGCGGCATGAGCAGCCCTCTCCTGATTTTGTGGACGATTTTGTTCACGCCTTTCAGCAACGCCAACGTGCGGAGCTGTTGAACAGTTCGGCGCGTGGCCTTCTCTGGGAGCGCGTGACGACCTACTTCGATGGGCTGTTTGCTCCGAAGTGGGCCATGGCTGGCGCCGCGGCAGTGGCCATGTTGGGAACGGCCATCGTTCTCCGCCCAAGTCAAGGCGGCAGCACCTTCGCCAACAACAATGCCACCCAGACTCCAGCGGGCACCTACATCGCTCCGATCTCGGACGAAGAAGTGCGCCAGTATCTTCTTTCCCGCCACTATCAGGGCGGATTTGGGGATGAGCGTGAGCGTCGTCTTGTCGCCCATGATCAGATGGCTGTGAGCCCCGTCGGTTTCAAGCTGGACGTGGAGTACTAGGAGTCTCCTCCAACTGGAACCTTGTTTCTTGAAACCCGGACTGAGTCCGGGTTTTCTTGTTTTGGGGATGGGAGATGGGGGCAGGCAACGATTAACCGGCGTTTTCGGAGAGGCGGGTGGGGAACTGCTTGTTCTGCATATTGTGAAAAACGCCCAAAGTCTGGCGACGAAGTCGCTGTGGAGTGCGGCGTGAAGCGCCGCTTTCGCCTGCCGGATGGACTTGTGCTGAGGTGAGACGTAGCAGCAGCAGTGTCAGCAGTCGAAGTTTCGTGACCAGTCGTCCCAATTTCCCTGCTCGCCTCAATAGGTTCGAGGAAGTAGAATTGGTGCCGCGAAAGCGGCGGTTCCCGCGCGCACTCCACAGCGACTGCGTCGCCAGGTGTTGTGAGTCCACGGAAAGTCAGCCGTACTTCTGGCCTCCGATCTGCAGTTGAGGAGGCCGGGCCTTCAGCCCTCTTACCTTTTTGTTTCCTTTGCCCCTGGAGGGTGTGATTGAGTTCTTGTGGAGAAATTCCGGTTCACCAATGGTGAAAGCTCACGGAGCCCGCCGCCCAAACTTCCTTTCCAGCTCGGCAAAGGAGATCTGGATCAACGTGGGGCGTCCGTGGGGGCAGCAGTAGGGCATCTCGCAGGTGAAGAGGTCCTGAAGCAGCTTCCGCAACTCGGGTTCGCGTAAATCATCATTGGCCTTCACCGCGTGGCGGCACACGGTCGTGGCGATCATGTCCTCACCCAGCCGGAGGGAGGAGGTGCGGCTGCTGGCGCTGGCCAGTTCCTCCATGATATCCCGCAGGAGTGAGAGCGGATCATCCGTGCGGATGAAGGTGGGCATGGCATCTACCTTGAAAGCGTTGGCCCCGAAGGGTTCGGCTTCGACGCCCAGTTTTTGCAGGGTCGGCAGGCTGCGGGACATTAGGTCGAAGTCACGTGGCGACACCTCCAGCGTCAGGGGGAGCAGAAGGCGCTGGCTTGGCACGCCCTGTTGCTCCATCGCGTTGCGCATTTGCTCGAAGAGCACTCGCTCATGCGCGGCATGCTGGTCCATGAGCACGAGCCCTTCGCTGCTTTCCATGAGGACGTAGAGCTTGTGAAGCACGCCGAGGATGCGGAAGGAATCCGCTGACACTTCCGACGGGGCACCGGGTGGAGGTGGCGCAGGTGTGGGTGCGTGGGATGCGATGGGAGAAGGGGCCTCGGGCGTCGCGTCTACTTCGACAGACTCTGATTCCGATGAGGTCGTGGCAGAGTCCGTATTCGGCGTGGCGAAAGGCTGGGGGCGGGGCTCAAATTGAGGTGCCCGCGGGGCGGGGGCGACGCTTCGGGAAGGGCTGGGAGGTGTCCAGGTGGGGAGTTCTGCCCAGTCGCGCCGCAGGGACTTTTGTTCGCTCTCCGGAATCAGGGGCGGCATCTGCTCCAGCACTTCCTGCCGGGTGGGCTGGGCAGCGCGCTGGGCACTGCCGGTCATGTGCCCGGTGGAGATTTCGGACGAAGCCGCGAGAGCGCGGGATACGGCCTGGACCACGGCTTCCCGGACGCCATGACCATCATGAAACCGCACCTCTTTTTTGGCTGGGTGCACGTTGATGTCAAAGGCCTCGGGGGGCATGTTGAGGAACAGAAACGTGATGGGGTGCTGCCCCTTCATGAGACTGGTGTGGTAGCCCTCCCGTAGGCCAAAGTTAACCGTCGCGCTGTCCACCGGACGTCCGTTCAGGAACGTGAGCTGCATCTGCCGGTTCGGCCGGCTCACCCCGGGGCCGCTGATGAAACCTCGTACCGTGACACCGTTAAGAGTGAAGGAGGGAACCTCCAGCAGGCGGCGGGCGGTTTCGCGCCCGCTCAGTCCCTCAATGCGATGCCGCAGGTCCTGTGTGGCAGGCAGGTGGAACAGGACCTCACCATCACGCACGAGCGTGAAAGCGACGTGCGCGTTGGCAATGGCATGCAGCCGGAACTGCTGTTCCACATGGGAAAACTCTGTCTGCTCCGAGCGCAGAAATTTGCGACGGGCAGGAATATTGAAGAAGAGCGCGCGGGCTTCCACGACGGTACCGGGAGCGCCGCCATAGTCTTTGACGCTAACCATCCTGCCCCCTTGGATTTCCACTTCTGTGCCAGAGAGAGCTTCCGGTTCCCGGCTCGCCAGACGGAAGCGTGAAACGCTCGCAATGCTGGGCATGGCCTCACCACGGAAGCCAAAAGTGCGGATGGCTGCGAGGTCTTCTTTTGATCGGATCTTGCTCGTGGCATGACGCTCCAGACAGAGCAGCGCATCTTCGCGATCCATGCCATGTCCGTTGTCCGTCACGCGAATGAGTGCGGTGCCGCCGCGCTGCACATGGACCTCTACGTGGGAGGCACCAGCATCAAGACTGTTTTCCACCAGTTCGCGCACGACAGCGGCAGGCCTCTCCACGACTTCTCCTGCTGCTACCTGGCTTGCGAGGGCGTCAGAAAGGATGCGAATTTTGCTCATTGGAATCTTGCCAGATATGAAAAGCCTGCTACGTAACTTTTATCAGCGTCCGCCGCGCTCATCCATCAGAGTGGCTAAAGCCACCGTTACTCACGATGAGTCTGTTTTATGGCGCGCCGACGCTTGCCCCTGGTCATGATTGCCGTCACTGATAACGCCGTCAAACATCTGCGTGAGCTTTTGGAAAGCCAGAATGCTGCCGCGGGTGTGGGGCTCCGTCTGCTGGTGAAAAAAGGGGGCTGTGCGGGATGGGAATATGCGATGAAACTGGACGCGCCCGGCGCCACCGACAGGGTCTTCGGCCCTGAAGGAGTGTCTGTGATCGTGGACCCGGAGAGCCTCGAATTTCTCGATGGCTCCCAGCTGGACTACAGCGAGGGCCTGAGCGATGCCGGTTTCAAAGTTGAGAATCCCAATGCCGCAAGAAGCTGTGGATGTGGATCTTCTTTCGAACCAAAAACAAACTAGAGCGTCGAAAGTGTTCGAGAAATCCCCACAAACGCCTTTCTCATTGGTGATAGAGCTGGTAAGATAGACCAATGATACAGATTTCTTAACCATTTTTCGCCTGACTCCTTTTTCATGAATGCCCAATTTCTCAGTGGTTCTGACTACCGTGCCCGTGGGGGAGGTGGCAACTACAACGCCAAGAAGAGCAAGGACAGCGGACTGTTTTGGTGGACCATCCTGATCACGCTGCTTCTGGGCCTCGCCACCTTTTGCTGGTTCTTCAGCATCATGGTGTTCAAGTATCCGGAGAAACCCTTTAACTACCGGTTGCTCACCAAGCTGGAAAAACTGGAGCCGATCAAGAAGTTCGATCCGCTCCTCATCCCCAAGGGCAGTTTCCTCTCCCCACGGGATCTGTTGAAGAAGTATTACGACTATAACCCGGAGCAGCTTCAGGTGGTCAATGACCTGCTCAAGCGCTCGTACATCCTGAACTACTCGGAAGAGAGTCCGGTGTACGTGAAAGGCAACTACATCGTGGTGAGCGCCCGCTCTCTGGCCGCAGGGGACTTTGTGGACAAGGGCTGGATTGTCCGTCTCCGCTCGACAGAGCTGGAAGACGTGGAAGTGGAGTTCCTGTTCCCTGGTACCGGGATTGAGGCTGCTCCTTATCACGAGGGAGACAGCATCGCCCTGGATAACAAGACCACCTTCGGTAGCGTGCTTCACGTGGAGCGCAATTACGCCACGGATGGCCTTTGCGCGACCGTGGTGCCCATCGCCTATGGCGAGTTCGCGGTGGCCGATCAGCAGAAGGTTGAGCTCGTGCCGCCCACCGTGCTGAACGTGGCTGCTGCGCTGCCCATCACCTCCTTTGACGAGAGCAAGGCAAGTGTCTCCTCCAAGGTGGCAGCCCAGTCTGGGTTGAAGTAACGACGGACGAGAGCACAAGACTGTTTGCAAGGGCGGAGCCGAGAGGTTCCGCCCTTTCCTTTTGTGGTAGGGGGCCGCCGAAAATGGGGCGACTTGGCTCAACCCACCCTGCGAGCCGCGGCACCGATGATGACACCGACGCCGAAAGCGATGAGCATGGATTTGAGAGGATGGGCGTAAAACTGGGTTTCAGCCTGCTGGCGGAGCCGACCGGCGACGTCGTGGCTGGCGGAGGGGGCCTGGCGGGTCACAGAGCGATAGGGCGGGCTGCCCTCACTGATCATGGTTTGGGCTGCTTCTTCGTCAGTCAGGGCCACCAGAGGCGCATGTTCATGGCTCGGATTCATACACAGGGACATCGAAATTCCGATCCTGCCCGCGTGTATGCCTTCATGCGGTGGCGAGGGGCCTTGGCGTAGCTGCCTCAGTCAGGACCTGCCAAAGGAAGGATGGCTAGGCCATTCAGGTGGTTGAGCGTCGACGGCGGAAGATCAGGCAGGATAATGCAAGGAGGCTGAGTGCTGCGACCGACGGCTCGGGAACGCTGGAGGTGAGTACGACGTTGTCGAGCATGAAGTCCAGGCCGGTTACGCCGAAGCCGTTGGCGATCGCAATCTCGTCGAAGCTGGTGATCAGGGTTGTGGTGTCCGAGGCGGTGATGGTGGTTCCATCGATAGTGAGAGACAGGCCCATCACCGTGGCAGAGGTGCGGGTGAGCGTGAAGGAAGCGGTGTGAATGGCGTCGTCATTGATGCCAAAGCCGGTGCTGGAAGCGGTCTTGCTGGTGCGATCCGTGCCTCCCAGAATGGGGGCGGTCAGTCCGGTCTCCTCGTAGAACACATTGTTCGAGGCGGTGGCGGAACCTCCGCTTCCTACCTGCACATAGTATCCGGCGTCGTTGGCGCTTGCAGCTTGATTGTCTCCGGTGACCGCGGTCCCTTGGGAGTTGAAGAGGCCGAACCGGAAGTTGGCTTCGTTGGCTCCGGCGGCGCTGTTGTTGGTGTAGCGGAAGGAGAAGCTGAGCGTGAGATAGTCTCCGGTGTTGTCCAGATTGATGGAGGAGGAGAGGGGGATGATGATGCCTTCGCTCTGGCCGCCAGCCGTCGTGTCATCAAACGCAAGGACGTTGGAGCCGAAGGTCGCGTCGTTGGTGATGGTGAGCGTTTGGGTGGCCGATAATGCGCGAGTGTAGAAGGCGGCCCCTGTGCCAGAGGCTACTGTGCGATCCCCGGTGGGGTGAGTGGTCGTTTCAAAGCCATCGTTCACGATGGTGACTGCGTGAGCCGGGGTCAGGTCATGGCAAAGCGACAGCGCCGCGACGAGGGGGAGGCATCGGAAGGCTGGCATGATGCTGACAAGGGTACCGAAACTGCCCTCGGCCCGGCAACCCTATGACGCCTACTGGTTCTCTCCGTAGGGCCAGATCCGCTTGGGCGACTAAGCGGGCTATTTAATGGGGGATAAACTGCCAGGGTTAGTTTTGAGCAAGGAGCTGCAAAACGCGGTGTTTTCCTGTGATATGGATAATTTAATAATCACAATAATTGTAATTTGAATTAAACTTCGAGAAGTGGTTAGATGTTGGGCGACCCTGAATGTCTGAATGGTCATGAATTCCTGTTGAATCAGCCATCAAGGCATCAGCGTGCCTGATGTTATGAGTGCCCCCGCAACCCCAACGTATGAGCGGAATCTTCCGGCGGAGTTGTACAAGGTGCGTCCCCACATCTGGGTGGGTGACATGCTCTTGGACTGGGCCACGATCGTGGCCACGTTCTTCACCTACGCGTGGATTGATTCCATTTTCTTCGCCCCTGTCGCTGCTCTAATCATCGGTGCCCGTATCCAGGCACTCGGGCTCCTGGTGCATGACGCCACCCACCGGGTGGCGTTCAAGACGAAGTGGCTCAATGAATTCCTGGGTGAGACCCTGGTGGCGTGGCCGCTCTTCATCGTCATTGAGAAAGGCTACCGGCCCTGGCATTTCGAGCATCACCGTCACTTGGGCACCGATCATGATCCAGAGCTGGATTCCTACCGGTCGGATTCGCCCTATGACAAGCCCGTGACCTGGCGTCGGGTCTGGCGCTATTTTGTGACGGACCTGTTCGGGCTCGGCCTGTACGATCTCTTCAAGTTCCTCAAGGCCATCTTTCCGTACAAGCAGCCGTGGCGCATCTTGGGACCGCTGGGAATGTACGCCGCGTTCTTCGCGCTCACCTACTGGCTGGGCGCGCTGTGGGTCTTTTGTCTCTGGATTTGGTCCATCGTCGCCGGGTTCTGGGCGGTGTTTCGCATTCGGACTTGGACGGAGCATGTGGGGATTGAGCCCCGGGGCAAGGAGACCTCCCACCGGTTCTCGCCCGGCTGGGATCCTCATTCCCCCGGTTGGCTGGGCAAGTTCCTGTTCTTTCCCCACAACACATTCTGCCACTATGAGCACCACAAGTTCCCGCAGGTGCCTTATTACAATCTGCCTGCCTTGCGGAAGGTGGAGGAGTCCCGGCCAGTGACGCCTTTGGGGGATCTGTTTCCAGCGACGTAGGCGATTGCGCGATTGGGTGGGGGGCAGCCGTGAGATCCGGCGTCCCTCCGGGACGCAAATGCATTATCGATCGGTAGCCGGTGGTTGGCACCACCGGCTACATTCCAGCGTCCCTCCGGGACGGGGGCGTTCGTCTGGGAGCCGACCGCATAGTCATTCCTGAACCAGCGAAGCGTCTCAACCAGCCGCCCCCTCGGGGCGCGTCTCAACGGCGAAGCCCCTCAACTCTCCTTATTACCAGTTGTCAGGGGCGCACCTTGGGCGGAGTATCCCGCCCTTTTTTCATTTTCAGAGTCATGAGCAGCGAGCGCCGCAAGCAGTATCCCTTCGACGAGTTTGAACCCCAATGGCAGTCCCACTGGGACGCCAACAAGTCTTTCCGTACCCTCGGGCCGGGCGATGAGGGGTTTGATGCCAGCAAGCCGAAGTACTTCGTGCTCGACATGTTCCCGTATCCCAGCGGTCAGGGGTTGCACGTCGGCCACCCGGAAGGGTACACGGCCACGGACATCGTGGCGCGGTACAAGCGCATGACGGGCCACAACGTCCTGCACCCCATGGGCTGGGACGCCTTTGGTCTGCCGGCCGAGCAGTATGCCATCAAGACAGGGCAACATCCGCGGACGACCACAGAGAAGAACGTGGAGAACTTCCGCAACCAGCTGAAGAGGCTGGGCTTTGCCTATGACTGGGATCGCGAGGTGAACACTACGGACCCAGGTTATTTCAAATGGACGCAGTGGATCTTCACCCAGCTGTACAATTCCTACTTCGATCCGGCTACGAACAAGGCGCGGCCGGTGCAGGAACTGGAGGCGCAAGGGCTGTCCCGGGATGAGATCGACGCACGTCGTCTGGCCTTCGTCTCCGAGGCTCCGGTCAACTGGTGCCCGGAGTTGGGCACGGTGCTGGCCAATGAAGAAGTCATCGATGGCAAGAGCGAGGTGGGCGGCTTCCCCGTGGAGCGTCGGCCCATGCGGCAGTGGATGCTGCGCATCACATCCTTTGCCCAGCGTCTGATGGACGAGCTCGACGGTCTGGACTGGCCGGAGAGCATCAAGCTGCTGCAGCGCAACTGGATCGGCCGCAGCGAAGGCGCCGAGGTGGTCTTCCAGATTGAGAATCCGGAGTCTGCTGGGGTTTCCCATCCGGTGACTGTGTTCACCACGCGCCCTGACACCTTGTTTGGGGCCACGTACATGGTGCTGTCTCCCGAGCATCCGCTGGTCTCAGAACTGACGACTGCCTGCGGCAGAACGGAT
>NZ_BATR01000155.1 GCF_000739655.1 Verrucomicrobium sp. BvORR106 | reverse complement strand
GGTCAGGGCGTGGTGATAAGCCGTCTCCAGTTGCTCCCGGGTGAACGGGGTAGCTAGGTCAAGTGCTGCGTGGGCCTCACCCGGCGACATGGGCGCAGTATGAATGGAAGCGGAGAAAAAACAACGCCGACGTCATGCAGTCTCCGCCTAGATCAGGAGGCGAGTTTCACCCGGAACTCTTCATAGCTGGCCCGTGGGACGACCACGACCGGGCAGGTGGCATGATGAAGCAGGCCCGCGGTGACGCTGCCCACGAAGAGATTGTAGAGGGCTCCGTGACCGTGGGAGCCCATGATGATCAAGTCGGGAGCCAGTTCATCCACCTTCCGTCTGACGATTTCGAGCACCGGTCCCGTCTCCTCCCGGGTGACGGCTTCGAGGCCTGCGCTTTCAAGTTGTTTCCTAAGCCGATTCAGATCTGCCTGGTAGGCTTCCGCCTCCGTTTCGGTGCCGGGAGGTGGCGCAAAGTCAATCACCAGAGGGTCTGGCGGGATGACATGCAGGATGGTAACTCGGCTGTCGAAGGCCCGAGCCAGAAGTTCGGTCTGCCTGATGACGGCCTCCGTCAGATCCGAAAAATCCACCAGCGTGAGGATGGAGTCAATCTGGGTGGTGCCAGGGATGAGGCGGTCATCTGTGGTGGGAATCAGGTGAGGGCGTGCCGCAGGCACCACCGTGACCGGGCATCGGGCATGATGGAGCACTCCATGAGTCACGTTTCCCAGCAGCACATCATGAAGGGCGGTATGGCGGTGTGTTCCCATCACGATCATGCGGGCGTGTCGCTCCTCGGCGGCAGCCAGGATCTGCTCGGTGGGAGGGCCTTGCATCTGAAGGGTGCTCACATTGCTGTTCAGCCCGGTGATGCGATCCCGCCAATGATCGAGCTGCAGACGGTCCACCTCTGGATCCACCTCGGCGGCGAATGGGGTGGAGGCCGGCACGGGCTCATACCCTATGTAGGGTGGCTCGGGGGGCGTGACGTGGAGCAGCAGGGGACTCTCACAGGTCGCTTTGGCCATCTGGGTGGCCACTCCGATCACGCGAGAGGTGACATCAGAAAAGTCCAACGGTACAAGCATCACACTCATGGCGGCCTCCTTTGGCAAGTTGGTTTCCTATATTACCAAATCGGCCGCCAGAGGTCCATCACGCTTAGAGGGTGTCGATCGGATCCCTGCGGGTGACGGTCAGATTTCGGTCAAAGCACCTGCCAGCGGCGAGTTTCTGCAATTTCTCCGGCATTTTTTCCATTGGAGGGGGCATTCACTCTGGCGTGGCTCCGGGGCACCAGCATAGGTAACCAGCGATCACCGTTGGCAGGCCCAAAAGAGAGCAGGGGGGAGTTGAACCCCGATCCGCTCCACATCTAGAGAGAAGGCTCTCAGGCTCCCGTGAGGTCGTTGACCGTGGTGGAGGCACTGTTGGTCTTGACTGAAGCTACGCCGTTGTCGCGGGCGGCGGTGGAGCTGTACATCTCGCTTTTGCCAATGATCTGGCCATTCGTGGCCTTGAGAACGAAGAACGGCTCCCCCGCGGTGGAGGTCTTCAGTTCGAAGTTGGCGTCAGTCGCCCCGTGAGTCCGAACGGAGGCGATGCCATCCTGTGCGCCCTGTTTGCTGGCGTAGCTTTGTCCGGTGAGGATCACCTGCCCGTTGCCAGCCTTGAGGTTGAAGGTGAACTGGCCAGCCTTGTCCTTTTTCAGTTCGTAGCTCATAGGAGTGAGGGGAATAAGCTCAATACCGAGTCAACGTGGCGAGCATGTCAAAATCAGTTGCCTGAGGCAATGGGAAAATGCTGTGGGCGTGCTGGGTGTGGAGGACAGGCGTGGGTGGTTGGGCGAGCGTTCGCGTGGCGAACTGAGCCGATGGGGACCATCGGACTACGCCGGATGCGGTCCTCGGGAGTAGTCCGGTCGTCCTGACCGACCAGCTAATCGCCTCAACTACTGCACAAAACTGAACTCCCGCCCGTTGATGAGCGACCAGATGATGTTGCCGTAGGCGGCCTCGCCCTCAGCGGCAAAGGCTTTCCGGGCGATGTCCTTTTCACGGAAGTTCGGGTGGCGGTTCAGAATGCTGAGAAACACGACTTCCACCTTGTCGGGTGGGTTTTTCACCTTCTCCATGTTGCGGGCGATCAGGGAGTCCTTGCTCGTCAGCATCTTTTGAGCGCCGCCATTCATCATCATGAGCACCTGCGGGGAGCTGCCATCCTTCGAGCCACCGTCGATCGTGAAACGCTCAGACTGGCCGAACTCGCGCAGGAAGTGCCCTGGAGGAGCGGGCTGTTCCAGCTCTGAGGCGCGCATCAACTTCATGTTGCCGAACACGATGACCTTGTTTGGGTCCATGTTCTTGCTGCCGGCGTCGGTGAGTGTGGCACCCATGCGGGCCTCATTGCGCGCGCCGAGGGAGTTCATGACACTCACCTTTTGCAGAAGGGTTTGGGCGTTCACGGTGGCCAGGTTTACGTCCATGGATCGTCCATAGAGGTCGGCATCGGGATTTTTGACGCCATCGGGGTTGCCGAGGAGCAAGGTCATGTAGGAATCCCAAGCCTGCTCTGCCGTCATGCGGCGGAGCACTGGTCCCTGGAAGAAGTAAGGGGCACCCATGGGCAGCTCCGCTGTGGTGGCTTCACGCTGATAGGTCCGGGTGTTGAAAACGATGCGTTGAAACTCCTTGAGGTTGAACTTCAGCCGGACCATCTCAGAGGCGAGGTGCTTGATCAGCTCTGGATTGTAGGATTCGTCCGGGTTGTCCACGTGCAACACAGAGGGCGTCAACGCTTTTCCGAAGGCCCTGCTCCAGAGACGGTTGGCCATGGTCATGGCAAAGCGGGGATTGGAAGGGTGGGTGGTCCATCGGGCAAAGATCTCGCGCGGTTTGGCACCCTTGTTGGCGGAGATGGTGGAGGCCAGCAGGTAGGCGGGATTCTTGGCGTCTGCCTCACTCCACATGATGAGCTTGGGGGAGACTTTTTCGCCCGGGCTACCATCCTTGTACTTGTAGTCGCCTGGCAGGGTCAGGCGGTTTTCCGTGCGATCCACCACGGCGAACTTGTTGGCGTTGATCACGTCACCCAGGAGCCCACGGTACTGTTCGCCGTCCACTCCTTTGCTTTTCATCAGGGCCATCGCCTCCTTCAGCAGGCGTTCTCCCGGATCGCCTCCAGGGAAGTCGCCCGCACCCATCTCGGTGGCTGTGTTTCCGAAGAACGCGGCCATTTCATAGAATTGGCGCTGGGTCCAGTCGGCAAACGGGTGGTCGTGGCACTGGGCGCAAGCCACATCGGTGCCAAGAAACAACTGCAGGGTGTAGGACAGGTTGTCCAGCGGCATGCCTGAATCGCGCAGGAGGTAACCTGCCGCCCCATTGCTCCACATCTTGCCCGTGGCGGTGAGCATCTGGTACGCCATCTGGTCCCACGGAGCGTTTTCCCGCAGGTTCTGCTTCACCCACTGGCTGTAGGCGGTGCCGCGGACCAGATTGCGCTCAAAGTCGTCTTTGATCCGCAGCATCTCGGCGAAGTAATTGTACATGTGGCTGACGTAGCCCTCGGAATCGAGGAGCTTGTTGACCAGCTTGGCCCGCTTGTCGGCGTCACCGCTCCGGGTGAAAGTGACCGTCTCGTCGTAACTCGGAATGCGGCCTACGATGTCCAAAAAGGCTCGGCGGACGAATTGCTCGTCGGAAGCCGCTGGATTGCCGGTAATCGGAGGCTGCGCGCTTTTGGGCTCGCCATCGGCAGATTTCCCGGAGGCTGGCTGGCTGCGTTTGAGGTTCTCCCTCTGCCAGCCCATCTCCACCAGCTGATCGATCCTGGCGGAGGCTTGGGCCACGGTGGCGGAGTCAGCCAGCGCAGGCAGCTGCCCCATGAGAGTCGCGGCCGGTTTCAGTGTCTTCGCCAGTTGCTGGTCTTCCAGCGAAAGCCGGTCCAGCGGCAGATTGAAGATCGCACCTGCCGCAGTCTGGATGTAAACCGTGCCGTTCTCCAGTTTGATGAAGGTGGCCTCCACCTTCCTTCCTTGATTGTCCGTCCACACCCGCGGTGCGTCGTTCGCGGCTGCGAGAAGGGTGGCCGATGTCAGAACGCAACACGCGAGGGAAAAGAAGCGGGACATCTTCATAACGAAAAGGAAATCGAAAACCGTGGGGTGCCGGACTTGTGGATGGCGCGGGGCCAAACTTAAAACTCGCCGATCCCTTCGGAATTAGAGGGAAAATCCAAGCCCGCTGCAAGGCGGAAGTCCCTCGGAGGCCGTCCGGAGTACGATTAGGACGCAAAATCGACGGGTGGAACAGGGTTCAGGCAATTACTAGAGGGGTTTGTGAGTTTTGGTGTGCCAAATTGCTAATTTTCTGGCGAGTCGGGCACTCTGGATTTCATGTGGCGGGATTGTCAATGGAACGGGGGGCGAAGTGGGGTAAAATGTTCGATTTCAAGGGGTTGGGTTGGAAAGACCCCTTAGACATGGGAGAGGGTGTTTTGTTCAAAGTATGAGCAAATTTTTATCATCGAGCATCAGTAAACACCCTGACTGTTCTTAGGATTGTCGAGGCCCGTCTGGTGGGGGAGAATGAGGTGGCCCAACCACACGGTGGCCCTTGTAGCAAGTATCAACGCCTATGATGAAATCCAGCCTCCTCACTCTGGCCGCGCTTTGCGCGGGTTCCGTCGCCTGCATTGGCACGACAAACACGACAGCCTCGCCGACACAGCGGGTTCAGCGCATCCACAATGTGAGAACCACCGCTTACACCCATACCGAGAGCGACCACATCGTGCACGGCACCAAAACTGCCGCGGGCGGCAACCTTAAATACGGGAGTGTTCGCAGCGCTGCTGCGGACTGGTCAGTGTATCCCGTCGGCACAAAGTTCCAGATTGAGGGCGACCCTTGCGTCTATGAGGTAGATGATTACGGCTCCGCGCTTGTGGGCACGGGGACGATCGACATCTACAAGCCTTCCAAGGCTGCCATGGATCAGTGGGGGGTGCGAAATGTAAACATCAAAGTGATTGAGTGGGGCTCTTTCCTGAAGAGCCTTGCTATCATGAAGCCACGCGCAACGAAGGCATCTCACATCCGGAAAATGATCCAGAAGATCGAGGGCGGACCGCCCAACGTCTAAGGATCAGAACCCCGGGAAAGTGAATGATTCTCCGGGGCGTGACTGGGCGGGGCGGCCTTTGGTCGTCCCGCCACATTTTTATCCCTGGTGCAATGGTGCGCCGGCTGGAT
>NZ_BATR01000156.1 GCF_000739655.1 Verrucomicrobium sp. BvORR106 | reverse complement strand
GGAGCTCCCAATCGAAACAGAAGTCTGGTGACCACAGCGAGGTGGCCCCACCCGTTCCCATCCCGAACACGGAAGTGAAACACCTCAGCGTCGATGATAGTATGGCGACAGGCCATGTGAAAGTAGATCGTTGCCAGAGTTAATCCCCGCCCTTTGTAATCCAAGGGGCGGGGACTTTTTTTTGTGTGCGACCGACCTGCGAGGCGGGAGAGGAGGCGGAGACGCCAGACTGCCAGACACCAGACATCAGACCTGAGGTCAGGAGCGGGGCGGAAGTTGGCGCTGGAGCAGGTGAGATCGGAGGCTGGTGGATCTTCCAACCAACCCCTGGCGGCCAACACCTGGATGCGAAGCATCTGTGGAGTGCGGCGGGAACCGCCGCTTTGGCGGCGCTTGTGAGTTCCTCATACCTGAAGATGGGAGCAGGGGGGGAATCATGCGCCGTGATGGCCCCGCTTGGCCGCACAATCAGCAGGCCACCCATCACGCTCGCTGTCCCCGCCAACCGCCGGCGAAAGCGGCGTCGAGCCGCACGCACTCCAAGACGCTTCGCGACGAAGCCAGCGCTGGAGCCATGTCCGCTTCATGAAGGCTGGCCACTTCCTCGTTGGTTCATCCAACCTCGCGCCAGCGTCTTGGAGTGCCGGTGGCTCGACACCGCTTTGGCGGCGGGTGTGATGGCCTGGAACCATTGGACATCCAACAGGGTGATGCAACGTCAAGCCAGGCCAAGTCAGGGGCTCCGGAAATGGGATGGGAATGATTGGTAGACACAGGTCTCCCCAAAGCGGTGATGCTCACCGCAGTCCCAAAGCGACTTCGTCGCCAGATGCTGACTGCGCAAAGGAGACTGAATGCCGACGGGCCTCCGACATCGGAGGCCGGGTGCATGCTCCATCCTACCCAAGAACGACCTCCCCCTGGATGCGCAGCATCTTTGGAGTGCGCGCGGGAACCGCCGCTTTTGGGAGTTCTGTGTAGGGCTAGAACCCTGTTGAACAGGAGCGGAGCGGGTGCGCTTGAAGACGGTTCGCGGAAGCGATGCTTCATGCAAGGTAGAAGAGCCGTCCCGCCTCTTGGGTACATTGGCTGAGGCGGGAACAACTTCCGAAACGGTTGTTCAACTCCTTCGACGACCAAGCTTGACCAGGCTGCCTCAGCAAACAACAGCTCTGGCATCTACCTTCTGCCTACCAGTCCCAATGCCGGTGTAGTTGTCGACGTAAGGAGGCACAAACTTCTCGGTCTTTGGCGGTAAGGCTGTGGAGAGGATCAAAAGGCCAAGGTGTCCGGTGGGACGGGTGGTAGTGGGGGGGGGTATAGCGGAGGGGTTAGCACCGGAATCATGCCGCAGAAGCTTCAGTTAGTGCCTCCTCACGTCGACAACTACGGCCTGCTTTGAGGGTGCTATAGCAGAGGGTGAGAGGATTGAGCAGATGGGGATGCAGGCACGCTGATGGGCAAGTTGCTTAACTCCGGCGATGGTGAAGGGTTCTATAACGTCACAAGGCGTAGCCAAAGCGGCGGTTCCCGCGCGCACTCCATAGATGCTTCGCATCCAGGTGGAGGGGGGGCTGGGCGTGAGGGGATGCAGCCGGCCTCTGTGTCGGAGGGCCGCCGGCATGCAAACTCGCGGCCAGTCACACATCCTGTCTGAGAAAGCTCCCCGAGGGAGCGTTGCATCCCCTTCAAGATCCGCGCCAACCTTACTTGTGCTCAGGATTCTTCACCAAAGTCGGCTGTAGAATCAGGATGTACATCGAAGCTTGCGGCTTGTCTGAGGGTTTTGGTTTGGGCATGGCGGGGACAAAAAAGTTGCTTGGGTCCACCTGCGTGGGGGCCTGACGCTTGGGTCTGATCCCGCCGATCACCACGTACTCGCCATCACGGGCGGAGAAGCTGGTGGTGAGCTTCAAGGTTTCAAAGATGGGTTGCTGAATCTTGTTCTCGGAGAGCAGCAGTTCCTGCTCCTTGCCATCGCGGTCCTTGGTCACTGTCTTGATCGGAGTGCCGTAATTCATGAACCCAAGGAAATCAGTGATCTCCCAATAGAGCTCGATACGGTGCGACTTGTCTGGCTGAACGACCGGATCGTACTCCATCCTCAGTCCCACGGGGCGCATCTCAAACGCCGTGGGTGTGGTGGGGAAGATGGGCGGGTTGCCGAGACCCGGGATGGGCTTGCCGTCCTTGGTGGTGGGCGATTGCGCCAGTTGAGGAGGGTCAAACTCGGTGGGATAAATGAACTCCCTCACCATGTCCACATGCGTGCGCTGGCCCGAACGCGTCGTCACCGCGGGTGCGGCGGTGAGGCCTTGGACGCTCTTGTCGGATTGCACATGCGCCAGGAGCTTCTGACCCTGTTCCTTGCTGAGGATGCCCTGCACCTGAAGACCATCTGCGCGGGGTGCCTCCAGACCGTATTCTCTCCAAGGCAGCCACTCCGGCTCCACTTCCAGGACGTAGCTGCGAATCAGAACCTGCTCGTCCGAATCCCGTTGGGCAAAGTAGGTGGCGATGGCGTTGTGCGTGGGTTCGTCTGCCGTCACAATCAAAGTACGCGCATCTGGCATGATCACCTGAGGCGGATGGTCGGCGCGATGGGAGACGTGTGCTTTATTGATCAGGTGAAAGCGTGCAGCCGCGGCAGATTTCACCAATTTGTCCGCAGCCACCTTGTCGAGGGGGACCGGGGAGGGGGGGCTGGCAAAAGGATCGCTCGGGGAGTTCTTGTCGTTGGGGGAAGAGATCAGCAATCGCCGCAGGTCGTCTGACAGGCGGTAGATGCGGGTTTCGTCAGGTTTAGGAGTCACGCTGGTGTCGTTGCTCTTTGCGCCGTCGCTGTCTGCAACGGGAGGTGGCTCGTTGGCGGTCTCCGCGCGATGTTCCTGTTTGCATGCGGTGAAGCTGCCAAGGATACCAACCAACAAAGCGCATGCAGGGGCCTGCCACTTCAACCGGGTGCTGCGATAGGGCGTGCGATCACGCTGTGCTTCCATGAGGGCCTCCACACGACGGCGTAGGGCTGAAGTGCGAGCCATCGCCAGTGCCAGACGGAATGGTGAGGCCAGGCGAAAGCCGGCGGGTGTCTGGCAGCGGGAAACGACCTGCACCAGATTGCGCGCATAGGCGGCGCGTCCGGAAAGGGAGGGAGTCGCAAGATCATCGCTGGCATGCTCCGCGCTTCTCGCCAGTTCTCTCAGCAACCACCATCCGAGGGGGTGATACCAGCAAAGAAGCAGGCAAACTCGTGAGCAGGTGAGCCATAGGAAATCGCGTCTGGCCACGTGGCCGAGTTCGTGCCGCAGGACGGTGCGGAGGGCGTAAGCTGGCCAGCCCTCCGCCTCTGGAGGGAGTGTGATGACATGTCGGAAAACGCCCCACGTCATGGGGATCTCCCCAGAACGTCCAGAGAGAAGCCTTACCGGAATGCCCGGTGCCCAGCGAGCGAGTTGCCGTTCCAATGTGGATTGCAGCGCACTGTTGATCCGCTCGCTCGTTCGAGCTACTCCGGCAAGCTGCAGCAGACCGAGAACGACCCAGACTGCTCCAGCCACCAGCCCAATCGCCCAAATCGCGACCACGTAGTGAATGGTTTCCCAAGCAGGGGCTGGATCAGCGGCAGTGCCCAAAGTGCCCTCAGTTGACAGGGCCCCCGATGCTGGCGACGGGGGCGAATCCTGCCGGTCCCCGGGCGATGAGGCAGTCGCGAATTTCCATGAACCTGTCGTGGTGGATGGAGTTATCGCGTTTTCCGGCGGCGTGGTCAGGAGTGCCCAACTCACACCCCGATTTTGCAGGGCAATCGATGCCGGGATGAGGCAGGGGATCAGCATGGCGGTTGCCACCAGCAGGGCGTGCCGGTTTGAGGCAGACCACTGGCGGCCGAATAACTTCAGCACCAGGGCGCTGGTGAGAATCAACAAGGTGACTTGCAGGGAAAAGGTCACGAGCAACGGGGCCCATTGGGCCAGATCAGAAAGGTTCAGCAGCACCAGGTTCATGATTTCGAGTCGGTGGAAGATGGGTTCTGGGTGGCGGAGGGGGGCGTCGTACGGTTGTGCTCCTTGCGTTTGCTCTCGATGAATTCTGAAATGGAGCGAAGCTCCTCCTCACTGTAGGTAGCGCCAGGATCCGAGAGGTGGGCTGCCAGGGCCTTGCCCAAGGAACCCGAGAAGAATGTGTGAATGGCCCGGCTCAATGCGGACCGACCGGCTTCCTGGCGTGCGACCGTCGGGCGGTAGGTGAACTCACGACCTTGTTTGCCGTGCTTCAGATGCCCTTTGTCTTCCAGAATGGTCAAAAGTGATCGAAGTGCTGATCGGGTAGGCGGATCGCTCAGCTCGGCGAGCAAATCGGTGACCGTAACGCTGCCGCGGGCGAAGACGATGTCCATGATCTCCCGCTCTCGCTTGCTCAGGGGTGGTAATTCTGCCATAGGCGGAATTTTCAGCCTTTTTCCTGCCGGTTGTCAAAACAAAAAGCGGAATTTTCAGCTTTTGAGTTCAGTTTTCCTGGAGGTCGCTTCGTCACTCGGCACCTTGTTGAGTTGGGCTGGAAAGCAGCTATGGGCAGGCATGCCCATCCTTTTGCCCGCATTCCTCAGAACCCTGTTCCTGGCTACTCTCCTCGGGGCTCTGACCGGGTGTGAATCCGGAGGGCGGGCGCAGAGTGCGTATGATGCGCTCAAGGCCAGTGGAGCGGAACTGGCGACTGCGCTGGAGACTTTCCATTCCGAGAAGCAGAAGTGGCCCCGCGCGCTCTCGGAACTCGCGGATGCGCATGCCGTTCAAGACGCCAAAGCCCTGTTGTATCCCAAGCTGGATGTGCTGACGCGTCAGCAGGACTATCTCAATCCAGAGGCCAAGGTGGAGTGGGCGGAGTGGATCTACCATGCGCCTCCTGAAGCGTCTCATGACACTCCATTGCTGGTCGCTCCGCATCCCTTCAAGGAAGCCAACGGGGAGAAGTTTGCGAAGCCCCAGCGGTTCGTCGTCAAGGTGGGCACGCCGCCCCAGATGGTGAATGATGAGGATCTGCCCGCGTTGATGGAGATGTTGACTCCTCGATAACTCCTGCGCGCTACTCTTTCACGGCTTCCCGCTTCATGGAGAAATCGATCCCGTTCCAGTCGAGGATGTACACGTATTGCGGCGGACCGAGTTTATCGCCCAATTGGTCTTCCCCGATTTCCGCCCCTTGAATGCGGATGGAGGTGCCTTTTTGCGGGAGCACCCACCACCACTTCAGGCCAGCAGCTTCTGCTTCTGCGCCGATCTCCTTGGTGGTCTTGAAGAAGTTCTCTGCATGCAGCGCAGGGATGTGTTGGGCGCTGACGTCTTCCAGCTTCTTCGGGGCTGCCGGATCCCAGCGATAGAACTTGATCAGGTCGGTGGAATGACTGGCCACGGACCAGCCATCGATGACCACCGCGATCAGACAGGCACCGTCCTTCTTCTTCTTCTCCCGCCAGTAGGTCATGTGCACGTTCATGCCTTCTCCGTCGCCAGGGGAGGTGAAGTCGAGGTAGCCATTCTTCGTGTCCACCTTGATTTCCCGGACATGCGTTTCTTCCTTGGCCTTCGCCACCGCGGCGGCGTCTTCGCTGAGCAGCGCCTTCCTTCGTGCCGGGGTGAGCTCGCCGTGGATCTCGTTCCAAGGCTTGAAGGTTTCATCAGGGAGCAGGTGGAAGAAATCCACGACGGTCTGTCCGTGAGAAGTTGCTGGCGCAGCCACAGCGGCCAGGAACAGCAGGGTGATGGCAAAAAGCGACGAGAGAGAGGATCGATGAGCCATGCCGAGGCTTTCGCCACAAATTTTGCTTTCGCAAGGGTCTGGCGGAAAATTTTTGCGAGCCAGAGTCGATGCTGCCGGACACAAACAAGGCGGGCAGCTTGCGCCACCCGCCTCGAATTAACTTAACAACTACGACGTGGATCTAAACGTCCAGGTGTCGTCAAAACTCTCAAACGATCTTGTAGCTGCCCGGCTGCGGGGCCAGGTAGTTGCCGTTCGGACCGGGGAGTGTGGGGGGCTGGCTATCCCAGGTCGGGTTCTCCGGCATGGTGCGGTGGTTGGTCGCGAGGGACTCCTCCCACTTTTGTTCCTTGCCGGTGTAGGTCGCGTAGCGCCCCAGCACGGCGGTGTAGCTGCTCGTGGCGCCATAATAGGCGTTGTTGAGTGGCTTGTTGCCACGAATCGCGGCATGCAGTTCATCGTGCTCCACCTGGTAGGGGTTGGCATCGTTCTTGCCGCGATAGCGCCAGATCGTGTTGCCCTTGTAGTCCACGATCGAACCGGGGCGGAGAATGCCTTTGGTACCGTGAAACTCTTCAGTCACGCTGTTGGCGCAGCCGGTGATCTGGCGGCACTGGCTGTTCACCACGATGCCGTTGGGATAGCGGAACTCGACCGCATGGTGGTCAAAGATCTCAGACTGATGGTCGGGCTTGCGCACGGCGCGTCCACCCATGCCGGAGGCACTGATGGGCAGGGCATCCAGGAACCAGTTGGCCACGTCCAGATTATGCACGTGTTGCTCGCAAATGTGGTCTCCGCACAGCCAGTTGAAATGATACCAGTTGTGCACCTGGAACTGCATCTCCGTCATGTCCTTCATGCGGTCGCGGTACCAGATGGCGCCTCCGTTCCAGTACACATTGGCGGAGATGACGTCACCAATCGCCCCATCGCGAAGCTGCTTGAGCGTCTCGTGGTACATGGTCTGGTAGTGACGCTGAAGACCGACGACGACTTTGAGGTTTTTGTCATCCGCCTGCTTGGCTACTTCGAGCACCTTCTTGGCTCCGTAGGCATCCACACACACGGGCTTCTCCATGAAGACGTGTTTACCCGCCTTCACTGCCGCTTCGAAATGGAAAGGACGGAAGCCTGGAGGCGTGGCGAGAATCACGAGGTCGCAATGCTCAAGCACCTTCTGGTAGGCGTCCAGACCGGAGAACTGACGCTCCACCGGCACGTCCACCTTGTCATTGTGCTTGTTCATCAAGCCGCTCAGGCTGCGCTGCAGCCGGTCATCAAAGGCATCGCCGATGGCGGTGAGTTTCACATTGGAGCCTCCGACGCTCAGCGTCTGATCAGCCGCGCCAGAGCCTCGGCCGCCAGCCCCCACGAGCCCGACGCGGATGACCTTGTCGTCCGTGGCCTGCGCGCGCAAGATGTTGAAGTTGGAGAGCAGCCCGGCGGCACCGACGAGACCCGTACGGGCCATCATGCTGCGGCGGGAGAGAGCGTGAGGATTGGGAGGTAGCATCAGGGAAAAACGCCGGGCAGGGGAAGAATCTTCAAAATTCAAAACTCAAAGTGCATCGAATGGGAGCGAGGGCGGGCGATTTTTAAGTTTGAATTTCGAAGAATGGAGTTTTCCATCGTGCACTCTGGACATTCCCGCCGATAGTCCCGCCCTTATGCCTTTTCGCGCCCTCGGCCTCCACGAACAGATCCTCAAAGCCATTCAGGAGGCGGGGTATTCTGAGCCAACGCCGATCCAAGCGGCCGCCATCCCACAAGTAATGGCGGGCCATGACATGATCGGGATTGCCCAGACGGGCACTGGCAAGACGGCTGCCTTCACCCTGCCCATGCTGCACCTTCTGGCGCAGCTTCATGGACAAGGGCCACTTCGGGGGATCAAGGCGCTCATTCTCGCCCCCACCCGTGAACTCGTGGCTCAGATTTACGACAACGTGCGTGCCTATGCCCAACATCTGCCGCTGAAGGTGGCGATGATTTTCGGTGGGGCTGGGGGGTAAAAGCCGCAGATCGAGGCCCTCCGCGCCGGCACGGATCTCGTTATTGCCACTCCAGGCCGCCTGATTGACCTGATGGGCCAGCGGCATGGCAATTTTAATTCCCTTGAATTCCTGGTGCTCGATGAGGCGGACCGCATGCTCGACATGGGCTTCCTGCCTTCCATCAAGCGCATCGTGAAAGCCCTGCCCAAGAAGCGGCAGACGCTGCTGTTCTCCGCCACGTTGTCCAAGGAGATCGAGGCGCTCACGCATGAGTTCCTGCATCACCCGAAGACCGTGCAGATCGGAAAACGGTCTAACCCGGCAGAGAGCGTGACCCAGTTTGTGTACGAGGTGCCGAAGCATCTCAAGCCTGGGCTGCTTGTGCACCTGCTCAAGGATCCGGCATTTAACATGGTGCTGGTCTTCAGTCGCATGAAGCACGGAGCGGATCGCATCGCCCGCCATCTTGACCGGTATGGCATCAAGACCGTGACGCTCCATTCCAACCGCACTCAGAACCAGCGCCTGCGCGCCCTGGCGGATTTCAAGTCAGGTGCAGCCAGAGTGCTGGTGGCCACAGACATCGCGGCGCGCGGCATCGATGTGGATGGCATTTCCCATGTGGTGAACTACGACTTCCCCATGCATGCGGAGGACTATGTCCACCGCATCGGCCGTACTGGCCGTGCCCAGGCCGTGGGAGACGCGCTCAGCTTCATCACTCCAGAAGACCATGGCCCCTTGAAGAGCCTCGAGCGCTTCATTGGGCGTGGCATTGTGCGGAAGCGCGCAGAGGGCTTCGACTATGCCGAGGCTCCTTCCGCGGCAACTCCGGACCTGGACCGCCGCAGTGATGGTGGCGGTCAGCGGGGGCGTGGCGGCGAAGGCCGTGGCCCTCGTCAAGGCGGCGGTGGTCAGCGCAGCGGTGGCGGTGGCGGTGGCGGTGGTGAGCGCGGTGGACAAAGAAGCGGCGGCGGCGGCAGCAGTGCTGGTGGTGGTAGCCAAGGCCGTGGTCGTGGGCAAGGGGGCCAAGGGCAACGTGAAGGTCAGGGACAGCGCGATGGCCAGTCGCGACGTGGTGGGCGGTGAGGGGAAGAGGTGAACGTCCTCCGATAGATTTGCATGATGGCGTACCGGTGATGCGCCATCATGACTGGGTAGGGAGAGATCAATGTGAGCATTGATCCGAGTGTTTTGGTCCAAATGACCTGGGGGCATTACCCACTATCGTAGATAGACGATGCTGGACTGTGTCTGCGGCCCGAAGGGTTTGCATAGCCCAGCCCAGGCACGCAGGCCGCGAAGCGGTCGCAGGGCCTGGGTACTGGAGTGCATTTTGGATTGCGCCCTGAAAGTGGCGCGAGAACCGATCATCAATCCCAGACATACTTCTCGTCCCATTCGATCTCATACTTCTTCAACATCGCCCTGAATTCGTCCTGAAAACTCTTGTCTCGGTGGTGCTCCTGTTGATTGCGAATGTAGGCGACCACGTCGGGCACAGTTGACTGACTTACGGAAAACGCACCGTATCCGCTTTGCCAATGAAACGTCCGCAGCAATGGATGCTGCTCTCGGAGCCATAATGTTGAACCTTGCTTTAACTTCGCTACCAGATCGCTAAGAGCCTCGGTTCTCGCCAGCACAAGCAGAATGTGGGCATGATCAGGTTCGGTATTGATCTCGACGGGATCGCAATTGTGATTTCGTAAGATGCCTCCAAGATAGGCATGCAGCGGCCCTTGGATACTCCGGCTTAAGATTCTCTCCCTTCCTTTGGTAGAGAAGACCAAATGGATGTACAACTTGGACAACGACTGTGGCATCGAAAAACTATTGGCTCCAGGAACCAAGTCTGTCATGTGGTTTTCACGTCATGAGATGTTGTTCGTCCTCGTGCGCCGCTTTCAGGGCGCAATGCATTAGGCGCAACGATACCCAGGCCCTTCGACCGCTTCGCGGCCTTCGTGCCTGGGCTGGGTTATGCAAGCCCTTCGGGCCGCCGGGAGGTTTCAATCGGGTGCGTTCCCGAGCTGGGGACCTGAAGCTTTTGGGACCGAGTGGCGAGAAGTACGTCTGGGAGAGAAGCCTAGCTCTCGCGCCGCTTTCAGGGCGCAATCCACAGTGCATCACGAACCCAGGCCCTTCGACCGCTTCGCGGCCTGCGTACCTGGGCTGAGCTATGCAGGCCCTTCGGGCCGCCGGGAGGTTTCAATCGGGTGTGTTCCCGAAGTGGGGACCTGAAGCTTTTGGGACCGAATGGCGAGATACACGTCTGGGATTGAGGCTTCATTCTCACGCCGCCTTCAGAGCGCAATCCTTAGTGCGTTCCGGACCCAGGCCCTTTGACCGCTTCGCGGCCTTCGTGCCTGGGCTGAGCTATGCAGGCCCTTCGGGCCGCGGGGAGGTTTCAATCGGGTGTGCTCCCGAGGGGGGAACGAAGCTTTTGGGACCGAATGGCGAGATGTACGTCTGGGATTGACGCTTGATTCTCGCGCCGCTTTCAGGGCGCAATGCTTAGTACGTTCCGGACCCAGGCCCTTCGACCGCTTCGCGGCCTCCGTACCTGGGCTTAGGTATGCAAGCCGTTCGGGCCGCCAACACCATCCTGAGGAGTTTCACGAGGTGGTCACCTTCGAGCGCTCAGGAGTTCCCCGGTGCAGTGTGAGCAATTGCTCGCATGTCCTATTGTCGTCAGTTGCCCCGGCCCGAAGGGTCGGTAGAGCCCAGCCCAGGCACGGAGGCCGCAAAGCGGTCGCAGGGCCTGGGTACATCGATTATATTTGTAATTGCGCCCTGAAAGTGGCGCGAGAGGCATTCTCTCGCCCCTGACTTCCCTTCATCGGTTTTTCGGATGCCCACCATCTGAAAATGCGATTGGAGCATTTTGCCAAAAAACGGCACTATGCGTGGTGTGACAACTGACTTGGTTGTGCATGTCCTCTGAAGCCTCGCAACACCATCCATCCCAGCCATGGAATTTTACCATCTCCGCACTTTCCTCACCGTCGCTGAAGAGGGACACCTCACCCGGGCGGCTGAGAAGCTGATGACCAGCCAACCGGCGGTCAGCGCCCAACTCCGTGCTCTTGAAGATGAGGTGGGCATGAAACTCTTTGAGCGCACTTCCAAGGGCATGGTCCTTACTTCGGCCGGACGGTCTCTGCGCGAGCAGGCGGAGCGCATTGTGGAGGCGGCCAAGGATTTCAAATGCCAGGCGGATGCTCTCCGGGACACGATCTCTGGTGAGCTGGTGCTGGGCCTCAACAACCGTCCGGAAATCTTGCGCCTCATGGAGATTCTGGGGGATCTCACCACGAATCATCCCGAGTTGCGCTATGAACTGCTCTGTGGCAGCAGCGGCGTGATCCTGCAGGGTCTGGATGAAGGCAGTATCTCCATCGGGTTCTTTGAAGGGGAGTGCAACAATCCCAAGATCATCTGGCATCAGTTGGATACCATTGAACTCTGTCTGGCGGCTCCCGTGGCCTGGGCGGAGGAGCTGGCACAACCTGACTGGAAGAAGCTGGAGGCCAAGCCTTGGATCTTCGTCTCGCGGATGTGCTCATACTTTCTTGCAATCCAGAGCATCTGTCGGGAGCAGGGGTTGAATGTCAGCCCGCGGTTCCGGGTCAATGAAGAGCTGACCGTGCTCAATCTCGTGGCGGATGGGCTAGGGCTTACGCTCACCTCCCGCAGCCAGGTGGAGGCGGCGGGATTCAAAGACCGCATCGTGGCGCTGCCCCATTTCCGGGCGGCGGTGCCCCTTTGCATCGGTTACCCGTCCTCCAAGGCCGATGATCCGGCCGTGATGGCGGTGAGAGATACGGTGCTCAAAGTCTGGGGCAAGCCGCGCAAGGCACCTTTGCCGCCCCTTGCTGAGGTCCCCACTGGGGCCAATACACCACGACGGACTGCCACCCGGCCCCGACTCATCAATACCAACCGGAGGCGTTCATAACGGCACTCGCTATGATCTTAACCATGACCGACATACTGGCTGACAAGGCGACAACGGAGTCGCCAACCCGGGTGCCTGCCCGGCCTCCGGTTGCTCCGATGCCCATCTGCACGGGCCTCCCGCAAGGGGAGCTCCGTACCTGGCGGCTCTCTGCCGGACAGACGCTGGTGCTCACCGGCTGGAAGGGGCACGCCTGGGTCACCATGGAAGGGGACCTGGGTGACTATGTCCTCGAACCCGGGAGCTCGCTCGACTTCGTCGGTCCGGGCCTTCTGGTGTTGCAGGCACTGGAGGCCGGGGTGGTCTATGACTGGAACCACGGCGCTTGATCTGTGGGATTTATGAAATAACCTGGCCCCGCCATCCTCACGGCCGCCTGGTCACCCGGCCTGCCAAGACCTCGCGCTTGCCGCGATCAATTGCAAAGATCAACCCCTGATCGGCGTGTTGCCAGGCAAAGGCCTGTCCGGGGAAGCTGGTGGGAAGAGTGCCTTTCCAGACGAGCTCCGATCCTGCCTCAGGAAACTCAATCAGATACATTTCCTTGGCATCATGCCCGGTGATGAAGAGTTGCCCATCCGGCCCAAAGCCGCCGCCAGAGCTGCTGTTTCCACCGAATTGCGCCACCAGAGCGGCCGGGAACACCCAGCCCTCCAGTCGACGCCACTGATCGTCAAACTTGATCACCTCAGTGAAGGACGGGTCTTTGCCCGGTTCGGCGCCCGCCTTCGCGTACTGGGCAAAGCAGGCATACCAGAAGCCGTTCTTGAAATCCACCCAGGTGAGGGAGCCGACAAAGTGACCAAAGCTGTGGCTGCCCACGTGCTTCAGAGTAGAGGTGTCCCAGATCTCCACGGAGCTGACGGTGGGGACGGAGGGGAAGTTCGAATGCGCGCAGTAGAGTTTCCCCTCACGGACGATGCCTGCATTCAGGTGGGTGAGGGGGCCTCCTTTGGGGCCCTCCCAGCGGGCGACCCGTTCACCATTGTCGAGCCGGTATTTGCCGATGGTCCGGTTGTCGATGACGTAGACATGGCTGTCATCCGCCGCCACCCCTTGTTTGGCCTCAGCAGCGGGGAGACGGCGTATTTCCTCAAACTTCCACGGTGCGGCAGGGAGGGGCGGCGCCGGGGTCTGTCCCGCGCCTTCTGCCAGTGCCTGGCTGCACCATGCCATCAGTCCGACCTTCAGGACGTAAATGAAACGCCGGGTGAGTGCTTCTGTTCTGGGCATGGTGCAGGGTAGAAGTAGGCGGGACGCGGATGTGGGTTACTTGCGATCCGTTTTCGAGTAAGCCTCCCAGGCGGACTCAATCCCGGCGGATTTGGCGTCACCCTTGTGGAAGATCAGGCGGTGACGGAGCTTGAGGTGCTCGTCCTTCTTCAGTTCCACCGTGCCGTCCGGCTGGGTCTTGTCGAGGCTCTGGGTCCCGAAGGGGTTCGCGGTAAAGAGACCGTAGTCCCGCACATGCCACGGGGTGGGGTAGCGGAAGCTGGAGGGGTGGTTGAGCATGGCCACGCCCAGAGTTTCCCCTTCCACAGGGCCGGAGTAGTCGCACCACTTAGCGCGCTTCGCCCAAGCGTCGGTGTCTTTGATGCCATCGCTGTTGATGATGGTGCCGCCCGGGGTGCCAAGGCCGCTCTTCACCGCCATGCTGGTGGGCACGCGGATGCTGAAGCCGGAGTCTTTCTTGTCTCCCAGTTTCACCGGCCCCTCGGAGGCGATGAAATCGATGTCAAAGTCGATCACGCGGGTGTCGGACGTGACGGTGAAGGTGATGGTATGCTGCTCTTCCATGAGCTTCTTGCCATTCACATCCAGGATGTCACTCACGGCCGTGACCACGGCGGACTTGTCTCCCGCTTTGATTTCCTTGTACTCACGGTGCTTGATGGCACCGAGGGCGGCGAGCCGGGCCTTGGCCTTGTCTGCCTGCTTGGGATTCTTGAGCTGTTCTTCAAACGTGGCTTTTTCTGCCCACGTGTCGAACCCCGCCGTGTCCTCCAGCCCGAAGCAGATACCGCGGTGGTGGGGGTGGTCATGCTGCTCACCGTCCACCGTTTTCATCGGATAGGAGCGGGTCATCTGCTTGCCCGTGGGGCCAAAGACCGGAGCGAGGTAGGGCTTGTTCCCCTGGTCCACCACGTACTCCGCAAAGGGCTTGCCCTCGTGCTGGATGACCAGGCCACCGGAGCTGGTCTTCTGGATGGTGAACGCGGTGTCAGCCGCAGAGAGCCCGCCAGCCAGCGAGAACGCGATGGCGAGCGAAAGAGCGAGGGTGGGGGACGTAGGGAGAAGCCTGGGACGCATGCTCACTCTACGCGGAAAATGCCCTGAGATTGCAGCCAGATGACAGATGCGACGCAGAACTCCATGAGAGAAGATTCACAATGTTTGGAAGCCATCACAAAACGACCACGGCAGCACGAGGTGGCCGCGGTCGAGGGATTGGGGGAGACGGAGCGGTTCTTGTCGACTAGTCGACACGGCCTCCACGAGGCACCACGACACTGCGGGTCTGGGGACGGGCCATGATGCCGCCTTTGGCGGGCATCTTGGCGGCGATCTCCTCCTTGGCGCGCTGGATGTCCTTCCAGAGCTCGCGGGCTTCCGGGGAGTTTTCCGGCAGGGCCGCGAGGCGCGCATACCGATGGTCCAGATCCTCTCTGTAGCTGTGCAGGGTGGCAAGCCGGTTTTCAAGGTCGGCAATCTCCAGGCGCATTTCGTCCTGAACGGATTCGAGCTGGGCCCGGTGCTGGGCGGCATGGCGCTCGGCGTCCTGGTTGATCACGCGCATCTCCTCGAACCGTTGGCGTTCCGCCTGCTGAGCAGAGCTGAGGTCCTGCAGAGCCTGCTTGAGCGGGCCTTCCTGCTTGCGCAGCATGTCGAGCCGTTCTTGCGAGGTCTGTTCGATGGCCTGGGTCTGCTTCAAGCGGGCCTGGGCGTCCACCGTCTCTTGCTCCAGCTTGCGTAGGCGGGCCACCATTTCGTTAGACTGCTGTTCAGACTGCTTGATGCGGGTGAGCATCTCGCCGTGTTTCACTTCCGCGCCTTCCAGTCGGCGGTTGTGCTGCACCAGCTCTTCGTGCTTGGCGGTGATTTCGTGAAGCTGCTTGTTCGCGGAAGCAAGGGCATCGCGGGATGCTTGCAGCTGCTTGTCCAGAGCCAGTCCTTCGGCGCGTTGGCGCTGCTTGGCTGCCTCCGACTGCTGCATGAGCGTCTGCAATGCCTTCTGCTGGGCGGTGAGGGCGGCGTCAGTGCCTTTCTCATCCTGGCGCAGCATGTCCAGTCGCTTCTCCAGAGTGTTGTATTCGGCCTTGCGCTCGTCGAACTTGGAGTTCAGCGTCTGCAGTGCGGAGTAAGCATCTTCCGCCTGCTTGAGCTGCTGGCGGGCCAGGGAAAGTTTTTCCTCGGTCCCAGAGAGGGTCACGATGCGCTGCTCCAGATCCTTGCGGCGGAGTTCGGCGTTCGTGTACTTCGTTTCTGAAGTCTTGATCTGGTCTTCACGGGCCTGCACCAGCACCTGAAGTTCTGCGGCACGGGCCTTGGCCGTGGCGGCCTCATGAGTGAGGCTTTGCACCTGGCCATCCAGCTGTTGACGCTGGACGTTGAGGGATTCGATCTCGCTGATGCGTGAGTCACGCGTGGCATTGAGCCGCTGCACCTCCACCTGCGCATCTGTCTGCTGGGCGGCCAGCGCCTGCAGGGCCAGCTTGAGATTCTGCTGGAGGGACTCAGACTGCTCCAGAGACTTGCTCACCATGGCGAGATTGTTCTCGCGCTGGCGCACCATGTTCACACTTTCCTGGTGCCGCTTGTCCAGATCGGCCAGGCTGGCCTGGCGTGCCTTGACCTCAGCTTCGAGCTTCCCGTTGTTCTGCTCGAGAGCCTTGCCTTCCTGGCGGAGTTTCTCGTTGTGGGTCCGGGTCTCGTTGAGGGACTGGATGGCCGTCGCCACCTCCTGCTCACGCAGGGTGATGCTGGTCTGGAGCTCGCGTTGTTGTTTCTCCAATCCCACGATGGAGTGTTCCATCTCCTGGCGCTTGGTCTCCAAAGAACCGATCTGTGAATCGAGGTCCGCCAGGTGGTTTTGGGCGTTGGTAAGAGAGTCCGAGGTGCCAGCCAGCGCTGCCTCCTGCTCACGCAGGTGCTGCACAGTGGATTCTGCTTCCTTGACCTTGGCTTCGATCAGCTTGTGAGCGGAAATCGAGCGGTGCAGAGCCTCTTCCTGCTCCTGGAGCACTGCCTCGCTCTCGACGCGCTGGCGGTCCAGGTTGGCAATGGTCTGGTCCAGACGCTGCTGCTCCACCTTTTGGTTCGTGATGGTGGCAGCGAGTTCCTGCGCCTCGCTGGTGAGATCGCTCACCCGCAATTCCATGGCATTGTGGTCTTCCCTACGTGCCGTCAGGGAATTGAAGGCGAGATCGTGCTCAGACCGGAGGTTGACCAGCATCTGCTGGAGGCGGGTTTCCTCATCCCGGCTGCGGGTCACGCTGTTCTCGGCATCCAGCTTGAGGGATTCTGTCTGGTGCAGCTCTTCACTGGCCCGGGTCACGTCTGCCTGCAGACGTGTGATCTGCAGTTCCGTTTCGACCCGGCTGTTTTCCAGCTCTTCCATTTCCTGCTGCAGGAGGTCGCGGCGTGTTTGCAGCTTGGCCACGTCACCTCGCAGTTCTTCGCGGATTGAATCTGCCTCCTTGTTCTCAGCGATGATTCGGACCAGCTGCTGTTTCTGTTCCATCAGCCGTTCCAGCTCGGCCCTCGCCTGCTGAACTTCCGACTGGGCCGTGTGGTTCTGCTGCTCAAAGCCCACCAGAGTCTGCTGGAGGGACTGGCGCTGCGTCTCGAACGACGTAATCGCCATCGTCAGCGTGGAGAGCTGATCCTGGGCGTGGGTGATGGAGTCGTTCGTCGTGAGCAGCAGATGCTGGCGCTCATCAAAATCCGCCACGGCGGTCTGAAGTTCCGCGAGATGTCCCTCTGCCGCCTCGATGGCTGCCTGAGTATCGGTCAACTGCTGATCGTTCCGGGAGATCTGGGACTGGAGTGAGGTCTGCTTTTGCTCCAGTTCCTGAATGTGGGACTGCAGGGCGGTCCGCTGGTTATCCCAGCCTGAGAGGTCCTTCCGGACGGCTTCCAGGCGGCCCTGGCTTTCCATGAGGCTCTGGTTGGTCTGGGCGAGAAGTCGTTGCTTCTCCTCCAGGTCGGCCACATCCGCTGTGAGTTGAATCTTGCGGGCTTCGCTGTCCTGGAAGAAGGCATGCAGGCCGGTGATCTGCATTTCGCGCTCTTTCACACTCGTCAAAAGCTCCGAGTGTTTAAGCTCGAACCCACCTACTGCTTGCTCCAGGTTTGCCAGCTTGGTCTGCCACCCTGTCACTTCGGTGTGGGCGGTTTCCAGGTCGTTCTGGGCCTTTTGCAAGGCATCGGTCACTTCCTGCAGATTTTTCTGTTGGGACTCAAGTGACTGGCTGGTGGTTTGCAGCTCCTGCAACCGCAACTCTACATTTTTCAGTTCGCTTTGCGTGCGATTCAGGCGCTCCTCATTCTCCTGAATGTCCTGCACGAGGGTAGTTTGACGGGCCTCAGCACCGCTGATGGTCTCCTGCAGGGTCTGCCGCTGAGATTCACGGTCTGCGGTCTCCTGGCGGACGGAGTCGAGGTCGCTCTGGGCGGACTGAAGGGCTTGGGTAATCTCGATCAGCTTCTGCTGCTGGGCCTCGACCCCAAGGGTGGTGCTTTGCAGTTCCTGGAGGCGTTGCTCCACCGTTTCCAGATCTGCTTGAGCACGGGTGATGGCGCTCTCCTTCTCGCTGACTTGCTGTTGCAGCGTCTGATGGTGGCTTTCCACCTTGGTCACGCTTTCCTGCAGGGCCTGACGTTGAGTCTCCCAGCCAGCAAGTTCTGCCCGCACGATTTCCAGCTCTGCCTGGGCCTCGGTCAGTTCTTCACGGGATTTTTTGAGAGCGCTTTCCTGCTCTGACTGCGTGCTCAGGGCGATGGTCAGTTCCGCCAGGCGGTTCTGCGCATGATGGACCTCATCCTGCGTGGCGGTCAGGCTCTCCGCTGCATGGCGCGCTTTCTGTTCGAGATCGGCAAGGGAGGCCTGACGGGCATCCAGTTCTGAGAGCGTCTGCTGGATCTCCGTTTTGCGCCCCTCTGCGGAGGTGATCTCTGCCAAAAGCCCCTCAAGCCGGGACTGGCCTTCGCGGATGGCGATCTGGGTATCGGAGAGAGCTTGTTGCTGTTGTTCCTGGGATTGGACGGCGTCCTTCAGCTCTTGAAGCCGCTTTTCTGCGTCGGCGATACCAGCCCCCTTGGCTTCGCGCTGTTGCTCCAAGCCATTGATCTCCAGTTGCAGCCGTTGCTGCTGGGCCCGCTGCTCATTGAGCGAGGCCTCCAGCTTTTGCGCCGTAGCAGCGTGGCTCTCTTGCAGCTCCCGGGCGGAACGGTCCTGCAGTTCGCGCATCTGCACCTGGAGCGCGTTAAGTCTGGCGGCGGCTTCGGCCCCTTGGCGCTGGAGTTGCTCCAGCTGACCGATCTTCTGCTGCTCCTGTGCCTCAAGGGACTTCAGGCGCTGGATCACGTGCTCCTGCTTGGAGTGGATCTCCAGGTGGAAGGGTTCTTGCGGCGCGACGTTTTGGGTCGCCCTGAGTGTGGCGCCTACTGGGATGACGGGGGCGGTCTCTTTTACCGGAGGGGGTGGGGTATTGGACCGCTGTGTGGGTGGGTTTCCTCCCTGCGGCATGAAGAACCGTCCGCGCAGCAGGCCAAAGGCGAGGTCATCGCCATGATGGAGCATCTGCGACTGGATACGCTGACCGTTGACGTACGTGCCGGCTTCGGATCGTAGATCACGGAGCACGTAGCTTCCTTGATGCGATGGCTCCAAGACCGCGTGCTTCGCGGAGATGGTAGCGTCATCTACTACAACGTCGTTGTCCTCCGAGCTACCTAAGGTGATAAGGCCCTCCAAAGGGACATTTATTTCACGTTCATCTTCAAGGACAAATACGAGAGTGGCCATGGCGGAATCGGTGGAACTGCGGCAGACGTGACTCAATCCGGTGAATTATGCTAGATTTGCAAATTATTTCACGAGACAGAGGAAAATGTGGATGGAAGGGGCACGGAGAACTTGCGGAGCAGCCGTGGGGGCGCAGCTGTGTCGAGAGGTGCGTTCGGGACGCCCGATCATGGCGGGAAGATCGCCAAAAGTCCAGCACTAGGAAGCGACATGTTGGGGTTTGTTGAGACGATAGATCCACCTTTGAGCTAATGGCCCAAGGCGTCATTCGTCTCTCCCCATCAGGAAGGGGCCAAGAATTGTAATCTGTAGAGAAACTTTCGCGAAAGCGACTGCCAAATCTTAGGCAAGTTTCATAAATGATTCTCGCAATGGCACGACCTTCTTGTCCAACTGGTGCGTGGCATGGATGTGGCGCACAGTGCCACTGCGGGCCCGCATGAGGATGGAGTGAGTCTCCGCCCGGTGGCCGATGAGCTTCACGCCAGGCAGGAGGGAACTGTCGCTGATGCCCGTGGCGCAGAAGAGGGCACTTTCTCCCATGACCAGATCATCCACGAAGAAGACCTTCGTCAGCTCCTCCTTCGTCACCAGCGCGGCCACCTCGGCTTGGTGCTCAGGATTGTGAAACCACATGCGCAGTTGCATGTCGCCACCCAGGCACTTCAGGGCCGCTGCGGCGAGGACGCCTTCTGGTGAGCCGCCCATGCCGATGTAGAGATCTACACCCGAGTCCGGGAGGGAAGGGGCGACCGCTGCCGTGATGTCCCCATCAGAGATCATGCGCATGGCGGCACCTGCCTCGCGGATCTCACGGAAAATCTCCCCGTGGCGGGGGCGATCCATGGTCACCACCACCAGATCGCTGACGCGTTTCCCCAGCACCTCGGCGACAAAGGCCAGCACCTGCTTCAATGGCATGTCCAGGAAGCTGAGGGTGCCCTGCTCCGCGAGAGCTTTCTTCACGGCGGGTCCGTAGGCGATCTTGTGACAGTAGAAGCTGGGCAGGCTCTTCATCACATTGGGCGCTCCGTCCGGCACCTGGGCCGCAGCCATGACGGAGATGCTGTTGGGCAGCCCCTTGGCGATGTTGGTGGTGCCGTCGATGGGATCGAGCGCTATGTTGAACCTCGGGCTGCCATTGCGCCAGGTGCCGAGCTGTTCCCCTACGAAAATCCCGGGGGCATTGTCCTTGATGCCCTCACCAATCACGACTTCACCCCGGATGTCCAGAATGTCGAAGACACCGGCGATGGCAGCGCAGGCTGCGGCGTCCGCCTTTTCCTTCTCCCCACGACCCAGCCAGTGGATGGCCTGGAGCGCCGCGTTCTCCGTCGCGCGCACGAACTCGAACTCCAGGATCCGTTCCAGGTCAAGTGAACTGCGGAGAGGCGGAAGATCGGTGGACTGCATGGGTGAAAGGGTAAGCTGCGGCTGATTAAAGCACAGATGTGGACCGGCGCAGATGCCCAATCTCAGCTTTCTTGTCACGCGGAAGCGGGATGCCTGATGCCAGTCTCGGGGCGCAGAAGGAGACTCTGGGAATCCTGCCGCCTCCGCCAGATGGGAGGACTAACCAACATCCGACGATTGTTGGAATGCCGTTGTTACCGTGAACCGGGGGGGGTCGGTCAATCGTTGTTGCGCACCACGCCGACCCCTTCGTCGGCTTTCAGGCCGTTGGCAGCGATGTTGTCCCGCACCCGGTTCTCCCGGCCACCCTCAAGGCGGAGGGAGAGCGTGCCTTTCCTGCTCTCTCCCTCACGATCATCACGAATGACACAGCCCGAGACCAGCGTACGGGTGCAGTCCTTCAACCAGAGGCCGATGTTGTCGCAATCGAGGATGCTGCAGTCCGTGACAGTGAAGCGGTCGCACTTCTCCAGGAGCACGGCGGCTGGTTTTTGCCACACGCCCTTCACCAGCAGTCCGCTTAGCTTGCAGTCGGCAGAGTTGCGGAAGACAAGACCATTCAGGTCCTTGGCCCAGTTGCCATTCACCACGTAGCGGGGGTTGCGGTCGAAGTCGTTGGGCCCCACCACCACGGCCTGGCTGTTCTCCACCAGGAGGTCGTGCTCAAAGCCTTCCCAGAAGGTGTTGCCCGTGATGGTCACGCCGCGGGCGTTGTCCAGATGGATGTTCACCATCACATCACTGAAGACGTTGCCCGTGATCGTGATGTGCCCCTCTTGTGTAGGCGTGTTGTTCTTGATGCTGGTGACACCCTTTCCCAGCACCCGGATGTTGGCGCTGCCCGGAGACTTGCTGTTGTGCTGGATGGTGCAGCCGGTGATTGCCACCTCGTCCGTGCTGCCTTCGGAGGAGTCGATCAAGATGTTGGCCGTGGGGGCGGTATCCGCCTTCATGTTGCTCTCGATGTCGCAGGTGCCGATATGGACGTTGCGCACTTCGCCGCCTTTGAAGACGATGCCACCCTGGGCGTTGTAGCTGATGTGACTGCCCACGATGTTGGATTGGTGCAGGTTCACATGGTCGTAAAAGATCCCGCAGCCCGTGTTGTGGTAGATGTGACAGTTGGCGATTAAGACGTTGCGGTTGCGCGTGGTGAGCCGGATGCCGTGGCGCACGCGGTGGATGTTGGTCTCGCTCACCGTGAGCTGCATCACTCCTGTGGCTTGAATGCCATCGGCCTCAGGATGCGTGCTCGTGATGCCGACTCCTCTTACCAAGGGCATGCGCTGGTTTTGCCAGACATTCTCCTGGAAGCTCTTGGGATCTGCGGACCCGGTCAAATGAGTGCCGGTGAAGTGGAGTGCAGGTCCGCCCGCCGTCATGACCAGGCTGCCGGTGCCATCACTGATGAGCGAGGTGAATCCCGTCTTGTCCAGATCCACTACGATGGTCTTGGTGAGAAGGTATTTGCCTTTGGGCAGCACGATGGAGCCGATCCCACTGTCCACCGCCTTCTGAATGGCCGCCGTGTCGTCGGTCTTGCCGTCTCCCACCGCTCCGAAATCACGCACCGTCTTGCCGCCTTCCGCCAGGGCCAAGGTAAAGGGAGCGACCGCCAGCAGGACCAGGCTGGTGATCAGAACACGAAAGAAGGGGATGGTGCGCGGCTGCTTCATGAGTGGGATGAAAGGAGAGCCTGTACCTACGGAGATGGCGGGGGAGAGTTGCATGCGATAAAGGGCTGTACTGGTATTTTTGTCACCAACGACCGTCACGCTATCGCAAGGTCGGGTCTTGTCATGCGGTGGAGGAACGGCTTATGCTCGCGGGCATGAAGACGCTTTCAGCAAGTGGACTAGTGGCAGGGTTGCTCTGGGGGATGAGCATGGTTTCGATCCATGCGCTGGAGGTGGAGACAGACTTCGACGGAGCCTCCGTCCGGGTCTTGGGCGTGGATGCTGGAGCTCAGGAAGTGAGATTCATGCCGGGAGGTCAGGCAGAACGCGGCTGGCCCTGCTGGTGGTACTTCCGAATTGCCGGGATCAATCCAGGTCAGCCACTGACGTTGAAGTTGTCTGGCAGTGATGCCGTGGTGGGCAAGGGATTGGGCGGCCCCTTGACGAAGCCACTCTCCTCCTCGTGGGCCATGCCGGAGCGGGCGGCCTGGTCAACCGATGGCAAGACCTGGTTGCAAACTGAGCCTGGGAAGAAGGGGGCCGATGGTCAGATGGTGTATCAAGTGCCAGCAGCCGGCCCCTCAGCGAAGGGGCGGGTCCTGGTCGCCTGGGGGCCGCCGTACACCCCGGCCAGGGCAGAGGAATGGGTGCGGCAGACAGGGGCAGACCATCGGGTGGCAGAGGAGATGGAGCTCTGCCGTTCTCGCGAAGGACGGCGCGTGTCAATGCTGCGGATCAGTGAAGGGGACAAGGTGGCAGAGCGCCGCTTTGGCGTGTGGGTGCACGCCCGCCAGCATGCCTGGGAATCCGGCTCCAGCTGGGTTTGCCAGGGGTTCGTGGAGTGGATCCTGAGTGCGGACGTGAACGCCGCCTGGCTGAGACAGAATGCTGAAATCTATGTGGTGCCGGTGATGGATGTGGACAATGCAGCCACAGGAAACGGAGGCAAGGATGCCCTGCCGCAGGATCACAATCGTGACTGGAGTGACAAGCCCAACTGGAATGAGGTGGCAGCCGCTCAGAAAATCCTGCGTGGCCTGGTGGCGGAGGGACGGCTGGATGTGTTCCTGGATCTGCACAATCCGGCACCGGGGGATCTCAAAGCCTTCTTCTACGCACCTGCCGTAGAGTTGCTCCAACCGGAGGCCAAGGCCTTCCAGGCAGATTTCCTGAAACTCGCGAGGAAAGAGATCGAACCGGTGATGCCGATGCTGGCAGAGCCGAAGATCACGGCCTCCTCCTACCACCCCCTGTGGCGGCAGATCAGTGGCAACTGGGTGCAGGCCAACGGCAATCCCAAGACTGTGGCCCTGTGTCTGGAGACTCCCTGGAACACCGCCCGCAGCACGACGGAGGGATATCTCAACGTGGGGGCGGCTCTGGCAAGAGCGCTCCGGGCCCATCTGCAAGACCGTACGCCGTAACTTCCCGGCAACCTGGAGCGGGCGGGCTTCTGTCCCGCCACACTGCCTCAGTACTTGTCCAGTTCCTTGGCGCGGAACAGCTCCTCCTTGGTCATCTCATGCGGCGTGTGGCGGTGCTGGAAAGTGATACCCAGAACGAATACGGCCACGTCCGTCACCAGGAAGAACATGGCGATGATCAGGGCATAGCGCTTGATGACTTCATCTAGGCGCTTGTTGCGATTCACGGAAATCTCCTCCGCCCGGCTGAACCGCGATTGATAAAGCCGACGCCAGCCCCGGGGATCGCGGGCGATGCTGAAGGTCCAGAGGAACAACCCCGTGAATACTATGCACGCAAGTTGATAGGCGAGGGGGAAATTCTCCACCTCGCCACCCGGAACTACTGCCAGCACCGCCTCGTTCAACATTTCCAATTTTCAATCGACCAGATAGAAAGTTCCAGCAGGAACTTTCTATCAACGAGATGAAAATTGGTCTTCATCCGGGCTGCCACCCAGGGTCACGGAGACCTTGGCGTCATTCGCGGCCAGGTGAGTGAGGCAGTGGTACACGTCCTCCACATCGGCCTGCAGCGGGGAGGCGATCTCAGCAGCGGTGCCGTTGCCAGCTTTTACCAGCTGTTCGCGGACCTGGGAAAGCAGGGTGAGGAAAACGCCAGCAGCCTTTTTGCCCGCCTCCACGCCCGGCTGATGATAGGCGTTGATGTTGACGAGGCTGGCATAGAAGGACACCGCACGGTCATAGAGGGCGATGATCGCCCCCACGGTGAAGGGGGTCACCTCAGGGATGCTGATGGTCACGGACTCACGGCCGTTCTCGAACAATGCTTTGCGGGTGCCGCGCAGGAAGCCCTGCAGGAAGTCCGTGCAGCGAGTGCCGGGTTCCACTTCGACCTGCACTGCATCCGAGCCCTTGCGCACTTCGATGAAGGTGGCGAAGAAGTTGTTCACGCCATCACGAAGCTGCTGCACATAGGCATGCTGGTCGGTGGAGCCCTTGTTGCCGTACACTGCGATGCCCTGGTTGACCTTGTTGCCATCCAGATCCAGTTCCTTGCCCAGCGACTCCATGACGAGCTGCTGGAGGTACTTGCTCAGGAGCACCAGACGATCCTTGTAAGGAAGGATGACCATGTCCTTGCTGCCCTTGCCACCGCCGGCGTGGTGCCACATCAGAGCCAGCAGCATGGAGACGTTCTGCGCCACAGGCAGGGAGCGGGTCTTCTCATCCATGGCGGCAGCGCCAGCCAGGAGGGAGTCGATGTCCACACCTTGCAGAGCCATGGGCACCAGGCCCACGGTGTGCATCACGGAGGTGCGGCCGCCCACCCAGTCCGTCATCGGGAAGATCTTCAGCCAGTCATTTTCTGTGGCGTAGGCTTCCAGCTTGCTGCTGATGTTGTTGGCGGCAGTGCCAGTGACGGCGACCGCGTGCTTGGAGAAATTCAACCCGGCGCGCTCATAGGCGGCCCGCGCTTCGAGCATGCCATTGCGGGTCTCGGGCGTGCCGCCAGATTTGGAGATCACCACGGTGAGCGTCTCGGAAATGCCGGCACCGATCTCGCTGAACACACGCTGGATGCCTTCCGGATCGGTGTTGTCAAAGAACCAGGTCTGGAGCGGGGCCGTCCAGGAGTCCACCAGGGCGTCACGCATGAACTGCGGGCCGAGGGCGGAGCCACCGATGCCGATCACGAGCAGCTTTGTGAATTTCCCGCCTTTTTCTGTGGTGATTTCGCCAGCGTGGATCTTGGCGGCGAAGGCCTTGCTTTCGGCGATGTCGTCTTCGATGCCTTTTTGCAGAGCCGGCGTCGGGGCGAGCTTGGCATTGCGGAGCCAGTAGTGCCCCACCATGCGGCCTTCATCGGGGTTGACGATTTCGCCTGCCTCGAGCTTCTTCATGTCGGAAATGGCACGCTCCGTGAGGGGGGCCATCTTGGTGAAGAAGTCATCACCGAAGTTCATTCGGCTGATGTCGAGCGTGATGCCCAGGTCAGAATAGCGGACGAAGTTGGATTGAAAACGCTGCCAGAGACTCATTGGGGCCGATGTAAGCAGGATTGCAACCGGGCGCAAGGGCGAATGGAAGCACTGCTTGACCCCGGAAGGCATCTGGTGAGAATTGGGCCATGAAAGCACTCTTCTTTGCGCTTCTTCTCACCACCCTGACCACCATGTCTGCCTTCGCTGATGCTCCCTACCGCCACGTAGTCCTTTTCAAATTCAAAGACACTGCTTCCAAGGAGCAAATCAAGGCGGTGGAAGAGGCCTTCCGTGAACTGCCGAAACAGGTGAACACCATCACTGATTTTGAGTGGGGCACCAACGTGAGCCCGGAGGGGAAAGACGAGGGCTTTACCCATTGTTTCTTCGTGACTTTCAAGGATAAAGCAGGCCTGGAAGTCTATCTGCCTCATCCTGCGCACAAGGAGTTTGGCAGCAAGTTGAAGGGCCTCATCGACAAGGTGTTGGTGGTGGATTTCGTCGCGCAAAAGTAGTTTGCGACTCCGGCGGCATGGTTGCCCCTGAGCGATGATGCATTGAAGGCGGGCCCTGGAGGTCCGCCTTCTACATTTTTAGGAATAGGGATGGAGGAACCTTGGTGCCCGCGGAAGAGTCAAGTAAGACTCCTTCATTGCCGCGATGAAATGATTTCATGCGGGCGGGGAAGGAGGTCGGCGGGCGATGGGAAAGGTCAGCCACGCATCCGTCTCATGGATCCCAGGTTCACGTCAGAGCTTTGAGCCGAGACGGTGGCCATCAGTTCAGGGGACATGTCCTGACGGAGGATCTGGACCAGCCGGATCAGATCCTCTTCAGTGATGTCCACAAAGGAGTCGAGTGACCGGAGGGCCTGCACGATCTGTTCGTGGGTGGGGGCTGCTGTCAGGATGGCCGTATCGTCCCGCAAGAGAGTTGTGGGAGCGGGCATGGCTACGGCCGGGCGGTTGAAGAGCGCCGGGTAGCGTCTCCAGGCGAAGAGCGCATTGAACAGGATGGCGATCATGACCATGGTCACGGCATTGGCCAGCACGGGGAAGAAGACAAACTTGTATCCCAGCGCCTGCACGGCCGGACCGCCCAGCACTGCTGTGAGAGCGGTGGCACCGCCGGGTGGATGAATGCACTTGAAGACATGCATGGCCAGAATGGCAAGGGCCACCGCCGCTGCAGCGGCCGCATAGTGATTGGGAATCGACCGTGCGCACAGGACACCGAAGAAGGCGGAGAATCCGTGTCCCGCGATGACTGGCCACGGCTGGGAGAGGGAGCCGTGCGGCACGGCGAAGAGGAGGACGGCGCTGGCTCCCATGGAGGCGATGACCGCAGCGGCTCCGGACAGGTGCAGCGTGGATTCCGTGATGATCAGCAGGAGGATAATGGAAATAAACCCTCCCGTGGCGGAGACGGCTTTCTCACGCGGACTGACGGGGTTGAGCTCGACACCGAGGAATGCTTTGAACGATGACATGAGAAGGGAGGGGGAGATGGCTGCTGAATGAGAGCGCGAGGGCGGCCGTTCGTGCGGCTCAGGCGGCGGATGATTTTGTTCCGCAGTCGGGTGCCAGGCTCCAGCAGGCACTGCGGAGCAGGCCCCACTCAAACACCTGCTCACCCTGAAGGTGGAGGCCGGCTTGGCGGAGCAACGGATCGGGACAGGTCAGGCTTCGGGCGGGGAGCCGTGTGACGGTGCGGAAGAACCAGTACATCAAGCGCAGGATGAGACGGCTGCGGAGACGCTGCCAGCCGGCGGGGGCTTCCTGAAAATCCGCCACCAGCCAGCGTGCTGACGGCGTGCCTGAGGAGGCGATGGCAGGGATGAGTTGCTGGAGATGCTCCGGGCGGAAGCAGTCCAGGAAAAAGTGGGTGACGATCAGATCGTACACCTGGTGGGGCGGCTCCCACGCCAGGACATCCATCTGGATGAAGGTGACCCGGTCCGGCACCAGCCCATGGCGTTGCAGCGCTTTTCGGGCCTGAGTGATCATCCCGGCACTGGCATCCAGAAAAGTGACTTGGGTATCAGGAAACTTTTTCAGGACTTCCACGAGAAACCGGCCATGACCTTCACCCAGCATGAGGACATGCCGGGGAGGGGGCACCTCTTCCAAGAAGGCGCACCGGCAGCGGTGGAGCTTGCGGCCCGCCAGGAGGAGTTCCATCCAGCGGTAAACCGGGGCAAGGATGTCAAAGCTCATGGAGTCTCAGCCGTCTTGCGTGGGGAAGCCAGCGATGGCGGTGCCACCACAGGGCGGCGACCAGGGCACCGAAAGTGTACGCTGTGACATCGCGCCAGTCAGCCCCGCTTTGGGGCATAAAATAACGGGGACCAATGTATTCACAGAACACCGACCACAGGACGAGATGGAAGGTGATCTCCCCTGGAGTTGGCAGCGCCTGGGCCGGACGCAATGCCAGCAGACGATGGAGCCACAACACGGGAGGCAGCGCACACGGAATGACCCACAAGTCGTTGAAGTGATACTGGATGAACTCGAAATCGATCCTCGGTTTGATGAACCAAAGGTTCAACGCATAGGCCGTGCAGCCCACGAGGAAGAGCGGATCCAGGCAGTATCTAAACCGCGGCGGGGACGCTTCGTTCACAGAAGGGCCAGCATGGTCCAGCCTGCGGCGGTGGCAATGACGAGCTTGATGATCAGAGCTTTGAGGATGAGCATGGGATGATGTCGGTTTTGATGGAGGGGATATCAGGGGAAATGCAGGGCTGGGCGGGAGCATGTCAGCGGGAAGATCGGTGGCTGGAACGGTCATGCTCCTCCTCATGCAGACGGAGACGGGCTGAGAGGATGGCGGACCGTCCGAGGTAGCCGATGGCCCGGTCTGGGCAACTGCGCTCCACCACAGGCATGCGGCCGATGTTCTGGGTCAGCATGCGGTTCAATGCATCGGCAAGAGGCTCATCCGGATAGGTCACCACCAGGGTGCGGGAGCCTGCCTCTGCCACGGTGAGGGAGGAGTTTTCCGCAGCATCCGGAAGGGCCCGCAGCAGGTCGCCCCGCGTGACGATGCCGGTGAGGCGCTGCTCATCATCCACGATGAAGGTGGCCTGGTGCCCGGCCAGGACGCTCTCTCCTGAGGCAATGCGGCTGGCCAGATCCTGGAGCTTGGTGACTCCTGCCACGAGGGGCACCTGTGAATCCATGACATCTTGAACCCTGGCGAGCTCGAAGGGATCGATGCTGTATTCACAGGTGATGTGCTGGCCGCGGCGGGCCAGCTTTTCCGTGAGGATGGATCTCCGCAGCCAAAGGGCGGTGATGGCGAAGGCGACCACGCTGGAGGCCAGCAAGGCGGGCATAACGTTGAAATCGTGCGTGAGTTCCACGGCAAAGATCATTGCAGTCAGCGGAGCCCGCATGGTGCCGCCCATCATGGCGGCCAGACCGACCAGAGCCCACAGGCCCAGGTCCCCGCCAGGGATCCACTGGCCAAAGAAGGCACCTATGGCACCTCCCAGGATCAGCAATGGGGCCAGCACGCCTCCAGAGGTGCCGGAACCCAGGGCGATGGCCCAAACGATGGCCTTGAGCAGCGCCAGGCCGATCAGGGTGCGCCCGGAGAGTTCCCCGAGGAGCAGTTGATGGATGGTACCGTAACCCACACCCAGCACACGGGGTTCGATGAGCCCGCCGATGCCCACAAACACAGCGCCGATCGCGGGCCACCACATCCAGTGCACGGGCACTTTCTTGAAGGCGTCTTCCGCAGCATAGACGATGGAGGTGGCCAGGGCCGAACCCAGACCTACCAGGATGCCGAGCAGGCTCGCATAACCGATCTGCTCACCGCTCAGGGCCGCGTGGGCCGGGACGGGGAAGACCGGGCCAGCTCCGAGAAAGTAGGGGCGCAGGACCGTGGCGACCACGGCGGCCACGGCCACAGGAATGAGGCTGCGCGGCTTCCACTCAAAGAGCAGCAGCTCCACCGCCAGCAGGACTGCCGCCACCGGCGTGCCGAAGATCGCGGTCATGCCTGCAGCGGAGCCCGCCACGAGCAGGGTCTTGCGCTCTGCGGCGCTGAGATGAAATTGCTGGGCGATGATCGAGCCCAGAGCCCCTCCGGTCATGATGATGGGACCTTCTGCGCCGAACGGGCCACCCGTGCCGATGGAAATTGCGGCCGAGATGGGCTTGAGGATCGCAACCTTGGGCTGGATGCGACTGCGGCCCAAAAGAATCGCTTCCAGCGCCTCCGGGATGCCGTGGCCGCGGATCTTCTCCGAGCCATAGCGGGCCATGAGGCCGATGATAAGCGCTCCAATGACGGGGATGGCGATGACCCAGGCTCCCCAAGGGTGCCCGATCGGGGTGGTATCGCTCGCGGACCAGGTGAGGTGAAAGCAGAGATTCGTGATCCCATTGATGAGCCAGACCAGGATCTTCGCGACCACGCTGCTGGCACAGGCGGCGACCACAGCGAGACCGCTCAACACGAGCACCCGGTAAGAAATGCGGTAGTCCGCTAGATGGTGAGAGGGCGGGGGCGCGGTGGAAGGCGCAGCGGCTTGAACTGAGGGCGCGGGACTGGCAGTCGGCATGGGGCGCTGTACATATATCGTAATGCGATATATGTCAACTAACGCTGGCATGAAAGCTGCCCGCACTGCATGGTGCAAGACTCCATGGCATCGTTCAAACTCTCCAAGCGCGAATATGAAACGCTGGCTGCTTTCCGGTTCTCCCTGAGGCAGTTCCTGCGGTTTAGCGAGGAGGCGGCCAAGTCAGAGGGGACCTCGCCGCAGCAATATCTGGCCCTGCTCGCCATCAAGGGATATCCGTCCCGTGAGCAGGTGAAAATCGGCGAGCTGGCGGAGCGCCTGCAGGTGCAGCACCACAGTGCCGTGGGCCTGGTGGACCGTCTCGTGGCGGAGGGAATGGTCTCGCGGGAGCCTTCCGAGGAAGATCGTCGTCAGGTCTTCATTCGCCTGACGGAAAGGGGAGAGGAGTTGCTGGGGAAGCTCGCTTCGGTCCATCGCGAGCAGCTTCGCCGCATCGGTCCGGAACTGCGCCGGATCCTCGGTCTTTTGAGTGATGAATAGGAGCAGAGGGAGCTCGAAAGACTCCCTCCGTCCTATGAATGGAACAACCTACGGCTTGGCGATCTCGACCAGCTGGAAGGCATCGAGGATGACGAAGCCTTCCGTGCCGGAGTTGGAGACGGTGATGGTCGTCTCCTGAGTGCCATCGCCAGCCAGATCCACCTGACCCACGCTGCGGAAGGCGGTGCCGCTGTCCAGCGGCTTGGTCTGGTCCACGGTGAGGCTGGTTTCCTTGCCGCCGGACTTGATGACCACCGGGACTTTGGCCGCCCGGGTGGCGTGCGGGGAGTAGGCCATGCGCAGGTCATAACGTCCGGCCTTGGGCACTTTCACCTTGAACGTGGCGGTGGACAGGCCGTCACCACGGCTGCCGTCGTGCAGGTAACCCTGGCCCACATGGGGTTTGAAGTTGCTGGAGCGGTCCCAGTTTCCTGTCACCTGCGCCTGGGAATCATCAAGAACGATGCCCGGCAGAGACGCGGGATCGAGGCTCACTGGAAGTACTGGCTTGGGAGGCAGGGGGGGAGCACCGGAAGTTCCAGTGCTTGTCCCTGAGCCACGAGGCGTTCCTTCAGCTGGGCGTATGGCAGATCCTGGGCCGAAGCGTTGCTTTTGGCGACCAGGGCGGCAGCCACCCCGGCGCTATGGCCGATCGCCATCCAGGTGGGTTCCACGCGGATCGAGGAAATCGCGACGTGGGTGCAGGACAGCGCCACAGGCACAAGGAGGTTTGTGCACTCCGCCTTCTGCGGCAGGATGCTGCGGTAGGGGATGTGGAAGGCGGGGCCATGGCGACGGCCTTCCAGACGCACCGGGAAAATGGTGCCCTCATTGATGACGCCACCATCCGGCAGGGCCACGCGCTGGCAGTCATGGGAGTCGATGGGGAAGGAAGATACGGCGATGGCGTCCTCCTTGCCGGGCTTCTCCTGGATGTCGACCTGGGTGAGGAAGTAGATCCCTTTCATGCGGCGGCCTTCACGAACATAGAGCTGGGGTGACCAGTGGCCGTAGTCGGCGAACTCGTCTTTGCAAAGTCCAAGCTCTGCCAGTTGGCGGCGATGCGCCTCCGGCACGGCGGGATCCGTGGTGAGGAATTTGTACAGCTCCAGCGTGTACTGCTTGTGGGCCTTCCAGATCTTCTCGCGCTCGGCCGGGCTGGCTTCGCTCCAGCCATTGCAGGCGCCGACGAGGCCCATGGAGAGCTGTTTGCCGATGCCGTTGTTGGCATCGAACTTCTCACCTGGCAGGGGATACAGGTCCCAGAGGAGGGGCGCATTCTTCGTGGCCTGGAAGTAGCGTCGTGCGACCTCGAACCGGGCGGGGTCATAGTTGGCCGGTTCAGGAAACGGCGTCCGGTTGGCGGGGTTCCCGGTAAGGCAGAGGCGGAAGCTGTACACCATCACATTGTTGTCGCCCTCGTCCTCAGGGCCGGCATCGGTGGTGGTGATGAGAGGCAGGGGCTTGCCCTGGTCGTTGAGCCCGGAGATGGGCATCTTGGCCTTCGGGTACTGTTTGCCGGCGAGGCTTTCGCCATAGGCCTTGCGGCCCTCGCGGCCAATGGTCCAGGCCACGCCTGCGGCTGCCATGAGGTCGCCCTCGTAGGTGGCATCGATGTAGGTCTTGCCTTTGAACGTGCCGTCGGAGGTGGCGAGCTCGCTGATGGCGGCCCCGTCTTTATGGACCTTCTCGAGCTGCCGTTTGGTCAGCACCTGCACCCCGGCCTCTTTCAGCATTTGGTTGGTGACCCGGGCGGCGACGCTGGGTTCATAAGTCCAAACGGACTGGTCCTTCACCATCACATCGTACTTGAGGGTGATGCCGCGGTCTTTGTAGTCCTTTTCCACCCGGAGGTGCCATTCTTCAAAGAGACCCTTCAGCGTGCTGCGCACAGTCTGGTTGGAGTCACTGAAGCTGAGTCCCCCGGTGTTCACCCCGCCGACATGGGCGGTCGGTTCTAGGAGTATCACCTTGGCACCTTCGCGGGCGGCCCCGATGGCGGCGCAGAAGCCGCCGGGGGTGGCCCCGTAAACAATGACGTCCGCCTCCGTGGTGGCGGCAGCAGCGTGAAGGGTGGGGAGCACCGCCCCAGGGACGGTCAGTGCGAGCAATAGAAGCGGCAGGAGTTTCATGATGCGGCGTGAATGCAGGAATAAAGGCATTCCACACCGCTTTTGGACACCTGGGGAAGGAAGAATTATTGGCCCGCGCGCAGGGCTGCGAAGGGATCTTCTACTTTGCGCGGCAGCAATTCGTTCACCCGCTCGCGATCTGGCGGCGTGAGCTTCTTCACCGTGGTGCCGTACACAGAGAGCAGGACGTACTCGCCCGTGCGGTCGGAGTAGAGCCACCGATCACACTCTGGGCTCGTGCCCACGATGTCCACCTTGTGAGTCCAGGGGCGGCTGAGGCCGTTGGGATCCAGGGAGGGGGTGGCCCGGGAAAAACACTCCAGTAGCTCCCGTACCGTCCCGGGATCACTCACGGTGCCGCATTTTTCAGAATTGGTGTTCAGCACCCGGAATTCCGTGACGCCTTCTGCCTGCCACGCCTTCTTTGACGCGCAGCCAGCCAGAATAGCCAGGCTGGCAAAGGCGGGGAGTAGACGGGCCAAACAGCGGCTCAAAACGTGGCGGGAACGCATCGGGCCACGCTAGCACTCCCGTCAAGCCAACGGCACCGGTCCTATTGAGTCAGTTTCTTCAGCGTCTCCCGGGCCTTTGAGTCGCCGTTGGAGGCAGCTTTCTGATACCAGGCGATGGCTTGCCCCATGTCGGGCACCACGCCCAGTCCGAATCGGTAAGCATCTCCCAACTGTCGTTGAGCTTCCGTGTCACCCTGACTGGCTGCCATGCGGTACCAAGCCGTGGATTGGGAGCGGTCAGATTCCTCGTAGGCGGCGCTGTACCGGAGGTTGTCACCGAGTTTGCGCTGCGCCACGGGGTCGTTTTCCACCGTCGCCTGCTGATAAAGCCCCTCGAATTGCGCGGGCAGACGGGCGGGACGGGGGGGCAGAGTGGAGGAGAAGGATGGGCTGTCACCCGACGAGGAAGAGCCAGATCCGAAAAAGCTGCGCTGCATCCGGCTCCTGATTCCCGCCTGGGTGAAGCTCCAGATGATCATTAGCGCGATCACGCCACCGATGCCGACCATCCAGGGGACCGTCAGGCGGAACGGCTGTCCCGAAACTGACGACGACGCGGTCCGCACGGTGGTGGGCGGCGGGGACGGGACGAACTCTGACGATGTCCTGACCGGGGTGCGAGGGGATAACACGCCTGACGAGGAAGAGCCGGTCCGACTCTGTCCCACAGGGGTGAAGGTGGGGCTGGCAGCGATCACGGGAGCCGGCGGCAAGCGGAGCCGGGGCCCAAGGATGCGCGGCGGGACCTGCTCCACTTTGGGCTCGGCGAGGACGGGGGCTGCCGGCAAAGTCAGCTTCGGGGAAGTCACGGAAGTCGGCTTTTGCTTCCCGGCAGGGCGGAGCAGAAGCTGATAGGCCTCGTTGATGCGGATCGTCTGATCCATGGCCTCTGCCAGGG